>NZ_BBPI01000012.1 GCF_000787715.1 Sphingomonas parapaucimobilis NBRC 15100
GCGCGGTATCTGCGGAAGCGCCCCACCCCCTGCCCCTCCCCTGAAGGGGAGGGGTGAGACCTTCAGGCGAACAGCCGCGCCAGGCTCCGCTCCAGCATCAGCATCTGCCACAGCGTCCGGCCATGCTCCGCGCGTCCGCTGCGGTGATCGGCCGCCAGCCGCCCCAGCTCGGTCAGGTCGAACCAGCCGGTCTCGCGGAGCAGCCCCGATTTCTCCAACCGCGCCGCCTCATCCGCCAGCGCCCCCCGGAACCAGGCACTGATCGGCGTCACGAAACCCATTTTCGGCCGGTACAGGATGTCGCGCGGCAGATAAGGCTCCAGCACCTTCTTCATCAGCCACTTGCCCTGCCCGCCCCGCAGCCGCATCGAAACGGGCAGGCGCGCGGCATATTCGACCAGCCTATGGTCGAGCAGCGGCTCGCGCGCCTCCAGCCCGACCGCCATCGACATGCGGTCGGTCTTGGTCAAGATGTCGCCGGGTAGCCAGATCTTCATATCGGCATATTGCACCCGGTCCATCGCATCGCGCGCGGGCGCGTCGCGCATCGCGGCGATATAGCGATCTTCCGCGCGGTGGCCGCCCAGCGCCGCCCTGGCCTCGGCCGAGAACAGTCGCGCGCGCGCCTCCGGTCCCGTCACGCCGACCGCACGGGCATAGGCCTCCGCGCCGTCCATCCCCAGCGCCTGCAACGTCGTCTTGGCGCGTAAAGGACGCGGCGCCCAATCGGCCTTCGGATAGAAGCGGCCCAGCGTCCCGAACACGCTGCGCCGGAACTCCGCCGGGAACAGGCCACGCACCCGCTCCTCGCCCGCATGGAAGATGTGGCGGCGATAGCCCATCAGCATCTCGTCCGCGCCGTCCCCCGCCAGCGCCACCGTAACATGCTCGCGCGCCATCTGGCACAGCCGATAGGTGGCCAGCGCCGAGGCGTCGGCAAAGGGCTCGTCGAACTGCGCGACCAGCATATCGATCAGCGCGAAGTCGTCCGGCTGGACCACCCGCTCGGCATGGTCGGTGGCGAAGCGCTGGGCGATGGTGCGGGCATGGCTGCGCTCGTCCAGGCCCGCTTCGTCGAAGCCGATGGTGCAGGTGCGCACCGCTCGCGGGGACGCCTCCGCCATCAGCGCGACCACGCCCGAGCTGTCGACCCCGCCCGACAGGAAGGCGCCCAGCGGCACATCGGCGACCATCCGGCTGATAACGCCCTCGCGCATCCGGGCCAGCAGCCCTTCGCCCAGTTGCGCGGCTGATCCGTTTTCGCGGTTCGAGAAGTCGACATCCCACCATTGACGTGGAGCGGGAACGGCGCGCCCCCGCTCGATCAGCAGGAAATGCCCGGCAGGCAGCTTGTGGACGCCCGCCACGATGCTGGCATCGTCGGGCACATAGCCAAAGGCCAGATAATCCTCGACCGCGCGTATATCGGGCCGCCTGCGGAACAGCGGATGCGCCAGCACCCCCTTCATCTCCGAGGCGAAGGCGACCGCGCCATCGGGCAACTCGGCCCAGTGGAGCGGCTTCACCCCCAGCCGGTCGCGCGCCAGGAACAGCGTCCCCGCCTTCGCGTCGTGTACGGCGAAGGCGAACATGCCGACCAGCCGGTGGAGCATCGACGGCCCCCAGTGCCGCCAGCCATGCAACAACACCTCGGTATCGCCATCGGTCTGGAACACCGCACCCCTGGCGCGCAATTCCTCCCGCAACTCGCGGTAATTATAGATTTCGCCGTTGAAGCAGACCGCGACCTCGCCATCCACCATCGGCTGGGGCGAGCCCGCCACGTCGATGATCGAAAGCCGGGCATGGGCGAAGCCGACGCCCGGCGCGGTCCATATCCCCTGCCCGTCGGGTCCGCGATGCGCCTGCGCGCCGATCATCGCCCGCAGTCGGGCGGGGTCGACCGGCTTGGGCGTGGCGGGATGGAAAAGGCCGGCGATACCGCACATGGGGGGTCAGCGCCGCCCCGTCAGGCGATCGGCAAAGCCATCGACCGGCCCCAGCGCGCGGACGAACGCCTCGATCGCGCGCGGGTCGTCGCCCTCGCTCGACACATGCACCGCCACCGCCGTCTGACGCTGCCCCAGCAGCCGGGCCTTCATCGTTTCCAGTTTCACGCGCCGCATATCCGGGGTCAGCGTATCGCCGATCCGATACCATGTCGCAACGTCGCGCTGGACAGGCTGGCCGGTCGGCCCCGTCGTGGTCAGCCGCATCGCGTCGCCGCCCGCGATCCGGCCCAGATCGGCGACGCGGATCCAGCGATCATCCTCGTGCAGCACGCCCGTCCCGAACGCACCCAGCTTGCCGCCCTCGCGCTGGCGGGCAAAGACGCCGACCGCGAGATCGACCTGATGCCCCTCGCCATCGACATAGCTGCGCAACAGCACCGCATCGGCGCCCGGATAGTTGGGGCTCCACGGTGTCACCTGCCGGGCCGGGCTCCAGCCGGGCACGTCGGGTAGCGCCATTTGGGCGGGCAGCACCGCCGCGCGCGATCCGGCAAAGGCGCTCCAGCTCGGGAAGACCGCCGCGATCGCCACCGCCAGCAGCGCGGCGAGCAGCGGGTCGATCCGGCGTCGCGGCATGGCGGACAGCCCTGCGGGATCGAAGGCGGGATCGTCCGGCGAACGGTCGAAGAACTGCCAGCCGATCGCCAGCACCGCCGCCATGACGATCGCGAAGAACACCCAGCCGAAAATAATGTGGTCGATCCCGCCCGCCACCTCGATCGAGGTCTTGTCGGCGGCGAAGATCGTCCCCCAGGCGCGCACGCCATTGGCCAGCACCGGCACGATCAGCGACACGACCATGAAGACCGCTCGTCGCCATGGCGAGCGGAAGCAGAGATTGGCGACCAGTGCCGCGAAGGCGACCATCGCCAGGACGAACTTCGACCCCGAACAGGCCTCCGCCACCTCGAACCAATAGCGCCCGGCATGGATCAGCACCCCATCGGCCGAGGCGGGGATGCCGCTCCAGTCGAGCAGCGGCATCACGATCGAGACGGTGATCTGCTGGAGCGGCTTTTCCAGTTCCGCGCCGAACGGCACCAGGAACCACGCATAGGCGAGCGGGAACAACATGCCCCGTGCGACCATCGGGCCGATCAGGGTCAGGACCGCGCCCTCCAGCATCGCGACCAGCCCCAGTTGACGGACCAGCGCGACGGTCGCCGACTCACCCAGCAGCCACAACAGTCCGCCGCCCGCCACCACGAACAGCCCCGGCCACCAGGCGGTCGGGGTCAGCTGCGCCAGCTCGGTGCGCCGCTGCCAGATCAGCCAGCCCACGACCGGCCCGATGAACAGGCAATGGCCATAGGTCGTGCTGGTCCACCAGATATCGACCAGAAGCGCGACATCGGTACGGAACAGCAGCAACAGGATCAGCGCCACCCCGGCCAGCAGCGCGAGGGGACAGGCCCAGCGCCCTGCCCTCGCCCGTTTCCCCGCTTTGACGATATCCCCAGCGGTCACGCGGCCATGTCCCCCAGCAATCGGTCGAGCGGTGCCAGCCGCGCCGTCCAGTCATAGCGCGCCAGAACCCGCGCCCGTGCCGCCGGATGGTCCGTCGGGCCGTTCAGCGCGTCAATGACCCTCTCGGCAAAGTCGCGATCGTCGCCCGCCACCGCGATGGTGCCGCCATGGTCGATTCCCTCCGCCGCCGCCGTGGACGCCACGATCGGCCGGGCCATGGCCATCGCCTCCAGCAGCTTGTTCTGGATGCCGCGCGCCAGATCGAGCGGGGCGACGCAGACGGCGGCGCGGGCCAGCCAGAAGCGGGTGTCGGGCACTTCGCCGGTCACGATCACCGCCTCGCTCGCCAGCCGCCGCACCGCCGGAGTCGGCGCACGACCGACAATGGCGAAACGCGCCGCCGGGCAGGCCCTGCGGACCAGCGGCAGGATGCGCTCCGCAAAGCGCGTCACCGCATCGATATTGGGGCGGTAGTCCATCTGCCCGGTAAAGACGATCAGGGGGCCATCTGAAATGCCGGGATCGATCGTTGCGGGATCATAGCGGGCGGCATCGATGCCGTTCTCGATTGCGAACACATTCCCCTGCCCCCCGCCGGAGCGAAACAGGGCCGCCTCCGCCTCGCTGACGAACAGGGTCGCCGCGACCGACCCGGACACCTGTCGCTCATAGCGGCCGAGCAGACGGGCCTCGCGCTTCAGGACCGACCGCATCCCCGGTCCGGCGGTCTGCGACAGGCTGGCGAATTTGGCGGAGTCGACGTCGACCATGTCCATGATCGTCGGCTCGGCCCCGCGATACTGGGCCATCTGGCCGGAGAAGATATAGGTCGCAGCAATGGGGTGCCGCGCCCGCACGTCCGCGACCGCGCGCGCCATACCGGGATGGGCGAAGGCGGTCAGCGAGATGGGCTTGCCCGTCGCCAGCGCCTGCACCGCCGCCACCGGCATCGGCCTGGTCCGGCGCAGGATATGATGGCTGGCGAGTTCGGCGCGCAGTTCGGACGGCAATTCCTCTTCCCCCGCCCGCTCGGCAAAGGCGCAGAGATGGACGCGCCAGTCGCGCGCCAAATGGCGCAGCACATGATAGCTGCGGATCTTGTCGCCGCGATCGGGCGGAAAGGGCGCGCGGTGCGCGAGGAACAGCAGGTCCTTCAACCCAGACCCCGCGCGATCGGCGGCCCGACGATCTTCGCGACAGGGACCGGTAGGCGCTTCCAAACCGCGATCATCAGCGCATATTTGGGGTTGAGCGGGTTGATCGCGCGCGGGCCGTGGACGCTGCGGCTGGCATAGACCAAAGGCCGCCCTTCGAACCCCCAATTCTGCTTGAAGGCGGCCGCCCCCGTCCCGACCTTCGACCGGCCGAAATCGAAGCTGTGGCATCCGCGTTGGCGGGCGTGACGCATCAGTGCGAAATACATCAGGTCGTTGGCGCGCAGCCCCCGCGCCGCCTGCGTGCCGCCGCCCCAATAGGGATAGACGGTGCCGCCATGATAGAGGTTGAGCACGCTCGCCACCGCCCGCCCGCCATGGCGCACGGTCAGGACGTCGGCGTCGAGCCGCGCCACCGCCTCACGGAACAGCTTGGCCGGAAAGACGGGCGTGCCGAGATTGCGGACCGACTCGGCATAGACGCGGTAATGCTCGGCGAGCATCCGGGGATCGCGGCCGGTGACGACCTCCAGATCCTGGGCCAGCGCCTTGCGAAGTTCGGCGCGCTGCTTGCGGGGAATGGCCTTCATCTCGGCCTCGTCATCACCCGCAATCGGCCGAACGAAACCCAGATAGCTGCCCGCATCCGCCGTCCAGCCGTCCGGCACGGGGCCGCCGCGCAGTTCGACCGACTCGATACCCTTATCGCCCGCCAGGCCCCAGGCCGCCTCGGCCAGCGCGTCGACACCCTCGCCCAGCACGCCGCCATCGACGCCGAAGCCGGTCGACACCATCGCCGCACCGAACAAGGGCGAGCGGATCTCGCTGAGCGGCAGCACGCCGACGATCGCGCCGTCCGCCCCTTCGGCCAGCAGGTAATGCGCCGTCTGGCCGCAGCCTTTTGCTCCCGCCTTCAACCAGCCGGTCAGGTGGAAAGGCGTGCCCTCCGTCTGCGCCGCGACAAAGGCATCAATGCGCACGCATTCGGCTTCGCTCGCCAGATCGGCGATACGGATCGTCGGCGCGAGCGCGCTCATGCCAGCCGCGCCGCTTCCTCGGCCGCGACCTGATCGACCCGCCCCCAGTCATGACGGCCGAGCAGACCGCGCAGCTTGCCCGCCATCGCGCTGAGGCGGCTGTAATGGCGGATACGCGAACGCAGCGGCGCATGGGCGACGCGCGGCTGGTCGGGATCGACCTCCCAGGGGTGGAAATAGAAGATCGCGCCGTGGCGGTCGCGATTGACCTGCCCCACCGCGATGTCGGTCAGCTTGGCAGGCAGCATCCGGAAAAAGCCGCCGCCGGTCGCCAGCCGCCGCCGACCCCACTGCGCCACCGTCACCGGCAGCTCGATCATGTCGGAGTCCGCCAGCGGCCGCCAGGCATAGCGCGGCGATTCCGCCCAGCCATAATGGTCGTGGCGCAGCGGCGCGACGCTGGAGGAATAACGATAGCCCGCCTCGACCAGCACGGGATGCGCCCAGGGGGTGCGCGTATCGATCGAGAAGCTTGGCGCGCGGTATCCGGTCACGGCCTGCCCGCCCGCATCCTCGATCGCCGCCTTGGCACGGGCCAGATCGGCACGGAACTGGTCGGCGGTCATGGTGAAGACGCGCTGATGGTCCCAGCCATGGCTGGCCATCTCATGCCCCGCCGCCACGATGCGGCGGATCAGCCCCGGATGGTGATGCGCCACCCAGCCCAGCGTGAAGAAGGTCGCGCGCGTGCCCGTCTCGGCGAACAGCGAGAGGACGGCATCGGTATTGGCCTCGACCCGGCTGTCCAGCCGGTCCCAGTCGCCCTTGTCGATCGTGCGCTCGAACGCGCCGACCTGAAACCATTCCTCGACATCGACCGACATGCCGTTGAGCGGCAATGTCTTCGCCGTGATCTCAGGCGGCATGACCCCAGGCTCCCGGTCGGATCGTGGCTCCGGCTTCACGACGCTCCTCACCACGATTGTCGATCTCTGACCAGTCGACCAACAGGGTCAGGACCCGGCGCAACGCCGCCTCCTGCTGCTCCAGCCGCGCTTCGAGTTGCGCGATGCGGTTTTCCAGCGCGGCATCGGTCGAGGGCTTGGTGACGGGGACCGGCTCTTCCGCCGCAACGGGCGGGGGCGCGGCGGGTGTCGGCATCGGACGCAGCGAGACCGGCTCGGGTGCGGGCGGCGGGGCGACGACGCGGTGCGTGCTGCGCGGGGCGGGCTGGCTCTCGGGCGTCACGCGGGTGATGGGATCAGGCTGCGTCGGAGCGACCGTCGCCTGACCGTTCAGGCCCAGCCCGTTGCGCAGCGTACCCGCCGAGAACAAGGGATCGCCCAACCGCCCCGCGCTGTTGAAGATCGGCGCGACCGGCTCGGGCTCGACCGCGATCGGCATCGGGGCCTCGCGACCCGCGCCCATATCGGCGGCCATGTCGGCGGCGACGCTTTCGACCGTCTGGCGGCCGATCAGCTCGACACCCTCGATCGCGGCCTGCAGCAGGACGCGGCCCGCCAGCACGTTCAACCGGCGCGGCACCCCGCCCGACGCATCGTACAGCGCATCAAAGGCATCGGCGGCGAAATCGGGACGTCCGGTCCAGCCCGCGACCGCCAGGCGATGCGCGATATAATCGGGGACTTCCTCGGGCTCCATCGGGTCGAGGTGATGGATGGCGATGACGCGCTGGCGCAGCTGCTCGACGGCGGCCGAACCCAGCAGGCGCTCGCGAAATTCGGGCTGTCCGACCAGCAGGATCTGGAGCAGCGCATGGCCGCCCGCCTGGAAATTGGACAACATGCGGAGTTCTTCGAGCGAGGCGAGCGGCAGTGCCTGCGCCTCGTCGACGATCAGCAGGATACGGCGCCCCTCACGCGCGACGCCGTTCAGCGCGCGCTCGATCGCGGCGAGCAGCGCGGCCTTGGTCAGCCCCTGCGCATCGACGCCCAGCTGCCCGGCCAGGACGCGCAGCAGGTCCTGCGGCTCGACCGCCGTGGATACGATGTGCAGGACACGCAGACGCTTGGTATCCAGCGTTTCGACCAGATGGCCGACCAGCGTGGTCTTGCCCGCACCGACATCGCCGGTGATGACGATGAAGCCCTCCCCCTGCGCCAGGCCATAGCCCAGATAGGCCATCGCCTTGCCATGGGTCGCCGTCTGGAACCAGAAACGCGGGTCCGGCGTCAGTTGAAACGGGCGTTCGCCCAGACCGAAATGGGTCTCGTACATCATCGTGCCTTTCGGCCGGTCAGAATTGATACCGTGCGGCGATCAGGGCCTGTGCCGACAGGGCACTGGACAGGTCGCCGACCTGAAAGTGGTACAATCCAACCGACGCGGTTGTTCCGAGCCGACCGAAGTTGCGGTAATAGCTGGCGGTCGACCCCAGCGATATCACGTCCTCGGCCCCCGCCAACCTAGAGACGTAATAGTTAACGAAGCCATTCACGTTAAGCCCCGAATTGGGGCCAAAGGCGCGGCCGAGGAAAATCTGGCCGTAATAGCTGTCATCCTGCACGCCCGAGACGATCAGGCCCGGCGCGCCGTCCGGCGCGAACAGGCGACGGCTGGTATAGCCCATCCCCACCCCCAGCGTGGAGCGCCCGCGCTGATAGGATACCGCCATGTCCAGCCCGCGCGCCCGGTAGACAGCGGTCTGAACCGATTGCAGCGCATCGTTCAGGCACCCGCCGGGCGACGTGCCGCCCGCCGAAAAGGTGCAGCCGTTGAACTGCTGCGCAAAGGCATCGCGCGTCTCGACGAAATTGGTCGGCAGGTTGGACAGCCCGTTGCGCAGCTGGCGGCCAAAGGTCTGGATGCCGTCATGGACCGCCGCCTGGAACACGATGTCGCGCGCCGCCTGGTAACGCGCCGTCCCGGTGATGCTGAGCGAGCCGTAACGCTCGCCGACATGCCCCTCGACGGAGGTGCGGCGATCGGGGCGCCAGATCACGCCCGCATCGTAATAGACGCCGTCCGTGCGATAGGCGATCCGGCGCGGCCCGGTGGGGTTGATGATGAAGCGGCCCTGGCTGTCGACCAGCGGGCGTCCGGCGGCATCGACCTTGGGATCGCGCTGGCTCGACTCGATCCGTTCGTAACCGACCCCGGCGGTCAGCGCGACATAGGGCGAAATCGGCTTCAGCACGTCGCCACGCAGGAACCAGCCCTCGTAACGCTGCGAGAGTTGTCCGGCATCGTCACGCTCATAGGCGGCATTGGCCGACAGGCCGACCGGCGCGATCGATCCCGGCCGCGCGGTGGCGCTGACGCTGGCGACGTGGTTCCAGCTGTCGCGGAAATAATCGAGCCGGGGCTGACCGGCCGCCACGCCGCCTAGGCCCGGGGTCTCGGCACGGGTATAGCCCAGCCGGTAATTCGCGCCGATCTGCACCGGCCCCGCCCGCGTGGCCAGCGACGGCCCGGCGAAGACCGAATAGATTTGCGAGACATTGGCGACATTGCCGACCAGCACGCCGGGCGCCTCGCCGCGAATATCGGCGCGCGTCCGCGTCGCCAGCGCCCCCGCCTCCAGCCGCAGATTGGGCGTGACGGCGTAGGCGCCCCTCGCCAGCCCGCTATGGATATCCCCACCCGCGGCCCGGTCGCCCCAGCCGATGCGGTGTTCGTAGCGATAGCTGACCTGTCCCTGCGCCCGGGCGGTCTGCACCTCGGCATTCACGCCCGCCGCCAGCGTCGTATAGGTGACGGCATCGCCGCGCGTCAGATCGGCGACCAGCCCCTGCCCGACCTCGACATAGGGGGCCAGCTGCGCGCGGCGACGCTGCGGCACATTGGCACGCGACCCGCGCCCGGTGTCGCGCCGATCGGCGGCGGACGGCTCGGCCGAGCCATCACCCGGTGCGTTGGATGCGGCTCCACCCGCGACCGGCACAGCCTGAGCCTGGGCGGCGAGCGCGCACGGCCATGCGGCCAGCGCCCCGACCAGACCGACAAGGGCGGGCCGCACGAGCGTCACGGCGCGCCGTCCTTGCCATATTTGCCATAATAGCCGAACCGGCGGCTGCCTGGCACGAAGGCGACGCTGTTCAGCACCAGCTGGATATGATCGCACGCATCGAGCAGCGCGATCGCGGCGCCGACTTCGCTTTCGGGCGTACGGTCGGCGCGGACCACCATCATCACCTGCCCGGCCAGCATCGCCAGCACCGAGGCGGGCGACGCCGCCAGCGCAGGCGGCGAGTCGAAGATCAGCAGACGGCGCGGATTGGCCGACAGCAGCCGCTGCACGACCGCGCGGGTGCGGGCCGAGGCGAGCAGTTCGGTGTCATTGGCGGTCCGCGTGCCGCAGGGCAGCACCGCCAGATGCGGCACATCGGTACGCATCACCAGCGACTCGACATCGATGCTGCCGTCGATCAGCGCGTCGAGCAGCCCCGGCCCCTCGTTCAGGCCGAGCCGCCCCAGCACATCGGGCTTGGCGACATCGGCATCGACCAACAGCACCTCGGTGTCACGCTCCGCCGCCAGCGACAAAGCGAGATTGACCGAGCAGAAGGTCTTGCCATCCTGCGGCCGTGCCGAGCACACCAGGACGACCCGGGCCTTGTCCTCGTCACCGCCCTCGACCAGCCGCTGGCTGGTGATGATCAGCTGGCGCTTGACCAGCCGGAACTCCTCGGCCAGCGGCCCGATCGGCGCGCCGGGCACGATCATCCCGTTTTCCGCCAGCATCGCGCGGTCGACCATCGCGACATCGGAAAAGACCGGGCTATATTCGGTCGCCAGAAACTCGTCGTCGCCCGGTTGCGCCAGGAACTCCGCCGGAATGCCGCTGAGCGAGGGATCGAAAGGCGGGTGATCGACAGAGGACGGCGCAGGCTCGTCATACGCCACGAGGCCCGGCGGCCCTGCCTCGACCGGCGGGACGGGCGGCGTCCGTCCGGCCTCCTCGTCCGATGGCCGCGGCGCTGGCGCGTCGGGCGCGCGCACATAGGACTGGAAATCATACACGTTCGCCGCCCGCTCTAGCAGCGACGGTTCCCGGCGGGGTCTGGTGGGTTTCACATTTTCGGTCACGCAGCCATTCCCCGCTGTAATAGCTCGACAACCAGGACCAGCCCATAGGCCGCGCCCAGCGCCGCCGTCCCGCCGAGGAACAGTTTCAACCGCCGCGCCCGCGCCGTCGCCTGCCCGCGCGTTACGACTTCGCCGATCGCGCCGATCACCGGCATCCCCATCGTGCGCTGAAGCGATTGCGGGGTGGTGAAGGTCTGGCGCAGCTTCGACAGGGCAAAGGCCGAACCGACACCCAGCCCCAGCCCTGCGGCGAAGACGCCGGTCAGCAGCAGCAGGCGGTTGGGAGAACTGGGCGCGCGCGGATAGGTCGGCGGATCGATCACGCTGAACCGCATCGAATCGGTCTGGTTCTGCGCCTGGCCGCGCAGCGCCACCTGCTCGCGCTGACGCAACAACTGGTCGTAACTGTCTTTCAGCACCTGATAATCCCGGTCGATCGCACCTTGCGCGGCAGCCGCTTCGGGATCGGTTGCCAGGCTGGCGTTCAGCCGGTCGAGGTCGTTCTGCAACTGGCTCTTGCGGATTTTCAGGCTGGCGAGCTGCGACTGTTTCTCCGCCGCCATCGACTGGAGCGACATGTAGAGCGGATTGGGCTGTCCCCCCGCCACGCCCCCGGCGGGCTCCGCCTTCGCGGCGGCCTGTGCGGCGGCCAGCTGGTTACGCAGCGCGATCACGTCCGGGTGGTTTTCGGTATAGCCGCGCGCGCGCGCGTCGGCGAGCTGGCCCTGGATCGTCGCCAGTCGCGCCCGCGCCGGGCTGACCGCCGCGCCGCCGCCCTCGCTGACCGTGCGCGGGGTGCCCGCCAGCTGACCCTGCACCGCCGCGACGCTGGACTGCGCCGCCGCCAGATCGCTGTCGACCTGCGCCATTTGCGACCGGGCCAGGCCGATCCGGTCGGCGACCGACCCGGTGCCCGGCAGGCCACCGGCGAACTGGTTCAGATACTGGGCGCGCTTGGCCTCGGCGATCTGGAGCTGTTTCTGGCGCTCGCTCAACTGCTTGTCGAGGAAGGTGAGGCTCTGGTTGGTGGTGTTGCGATCGCCGAGCAGGTTGGATTCGACGAAGATGTCGATCAGCTTCTGGGCGACCTGCTGCGCCAGCTTGGGGCTGGACTGGGTGACGGTCAGCTGGAAGATGGTGTCCTGCTGGTTCTCGATCTTGATCGACTGCGCCAGTTGCGCGACCCGCGCCGCGACATCGGCGTCGCTCGACACCGTGGCAGCCAGGTCGGTGCCGCGCACGACCTTTTGCAGGTTGATCGCCGAGATCAGCGTCTGGCGTACCCGGTCGACCGAATCCATCTGGCTGTTCGGCCCCGTGGTCATGCCATCGGGCAGGATCTGCGAATTCTGGACCGCGATGCGCGCGCGGGATTCATATTTGCTGGGGATCTGGGCGACGAACAGCCACCCCAATATGCACACCGCCCATGCCACCGCCAGCGCCAGCCAGCGGCGTATCCATATCGCATGGAGGGCGATGCGGATCTCGTCCTGAATACTCGACACGCGCGCGCTGCCTCAGAACATCGATTCGGGAATGATGATCACGTCGCCCGGCTCCAGCCGGACATTCGCCTTCGAATCCCCCTTGCGGAGCAGATCGTTGATCTGGAGCGCATATTCGCGCTGCTTGCCGGTTTCGCGATCGGTGCGCACCAGCTTGGCCTTGTTGCCCGCCGCGAACTGGTTCAGCCCGCCCACCGCGATCATCGCGTCGAGCAGCGTCATGTTCGCGCGATAGGGGATGGAGGCGGGTCGCTCGGTCGCGCCGACGATCCGCACCTGCTGGCTGTAGGTGCCCGAGAAATTCTCGACGATCACCGACACGATCGGGTTGGAGACATATTCGGACAGCGCCTTTTTCAGATCGTCCTGCAACATCGCGGGCGTCTTGCCGACGGCGGGCATGTCGTTGACCAGCGGCGTGGTGATGCGGCCGTCGGGGCGCACCTGCACCTTGGTCGACAGGTCGGGATTGCGCCAGACGAAGATGTTCAGGGTGTCGAGCGGGCCGATCACATATTCCTCGCCCGGCTGCTCCTTGCGCGCGACATATCCGGCCGAGGGCAGCTCGGTTTTGGTCCCCGCCGTCGAACAGGCGGTCAGCGTCGAGGCACAAAGGCCTGCGATCAAGAAGGGGCGGGCGAACGATGCCATGCGAATGCTACTCCTGGACCCCTCCTCTCCCAGGATACGGAGACGAAAGGCAAATTACGCAATATCGCTATGCCACCCAAGAGGTGAACAGAGCGTTATGCCGGTCCGCCGATCATCTCGGATGCGGGGGGATGGCCCAGAAACGCCGAAGGGCTGGCGGTGGCTCCGTAAGCCCCGGCCAGAAACACCGCGACGATATCGCCGACCTGCGCCACGGGCAGCGCGACCCGGTCTCCCAGCCGGTCGAGCGGGGTGCAGAGCGGCCCCACGACCGACACCGTCTCCATGGCCTCGGCCCCCATCGCATGGGCCAGCGCCAGCGGATAGTTGCGCCGGACGACGGTGCCGAAATTGCCGCTGGCCGCCAGCTGATGATGCAGACCGCCGTCGAGGATCAGGAAAGTCTCGCCCCCGCTTTCCTTGCGATCGACGACCCGCGCCAGATAGACCCCCGCCTCGGCGACCAGCCAGCGGCCGAGTTCGATCGCAAAATGGCTGTCGCCCAGGATGGCGGGCCGATCGGCCAGCGCCTGCTCCAGCGCCGCGCCGACCCTCTCCACCGGCAACGGCTTGTCCCCCGCGAAATAGGGCACGCCGAACCCGCCGCCCAGATTGACCAGCGGCGGCGTTGCCCCGGCAGCGTCCGCCAGCCGCGCCGCCAGCGCGATGGTCGCCCCTTGCGTGTCGATGATCGCCTGCGTATCGAGCGCCTGGCTACCCGCATAGATGTGGAAACCGCGCCAGTCGGCCCCCGCCGCGATCAGTTCGCGGACGAGCGCAGCCACCCGCTCGGCATCGATGCCGAAGGGCGAAGGGCGCCCGCCCATCTTCATGCCCGAGCCCCGCAATTCGACATCCGGGTTCACCCGGACCGCCAGACGCGGACACACGCCCAGCCCGTCCGCGATCGCCAGCGCGCGCCGTGCTTCACCCTCCGACTCCAGATTGATCGTCACGCCCGCACGGATCGCAGCGGCCAGCTCGGCATCGCGCTTGCCGGGACCTGCAAAGCTGACCGGCCTGCCCAGCGGCGCGACCTTGGCCAGCTCACCCGCCGAAGCGACGTCGAACCCGTCGACCATCGCCGCCATCGCCTCCAGCAACGGCCCGAAAGGATTGGCCTTGATCGCATAATGGAGGTCGATCGACGGAAAGGCAGCGCGAAACCGTGCGACACGAGCAGTGACGATGGCCGGGTCATAGACGAAGACCGGCCCGTCGCGTCCCGCCATCCATGTCTCGGCGCTCCGCCCGGCGATGGTCAGCGCCCCGGCCTGCGCGGCGAATTCGGGGGGGATCGGCCCCATCGGCTTCATGACGTCATATCCTTTTCGGCCCATTCCCGGCGCAGCGCGGCGCGGTCGAGCTTGCCATTGGCGTTGCGGGGCAGCGCGCGCGCCCAGGCGATGTGCGACGGCTGCATGAAATTGGGAAGGTCGCGCTTCAACCGCGCGCGCAGGGCCGCCTCCTGCGCCGGATCGCCGCCCAGGACCAACACGATCGCCTGCCCCTGCGCTTCGTCGGCGATGCCGAAGGCGACGGCCTCGCGCGCCTCGCCACCGGACAGCGCGGCTTCCTCGACCTCCTGCGGGCTGATCCGGTTGCCAGCAACCTTGATCATCTCGTCATCGCGCCCGACGAAGCGGAGCAGCCCGTCCGCGCCCTCGACCACCGTATCGCCCGACCACACCGCGCGGGCATGGTCCGGTGTCGGGCGAAAGCGCTGTGCCGTCCGCTCGGCATCCCGCCAATAGCCCTGCGCGACCAGCGGCCCGGCATGGACCAGCTCGCCCGGCTCGCCCGGTGCCGCGCGGCTGCCGTCGGGGCGAAGCACCATCACCTCGGCAAAGGGAATGGCGCGGCCGATCGCATCGGGATGCGCATCGATCAGGGCCGGGTCGAGATAGGTCGAGCGAAACGCCTCGGTCAGGCCGTACATCGCATAAAGGTCCGCCGCCGGAAACAGCGCCCGCAGCCCCCGCACCAGTCGCGGGGTCAGCGCGCCGCCCGAATTGGTCAGCCGCCGGATCGAGGCGACCGCCTCTTCCGGCCAGTCGATGCCCAGCAACTGCGTCCAGAGCGGCGGCACCCCCGCCAGCGTCGTCGCGCCGTAACGCACGACCGCCTTCACCACGTCGCGCGGGGTCAGATAGTCGAGCGGCGCGACCGCGCCCCCGGCGACCCAGGTCGAGAAAAGCTGGTTCTGGCCATAGTCGAAGCTGAACGGCAGCACGCCCAAGACCCGGTCGTCGGGTGTCAGCTTCAGATATTGCGCCACCGACACCGCGCCGTACCAGAGATTGGCATGGCTCAGCATCACCCCCTTGGGCCGCCCGGTCGAACCGGAGGTATAGAGGATCGCCGCCAGTGCATCGGTATCCGCCATCGATCGGGGCAGCGCATCGCCCTGCCCGACCTCGGTCGTCACCCGCACGCCCCCTGGCACGTCGCCCTCCTCCAGCGTCCCGGCGCGCGGGCCATGGGTCAGCAGCATCGCCGCGCCGCTATCCACCAGGATATGGGCTACCTGCGCGCGCTTGAGCAGCGGGTTGATCGGCACATGCACCAGCCCCGCGCGCGGTGCGGCCAGCGGCATCAGCGCGGATTGCCGCGTCTTGGGCAACCATGTCGCCACCCGCGTACCCGGCGCGAAACCATGCGCCGCCAGCCATCCGGCCAGCCGCGCGACCGCCTCCTCCGCCTCGGCAAAGCTCAGCTCACCCTCGCGGTCGAGCAGCGCAGGAGCATCGCCCGCCCCGCGCAAGGCATGGTCGATCGGATACGCGGGCGGATCGATGGTCATCCCGCCATCTACCAGTGCGGACGCGGCAAAGTCGAGCATGCGCCCCGCGGCCGAAGAAGCAACCGCCGCCGAGAATGTAAACCGAGCGCCCAGCCCTCCCCCAACCCCCTCCCGCCTGCGGGAGGGGGCTTTTTGCCGGGCCGCAACACCTCTCCCCTCCCGCAGGCGGGAGGGGCCGGGGGAGGGCATGGGTCTCCGGCGCTTTCCCCATGCCGAGCATTCGCGCCGATCATGCCACAACCACCGCGGGGGCGAAGAAGCCCAGCGCGTCCCCTCCCCCAACCCCCTCCCGCCTGCGGGAGGGGGCTTTGCCGGGCCGCAACACCTCTCCCCTCCCGCAGGCGGGAGGGGCTGGGGGAGGGTCTGGGTCTCCGGCGCTTTCCCCATGCCGAGCATTTGCACGCATCATGCCACAACGACCGCGAGGGCGGAGAAACCCAGCGCGTCCCCTCCCCCCAACCCCCTCCCGCCTGCGGGAGGGGGCTTTGCCGGGCCGCGACACCTCTCCCCTCCCGCAGGCGGGAGGGGCCGGGGGAGGGCCTGGGGCTCCGGTGCTTGCTTCGACACCAAACGCCTTCACCAACACCCGTTGCCCAACGCCCGCCGCCGCACTAACGCTGTCGCAAACATTACAAAGAGCAGGGCGACAGGGTTTGGAACTCCAGACGAACGGGCAAGTGGAAGCGGCAGTGCGCGGCGTGCTGGCCGATGTGCTGGGTCTGTCGGCCGAGCGCGTGGACGGTTTCGACGTGGATACGCCGCTGTTCGGCGCGCTGCCTGAACTGGACTCGATGGCGGTCGCGGGCGTGCTGACCGAGCTGGAGGACCGATTGGGCATCCTGATCGAGGATGACGAGGTCGATGGCGAGATGCTGGAGACGTTCGGCCAGCTGGTTGCCTTTGCGCAATCCAAGGCGGGCGCTTGATCGACTATTATGACTGGCCCGGCGGGCGCGAGGCGATGTTGTGCTTCGGCCCCGCGCAAGGGCCGGTCGTGCTGGTCGCGATGCCGTTCTGGGAAGAAGCGAACCGGACGCGCAGCCTGGCGGTCGCCATGCTGCGGCGGCTGGCCGATCACGGCATCGGCGGCGCGCTGCCCGACTGGCCGGGCACGGGCGAGAGCGTGATCGACACCGAGAAGGCGAGCCTGCTGCAATGGCGCGACGCGCATCAGGCGGCGGCGGAATCGCTGGGCGACCGGCCCTGTTACGCCGTGTCGATCCGGGGCGGCGCGCTGGTCGACGGGTTCGCGCTGCTGGCCGGGCGCTGGCACCTGACGCCGATGACGGGCGAAGCGGTGCTGCGCGACGTGATCCGGCTGCGCGCGGCGGCGGGGCTGCGCGGCGACGAACATGGCGTGTTCGGCGCGGAGTCGCCGGTGCGCGTCGCGGGCAACCGGGTCTCTCCGCATTTCCTTGCCGGGCTGGCGGGGGCCGGACTTCACGACCAGCCGGGGGTGCCGCGCCGCGTCGTGCGGCTGGGCCATGACCGAGCGCCCGCCGACCGCGTGATCGATGCCGTCCCGCCCTGGCGCCGGGCCGAGCCGCAGGAAGACCCCGAACTCGCCGCCCTGCTGGCCGAGGATATCGCGCAGTGGATCGCATCATGCGAAGGCTGATCTCCTTTCCCTGCGACGGCGCGACGCTGATCGGCACGCTGGACGAAGCGGCGGGCGCGACCGGCCTGCTGATCGTCTCCGGCGGCAACGAGCCGCGCATGGGCGCGCACCGGGGCCAGGCGATGATGGCGGCCCGCATCGCGGCCCATGGCTATCCGGTCTTCCGTTTCGACCGGCGCGGCGTCGGCGACAGCGCGGGTGGCAATGGCGGCTGGGAGTCGAGCGGTCCCGATATCGCCGCCGCCGTCGATGCCTTTGCCGATGCCGCGAACCTGACCCGGATCATCGGCTTCGGCAATTGCGACGCCGCCGCCGCGCTGGCGATGTTCGGCGCGGAGGCCGGATTCGCGAAGGTCCTGCTCTCCAATCCATGGCTGTCGGACGAACCCGACGCGCTGCCCCCCGCCGCCGCGATCCGCCGCCATTATGCCAGGAAGCTGGTCAATCCGGCCGAGTGGCTGCGGCTGGCGCGCGGCGCGGTCGATCTGGGCAAGCTGCGCCAGGGACTGACCAAGATTGCCGCAGCCCCCTCTGCGCTCGACGAGACCGCTGCGCCGCTGATCCGCGCGATCCATCGCTGGGCCGGGGATGCCGCGATCATCGTGGCGCAGGGCGATGCGACCGGTGTCGCCTTTCGCGCCGCCGCGCGCGGGCACGGCTTTGCCATCGAGACACTGGCGACGGACTCGCACAGCTATGCCGATGCCATGGACGCACTGGAGCGGGTGGTCCTCACCCATCTGGCACGGGCCGGATCGGACGGAGCGACGCCTGTGCGCGACAGCGAGGCGGAACCCCAGAATACAGATTGATACGTTTTAAGATTCGATTTTTCTCAGGAACGCCTCCCCGCCCCGCCCATTGGTCGGGGCAAGGAGAGACGGTCCATGAACGAACGCCCTACCCCGCCCCAGCCCGAACAGCAGCAGGACATGCCCGGCCAGACCGAGGCGATGGACCCACGCCCCGACCATGGCGAGCATAGCTATGTCGGCCATGGCAAACTGACCGACAAAAAGGCGATCATCACCGGCGCGGACAGCGGCATCGGCCGCGCGGTGGCCATCGCCTTTGCCCGCGAGGGTGCGGACGTGGTGATCTCGTACCTGTCCGAAGATGAAGACGCCGCCGAAACCCAGCGGCTGGTCGAACAGGCAGGCCGCAAGGCCCTGCTGATCCCCGGCGATATCAGCGATCCGGCGCATTGCCGCACCATCGTCGAGCGTGCCGTCCAGACCTTCGGCCGCGTCGACATCCTGGTCAACAATGCCGCGCATCAGGCCAGCTTCCAGGCGGTCGAGGATATCAGCGACGAGGAGTGGGAAACCACCTTCGCCACCAACATCCATGCGATGTTCTATCTGGTGAAGGCCGCGCTGCAGCACATGGGCGAAGGCGCATCGATCATCAACACGACCTCGATCAACGCCGACAAGCCCAACCAGCAACTGCTCGCCTATGCGACCACCAAGGGCGCGATCCACAATTTCACCGCCGGGCTGGCGCAGATGCTCGCCGAGCGAAAGATCCGGGTCAATGCGGTGGCGCCGGGGCCGGTCTGGACCCCGCTGATCCCCTCGACCATGCCACCCGAGGCCGTGAAGAGTTTCGGCGAGCAGACGCCGATGGGCCGCGCCGCGCAACCCGCCGAACTCGCCCCCCCTTACGTCCTGCTCGCCAGCGGCGAGGCCAGCTACATCAGCGGCGCGACCATCCCCGTTACCGGCGGCACCCCCTTTCTCTGATCCCCTGAAAGCAGATGATCCATCGCGACGCTCGCCGATGCCGTCGAATATCAGCCGCCGGCGCTGATCGACCGGCAGTCCGACCACCAGTCCGGTCGTCCGGGCGTCGCCGATGGCGTGCGGATGCACCGGGACGAGACCGAGGCGAATCCGATCGACGCCGCGCAGGCGGCGACGTGGCGAGCAGAACGGCTTCGACCGTAAAATCCGCCACTTGCCTCCCCCCGCCCGCTCGGCCAGTCTGGTATGATGATCCTCCCGCTCCTGCTCGCCGCCGCCGCGACGCCCGCCGCCGCTCCCTCCCCCGCCCGGCTGAAGGCCGATGTCGAAGCGCTGGTCGGCTTCGGCACGCGCCATACTGCCTCCACGACCACTGATCCCAAACGCGGCATCGGCGCGGCGCGCGACTGGGCGGCCAGGCAGTTCGAGACGATCGGCCAGGGCTGCAACGGCTGCATCACCGTGGAGCGGATCAACCGCCGCTTCACCGGCCCGCGCGCCCCGAACGGCGTGATGGTCGAGGACGTGCTGGGCATCCAGCGGGGGCGCGACCCGAACCGCGTGGTGATCGTCGGTGCGCATATCGACAGCCGCGTGACGGATGTGATGGATGCGACGTCGGACGCGCCGGGGGCCAATGACGATGCCTCGGGCGTGGCGCTGGTGCTGGAGGCCGCGCGCCAATTGTCGAAGCAGCAATTCGATGCGACCATCGTCTATGCCGTCTTCTCGGGCGAGGAACAGGGTCTGTGGGGCTCGACCCTGCTGGCCGACACCGCCAAGGCCCGCAACTGGCGGGTCTCGGCGATGCTCAACAACGATATCGTCGGCAACACGGTCGGCCAGGGCGGCGTGCGCGAGGCACGCTGGGTCCGCGTCTTTTCCGAGGGCATCCGCGCCTCCGAGGACCTGCCGCAACAGATCCAGCGGCGGGGCAATGGCGGCGAGGATGACGGACCCAGCCGCGCGCTGGCCAAGGCGATCGACGGCGTCGCCGACAAGCTCGGAGGCCTCGACGTGTTCCTCGACCGGCGGCCCGACCGTTTCGGCCGCGGCGGCGATCATGAGCCGTTCCTGAAGCTCGGCTATCCGGCCGTCCGTTTCTCCGTCGCCAATGAGGATTGGGACGCGCAGCACCAAGATTTGCGCAAGGAAGGAACGGTCGCGTACGGCGACACCATCGACAAGATGGATTTTCCCTATCTGGCGAAGGTGACGGCGATCAACATCGCCACGCTGGGCCGTCTGGCCGCCGCCCCGGCCGCCCCCGACAAGGTGACGATCAGCGGCGCGCTATCCCGCGACACGCAGGTCGAATGGGCGCCGGTGCCGGGCGCGGTCCGTTACCGCATTCATTGGCGGCGCAACGACGTCGCCGGATGGACCGACGCACGCGACGTGACCGAGACGAAGACGGTGCTGACCCAGGTGCCGGTCGACGACCATTTCATCGGCGTCTCGGCGATCGCGGCGGACGGCGCGGAGAGCCTCGTCACCTTTGGCGGCCGCTGAGCGTCACCTTTGACGGCCGCTGAGCGGCGATCGATTGGACCATGGAAAGGATGCCGCCCCGCGGGAGAGTCGGAGCGGCATCCCGGTTTCCAACCCGGCGTCTCTCGGGCTGAAATCCCCCCCTGGGGGAAGGCGTCAGCGACGGACCAGCTTGCTGCGAACGCGCGCGCGGCGCGGGGCAGGACGCACCACTTCGGTCGTGGTGGTGGTCGTCGTGGTAATGACAGGAGCGCCCTGTACCACAATTGTGGTAGTCGTGGGAGCCGGATAATAATAGCCGTCCGCATAATAACCCGCTTGCGGCGAAGGCCGCATACCTGTCGTGCCCACCGTGGTCGTGGTGGTGACGGTCGTGCCGTCCTGCGTCACCACGCGCCGTCCCATGGCAGGCGGCGGCGGGGGCGGAGCATATGGGTCCCGATAGCTGTAATCGTCATAGCCCGGCTCCATACGCCGCCCGCGATCCTCGGCCCGGTCGATGGCATAGCCCGCCACCGCCCCGACACCCGCGCCGATCAGCGTACCGCCCAGGCGGTTTCCGCGCCCGGCGACCAGATTGCCCGCCACGCCGCCTGCCACCGCACCGATCGCGGCACCCCCCAGCCCGTCATCGCGCCGAATGGGCGGCGGCGGGGGCGCATAGGGCGCGTCTGCATAATCGGGCGTGCCGTCCCAGTTCACGCCGTACACACTGTCATAGACCGACCCACGCTGGTCGATCAGGACGGCATCGTCATAATAGCGCGACCAGCGATACCCGACCGGCGGCTGCGGCAGGGTATAGACCGCCCAGTCATCCACCCCGAAGCGCCGGTCGGTCCAATAGGATGGCACCGTCATGCCACGCACCGGACGGCGATAGGCAGGCCATCCGCCGGGCGCGTTCGCACCGCCCCACCAGCGTCCACCGACCCGGCTGCCCCAGCGGTTCGCGCGCGCAGGCGGCACACCGACCGAGGTCGTACGGACGACCGGGGCTTGTGCGCGCGAGGGTTCGGGATCGAATCCGGGACGGGGATAGCTGGCCCCGGCCTGCGCCATGGCGGGTACGCTGGCGACCATGGCAAGGGTCAGGACGATCAGGCGCGACGAACTTCGCATGGCAAACTTATTCCCCTGTTCTATGCGACGACGTCCCCCTCAACGCCGAAGCCGAAACAAGGTTTGATACCAGTGCCCTGCCTGTATCGATAGCAGTGCCACCCGTCCCGAAACGGGTCAGCCCGCCATGGCGGCGAGACGCGGCGCGAGCAGCGTCATCAGCGCCTCGCAGCCCGCCTGATCCTCTTCGTCGAACCGGCCCGGTTCGGGGCTGTCCAGGTCGAGCACGCCGATGACCGTGCCGTCCAGAAGCACCGGCACGACCAGTTCCGAGCGGCTGGCGGCATCGCAGGCGATGTGGCCGGGAAAGGCATGGACATCGGCCACACGCTGCGTCCGCGCCTCCGCGACGGCGGTGCCACACACGCCCTTGCCGACCGGGATGCGGATACAGGCCGCCTTGCCCTGAAACGGCCCGAGCACCAGCTCGCCACCGACCATGCGATAGAATCCCGCCCAGTTGAGATCGGGCAGATACTGCCAGATCAGCGAGGCGGCATTGGCCATGTTGGCGACCGCATCCCCCTCCCCGGCGGTGAGCGCGTCGAGCGCGGCGTGGAGATCGCGGTAAAGCTCTGCCTTCGATCCGGCGGCGATGTCGAACTGGTACATGATCCGGGATGTAGGACGACGGGCGGCATCCGTCATCCCCGGGCGATCACTTTCGACTTGGCGTGAGGACGAACAGTGATCTCCCCTCCCCTTCAGGGGAGGGGCCGGGGGGTGAGGCGCTTCAACAGGCGCTACGCCTGAGGCGAGGCCCCACCCCAAACCCCTCCCCTTCAGGGGAGGGGCCATACCCGATCAGAGTGCCAGATCGGGATGCCGGTTGGGGCTGATCCGCGTGGCTTCGGGACGCGGTGCTTCGGTGGTCGCGGGTGCGCTGACCGGCGGCGGGGCGAGCGCCAATTGCAGGGTCTCCGCGGTCGCGGCCCATTCATGCGCCAGCAGATCGCGATCCTCGTTCAGCGCGGTGCCATAGCTCGGCACGATCTCGCGGATCTTGGCCTGCCAGGCCGGGGTGGCGAGGCGATCGGGGAAGACCTTCTTGATGAGGTTCAGCATGATCGAGGGCGCGGTCGAGGCCCCCGGCGACGCCCCCAGCAGCGCGGCGATCGAGCCGTCCTTGGATGCCACGATCTCGGTGCCCAGCTTCAGCACGCCGCCCTTCTTGGGATCGCGCTTGATGATCTGCACCCGCTGTCCGGCCTGCCAAAGCCGCCAGTCGCCGTCCTTGGCGTTCGGGAAATATTCCCGCAGCGCGTTCATCCGGTCGTCCTGGCTCATCATCAGCTGCCCGGCCAGATATTCGACCAGCGAGAACTCGTCCCAGCCCACCGCCAGCATCGGGCGGAAATTGTCCAGCGTCACCGACTTGGGGAGGTCGAAATAGGAGCCTTCCTTCAGAAACTTGGTCGAGAAGGTCGCAAACGGGCCGAACAACAGCACCTGCTTGCCGTTCAGGTAACGGGTGTCGAGATGCGGCACCGACATGGGCGGCGATCCGGTCGAGGCCTTGCCGTAAACCTTGGCCATGTGCCGCTTGGCGATGGCGGGGTTATCGGCGACCAGAAACGATCCGCCGACCGGGAAGCCCGCATAATCGTCGCCCTCGGGGATGCCCGACTTTTGCAGGATGGGCAGCGCGCCGCCACCCGCCCCCGCAAAGACGAAGCGGGCGGTGATGATGCGCTTTTCGTCGGTCTTGCGATCGCGCGCGGTCACGCGCCACGTGCCGTCGGCGTTGCGTTCGAGCGAGCGGACCTCGTGGCCGGTGGTCAGCGTCACCCCCGGCTGCCCCTGGAGCGAACGGATATACTGACGGGTCACCTCACCCCATTCGCAATCCGTGCCCAGCACCGAGCGGGTCGCGGCGATCTTCTGCCCGGCCTTGCGCCCCTCGATCATCAGCGGCACCCACTGGGCGATCTGGCGCGGATCGGTGGTGAATTCCATGCCCGAGAAGAGCGGGCTGGCGAGCAGCGCGGCATGACGCTTTTGCAGGAAGGCGACATTCTCGTCGCCCCAGACCAGGTTCATGTGCGGGGTCGAGTTGATGAAGCTGCGCGGGTTCTTCAGCACGCCGGTGCGCAGCTGGTGGCTGAGGAACTGGCGCGTGACCTGGAACTGCTCGTTGATCTCGATCGCCTTTTTGATCTCGACCTTGCCGTCCGCCTCGTTGACCGGCGTGTAGTTCAGCTCGCACAGCGCCGAGTGGCCGGTGCCCGCATTGTTCCAGCCGTTGGAGCTTTCCTCGGCAACCTTGTCCAGCCGTTCGACCAGCTCGATCGTCCAGTTCGGCTCCAGTTCGCGCAGGAGGACGCCCAGCGTCGCGCTCATGATGCCGCCGCCGATCAGCAGCACGTCGACCTTATGCTCTGAACCCGCCGCGTCCGCCGCGAAGGGCGCGACCGCCGCCGTCGTCGCGGCCAGCGCGGAGCCCATCATCGCACGCCGGGAAATCCCGCTTTGGGCGGCTGCTTCGGAAGCGCGCGCTGGGCTGCGCTGGTTTCGATCGTCACTCTGCATGTTCGACGCCTTCTCGATGGGGGGCATCCGTGCTGTCGGCAACCGATGGTCGCGACGAACCGCATGGCCCCGATGTCCAAAATCGGGCGCAGCCCTTCCGCCAGACGCGATCGTGCGGGCGGAAAAGCGGCCACAACCGGCCTTCCGATCCTCATCCCAATGTTCGCTTTCGTGTGCCTGTCATCCGCATAGCCGAGTCTGTTCGACTGTCCATGTCGGCAAAATCCGCCGTTCGGCTGGTTTGTCGGTGCAAATGGCAAACCGATTACTACCCGTCCAGGCATGATTATCAATAATGCGTCTTAATATATTAAGGACCATCGAAGTTGTGCTGATTCCCGCCCACCCCTTTGAGCGGTTGTTCGGCAAACCGCTCAAAAAGCCTTGAGCGGCCCGCTTGCGTGGCACGTCATATTGTCCTACAAATCTGAATAGAAAAAATTCAGGAGAGGGCGTGCCCGCCGTGCCATCAGACGTGACGCCCGCCTATATCGCGATCGATTGGGGTACGACCAACCGACGCTGCTATGTCATCGCCGCCGATGGCACGATGCTGGACACGGTGCGCGACGATCGCGGCGTACTGGCGATGAGGGCGGAGGATTATCCGGCTGAAATCGCCGCGATCCGCATGCGCTTCGGCGAGTTGCCGGTCATCGCGGCGGGCATGGTCGGCTCGACGCGCGGCTGGCGCGAGGCGGCCTATGTCCCTGCCCCCGCCGATCTCGCCAGCCTGGCCCGGGCCGCGACGCGGATCGAAGACGCAGACGTCACCATCGTCCCCGGCGTCTCGCTGCTGACCGAAACCCGTGCCGACGTCATGCGCGGCGAGGAGGTGCAGGTGCTCGGCGCGGTGGCAGCGGGCCTCGCCCCCGCCGACGCATTGTTCGCGCAGCCCGGTACGCACAACAAATGGGTGTATGTCGCCGATGGCCGGATCGCCGACTTCGCCACCACCATGACCGGAGAGCTGTTCGCCCTGGTCAAGGGACATGGCATCCTTGCGGGCATGCTCGACGGCCCGGTCGCGGACGGTCCCGCCTTTCGCGACGGCCTGGCGCGAGGCAGCGGCGCGTGCGACCTGACGGCGGCGCTGTTCGGCGTACGTGCCTCGGTGCTGCTCGGCCGGATCGCGGCAGAGGACGCGGCGGCCTATGCCAGCGGGCTCCTGATCGGCAGCGACATCGGCGCGGTGCCCGATATCGAGGGCGGCACCGTCCATCTGTTGTCGAGCGGGCTGCTCGCCGACCTCTACACCATCGGAATCCAGCAACGCGGCGGCACCGTCGTCGCACTCGACAGCCATGCCGGTTTCCTCGCCGGTCTCCACGCCATTCGGGAGCATTTGTCATGACCGACCCCGCCCAAAGCTTTTCCAAGGCCTTCGCCGCCTGCCCGCTGGTCGCCATCCTGCGCGGCCTGACGCCCGACGAGGCGATCCCCGTCGCCGCCGCGCTGGTCGAGGCGGGCTTCACCCTGATCGAGGTGCCGCTCAACTCGCCCCAGCCTTATGACAGCATCGCCGCCATCTCGGCGCATGTCGGGGACAAGGCGATCGTCGGCGCAGGCACCGTGCTGACCACCGAACAGGTCGACCGAGTGAAGGCGGCGGGCGGTACGCTGATCGTCTCGCCCAACACCGATACGCAAGTCATCGCGCATAGCGTCGCGCAGGGCCTGATCTCGCTACCCGGCTATTTCACCCCGTCCGAAGCGTTCGCCGCCTTGAAGGCCGGGGCGCACGGCCTGAAGCTGTTCCCGGCCGAAGGCGCCTCGCCCACCTTCCTCAAGGCGCAGCGCGCCGTCCTGCCGCGCGACGTCGCGGTGCTGGCGGTCGGCGGCATCACCCCCGACAACATGGCCGAATGGCGCGCGCACGGCGCGGACGGGTTCGGCCTGGGCTCCAACCTTTATCGCGCGGGCAAGCCGGCGGCGGATGTCGCCGTGTCGGCGCGCGCCTATGTCGAAAAGGCACGCTGATACCGATGACCGACACGATCCGTCTCGCGCTGGTCGGCATGGGCAAGATCGCCCATGACCAGCATGTCCCCGCCATCGCCGGCAACCCGGCCTTCGAGCTGGTCGCCACCGTCAGCCGCTCGCCGGGCGGCGTCGAGGGCGTGCCGCATTTCCACGACATCGACGCACTGGCCAAGAGCGATGTGAAGGTCGATGCGGTGGCGCTGTGCACCCCGCCGCAGGTCCGCCACGCCATCGCCGCCGCCGCGCTGGCGAACAACTGGCACGTCTTCCTCGAAAAGCCGCCGGGCGCAACGCTGGCCGAAGTGGCCGTGCTGGAGGAACTGGCGGCCAAGGCCAACGTGACCCTGTTCGCCAGCTGGCACTCGCGCTACGCGCTGGGCGTCGAGCCTGCGCGCGAATGGCTGTCGACCCGCAAGGTCACGTCGGCCGCGATCACCTGGCGCGAGGATGTGCGCCAATGGCATCCGGGCCAGGCCTGGATCTGGGAAGCGGGCGGCTTCGGCGTGTTCGATCCGGGCATCAACGCGCTGTCGATCGCGACGCACATCATGCCGCAGCCTTTCTTCATCGAACGCGCGACGCTGGACTTCCCCGCCAATCGCGATGCGCCGATCGCCGCCGATGTGGCATTCCGCACGACCGAGGGCACGCCGGTGACGCTCGACCTCGACTGGCGGCAGGAAGGCCATCAGAGCTGGGACATCGTCGTCGAGACGACTGACGGCACGCTGAAGCTGGCCGAGGGCGGCGCGGTGCTGACCCTGCCCGACGGCTCGACTCCGCATGAGCAGGAAGGGCTGCACGGCGAATATCCGGGCCTGTACGCACGCTTCGCCGCGCTGGTGCAGGGCGGCCGTTCGGATGTCGACATCGCACCGCTGCGCCACGTCGCGGACGCCTTCATGCGCGGCAAGCGGCGTGAGGTGGAAGACTTCGTGGAGTAAGGGCCGCTCACCTTGGGCGAAGTCGGAAAACCATTCCCGTGGCCTTCGACTTCGCTCAGGCTGAACGGATGTTGAGAAGTTGCACAAAACTCCGTTCGCACTGAGCGAAGTCGACGTGCACGCCCCATCCAAGCCAAAAAACAAGGCCGGTTGTCCAGCAGGACGACCGGCCTTTTCAGTTCGAGGATTGGCGGGATGCCGAAGCACCCCGCCGGGGGAGGGATCAGAAGTTGATCGTGGTCCCGATCGCGATGTTGCGACCCAGCGAATCGTAACGCTGCGGGATGGTGTTCGTGCGTGCCAGGCTGATATTGTAGGAATCCGGCACGATCGGCGCGGCCCGGTCGAGCAGGTTGTTCGCGATCAGGCGCAGCGAGAACTGCTTGGCGATCGCGAAATTGAGCGCCAGGTCGAAATAGTTCTGCGGAGCGACACGGTAATAGTCGGTCAGCGCCCGCGCCGCGGTGCCGCCGATCGCCGGATCGCCCGAGTTGTTGGCGTTGGTCAGCGAACCGACATAACGCCAGTTAAACGACGCGCTGAACTTCTTGTCTTCGGTGGTGTAGGTGGTGCGCAGGCCATGGCTCCACTTCGGGATCAGCTGGCCGCAACCATTGCCGTAATAGCCCGCGCAGTTGCGGTTCGGCTGGAGCGGGGAGTCCTGACCACCGGCATTGGTGGTCAGCGAGCCGTTGAAGCCGAAGTCCAGGCGACCGATCGATTCCAGGTTCAGCGCATATTGCGCCTGGAAGTCCCAGCCTTGCGCGACCGAGGTGTAATAGTTGGTCGTGCCCTGGCGGATATAGCCGCCGTTGAACAGCTGGCCGGTGGTCGGGTTGCGGACAATGCCCTGACAGAAGAACTGGTCGCCGCCCGAACGCAGACAGCCATCGGTGTAATAGCTGTAGTCGTTATAGCCGAGCGAGTTGTCGATCTTGATCCGGTAACGGTCGACCGAGAAGACCAGCCCACGCACGAAGCGCGGCTTCAGGACCAGGCCATAGGTCTGGGTATAGGCGGTTTCGGGGTCGGCGGTGAAGCCACCCGAACGTACCGAGCAAGCGGCGCTGCCATTGGGCGCGGTGCCGTTGCTGCACAACAGGCTCTGGCTGTTGTACAGCGCGTCCGACAAGCCGGTCGCGCGGCAAACCTCACGCGATGCGATCGGCGCGCCATAGGTGACGCCGTTCGGGCCGGGGATCGGCGTGGGCGCGCAGAAGTCGGTGAAGGTGCCCGAACCGCCATTCGCGAACGCAATGTTGGTCGCCTGGCGGATCTCGACCACGGTCGGCGCGCGCTGCGCCTTGTTGAACGAGGCGCGGAAGGTGATGTCGCTCACCGGCGCGTACACACCCTCGATCTTCCAGGTGTTGAACGACTTCGGGTTGCTGCTGTACTTCGATACGCGATAGCCGCCATTGACCTGCACCAGCTCGGCGAATGGCTTGTGCTGGATCAGCGGGGCCTGGACCTCGATATTGGCTTCGATCACGTCCTGACTAAGATCGGTGTCGGTCCCGCCGACCGCGTTCAGATAGGCGGTGTCGGCGCGCGACTTCAGCGTGTCCTTGCGATATTCGGTGCCCAGCGCGATCGCCAGACCCTGCTCCGCGAAGGGCGAAGTGATGCCATAGCTGGTCAAGTCGCCCGTGACGTTCGCCTGCACGTCGTACAGCGTGCCGATCGTCTGGTTGGTGCCGTTGCCGAACAGATAGTTAATCAGGGCTGGGTTGGTATTGCCCGCGCTGAAGATGTCGAAAGGCACGCAACCGGCTGCACCATTGGCGCAGGTCGGGTTGGCCTGCGTACCGCCGACATTGACCGCGTTCTGCAAATTGCCGGGGATGCGGATGCTGGGGATATAGTCCTGATGGTTGCGGGCATAGACGCCGCCGACGTCATAGGTCCACGCATCGCCCACCTTGCCGCGAACGCCGCCGGTCAGGCGCAGGCCGGTGTTGATGAAGGTGTCGGGACGATCGTTATTCTCACCCAGGCGATAGGCCAGAGTGACGGGCACGCTGCCCACGCCGGTGCCGCAGCCGATCGTGGTCGCCTGCGAGCCCGACAGATAGGGATTATTGCAGTTGACGTTGACGGTGCCGCTCGCGATCGTCGGATAGTCGGTATACGACTTGTCGCGGAACCAGATGCCCGAGGCATAGAGCTCAGCTTCCGGCGCGAGGTCGAGCGTGACGAAGCCGCCCGCATTCACCCGCTCGGACGGCCGCTGATAGGCATAGCCGCTGAAATAGTTGGACGCGTTGCCGGGGCCTGCGGCGAACGGTACGAAGGTGCGCGAGCCGTCGGGATTGTTGACCAGCTGCGCGCCCTTGTTCGGGCCGGCGCCGGGGGTGATCAGGCCACTGGTCGAGCTGCTGGGCGTCAGGCCGCAAGACAGCGGGCCGTTCAGTGTCAGCTGGGTCAGGTAGCAGCCCGCGTTCGAGCGCGAGGTGAGCGCGATCTCGTTGGTCTGGCGATAGTTGACGAAGCCGCTGACATGCAGCTTGTCGTCGAGCAGCTTGGTGCCCGCCGTCAGGGTCAGGTCGGCCCGGCCGCCATCGTTGGTCAGGCCGCGCGGGCTGCCGAAGCCCGCCGCGCGCGCCAGCGGCGAGACGATCGTGTCCTTGTTGTTGTGATTGAAGAAATTGTAATTGGCGTCGAGCTGAACGCCCTCGAAATCCTTGCGCAGGACGAAGTTGACGACGCCCGCGACCGCGTCCGAACCGTAAACCGACGACGCGCCGCCGGTCAGCACGTCGACGCGCTGGAGCAGCGAGGTCGGGATGATGCCGACGTCCTGGCCGTTCTGGGTGCCCAGGCGCTTGCCATCGATCAGGACCAGCGTCCGCTCGAAGCCCAGGCTGCGCAGCTTGATCCGCTGGCGACCGTCGGAGTCGTTATAGGTCTGCTGGCTGTCGGGCGCGACCTGCGGCAGGCGGTTCAGCACGTCCTCGACATTGACCGCGGCCTGCGCCTGGATGTCCTGGCGCGTGACCGAGGTGATCGGCGCGGCGGAGGCGAGGTTGGGACGGGTGATGCGGGTACCGGTAACGACCACGTCGCCGCTGCTGGCGGCCTGCGGCGTGCCCGAGATCGCGGCGGACCGGGTCGCGGCCGCGTCGGCGCTGATCGTTCCAGGATTTGGGTTGGAGGCCTGATCGGCCGCGGTCTGGGCGCTGGTGGCGCCGACCTGCTGCGCGATGGCGGGCGCGGCGAACAGCATCGATGCGGCGGATAGCGCCAGCCACGATGCGGAATGCTGGATCTTCATACGTCTCCCCTGGGCCCAAGGCTGAGTCTGATTGTCGGGCGCCGGGAAGGAAAACAGATTTTTTACCCCATTTGGTCAATACCTAAACCATACCTATCTAGCCCGGACGCCACCTTTGCCCCAAACATGTAACCAAAAAGACACAATCCGCAATGTTTTCAATATCCTGAATTACATGCCATGATCGGTTCACCGACACTGCTTCGCCGTGAGGATAGCCCCTTCCTTATCTAATTTCTGAATCACACGATAAAATTGGTGTCACATAGGTTCGTCAATCGGACTTGCCGCCGGGCACGAGTAACCGCACAATCAGACGAGCATGAATGGCGAAGCGGAGCGGGCATGATCGAGGGTCGACGGGGTTTTCTGGGCGGGGTTGTCTCGCTTGCGGGCATTGGCGCGGGCTTGGCGGCGCCAATGCGTGCGCTGGCCAGGGCGACGGCCGCCCCAGGGGCGATGATCGTCTCCACCTGGGACTTCGGCGCGCCCGCCAATGACGCCGCCTTCGCCAAGGGGCGCAGCGGCGGATCGCTATTGGATATGGTCGAAGCGGGGGTGATGGTGCCGGAGGCCGATCCGAACAACCATTCAGTCGGCTATAGTGGTTATCCCGATCGCGACGGCCATGTGACGCTGGATGCGGTCATCATGGACGATGCGGGCGGCGTCGGCGCGGTCGCCGCGCTGGAGGATACCGTCCACGCCATCTCCGTCGCGCGCGCGGTGATGGAGCATACCCCCCATACTTTCCTGGTCGGCGAGGGCGCGACGCGCTTCGCCCGCGACCGGGGCTTTCCGCGCGTCAACCTGCTCACCCCGGAGGCGGAAAAGGCGTGGCGTGACTGGTTGAAGACGCAAAACTACAGGCCGGTCGCCAATAGCGAGACCGGCACCTATGGCGCAGGGCGGCCCGGAACGCCGGGCGGTGCGCTGGACCATGACACGATCGGGATGCTGGCGCGCGATGCCGGCGGCCGGATGGCGGGCGCCTGCACCACCTCGGGCATGGCGTTCAAGATGCGCGGGCGCGTCGGGGACTCGCCGCAGGTCGGCTCGGGCCTCTATGTCGAGCGCGGCGTGGGCGGTGCGACCTCCACCGGGCTGGGCGAGGAAGTCACCCGCACCGTCGGGACCGCGCGCGTCGTCGCCTCGATGCGACACGGGATGAGCCCGCAGGCGGCATGCGAGGAAGCCGCCCGCCATATCGCATCCTTGCGCGGCGATGCGATCAAGGGCGTGCAGGTCGGCTTCCTGGCGATGGATATACGCGGGCGGATCGGGGCCTTCTGCCTGTTGCCGGGCTTTACCTATGCGGTGACGGATGCGACCGGAAAGACGCGGGTTGAGAAGGCGCCGTCGCTGTTCGAGGCGTGAACGATCCTCCCCGGTGCGGGGAGGGGGACCGCTCGCAGAGCGGTGGAGGGGGATCGCCCCAC
>NZ_BBPI01000011.1 GCF_000787715.1 Sphingomonas parapaucimobilis NBRC 15100
TCGATCCGCCCTAAAAGTTCGTCACGGACGGGGCCGGTGGGATAAGGACTTGATCCCCCGGCCCCGTTTCGCCATATGCGCGGCGGGAGTCGGGCGGACGTAGTCGTCGCCAACCCGGTCAGGTCCTGACGGAAGCAGCCGTAACGATTTCGCTGCGGGTCGTTCCGGCTCCCACCCTCCGCACATTGTTGGTCCTGGTCTGGCACCTCGTTTTCCGTACACCCCGGCGAAGGCCGGGGTCCAGTTGCCGTGGCGGATGCGATGGCGGTTCGCGCAATCTCAAAGCGCCGCCTGACGGGACCCCGGCCTTCGCCGGGATGGTGCGGGTGAGGACGGATCGCTTCACGATTATACCTGACGGCGCGCGCCCGAACGCCTATGTTGGCTGGCGATGATTTCCCTCACCCCGACCTGTCCGGCCCGTCATGGCTGATTCGTTCGACCTGGGCGAACCGGCCCAGCCTGTCCAGCCGCCCGCGAAGGCGGAAGCCTATCGCGTCCTCGCGCGCAAATACCGGCCGCAGACCTTCGACGCGCTGATCGGGCAGGACGCGATGGTCCAGACGCTGGGCAACGCGATCAAGCGCGACCGGCTGGCCCATGCGTTCCTGATGACCGGCGTGCGCGGGGTCGGCAAGACCTCGACCGCGCGGCTGATCGCCAAGGCGCTGAACTGTGTCGGCCCCGACGGCAATGGCGGCCCGACCATCAGCCCCTGCGGCCAGTGCGAGCCCTGCCGCGCCATTGCGGAAGGCCGTCATATCGACGTGATCGAGATGGACGCCGCCAGCCATACCGGCGTCGACGACGTGCGTGAGATCATCGAAGCGTCGCGCTACGCCGCCGTCTCGGCACGCTTCAAGATCTACATCGTCGACGAAGTCCACATGCTTTCCAAGAACGCCTTCAACGCGCTGTTGAAGACGCTGGAGGAGCCACCCGCCCATGTGAAGTTCCTGTTCGCCACGACAGAGGTGAACAAGGTCCCGATCACCGTCCTGTCGCGCTGCCAGCGTTTCGACCTGCGGCGGATCACGGCGGACAAGCTGGCCGCCCATTTCGCCGATATCTGCGCCAAGGAAGGCGTTACCGCCGAGGACGAGGCGCTGATGCTGGTCGCCCGCGCGGCGGAGGGCTCGGCACGCGACGGCCTGTCGATCCTGGACCAGGCGATCGCGCACGCCGATCTGGAGGGTGGCGGCGTCACGGCGGCGGCGGTGCGCGAGATGCTGGGCCTGTCGGATCGCGGCGCGGTGCGTGACCTGCTGGGGCTGGTTCTGAACGGCGATGGCGCGGGCGCGCTGGCGTCGCTGCGGCGGCAATATGATTATGGCGTCGATCCGCAATCCGTGCTCCGCTCGCTGCTGGAGACGGTACACGGCATTACCCTGACCAAGGTCGGCACGCCGCCCGACGCCGCCCAGCCTCTGGAAGAACGCGCCGCGCGTGAGGAATGGGCTGGCGCGCTCAGCTTCCCGGCGCTGCATCGTCTCTGGCAGCTGTTCCTGAAGGGGCATGACGAGGTCGCGCGCGCCGCCTTGCCCATCGAGGCGGCCGAAATGGCGCTGCTCCGGGCGATCCACGCCTCGACGCTCCCCGATCCGGGCGAGCTGGCACGGCAGATCCGCGACGGCGGCGTGTCGGCAACCAGCGCCCCGGTGGTGACGCATCAGGCGGCACCGGCCGCCGCGCCCGTCGCCCTCGCCCCGCCCCCACCGCCCGCCGAGCCCGAACCGCCCAGGCTGCCCGACAGCTTCGTCGCGATGATCGACCGACTGGACGATATGGGGCAACTCGCGCTCGCGGCCCGAATGCGCCACGGGGCACGTCTCGTGCGTTACACTCCACCGGAGATGGTGTTCAGCGGATCGCGCCCGATTGCGGCCGATACGCTGAGCGAACTGATCGCGGCGCTGAAAACGGCGACGGGCCAGAACTGGCGCGTCACGCTGGAGGATGTCCCCGGCCAGCCGACCCTGCACGAGCAGCAGGTCGCGGCCGAGGAAGCGATCAAGACCGCCGCGTGGGAATCGGACATGGTCCGCGCCGCGCGAGAGGCTTTCCCCGAGGCCGAATTGATGGAATGGCCCGGCAAACGCAGTGTGAACGGAGCATGATGTGAAGAATCTCGACGAAATCCTGGCAATGGCCCAGAACGTCCAGAACGAACTGGAAAAGGCGCAGGCCAATCTCGACAATATCGAGGTGGAAGGCGTCTCGGGCGGCGGCCTGGTCAAGGTGAAGGCATCGGCCAAGGGCCGGATCATCGGCATCGCCATCGACGACTCGCTGATGCAGCCGTCGGAAAAGGGCATGCTGGAGGACCTGCTGGCCGCCGCGATCAACGATGCACGGACCAAGGCGGATGCCGCCTCGGGCAGCGAAATGTCCAAGATGACCAGCGGCCTGCCGCTGCCGCCGGGCTTCAAGCTGCCCTTCTGATCTGTCATCGTTTCGGGAACCGTATGTCGGCCATGGCGTTGCTTCCTCCATCAAAACAGGAGGGAATGTCATGGCCGATGAACGTGTTACCGAAACCTATGGCACGCAGCAGCCGCATACCACTGTCATCGAGCGCCGCAGCGGCGGCGGCATGGCGATCGCCATCGTCCTGCTGATCGCGGTGCTGGTCGGCGGCTTCTATCTGTTCAGCCGGGGCGGCGCGGAGAACCGCCGTGACGCGGCCGTGACCTCGGCGGCCAGAAGCGTCGGCGATACCGCCAAGAAGGCCGGTGACGCGATTTCCGGCGACGCGAAGTGAGATGATCCGTTACCGGCCGGGCGGTTTATTGCCCGGCCGGTAATGTTGGCGGCGAATCGATCTCGGCATCAGGATCGGTCAGCCGCGTGAGGATTTTCGTGCCGAAGGTCAGCGGATCGCGCCCGCCGCCATAGCCAGCCTCTTGCGCCTCGGTCGGTGAACAGCGGCGTTGACCTGCGAATATCCCGCATGGACCTGTGCCTCCCAATATCTGAGTGCCGCTCAGTCCCGATCCTGTGCCGTCCGCCTCCATGCCTGTGCTGCGAACCGACGGTGGGATGCGATACCGATCGGAAGCCCGTCCGCATACGACCACCTCATCCGGGCCGGGCAAGCAATCCGCCCGCGGCGTGATGCGCCGCAACGGCAGGACCGGCGTCGCTGTTTGCAGCATCAAGATCAGGCCGATGGCTGTGCTCATCCATACGCTCCCACGAGAATGGAGGGAGGGTGTTGCAGGATCGTGGCTTTTGCGGGGCGATGGTTTCGAGGAGGTTCACCCGTGGCGACGGCCCTCCCCCATCCCCTCCCGCCTGCGGGAGGGGCGTGTTCTGTTCAGGCGGTGTGCGCTACCCGCTGCGGTTGGAACCAGCTGCCAGCCCAAGGCACGCCCCTCCCGCAGGCGGGAGGGGATGGGGGAGGGAAAGGGGTCTCACAGAGCCCCCACCTACATCACCGAAGACAGCTATCCAGCCCCTGCCGCCGCACCACGCCCACATAGCGCGCGATCACGTTGCCATGCTGGCGGACGAACCCGGTCGGTGCCACCGCCGCGCGTTTCTTGGGGAGCGGCAGGACGGCGGCGATCCGCGCGGCCTCGGTCGGTGAGAGATGCGAGGCGTCATGCCCGAAATAGCGCATTGCTCCGGCATTGGCGCCGTACGTCCCGATGCCGGTCTCGGCGATGTTGAGATACACCTCCATGATCCGCCGCTTGCTCCAAAGCGTCTCGATCAGGAAAGTGAACCACGCCTCGAACGCCTTGCGGATATAACCACCATTCTGGAACAAGAACGCGTTCTTGGCGGTCTGCTGGCTGATCGTGGAGCCGCCGCGAATGCGGCCGCCCTTGGCGTTGCGCGCGGCCGCGCTCGCCATCGCCTTAAAGTCGAAGCCGTTATGCGAACAGAAGCGCGCATCCTCGCCCGCGATCGCGGCGCGCGCCATGTCCGGGTCCATCTCGGACAGCGGCATCCAGTCCTTGGTCACGCCATGCCCGCCGATCACGTCCCCCAACATGGTGAAGGTGATCGGCGGCGGCACGAAGCGATATACGCCGACCCAGACGACACTGAGGATCACAAAGGCGAGCACGGCCTTCATGGCCCAGCGAGCGATGCGCAACATGGGCGGGGTCCTTAGCGGGGTTTGGAGCGGACGTCACTCACTCCGCGCCCCGCGCCGGTTCAGGACTTCAGCGTCTGTGCGATCCAGCGGTCGAACAGGTCGGGCCAGAGCCGGTTCGGCGAGCCTTCGGGCGCGCTCATCGCGCCGAAGCCATGCCCGCCTTTCTCGAAGAAATGCGCCTCGACCGGCACCTTCGCCGCCCGCGCCTGGGTCAGCACATCGATCGACTGGTCCAGCGGCACCAGCCCGTCATTGACGGCGTGGACCAGGAACAGCGGCGGCGTGCTGGCATTGATCCGGCGCGGCGTGTCGTAGCGCGCCTTGGTCGCGGGATCGGGATTGGGGCCGAGCAGATTGTCGCGCGAGCCCGGATGGGTATTCGGCGTCGACAGGCTCGCCACCGGATAGACCAGGCCCGAGAAGCGCGGGCGGGCCGATTGCCGGTCGGCGGCGTCAATCGGCATATACACCTTGTCGTCATAGCCCACGGTCAACGACGCGGCGAGGTGCCCGCCCGCCGAAAAGCCGACGATGCCCAGCTTGGCCGGATCGATGCCGTAGCGGCTCGCATTGGCGCGGATCAGACGCATCGCGCGCTGCGCATCCTGAAGCGGCACATTCGCCTGATCGTCCCACCCTTCCGACGGCAGGCGATAGGACAGCGCGAAGACGGTGATGCCATGCGGATTCAGCGTCTTGGCGACGTCGATCCCCTCGTTCTGGATCGACACGAAACCATAGCCGCCACCCGGAATGGTCAGCACCGCACGCCCATCGGGGCGTTCGGGGCGGAAGACGGCGACGATCGGATCGGCGGTGCCGCGCAGCCACAATTCCTGCCGACCTGCGGGGCCGTTCATCGACGGATTGGGCTTTGGCAGGGTCGCGCGCGCGCCGGGCGGGCGACCGGGCCAGAGCGAAAAATGTTCGGCGGGCGGCCAGGGCGTCATCGCTGCGGCGGAAACGGCCTGCGCGGCCGCGCGACCCGCCAGCGGCACGGTGGCCATGGCCCCGATCAGAGAGCGTCGGTCGATCATTGGCATCCCCTCATCCTTCCGCGCCTGATAGCGCTATTCCGAAACGAGGGTGGCGATGCGGCGCGCGCCGATCAAGTAAAAAGGCCGCATAAGGAAAAGGGGCGGAACCCTTATGGTCCCGCCCCCTCGTCTCAATGGCCGTATGTCTTGATCCCGCGTCGGCGCAGCTTCTCGCGCTTGCGTCGACGGCTGTACGGGATCGCGAAAGCCAACCCGGCAATCAGAACCACGCCGATGATTACATAGGCCAGCTGTTCGCGTTCAAGAAAATCCAGCATTAGTCGAAAATCGCTCCCCAACGACGCTTCACACGCTCACGCCAGTGACCGCGATGATAGGCGTCCGAGGCGAGCAGCGGCATGACCGAACCCGCTTCCGCGAACACCATCTGTTCGAGCGCGGTGTCGACCTTGCCCCAGCTCGCCGCTTCCTTGAGCGTCGAGGACGAGCAGGCACCGTCACGAACATCGGCCACCGTGATCTGCACGGCATATTTGTGCATTTCGACGTCGTCATGGCCCAGGATCTCGGCGCAGACAACCGTATCCTGGATGAAATTCTTCGGCACGCCGCCGCCGATCATCAGCAGGCCGGTGGTGCCTGCCTTGATCTTGATGTCGGTCAATTCGCGGAAGTCGGCGATGGCGTCGAGCACCATGTAGGGCTTGCCTTCCTTGGCACGCTCGACCTGATGCTTCACCAGACCGAAGCCCGCCGACGAGTCGACGAAGGCCGGGCAGAAGATCGGCACGTCATGCTCATAGGCGAGCTTGACGAGGCTGTTGTCCTTCTTGCCGTGCTCGACCAGATACTTGCCCATCTCGCGGATGAAGGCGCGGCTCGAATAGGGCTTCGGCTCCAGCGAATCGGCGATCTTGCCGATCGTGTGGTCGCAGTCCTGCAGCTGCTCTTCGTCGATATAGGTGTCGTAGATGCGGTCGATATACAGCGAACGCAGCGTGTTATCGTCGGGGATTTCCAGCGCCTGATAATGCTTGTGACCCAGGCCCTCGAAGAAATCCATGTCGACGATCGACGCGCCGGTCGCGACGATGCCGTCGATCATGTTCGAGCGCAGCAGCTCGGCATACAGGTCCATGCAGCCGCCCGCCGAGGTCGAACCCGCGATCACCAGGAAGATCGAGCAGTCCTTGTCGGCCAGCATCTGGTTGTAGATGCCGGTCGCGCGCGCCAGGTCGCGGCTGGTGAAGCTCATCTTGCCCATCGAATCGATGATGGGGCGGGCGTCGAACGAGGTGATGTCGATATGCTCGACCACGCTGGAGAGCAGCTCGGCCTTACGGTTGTCGTTGATCGTGTCGGTCATGATGGTTCCATCATCATCGAGAAGCCGTCGTCGTTATTGGGGACGCGGTAACCCGGCTGGCCCGGCTCTGCGCGGGGGCAGTGCCGGTATGCGAAGGGGCCTTATCGCGGTGGATGCCGCAATGCCACCCCATTCCCCTCCCGCCGAAGCGGAAGGGGATAAAGGAGGTGCTAAAGTCGCCGGGTTACAGCTTGACGACGTTCGCCGGACGGGCCTGCTCGACCTCGTCGCGATAGACCGAGAACATCGGCTCGTCGTCGGTCACGACGAACTCGTGACAGGTGAAGCCGTTGAACTGGGTCCGCATGGCCTGGCCGTACGCGCCCAGCATCCCGATCTCGAAATAATCGCCGGTGTTCGTGTCCGCGGGCAGCGGGAACGGACCCTGCATGAAGTCGAGATCGTCGCAGGTCGGGCCCCAGAAGCTGAAGTCCATGTCGCGCGCGTCGGAAGCAGGCTCGCGCAGCAGCTGGACCGGATATTTCCACCCGATATGCGCCGCATCGAACAGTGCGCCATACGCACCGTCGTTGATGTACAGCTCATTGCCCCGGCGACGCTCGACGCGCACCACGACCGACGAATATTCCGCGCACAGCGCCCGGCCCGGCTCGGCCCAGAGTTCGGCCGAATAGGACACCGGCAGGCTCTCGAACGCACGGTGGATCGTCTCGAAGAAACGCTCCAGCGGCGGCGGAGTCATGCCCGGATAGGCCGAGGGGAAGCCGCCGCCGACATCGATCACGTCGACCGTAACGGCCGCCGCAACGATCGCCGCACGCACCCGCTCCATCGCCGCCGAATAGGCGTCGGGGGTCATGGTCTGGCTGCCGACATGGAAGCAGATGCCCAGCGCATCGGCGACCTGACGGGTCGCGATCAGCAGGTCCTTCGACTCTTCCAGGCTGACGCCGAACTTCGACCCCAAGCTGAGCTTGGCATATTCGGACGACACGCGCATGCGGACGCACAGGGTCAGGTCGGTCGCGCCGTTCGTGGCGCGGACGATCTTCTCCAGCTCTTCCATGCTGTCGAGCGAATAGGTGCGGACGCCGTGCGTGAAATAGGCCTCGGCAATCGCCTCTTCCGACTTCACCGGATGCATGAAGCAGCAGACGGACTGTGGGGCGACTGACTTCACCAGACGAACTTCCGCGATCGAGGCGGTGTCGAAATGGGTGATGCCATTGTCCCACAGGATCTGGATCAGATCCGCAGACGGATTCGCCTTCACCGCATACATCGGGCGGCCCGGAAACTTCTCGACGAAGAATCGGGCGGCGCGCGCAGCGGCGTGCGGGCGAAGCAGCGTGACCGGATCAGCCGGACGACGCTTGGCGATGTCGATGCCGCGCTCCAGGTTGGAGGGGACGGCGGTCGAGTGGGCAGCTAGCCCCAGCGCGCGATGATTCTGGTGCAACTCAAGGGACCTCCAATTGCCGGACGGCATACGGTGACAAAAAGCTGCCTTGCGGTTGGAAGTCCCATGGGGCAGCGGAGGCGCGAAATAGGGTCCGCTTTTTCGAATGTAAAGCGGTAGAAAGCCCGTCGGAGATAAAAAGTGACAATCTTAAGACAGCCGACAAAAGCGGGGGTCCGCGACGCCGCCGAAAAGATCGCCCGCATACTGCCGCCGTCACCAATATTTCCCTTTGCAATCAAAGGGAAGACGGTGGTTTTCAAGGCAGAAAACCTGCAACCTGTCGGCGCGTTTAAACTGCGCGGCGCATGGCACCGGTTAACCGCGTTGGACGATGTTTCGCGGGCACGCGGCGTGGTCGCTTTCTCGTCCGGAAACCATGCGCAGGGAATCGCCTGGGCCGCGCAACGGCTGGGGATCGCAGCGACGATCGTGATGCCCGCCGACGCGCCCGCATCGAAGCGGGAAGGCACGTTGGCGCTGGGCGCGGAGATCGTCGATTACGACCGCGCGACCGAAAGCCGCGAGCTGATCGCACGCCGCCTTGCCGAAGCGCGGGGCGCGACGCTGGTGCCCAGCTTCGACGATCCCTGGGTGACCGAGGGACAGGGGTCGGCGGGTATTGAGGCGGCGGCGCAGATGGCGGCGCTCGGCCTGCCCGCGCCCACGCATGTCGTGACGCCCTGCGGCGGCGGCGGGCTGGCGGCGGGGCTGACGCTGGCCCTGCCCGAGGCAAGGATCACGGTCGTGGAGCCGGAGGGCTGGGACGATATGCGCCGATCGCTGGAGGCCGGGTGGATCGAGCCGGTCGGGGACAACCCGCCGCCGACCGCCTGCGACTCGCTACAGACGACGCGCGTATCGCCGCTGACCTTCGAGGTGCTGGCGCGGCGCGGGGCGGAAGGCGTCGCGGTCAGCGAGGCCGAGGTGGCGGCGGCGCAACGTTTCGCGGCCGAGCGGCTGCGGCTGGTGGTCGAACCGGGCGGCGCGGTGGCGCTGGCCGCGCTGTTGTCGGGCAAGGTGACGGCGGCGGACGGAATGCTGGTCCTGCTGTCGGGCGGCAATGTCGACCGTGCGGCCTATGCGCGGGTGCTGGCAGGCTGATGCAGGGGATCGCGAACGCCGCGCCGGGTCTGGCCATGCTGGCGGCCTTTGCCTGTGTCGCGGGCGGTGTCGTCACGATCCGGCGCGGAGATCGGCGTAAAGGCGTGCTGATGCTGGTGATGGCGGTGGTGCTGGTGGGGAATGTGCTGATCTGGACGCTGTAAAGCGTGGCAGAGAAAAGCCCCTCCCCTTCAGGGGAGGGGTTGGGGTGGGGCTTCTCCATAAGCGCGGTATCTGCGGAAGG
>NZ_BBPI01000010.1 GCF_000787715.1 Sphingomonas parapaucimobilis NBRC 15100
TTCGACTCTAAACGGGGTTTGGGGGCGTTGGAGCTTGGTACTGATTGCCGTTCAGCCTGAGCGAAGTCGAAGGCCAAGCCCCGAACCTCAACCCGGCCACGAAAACCGGATCGTATCCTCGCGCAACCCGTCCAGCACCACCGGCACCCCGCCCGAGCGGATCATCCATTCCAGCCGGTGGTCGCGATATTCGCGTCGTCGTCCGCCGCTGCGATAATGGTCGGCGGCCTGCGCCATATGCGCCGCCGCCGCATCGAACTCAGCAAAGGTCTCGGCCACCGCGGGCCGGGCCGAAACCCGCTCATGCCACAGTGCCAGCGCCGATCCCGCCACTGGCGCCAGCCCGTAATGCACCGAACGGTTGACCATCGGCGCGACCGCCGCATCGGCCCGCCCGAACGTCTCACCGCCGAACCAGGGCGCATCGCCCAATCGCTTCGTCAGCCACGCCTGAACCACCCGCGTATCCGTCGCCGCGACATGGCACATGTCATCCGCCAGCGCACCCTCGGCGCGGCGGAACCACAGGATTTCGCCATAGCCCCAGTTTACCGCCTCATAAGGGCCGTCAGCAATCTCCTCGACCTCGCGCTGGCGGGCGCGCACAAGCGGATCGCGGGGCATCAGCGGCGAGTCCGGCCAGCGTTCGTCGAGATAGTCGAGGATGATCGTCGAATCGAAGATCGCCTGTCCGTCCTCGACGATCAGCACCGGGACTTCAGTCCGGGGATTGGCGGCGGCAAATTCGGTATCCTGCCGCCCCGTGCCGAAATCGTCGGGCAGCACGCATGTAAAGGCGATGCCCTTTTCGCGGAGCGCGATCTTCACCTTCTGCCCATAGGAGGACAGCGGATGATCATAGAGGATCACGCCGCCGCGCCCTCGCGCCGTTCGAGTGCCTGGCGCAGCGCGTGAACCTCGGCCTTCAGCGCCTTGAGGTCATCGACCTCCATCCCCGACCGGGCGATCAGTTCCTCGCCCAGGCAGCCGCACCGGTCGCGCATCTCGCGCCCGGCGGGGGTCAGGCTGACGCGCACCTGCCGCTCGTCGTGCGGATCGCGTTCGCGCACCAGAAGCCCGGCGGCCTCCAGCCGCTTGACCAGCGGCGTGACCGTGCTGGACTCCAGCGACAGGCGTTGCGCGATCGCACCGATCGTGCGCCCGTCCTCCTCCCACAGGACATGCAGCGCCAGATATTGCGGATAGGTCAGGCCGAGCTGGTCGAGCATCGGCTTGTAGCTGCGCTGGATCGCCATGTTGGCGGCATAGACTGCGAAGCACAGCTGTTCGTCGAGCGGCCATGGGGCCGACATTCGCCATCTCCCTTTAGAGCGAAATGCATATCACGATAAAAGAACCGCTGGACAAGTCCGTTCCATCACCCCATATATTTATCGCGATAAATAGTATCGGAGACATCATCATGACGATCGACGTGAAGTATCAGACCCAGGCGCGGGCCACCGGCGGTCGTGACGGCCATGCCGCCACCCCGGACGGCACGCTCGACGTCAAGCTGTCGACGCCGAAGGAACTGGGCGGCGCCGGGGGCGACGGCACCAACCCGGAACAGCTGTTCGCGGCGGGCTATTCGGCCTGCTTCATCGGCGCGCTGAAGGTGGCGGGCCAGCAGCTGAAGGTGAAGATTCCCGATGCCGTCGCCGTGTCGGCCAAGGTCGGCATCGGTCCGCGTGCAGCGGGCGGGTTCGGCATCACCGCCGACCTGACCGTCGACCTGCCCGGCATCGATCGCGCCGAGGCCGAGAAGCTGGTCGAGGCCGCGCATCAGATCTGCCCCTACTCGAACGCCACGCGCGGTAATGTGGATGTCGGCCTGACGCTGGCCTGACACCCTTTGTTTCTTCGCTCTCCCCTGGATAGGGGAGAGGGTTAGCGAAGCTTGCCAGCTTGGCTGGCTAGCGCAGCTTGGGTGAGGGGTTGAGCGAGCCTTTGGCTCGCGCGCGCTCTGCGCGCCACCCCTCACCCAGCTCCGACTAAGCCTTTGCTCACGCAAAGACCAAGTCTGCGCAACTCTCTTCCCTCTGTGAGGGGCGAGGGAAGCAATACGCAAAAATCGAAGTTCTCTGCTCCTAAGCGGAATCGCGCACGATCAGGCGTGGCGGCATTTCCAGCCCCGGCGCGGCGGTTCCGTCCAGCCGTGTAAACAACGCCTCGACCATCGCCCTGGCCCCCGCCTCCAGATCTTGCCGGATCGTGGTCAGTCGGGGAATGGCGCGCTCGGCCAGCGGCAGGTCGTCAAAGCCCGTGACCGCGACATCGCCCGGCACCGACTGGCCTGCGGCGACCAGCGCCGCCATCGTCGCGAGCGCGATCATGTCGGACGCCGCGACGATGCCGTCGATCCCCTGCCCTTCGGCCTGCAACCGCGCCAGATTGCCCGCGATCTGGTCGGGCATCAGCTCGGGCGCGAGCGCCACGTCCAGTTGTTGGGGCGGAGGCAGTCCGGCATCGGCCATCGCCTCGCAAAGCCCCGCATGGCGCTGCGCCAGTTCCAGCGTGCGGACTTCGCCCATGAAGGCGATGCGACGGCGGCGGGTGGCGATCAGGTGCTCGCCCGCCATCCGCCCGCCCAGCCGGTTGTCGACGCCCACCGCGCAGTGGTGCTGGCCGGGCATGGTGCTGCCCCAGACGACGAGCGGCAGATAGGTTTCGGCCACCGCCTCGATCACCGGCAGCTGGTCCGACTGGCCGATCAGCAGCACGCCATCGACCATGCCCGATCGGGTGATCCGCGATAGCCAATCGTCATCGTCGGGGATGATCCGCGACAGCATCACGTCATGGTCGCGCGACGCCAGTTCGTCGGCCAGATGGCCGAGCAGCGACATGAAGAAGGGATCGGACAGCCGCTGCCGCCGCTCATGGCCCAGCGGGATGGCGACGCCGATCACGCCGGTCCGCTGTGCGCGCAGGCGGCGGGCCATCTGGTTGATCTGGAAATTATGCTCGGCGGCCAGCGCCTCGATCCTCGCCCGCGTCTCGGCATTGACCACGCTCTTGCCTGCCAGCGCGCGGCTGACGGTGCCGGGCGACACGCCCGCCAGCCGGGCAATGTCCTTCAGTGTTCGGGCGGGCGGAGCCGATTGGGTCATGGCCGTCCTCCTGAACGAAAAACGGGGCGGATGCCAAGTGGCACCCGCCCCAAGGGGAGTGGATCAGAAGCGGTAGCGGACCGAGGCCGTCACCGTGCGCCCATAGAGCGCGGTGTTGTTGAACACCCCTTGCGTCGAGGACAGGACGGGGAAGATGCCGCCGCCGCCACGGAAGCCGAGCTTGTCGAAGATGTTGTTCGCGTTCAGGCCCAGCTCCAGCTTGTCCATCGGCCGCACGGTGATGAAGCCGTTGAAGAAGGTCGAGCCCTTGATCGTATAGAGGTTGAAATCGTCCGACTTGGTGCTGGTCTGGCCGTTCATGCTCACGCCGAACGCGATCGGACCCGCATCATAAGACGGCGACACCACGAACAGGAAGTCGGGCAGACCGCCGGGCTTCTTACCGACCAGCTGCGGCGTGGCGCTGCTGGTGATCTTCGAATTCGCATAGGTCGCGTCGACCGCCAGGTGGAAGTCGCCGTACGTCACGCGGCTGGTGAACTCGATACCGTAGGAGCGATAGCCGTTCGAGATGTTCGGATTGTTGTTCGGCGCCGGATTGTTGATCCGGGTGAAGTCGTAATTGTTCTCGGTCAGGGTCGAGTGGAAGCCCGTGACTTCGACCGAGTAGGATGCGCCGAACAGGCCACCGCGCTGCTTCAGGCCGATTTCCTGCTGGTTGAGGAAGTTGACCGAGGTCGCCTGCCCCTGCGCATTCAGCGAGCCGTCCGCGTTGAAATTGCCCGACAGGACACGACGGTCGGCGTTGAAGCGGCCGCCGCGGCTGGCGCGGGCGAAAACGCTGGTCTTGCTGTCAAACGCATAGAGCGCACCGACCGACCAGCTGACATAGCCATCGGTATAGTTGATCTTCTCCACGTTCGGGCTGAGCACCAGCGAGGGGATCAGCGCCGAGCCCAGCGCGTCGGTCACGCGGGTCGTCGGACCGGCGACGCCGCCCTGGGCCGTGCCTTCGCCATGCACGCTGTCATAGCGGATCGAGGCGTCGAGGTTCAGCCCGCCGACCTCGTAACCCGCCTGCAGGAAGGGCGCGACATCGGTATAGGTCAGGTCGACACGGCGCGCGCAGCAGCTGCCCCAATTGTCGTTGAACCCCGCCTGGCCCGCGGCGGTCAGCTGCGTGCCCGTGGTCGAGAACAGGTCGAGCGGCGCGGCGTTATTCCCGTTCAGCTCGCTATACTGGCGGTTGACATGCCAGTCCTGGACGATGTTCTGCCGCATCACGAACAGACCGGCGGTCAGCCGCGCCTTGCCCGGTCCGACATCGAACTTGCCGTTCAGGGTGAGGTTGTTGGCGAAATTGTCCATGTTCTTCATGAACACGTTGATGTTCGGGTTGTTGTTCACATAGGCGCCCGTGAACAGCTGCCCGGTATTCGGCCCCGCCGCATAGCGGATCGAGCCGACCGTCTGGCCATTCACCGTCGAACCGATCAGGCCGCCGGTGCCGGTGCGCGTCTGGACGTTGATGAACTGGGTCGTGAAGTTGCCGCTGATCCACTGGTAACGGATCGTGTCGTCCAGCGAGATATTGTCGGTGATGTCGTAATGCACCTGGCCGCTGATACCGGTGACGCGCGGGTGGATGCCCTGCACCTCGGCCGTCTTCACGCCGCCATTGTCATAGTCCAGATACTGGAAGTTGCGGTTGTAGATCGTGTACGCCGACCCCGACCGCCCGTCGAAATTGGGCAGCGGCGTGAAGCCCGTCACCCGGTCGCCGTCCAGCGTGGCCAGCGTCGGCGTGGTGGTGTTGGTAGGGGCCTGTTCGTCCAACCGCTTGAAATACAGGCGGATGAAGCCGCGATTGTCGGGCAGATCCTTGGTGATGTTCGCCTTGATCTGATAGCCGCGCAGGATGTTGAAATTCTCGTTGGTATAGCCGCCGCCGTTGCGCGCATAGCCACCGACATGGAAGCGCGTCGTGTCGTCGATCGGGCCGCCATAGTCGAAATCGACGCGGTGCTCGCGGAAGCCAAGGCCGTTAGAGTAGGCGATCTGGCCGCCCTTGGTCTCGCCGGTCTTGCTGATGAAGTTGATGACCGCGCCCGGTGCCTGGCTGGCGAAGGTCGAAGCCGAACCGCCGCGCACCGCCTCGACCGTCTTGATATTCTGGTCGAAGCGCAGCCAATAGTCGTTGTTGCCGAAATTGATGTCGCCGAACAAGACGTCGGGCAGGCCGTCTTCCTGCAGCGAGACATATTCCGAGCCGCCGGTCGACACCGGTATGCCGCGCACGCCGATATTGGCGTTGCCGCCCGGACCTGCCGTATCGCTGGGCTGAAGGCCGGGGATGTTGCGCAGGATTTCGGCGGTCGAACGGGGGGTGAAGTTCTGGATCGCCTCCTGGCTGACCTGCGACACAGAGATCGAGCTGCGGAAGCGCGACCGCTCGCCGCTGGTCGCGGTGACGACGATGTCTTCGCTGGAGGCACTGGCGTCGGGGGTGGCTCCTTCCTGGGTCGCCGGGGTCGGAGCCTGCGCCGTCTGTGCAAAGGCCGGTGCGCTGACCAGCGCCACTGCCAAGGCCGCCATCGATCCGCAGGACCGCAGAACGCTCGTCGTCATATCCCTCTCCTGATTCGCCCCGGTGTCCGGGATGTCGTGCATTCTGGGTATCACATTAGCAATCGTTTGCAACGGCATTATGCAAACCTTTGCATAGAATTTCTGCTGAGTGTGATCCGAAAATCACAGAAGCTAGCGCGCGGAAGACCGGGTGGGATCGCAAACCTTTGCATGATATGGCGTGACAGGGGGCGACACCGTCAGCGTGCGGGATGATGGAGAGGATGGCATGATGAACGACAGGTCCGCCGAAGCAATCCGGTTGGTCGTGATCGTCGGCGGCGGTACGGCGGGCTGGATGACCGCCGCCGCGCTGGCCCATGCGATGCCGCGTGGCCTGTCGATCACGCTGGTCGAGTCGGACGCCATCGGCACGGTCGGCGTCGGCGAAGCGACCATCCCGCCGATCCGCCTGTTCAACCAGACGCTGGGCATCGACGAAGCCGAGTTCCTGCGCGAGACCAGGGGCAGCTTCAAGCTGGGAATCGAATTTGTCGACTGGGGACGCAAGGGGCATCGCTATTTCCACCCCTTCGGCACGCACGGCAAATCCTTCGATCTGGTCGCGGTGCATCAGCATTGGCTGGCGGCGGGCGGGCCGGATAGCGGCATCGCCTTTGACGACCTGTCCATGGCTTGGGGCGCGGGCCAGCGCGGACGGTTCGCCCAACCCATGGCCGATCCGCGCAGCGTCGCCTCGACCTTCGACTATGCCTATCACTTCGATGCCGGGCTCTATGCGCGGTTCCTGCGCCGCTATGCCGAGGCGCGCGGCGTCGTGCGGGTCGAAGGGAAGATCTCGGGCCACGCGCTGGAGGGCGCGCGCGGCCATGTCGCCTCGGTCACGCTGGACGATGGCCGGGTACTGGCAGGCGATCTGTTCGTCGACTGTTCGGGTTTTCGCGGGCTCTTGATCGAAGAGGCGCTGGGCACCGGCTATGAGGACTGGACGCACTGGCTGCCCTGCGACCGTGCGGTGGCGGCCCCGTGCGAAACCGGCGGCGACGGGCTGACGCCCTATACCCGCTCGACCGCACGGGAGGCCGGATGGCAATGGCGCATCCCGCTCCAGCATCGCACCGGCAATGGCTATGTCTATTGCAGCCGCCATATCTCGGACGATCAGGCCGCCGCGACGCTGATGGCCAATCTGGACGGCAAAGCGCTGGGCGATCCGCGTTTCCTTCGCTTCACCACCGGGCGGCGCAAGCTGATGTGGAACCGCAACGTCGTCGCCATCGGCCTGTCGAGCGGCTTCATGGAGCCGCTGGAGTCGACCAGCATCCACCTGATCCAGGCGGGCATCGCCAAGCTGCTCGCCTATTTCCCCACGCGGGCCTTCGCCGCCGCCGGGATCGAGGAATATAATCGTGTCGCGATCACCGAATATGAGCGGATCCGCGACTTCCTGATCCTGCACTATAAGCTGACCGAGCGAACGGACGCACCGCTATGGCGCGAATGCGCAGGCATGCCGATCCCCGATACGCTGGCGATGAAGATCGCGCATTTTCGCGAAAGCGGGCGGCTGGTCGCGCGCGACATGGACCTGTTCGGCCCGGCCAGCTGGGCGGCGGTACATCTCGGGCAGTTCAACATGCCCGAGGGGCTGGACCCGCTACTGGCCTATGCCGATCCGGCGCAGAGCCGGGGGTTCGTGGGCAAGCTGGCCAGCGCGATCGGGCAGATGGCGGAGTCTATGCCGAGCCATGCGGATTGGCTGAAGAAGATCGGGGCGACTGCCTGATCCTCCCCGGCACGGGAAGGTGGCAGCGCAAAGCGCTGACGGAGGGGAGCTTCGGCAAGGGCCTCCCTTGAGGCCCACCCCCTCCACCACCGCTTCGCGGCGGTCCCCCTCCCCGTTCCGGGGAGGAATGGTCAGAGCCCCTCGCCGCCGACCCATTGTGCGTGCGCCAGCCGCCGTGCCAGTTCCCAGTTCTGCTGCCGCAGGTCCGGCACCGCGACGACTTCCCACAATCCGCCGCGCGTCATCGGACCGATGCAATAGAGTCGCTCGGCCACTCCGCCATCCGCGGCCACGACATGGCTCTGCGCATCGACCTCCAGCCCGATGCGCAGCGCGTCCGGGCGGATCATCCCCTCGCCGATCAACTGCCGGATCAGCGGCTCGCGCGAACGAAGAAGGTCGCCCTGCGGCCCGGTGCAGTTGACGATCCGCGCGACCCGCAAGGGCTCGACGGTATCGCTCCCGCGCGGCCGCCAATGGACGACGGCCCCCTGCCCGTCCGGTTCCACCCGCACCAGCTTTCCGCCCGCGATCGACAGCCGCCCCACCTCGACCAGCGCCTCCACCCGATCGGCGACCGATGGCGCGAGGCGGTGGCGGTGAACATCCCAATAGGTCCGCACATGCCGCAGGAACCGCGCCCGGGTCGCGCCATCCGCCGCGCCCCACATCATCTGCGTCACCGGACGAAGCGCATCCACCGCGCCGCGCCATCCCTGCTCCAGGGCCGCACCGCGAACATGCCGGACCAGCGCCGACAGGCTGGCGGCGGGCCGTTCGCGTAGAGGGATGACCGGCGGCGTCTCGGCATGGCGGCGCGGGGCCAGGCCCCGGCGCGAGATGGCGATGGTTCGCCCGCCAAAGCCACTGGCATCCAGCAGCAAGGCCGCATCGATCGCGGTCAGCCCGCTACCGACCAGCAGCACCCGGTCGTCTTCGCCCAGCCCTTCGGCGATATCGCCCGCCCAGGGATCCTCGCGATAGCATCCGTCCGCCAGCGCGCCGGGATCGATCCCCGGCGGTGTGTGCGGCGGCAGATTGCCCAGCGCCAGCACCACCGCATCCGCCGTCACCCCGGCGCCCTCCGCCATGTCGAGGCGATAGCCATGCCCTTCCCGCTCCAGCGCCACCACCTCGCCGCTCGCCAGCGTCAGCCGCGCCGGGTCGGCCGCGATCGTCTCCATCAAGAGGTCGCGCAGATAGTCGCCATAAACGCGGCGCGGCACGAAGGTCTTCGCATCCCCCGCCCCACGCGCGACCAGCCAGCGGACGAAATGATCGGGATCGTCGCGCAGCGCGCTCATATTGCCCGCCCGCACGTTCAGCAGATGCTCGGCATGCGCCGCGCTATAGGCGACGCCCCGCGCCAGCTGATTGGCCCGTCGCTCGATCAGCGTCGCGCGCGGGCCGCCATGGCGCACCAGATTGATGGCCAGCAACGTGCCCGCAAAGCCGCCGCCGATAATCGCGACATGCTCGATTCCTGCATCCATCAACCGACCCGTCCCTTCGTGATCGCCACCGCCGACGCCCTAATCCCATCACGGCCGATCTTCACGCAGATTTCAGTATACGATTTTGCGAGCTGCCGTTAAGGCTTCCATGCTTCAGATCGAGGATTGGGTGGGTCGATGCGGTCGTGCTGGCGGAATTACGGACTTTCGGTTTCATTGTCGTGGGTCGCTCTGGCGGCCCCGCTCATGGCCCAGACGCCGGTGCCCATGCCGCCGCCGTCCGATGCCTCGGCCCCGACGCTGCCCGCCGCGCCTTCCGGTGCCTTGTCGGTCGAGGGGATTTTCGGCCCGGGAGCGGTGCGCACCGAGTCCGTTCGCGCCAGCCGCTGGGGCAAGGACGGCGAAAGCTACCTCGCGCTGGAGAACGCGCCCAGCGGCGGACAGGACATCGTCCGCTATGCGATCGCCGACGGACAGCGACAGGTCGTGGTCGCCGCCGCCGATCTGGTCCCGCCTGGGGCGAGCGCGCCGCTTGGGATCGACAGCTATGAATGGTCGCCCGACAATCGCTGGCTGCTGATCCAGACCAATGGCAAGCGCTTCCGCCGAACCAATGCGCTGTCGGATTACTGGCTGTACGACACCACCGCCAAGCGGCTGCACAAGATCGGCGGCGACGCCGCGCCCTCGACCCTGCTCTACGCGACGGTCTCGCCGGACAGCCGCCACATCGCCTATGTCCGGGGCAACAATATTTATGTCGAGCCGATCGGGGGCGGCGCGGCGACCGCGCTGACCAGAGACGGCGACGATTATGTCGTCAACGGCCTGGCCGACTGGGTCTATGAAGAAGAGTTCGGCGTCCATCGCGCCTTCGAGTGGAGCCCGGATTCCCAGCGCATCGCCTTCCTGCGCTTCGATACGAAGGGCGTCGGCACCTTCGACATGATCAAGAACACCGGCGGCCAATATTCGCAAGTGATCCCGCTGCAATATCCCAAGGCGGGGACGACCAATTCGGCGGTGACGACCGGCGTGATCGATGTCGCCGATGGCGCGACCCGCTGGTTCAAGCTGACGGGCGATCCGCGCCAGAATTACGTGCCGCAGATCAGCTGGGCGGGCGGCTCCGACGCGCTGTTCATCCAGCAGTCCAACCGGCTCCAGAACACGTACAACGTCCTGCTCGGCAATCCGGCGACCGGCGCGGTCAAGCCGATCATGGTCGAAAAGGATGCCGCCTGGGTCGAGGCCAATCCCGCCCCCGAATGGCTGAACGGCGGGCGCAGCTTTACCTGGCTGTCCGAGCGGGACGGATGGCGTCACCTCTACACCATCGACCGCGCGAGTGGCCGCGCGACCCTGCGCACGCCGGGCAAGTTCGATGTGGTCGAGCTGCTGAACGTTGACGAGAAGGCGGGCTATGCCTGGTTCATCGCCTCGCCCGACAATCCGACGCAGCGTTATCTCTATCGCACCACCCTGTCGGGCACGCCGAAGGTCGAGCGACTGACCCCGGCGGGCCAGCCGGGCACGCACAGCTACGACATAGCGCCGGGCGAGCATTGGGCGCTGCACACCGTCTCGCGCTTCGACGCGCCGCCGGTCACGGACATGCTCGACATGACCCGGCAGCAGCCGTTGCGGACACTCGCCGCCAATGCGCCGCTCGCCAAGGTCGTAAAGGACACCGGCCTGCCCGCCACCGAGTTCTTCCGCGTCGATATCGGCGGCGGCACGCAGCTCGACGGCTGGCTCATCAAGCCGCCGCACTTTGACCCGGCCAAGCGCTATCCGATCCTGTATTTCGTCTATGGCGAACCCTGGGGCCAGACGGTCGCGGACCGCTGGGCGGGGGCGCAGGGGCTGTGGCACCGGATGCTGGCGCAGAAGGGCTATCTGGTCGCCAGCCTCGATCCACGCGGCACCGCCACCCCGCGCGGCCATGACTGGCGCAAGATCATCTATCGCCAGGTCGGCATCCTCGCCTCCGCCGATTATGCGGCAGGCGTGCGCAAGATGCTGAGCACGCGCCCCTATATCGACCCGGCCCGAATCGGCATCTGGGGCTGGAGCGGCGGCGGCGCGATGACCCAGAATGCGCTGTTCCGCTATCCGGACCTCTACAAGACCGGCATCGCGGTGGCGGGGCCGACCGACATGAAGCTCTACGACACCATCTATCAGGAGCGTTACATGGGCCTGCCGCGGGACAATGCGGAAGGCTATAAGAACGGCTCGCCGATCACCTTTGCCGACCGGCTGAAGGGCAATCTGCTGCTGATCCACGGCACGCTGGACGATAACGTCCATTACCAGAATCAAGACCGGCTGGTGGACCGGCTGATCCACTTCAACAAGCCGTTCACGATGATGGCCTACCCGGACCGCAGCCACGGCATCTATGAGGGCGAGAATACCAGCATCCACCTCTATTCGCTGATGACCCGCTATCTGGAGACGAACCTTCCGCCCGGCGGGCGGTGAGCGGGGGATCAGTACATCCGCAGGACCCGGGGTTTGCCTTCCCGCCGCCAGCCACCGGTCGCGCGGATGTAGCGGCTGACCGTATCACTGCCGCAGGGGCCGCTGCACTCCCAACTGATCGCCACGGTTGCCGATTGGCCATCCGCCGCCATGACCGGCGCGTCGACCGTATAGATACCCGCCCAAGGCGGTGGCGGCGCCGACGTCGGATAGTGCTGGCTGGCGCGGGCGCGGGCATCGTCGTTCGCGGCGGCATAACCATCGGGCAGGCCGTGCCGCAATTGGGGGCAAAGCTTCATCAAGCCGCTGCGTTCAGGGGCTGTCTCGACATATTCATTCTTTGCACTCGTGGACGGCAGATCGACAAGCACGGCCCGTCCCACATCGCATAGCGCCCCGCTGCCCGGCTGAGCGGCCTGCATCATCATGCCGAGAATCATGAAGAACATGGCGGCTCGTTCCCTTCGCTGGAACATGATTCCACCGTTTCCAACTTAGGACAAGCTATCCTCGCGCCGCTTATGCAATCGTTTGTTGCAATCCGTCTTCGATCACGCCATGATGGTCCCAACGCGGCTAAACCGGCGCTAGATACGGACCTACCCCCCGCGTGCGAGAGGACCCGCATGACCCCCTCCACTCCTGTTGGTACGATGGCCTCGGCCAAGCCCCGCCTCTCGCTGACCCGCATCCTGGAGATGAATCTCGGCTTCCTGGGCCTGCAATTCAGCTTCGGGCTGCAACAGGGGAATATGGCGCCGATCTACAGCTATCTCGGCGCGTCCGAGGCGCAGATCCCGTTGTTGCAGATGGCCGGGCCGATGACCGGCCTGCTGATCCAGCCGCTGATCGGCGCGATGAGCGACCGGACGGACAGCCGCTGGGGACGGCGGACGCCCTATTTCCTGATCGGGGCGGTGCTGTGTGCGCTGGGGCTGTTCTTCATGCCGCTCAGTTCGTCGTTGCTGATGGCGGTATCGCTGCTGTGGATCCTCGACGCGGGCAATAACATCACCATGGAGCCGTACCGCGCCTATGTCTCCGACCGGCTCGACGGGGCGCAGCATAATATCGGCTTCCTGACGCAGAGCGCCTTTACCGGGCTGGCGCAGATGCTGGCCTTCCTCACGCCCTCGATCCTGGTCTGGGCGGGAATGAACCCGGATTGGGTGGACGGGCACCACATCCCCTACACCGCGCGCGTGGTCTTCATGATCGGCGCGGTCCTGTCCTTCGTCACCATCGTCTGGTCGATCAAGCGGGTGCCCGAGCTGCCGCTGGCACCCGAGGAGCGCGCGCGCATCGCCGCTGCGCCCAAGGGCATCGGCGCCACGCTGAAGGAGATCGGCGACGCGATCCGCGACATGCCATTGCCGATGCGCAAGCTGGCGCTGATGAGCCTGTTCCAGTGGTACGCCATGATGGCCTATTGGAACTACGTCATCTACGCGATCGGCCGGTCGGTCTATGGCACTGCCGACGCAACCTCGTCGGGCTTCCATGCCGCAGTGCTGACCAATGGCGAGGTGGCCGCCTTCTATAACGGCGTCGCCTTCGTGGCAGCGTTCGCGATGGTGCCGCTCGCCAAACGGATCGGGGCTGCGCCGCTCCACGCCGCCTGTCTGGTCATCACCGGCATCGGCATGATGGTGATGCCGCACATGACCAGCAAGGCGATGCTGTTCCTGCCCGCGATCGGCATCGGCCTGGGCTGGGCGAGCATGATGGGCAACCCCTATGTCATCCTCGCAGGCTCGATCCCGCCCGAGCGCACCGGCGTCTATATGGGCATCTTCAACATGATGATCGTCATTCCGATGCTGATCTTCGGTGTGACGCTGCCACTCTTCTATCAAGGCTGGCTGGGCGGCGATCCGCGCAACGTGCTGACGCTTTGCGGCGTGCTGATGCTGCTGGCCGCCGTCTCCGTCTACACCGTGCGCGCCCGCAATGCCCAGGGGCTGCCGCTCGGTGCCGCCCCGCAAGCCTGATCCCCCTTTTCCGATTTCTCCCTGAGGTATCATGACCGAAACCCCCGCCCCTGCCCACTGGTCGGCCGACGCGCTGGCCGGGATCGCTGCGCAGACCGACGCGCGCCTGCCGGTGTTCACCGCCGCCGATATCGTGCCGATCCTGCCCGACCATGATTTCTGGGATATGTGGCAGATCGCCTATGCCGATGGCCGCACTGCCTTTCTCGGCGGGCGGAGCTGGTGGTTCTTCCTCGCGACGCCGCGCCTGTCCGATCCCGAGCTGCGTCACGACGAAGCGCGCATCCGGCTGACCAGCTATGGCGCGGATGGATGGCGCGATCACGGCGTGACCTTTGCCGATGGCTTTACGCCGGGCAGCCGCGAATGGTCGGGCTCGGCGGTGCTGGGCGAGGACGATACGACGCTGACCATGTATTTCACCGCCTCCGGGCGGCGCGGCCAGCCCCGCACCTTCGAGCAGCGGCTGTTCGAGACGCAAGGGCGCTTCCTCATCCAGGGCGAGGACGCGCGCACCGAAGACTGGAGCGAGCCGGTCGAAAGCGTCGCGGCGGACGGCCATCATTACATCGTCGCCAATCAGGCCGAGCCGGAAAATGGCGGCATCAAGGGCTTTCGTGATCCCGGCTATTTCCGCGATCCGGCGGACGGCGCGGAGTATCTGCTGTTTGTCGGCTCGGCGGGCTGGGTGAAGCAGGATATCGACGGCGTGGTCGGCGTCGCCAGGCGTGAAGGCGACCGCTGGACGATCCAGCCGCCGCTGATCGAGTCGCTGGGCGTCAACAGCGAATTGGAACGACCGCACATCATCGTCCGCGATGGCCATTATTACTGCTTCTGGTCGACCCAGGGGAAGCGCTTCGCCCCCGGTCTCGGCGCGCCGACAGGGCTGTATGCCATGGTCGCCGACAGCTTTGCGGGGCCGTGGCGGCCGGTCAACGGCACCGGGCTGGTCGCGGGCAATCCGGTGGAAGAGCCGACGCAAGCCTATTGCTGGTGGGTCACCGGCGAAGGCGATGTCACCAGCTTCGTGGACTATTGGGGCATGCAAGGCCGCGATGCGAGCGCTGACGCGTCCTTGCGCCGGGAACGGTTCGGCGGAACGGCCGCCCCCTGGTTCAAGCTGGCTTTCGATGGCGACCGGGTGACGATCGCCTGAACTATTCCTCCCCGGCCAGCGGGGACCTGACGGAGGGGTGTCAACAGTTGCGAGGGTTTGTGCTCTTGCAACCAGCGTCACCCCCTCCTCTTGCGCAGGGAGGAATGACCTCAGGCCGTTTCGCGCAGGACCAGCTCGGGGTCGAGCACGACCGATCCCGCCTCGTCCCCGCCGATCCGGGCGAACAGCGCGTCGACCATCGCCTTGGCGCCTGCCGCAATGTCCTGGCGAACGGTGGTGATGCGCGGCACCGCCTGGGCGGCGAGCGGCAGGTCGTCATAACCGATGACGGGCAAGGTCTCGGGCACCGCGATCGCACGGTCGGCAAGCACCCGCACGGTGGTCATCGCGATCATGTCCGACGCCGCGACGATCCCGTCGATCGCGACACGCCCCCCGCCCTGCTCCAGCAAGGTGTCGATATGTGCGGCGATTTCCTGCTCCATCACATCGGAGGCGAGATGGGTGGCCAGCTGGACCGGATCGCCCTCCAGCCCGGCCTCGACCATGGCGCGCGCCAGGCCGTCATGGCGCTGGCGGATTTCAGGCGCGCTGATATCGCCCAGAAAGGCGATGCGGCGGGACCCCCGTTCGATCAGCCGCCGGCCCGCCAGATAGCCGCCCCTGGCATTGTCGGTGCCGACCGCCGCATGGATCTGATCCGGCAGGGTGACGCCCCAGGCGACCAGCGGGCGATAGCGGCTGGCGACCCGCTCGATCGCGTCATACTGGTTCGACTGGCCGATCAGCAGGACACCGTCGACCATGCCGCTATCGACCACGCGGTCCAGCCAGTCGGGCGCATCCGGGATCACGCGCGACAGCATCACGTCATAGCCATTTTCCGTCAATGCATCGGCCAGATGGCCCAGCATGGTCATGAAGAACGGGTCGGACAAATGCTGGCGCCGGTCATGGCCCAGCGGAACGACGATGCCGATCACCCCGGTGCGACGCGTGCGCAGGCGGCTGGCCATCTGGTTGGGACGAAAGCCATGCAAATCGGCGAGTGCCTGAATCCGCGTCCGTGTCTCGGCATTGACCAGCGACTTGCCCGCCAGCGCGCGCGAAACGGTGCCGGGCGAGACGCCCGCCATTTCCGCCAGATCCGCGATCGTCCGCACGCGGCGACCGCCCCCTCCCATGATATTGTCTGTCATATGCGAATGGTAGCCAAAGCTTCATGGCGCTAACAAGCAGGCAACGGAATTTGCAGGCTTTTCCTCACATAGATCAGCGATATTCGGCACTGACGTCCATTTTCAGGCCATATAGCGCTACCACGCGCTTGCCCTGACATTGTGGTGCGCCGATGATCCGCATCCAGCGGGAGCCGCCCGGGGCCAGGACCTGCGCATCGATCGTAAAGCCGCGCCGGTGGCGGATCGCGTATGCGCGCAGCCGCTCGACCGCCGACAGGGATTCGGATCGATAAAGGGGCAGGATACCAAGCCGGTCCAGGGGACGATGACGCTGCCAGTCGAAGAGGCCATAGACACCCGTCGACCAGGATAGTCTTCCAGACGGCAGGTCGCAGGACCAGCGGCCCACGCCATGCGCGGCGAGCCAGGCATCGTCCGCCTCGTTCAAAGCCGGATCGGGGGCGTCCGGTTGCCCCAGGTCGAAACGCAGGCCACGCTCGAACAGGGGCCAGCTATGGTTCAGCGCGAGCGGTTCGGCTGGTTTCATACGGCACTCCACGACAGCGCGTGAATGCTATGCCAGAAATCTTAACCCAGATTTAAAATTGCAATTTGTTTGGGATGGGAATGCCACGATATCGAAGGACATCGGATTGATCCGCGCCAGGCCCCTCCCCTTCAGGGGAGGGATTGGGGTAGGGCCTCACCGCGGGTTTTGCGCTTGCGGAAGCGTCCCACCCCCGGTCCCTCCGCTGAAGGGGCAACTGTGATGCTCACCCGAGCTGTAGCGGCTGACGTTTACGGATCATGGCGTTGAGGATGACGAGGAGTTGTCGCGCAACGGCGATGAGTATGGTCTTTGGCGCCTTACCCTTGGCGCGCATCCTGTCGCGCATGGCGGTGAGGACGGGAATACGCCGTGAGGCATTGAGGGCGGCGATGTAGAGGGCTTCGCGGACCTTGCGCCGTCCACCCCATATGCGTCTGGCGCCGCGCCATGTTCCACTTTCGCGGGCGTGGGGTGCGAGGCCTGCGAGCGAAGCGATCTTGCGACGGCAGAGCGTGCCGAGTTCGGGAAGTTCGCCGAGCAAGGTGGCCAGGACGGTGGGTCCGATGCCGGGGACGGCGTTCAGCAGGTGCGCCTGTTCGGACAGGGCCTGATCCTGGGCGATGAAGCCTGCGATCTGTCGATCGAGTTCGGCGATCTGCTGGCCAAGCAGCGTGATCATGGCTTCGATGGCCTGGGCGATTTCGGGTTGGCCTGCACTGTGGCGATGCAGCTTTTCGGCTTTGCGCATGTCGACCAACTGCCTGCGACGTCGCAGGAAATCGGCCAGGCGCGAACGGGCCGGGCTGAGCGGGATGGTAGCGGGCAGGTCGAGCGCTGCGCCCATCTGCGCGAGCACGCGGGCATCGACGCGGTCGGTCTTGGCCAGCGTGCCGGTGGCTCTGGCGAACTCGCGCGCCTGACGCGGATTGACGCGCGAGAAGGGGTGGCCGCGTGTCGCCAGCGCCGCGATCAGGCCACCGTCACAGCCGCTTGTTGCCTCGAAGACAGGGCGGATGTCGTGGTCGAGCGTGTCGAGCCAGACGGCGATGGCATCCGGTGTATTGGCGATCTGCCCGGTCCGACCCGATGGCAGTTCGCAAATGTCGATGAGAGCACGCGAAAGGTCGCAGCCGATGACGGCTTGTGGCATGGTATAGGCTCCTGTCCATGTCGTGCGGGATCCACAGTCCCAAGCAACTGTTCAGGGTTGTGACCAACGCGGAAGGGACCCTTGCTCCCTATCGGGCTCCAGACCCTCGGGGGGGACGGGCTCCCTTCCGCAACACCTTCATACCACCATCCCATCAGACATGGGGAGGGATTGGGGTAGGGCCTCACCGCGGGTTTTGCGCTTGCGGAAGCGTCCCACCCCCGGTCCCTCCGCTGAAGGGGAGGGGTGGATCAAGCCTTTCATCACGCTCCAAACGGCAGGCCCCCTCCGTCAGACCTTGCTCGTCAGCTCCGGCACGACGGTGAACAGGTCACCTACCAGGCCGATATCGGCGACCTGGAAGATCGGCGCGTCCTCGTCCTTGTTGATCGCGACGATGACCTTGGAGTCCTTCATCCCCGCCAGATGCTGGATCGCGCCCGAGATACCGACCGCGACATAGACTTCGGGTGCCACGATCTTGCCGGTCTGCCCGACCTGATAGTCGTTGGGGGCATAGCCCGCATCGACCGCCGCACGGGACGCACCGACGGCGGCGCCCAGCTTGTCGGCCAGCGGGTCGATAAGCGCATGGAACTGCTCCTCCGAGCCCAGCGCGCGACCGCCCGAGACGATGATCTTGGCGCTGGTCAGCTCGGGGCGGGCATTCTCGGCCTTTTCCGCGCCGACGAAGCGGGACTTGGCCGCATCGCCGGTGGAGGCTACCGCCTCGATGCTGCCCGCGCCGCCCTCGGCCGCCGCCTTCTCGAAGGCGGTGGTGCGCACGGTCAGGACGAGTTTCGTGTCGCTGGTCTTCACCGTCGCGATAGCGTTGCCCGCATAGATCGGCCGGGTGAAGCTGTCTGGTCCTTCGACCGACAGGATGTCGCTGATCTGCATCACGTCGATCAGCGCGGCGACGCGCGGCGCGATGTTTTTGCCGGTCGTCGTGGACGGCGCGAGGAAGGCGTCATGATGGCCCATCAACTCGGCGATCAGCGGCGCGACATTCTCGGCCAGTGCATTCGCATAGGCCGCATCGTCGGCGACATGGACCTTGCCCACGCCAGCGATCTTCGCCGCCGCCTGCGCCACGCCGTCCACGCCCTGCCCGGCGACGATCAGATGCACCTCGCCCAGCTTCGACGCCGCCTTGACGGTCGCCAGCGTGGCATCCTTGACGGACCCGCCGTCATGCTCGACCCAAACCAGCGTCTTCACTTGGCCACTCCCAGTGCTTTGAGTTTCTCGACCAGTTCGTCGACCGAGCCGACCTTGACGCCCGCCTGGCGCTTGCCCGGCTCGGCGACATGGGTGATCGTCAGGCGGGGCGCGACGTCGACGCCGTAGTCCCCGGCGGTCTTGGTCGCCATCGGCTTGGACTTGGCCTTCATGATGTTGGGCAGCGACGCATAGCGCGGCTCGTTGAGGCGCAGGTCTGTGGAGACGATGGCAGGCAATGTCAGCGCCACCGTCTCCAGCCCGCCATCGACCTCGCGGGTGACGTTGGCGCTCTGCCCGTCGATCTCGACCTTGGACGCGAAGGTGCCTTGCGCCCAGCCGAGCAGGCCCGCCAGCATCTGCCCGGTCTGGTTGTTGTCGCCGTCGATCGCCTGCTTGCCCAGGATGACCAGGCCCGGCTGTTCCTCCTCGACCACCTTGGCGAGCAGCTTGGCGACGCCCAGCGGTTCGACTGGCTGGTCCGAGGTGATGAGGATGGCCCGGTCCGCGCCCATGGCGAGCGCGGTGCGCAGCGTGTCCGCCGCCTTCGGCTCGCCGATCGAGACGACGACGACCTCGGTCGCCGCCCCCTTCTCCTTCAGCCGGATCGCCTCTTCCACCGCGATCTCGTCGAACGGGTTCATCGACATCTTCACGTTCGCCAGATCGACGCCCGTCCCGTCCGCCTTCACGCGCGGCTTCACGTTATAATCCAACACCCGTTTCACGGGCACAACGATCTTCATGTCCACTCTCTCAATCAGAAGCTGAAGCGGCCGCCGATCGACGCCACGAACGCCTTGGCATTCTGCACCTGACCATTGGTCAGGATCGGTGTCGCCAGGATCGTTCCGTTATAGGCGGCGGTGCGACGGTCGATGGGCGCATTGGCGAAATCGATATAGCTGCCTGCCGCGTCCAGCGTCAGGCGCGGGGTTACCTTGTACGAGCCGCCGATCGAGTAGTTCCAACGGTTCGCGTCGGGCACGCGCGCGTCGCGATTGCCGTTCTGGGTCGGCGTGATACCGCGCTGCACGCCTGCGCGCACGGTCAGGCGATCCGTGGCCGCATAGTCGAAGCCACCCGCCAGCGAGAAGCTGTTCTTGTAATTTTCCGGGATGGCGGTGTTGATCGGCGCGCCCAGGCGGATCGCGTCGAAATCGGCCCAGGTAAAGCGCACCGCCTGCGCGTTCAGCGTCAGCTTGTCGGTCGCCCGGAAACGGCCCGCGACGATGATCTGCGCGGGCGTGTAGAAGGTCGCGGTCGCACCATCGATCGTCCGGTTCTGCGTGGCGAGCGGGCCGAGCAGGCCGCCGACTTCCAGGCTGCCCTTCAGATTATGCTTGATCCGCGACTTGTAGCTGATGCCGACCGTCGCCCAGTCATTGTGCAGCTGGACACCTGCGCTCCACCCGAGATCCCAGCCATCGCCCTTCAGCCGCTGATACCCGTCCGGCAGCGTCGCCAGCACGTTGGGCAGTGCATTGCCCAGTTCGGCCTTCGTATATTCGACGTTCACCGCACCACCGACGCGCAGCCAGTCGAGGACCGCGATGCCGATCGAAGGCTGGATGTCGATCGTGCGCAGTTCGGTCTTGAGCGCGCTGTAGCGAGCCCAGCTGGTCGTATTATACTCCGTGGTGAAGCTATAGGGCGAAGTAACCGCCAGGCCGACCGCGACCCGGTCGTTCAGCGGAATGGCGACCGCGCCCGACGGCACGACGCCGCGATTGATCGGGTCGCTCGACACCCGGTCGCCGCCGACCGGCTGGAAGGTCTGTACGGGGCCACCGGGCAGGGTCGGACGACGGATCAGCGTACCATTGTCGACCACATCGCCCTTGGGGATGATCGCCGATGCGCCGATCACGGCCTCGCCGCGCTCCATGCCCGCAATCGCCGCCGGGTTCCACCAGAGCGAGGACGCGCCGGTATCGGCACCCTCACCCGAAAAGGCGCGACCCTGGCCACGGGTCGACTGTTCCTGAAGGTAAAAGGCCTGGCCATGCGCCGCGCCCGCAAAGGCGAAGGACGAGGACAGGATGGCGGAGACCAGAAGCGGCGCCTTGAGGGACTTGTTCATGAGCATACTCCCCGGGAAATTCTATGTGATTGGGCAAGGATCAGCGGATGCGGGTCCAGGTCTGCGTCTTGCAGAGCGGCACGAAGACACAGCCGCGCACCTTCAGCGTGTCCGGCCCCTCGGGCGTCAGCTTGGCGCTATAGGTCTTGCCATCCTCGGCATTGTAGATGGTGCCGCCGCCCCAGGCCGCGCCATCCTGCGAAAAGCCCTGCAGGATCAGCAGGTTCTTGAGCGGTCGATTACGCAGCTTGGGATCGCGGTTGGCCTGGTCGGTCAGCGCGGGATTGGTGCGCAGCTTTTCCGAGGACAGGATGCGACCGCACACCGAATTGCCGCACTTCTGGATCTCGACGATACCGCCGCGCGTCTGGGTCTGCCAGCGGCCGACCACCGAGTCCGCATTCACACCGGCCGCTGCAAGGGCCATGGCCGTCAGGGTCAACAACATGCCTCTTCTCCTCTCCATGCCCGTCATACGGGCCGGAGCGCCGGTTCTGACCGGTCGCCCCCGAATTACCCTATACGTTCATCACATGACGCATAGGATAACAACACGTTATGCCTACGATGCCGGTTGACCGCAATCAAGCGTAACCGGCATCGCTTCGTTTCAAAATGCTTCCAGCTCCAGCGCCATGGTCGAGCGCTTGCCCGACTTGATCGCCAGGAACGCAGCCGTCGCCTGGGGCAGGATACGGTCGAAGAAGAACCCGGCGGTGGCGAGCTTGGCCTTGTAGAAGCCCGCCTCGTCGGTGCCTTCGGCGAGCCGTTCGGTGGCGATCCGCGCCGACTTCAGGAAGCAATGCCCGATGCCGACCAGGCCGAGCAGGCGCAGATAGTCGGTCGCCGCGGCACCCGCTTCCTCGGGGTCCTTCATGCCCTTTTGCGCGATCATGCCGGTGCTGAGCTGCAACGCACCGAACGCCTGCTGCATACCCGCAGCCCAGCCTGTGATCGCCTTGTCGTCATGCTTCACGAGCGCCTCGACCTGCTCGGACACGGCATGGAAGAAGGGGCGCATATAGCGGCCCATATGCGCGGGCATCTTGCGGCCGACGAGGTCGAGCGCCTGGACGCCGTTGGTGCCCTCGTAGATCTGGGCGATGCGGGCGTCGCGGACGAACTGCTCGATGCCGTGGTCGCGGATATAGCCATGGCCGCCATGGACCTGCACCGCCATGTTCGCCGCGTCGAAGGCGAGGTCGGTGAACAGCGCCTTCACGACCGGGGTCATCAGCGCGACGAAATCCGCCGCGCGCGACTTGTCGGCGGGATCGATCGCGTTCGCCTCCGCATCCAGCCCGCGCGCCGCCCATTGGCCCAGGGCACGGCACCCTTCCGCATAGGCGCGCATGGTCATCAGCATCCGGCGCACGTCCGGGTGGACGATGATCGGATCGGCGGGCAGATCGGGACGCGCCGCTCCGCCCAGCGCGCGGCCTTGCAAGCGGTCCTTGGCGTAAGCGACCGCCGACTGGTACGCGACCTCGTTGATGCCCAGACCCTGGATGCCGACCGAGACACGCTCGGTATTCATCATGGTGAACATCGCGGCCAGACCCTTGTTCAGCTCGCCCACGACCCAGCCCTTGGAGTCGTTGAATTCCAGCTGGCAGGTGGCCGACGCCTTCAGGCCCATCTTATGCTCGATCGCCGCGACGCTGACGCCGTTGGCCGGGCCGACCGAGCCGTCATCCTTGGGCAGATATTTCGGCACCAGGAACAGGCTGATCCCCTTCACCCCCTTGGGCGCATCGGGCGTCCGCGCGAGAACGAGGTGGATGACGTTATCGGTCAGGTCATGGTCGCCCGCCGAGATGAAGATCTTGCCGCCGGTCAAACGGTACGACCCATCCTCCTGCGGTTCGGCACGGGTGCGCAGCAGCCCCAGATCGGTGCCGCAATGCGCCTCGGTGAGGCACATCGTCCCCGACCATTCGCCCGAAATCATCTTGGGCAGATAGAAGCTCTTCAGGTCTTCCGAGCCATGGCCCATCAGCGCGGTGGTGGCACCATGGGTCAGGCCGGGATAGAGGCTGAACGACAGGTTCGTCGCGCAGATCATCTCCTCGACCAGCTTGTTGACGGCCTCAGGGAGCCCCTGCCCGCCATATTCGACCGGCGAGGCCAGCGCGGCCCAGCCGCCTTCGCAGAACTGGCTATAGGCTTCCTTGAACCCGGCGGGGGTGCGGACGACGCCGTTTTCCAGCTTGCACCCTTCGATATCGCCGGTGGCGTTGAGCGGCAGCAGGACCTCCTGCGTGACGCGCGCCGCCTCTTCGAGGATGGCGTCGTACAGTTCGGGACCGAATTCGTCCTGCCCCGCGACGGGGCCGAACTCGTCCTCCTTGAACAGCTCGTGGAGGACGAAACGCATGTCGCGCAGCGGTGCGTTATAGACTTGCATGGGATTATCCTCTCCCGATCAATTGCGCAGCGGCTTGCCGGTTTCGAGCATATGCTCGACCCGCGCCTGGGTCCGCGCGTCCTTGACGCTTTCCATGAAGGCGGCGCGTTCCAGCTTGAGCAGCTGATCCTCGCTCACCTCGTCGATGATGTCGGCCTCGCCGCCGGTGACGATATTCGCCAGACGGCCCGCGACCACAACGTCGTACGGCGTGGCGACGCCCTTCTTGGCGAAGTCCGCGACTGCGCCGTTGAAGGCGACACGTCCGGCCGCACCCGGCAGGCGGAAGACCGGCTTTTCGGGCGCCTGATAACCCTCGACCAACGATAGCGCCTTCTGCTTGGCATCGGCCAGCAGCCGGTCGCGGTTCATGGTGATGCCGTCGTCTTTGCGGAGATAGCCCATCTCCTTGGCCAGCGCCGCCGAGCGCGACACCTGCGCGGTCGAGATGGTCTCGAACGCCTTCATGACGGCGGGCATCGGCCCCTTGGGGCTTTTGGGCGACTTGGCGAGACGGTCGATCAGCTCGCCATTGCCGCCCCAGCCCGGCACCAGACCGACGCCGGTCTCGACCAGCCCGATATAGCTCTCGGCATGGGCCTGGATCGCATCGGCATGGAGCAGGATCTCGCACCCGCCGCCCAGCGCCATGCCGGCAGGGGCTGCTACTACCGGGAAAGGCGCGTATTTCAACGCCTTGTACGCCTGCTGCCCCGCGACGACCAGCTTGTCGACCTCACCCCAGGCCGCGATGTTCACCGCAAACATGGCGAGGCCCAGATTGGCTCCGGCCGAGAAGTTGCTGCCCTCGTTATAGATGACCAGCGCCTTGTACTGGCTCTTCACCAGCGCGATGGTCTTTTGGAGGAGCGACAAGACCTGCTCGTCGAGCGCGTTCATCTTGCCGGTGAACTCGAACGCCACCACGCCGTCGCCAACATCCCAGGCGGCGGCTGAGCCATTCTTAAGCAGCGGTTCGGAGCGCAGCTTGATGTCTTCGAGCAGGACGACACCCTTGGCGCGGACCACATCGGCATAGTCGCCGCCCAGCGTCAGATACTGCCGCTTGCCATCGACCACGCGGTAGAAGGTACGGTCGCCCGCCGTTTCCAGCAGCGCGGGGACCGGCTTGCCCTCGGCGCGCAGCCGCTCGGCCAGCTTGCCCGGCCCCATGCGGTCGATCAGCTCGAACGGGCCGAACTTCCAGTTATAGCCGAGCTTCATCGCGTCATCGATCGCGACCACATCGTCCGCCGCCTCGCCGACCAGCCCGGCGGCATAGGACAGGACCGGCCCCAGCACCGCCCAGGCATAGTCGCCGACCTTGCCCGGCGTCGCGACCAGCGCGGCCAGGTCCTTCTCGGCGCGCGCCGGAAGCCGGTCGGGCTTCTTCTCCGCGCGATATTCGCCGGTCTGGAGGTCGATCGCCTGCTTGGCCTTGGTGCCGTCGGGCTTGCGGTCGAGGCGGTAGAAGCCGCCCTTGCCCTTGCGGCCCGTGAACCCGTCCGCGATCATCTTGTCGACCAGCGGCAGCGGGCGGATCGTGTCGAAATAGGCGTCCCCTTCCGGCAGGGTCGAAGACAGCGACTTGGCGAGCAGCGGCATCAGGTCGATGCCGACCAGATCGATCAGCCCGAAAATGCCGGTCTTGGGCACGCCCATCGGACGGCCGCCGATCTGGTCGGCCTCCTCGACGGTCAGGCCCTGGTCCATCGCTGCGTTGATCGCGACCGCCAGCCAATAGGTGCCGATGCGGTTGGCGATGAAGCCCGGCGTGTCCTTGGCGCGGACGATCCGCTTGCCCATGCGGTGATCGACGAACTGCTCGACCTTGGCCGCGACACCGGCATCGGTGTGCTCCGAGGTCACGATTTCGATCAGCCGCATGTAGCGCGGCGGATTGAAGAAATGGGTGATCAGGAAGTCGCGGCGGAACTGCTCCGACCGCCCCTCGACCAGATGGCCGAGCGGGATGGTCGAGGTGTTGGACGACACCGCCGTGCCGGGGCGCTTCAGTTCCTCCAGCTTGGCATAGAGCGCCTGCTTGATATCCAGCCGCTCGACCACCGCCTCGACGATCCAGTCGCATTCGGCGACGCGGGCCAGATGATCCTCGATATTGCCGGTTTCCACCAGCTTGGCGGCGGCGGGCGACATGAAGGGCGCGGGCTCGGTCTTGAGCATCCTGGCGACGGCACCCTTGGCGACGGCATCGCGGTCGGTGCCGTCCTTGGGCACGATGTCGAGCAGCAGGACAGGCATACCGGCATTGGCGACCTGCGCCGCAATGCCCGCGCCCATCACCCCTGCGCCGATCACGCAAACCTTGTTGATCGTGTCAGCCATCATGCACGCTCCAATACCGTGGCGATGCCCTGCCCGCCGCCGATGCACTGGGTCGCCAGCGCATAGTGGCCGCCGTCACGCGCCAGCAAAGCCGCCGCCTTGCCGACGATGCGCGCGCCGGTCGCGCCCAGTGGATGGCCGATCGCGATCGCGCCGCCATCCTTGTTGATGGTGTCTTCCTTCAGCCCCAGGTCGCGGATGCAGGCGATCGCCTGGCTGGCAAAGGCTTCGTTGATCTCGACGACATCGAGGTCGCTCGACGCGATGCCCGCGCGCGAGAGCGCCTTCTTGGACGAGGCGATCGGGCCGAGACCCATCGTCTCCGGCTCGCAGCCCGAAATGGCGACCGACTTGATGCGGGCGAGAATCGTCAGACCATGATTCTTGGCGAACTCCTCCGACGTAACCAGCACAGCGGCCGCGCCATCGGTCAGCGGCGAGGCGGTGCCTGCGGTCACGGTGCCATCCTTGTTGAAGGCTGGCTTCAAGCCGGACAGAACCTCTTCGGTGGTGTCGGGGCGGATCAGCCCGTCCTCGGTCACGTCGCCCGCCTTGGTGCGGATCGGCACGATCTCATCGGCCAGACGACCGGCGGAGCGCGCCTCGGCGGCCTTCTTCTGGCTGGCGACCGCGAACTTTTCCTGCTCGGCGCGGGTGATCTGGTATTTTTCCGCGACGTTCTCGGCGGTCTGGCCCATGCCCATGTACGCGCCCGGCCGGGCGGCGGCGAGTTCGGGATTGGGCAGCGGGTTATAGCCGCCCATCGGCACCCGGCTCATCGACTCGATGCCCGCGCAGATGAACGCCTCGCCTGCACCGATCTGGATCTGCCCCATGGCGATATGGATCGCCGACATGGACGATCCGCAGAAGCGGTTCACCGTCATGCCGCCGACCGACAAAGGCAGGTCCGCCAGCAGGCCGATCAGCCGCGCGACGTTCATGCCCTGCTCGCCCTCGGGAAAGGCGCAGCCCAGGATGATGTCCTCGATCTGCGACGCATCGACGCCGGTGCGTTCGATCAGGCCGCGAATCACCTGCGCGGTCAGATCGTCGGGACGAACCCGTGCGAGCGCGCCCTTGCCAGCCTGGGTGAAGGGAGAGCGGGCATAGCCTGCGATCACGATGTTGGTCATCCAATCCTCTCTTTATGGGCTTGCGGCCTAACGTTAAGGTGCGTTACCTACCCTATACGTCAACACAATAAGCAACTCGACCGCAATCGACAACCGGGTATGGTCGAAAAAAGATATAGGAGAGCGACGCGATGACGGCAGGAGCCATCGGGGAAACCACGACAGGCGGTGTACCGGGTCAGGCGACGGGACGCCCTCTGGTCTTCGAGCCGCGACTGCTGACAGATATGTTCGAGACCACGGTACGGCGCCATGGCTCTCGCCCCGCGATCGACTTCATGGGGCGAATCACCCGCTATGACGAGTTGGGCGCGATGGTCGACAAGGCCGCCGCCGGGCTACAGGCGCTGGGGGTGAAGCCGGGATGCCGTGTCGCGCTCTGCCTGCCCAACATCATCTATTATCCGGTCCTGTACTTTGCGACGCTCAAGGCCGGGGGCATCGTCGTCAACGTCAACCCGCTCTATGTCGAGCGCGAGCTGTGCCATCTGCTGGAGGATTCGGGCGCGGAGATCATCGCGACCTGCGACATTCCCGACATTTACGGCCGCGTCTCCCATGTCGCCGAGAAACTGGGCCTGCGCCACGTCATATCCTGCCCGGTCGCGGGTGCGCTGCCGACCGTGAAGGGCCTAGCCTATCGCCTGCTCAAGCGGTCGATGATCGCCGCCCCCGGCCCCTCGCCCCGTCACCTGACCTTCGCGCAGATGATGAAGCGCGGCGGCACCTTGGCCCCGGTGTCGGCGAAGCCCGACGATGTGGCGGTGCTGCAATATACCGGGGGAACGACGGGCAGCCCCAAGGCGGCGATGCTGTCCCACGCCAATCTGGTCGCCAATGCCGATGCGATGGTCATCCATACCGGCGGCGAAGAGATGATCGGCGAAGAGCGCATATTGGGCGTACTTCCCCTCTTCCATGTCTTCGCGCTGACGACCGTGCTCAGCTTCGCGATCCGGGTCGGGGCGGAGATGATCCTGCTTCCCCGGTTCGAGCTGGACCAGGTGCTGAAGACCATCGCGCGCAGCAAGCCGACCTATTTCCCCGCCGTCCCCACTATCTACAACGCGATCGCGGGCGTCGCGGAAGCGCGCAAGGTCGACCTGTCGGCGATCAAGGCCTGCATCTCGGGCGGCGCGCCGCTCCCCGCCGAGGTGCGTATCGCCTTCGAAACCACGACCGGCGGCAAGCTGGTCGAGGGATACGGCCTGTCCGAGGCGTCGCCGATCATCACCTGCAACCCGATCATCGGCGAGAACAAGGGCGGCTCGGCGGGCCTGCCCTTCCCCGGCACGGTCATCGAAATCCGCGACCGCGACAATCCCGACCGGCTGATGCCGCCGGGCGAGGTCGGCGAAATCTGCGCGCGCGGCCCGCAGGTCATGTCCGGCTATTGGAACAAGCCGAGCGAGAGCGAGCAGGTCTTCATCCATGGCGCGCTGCGCACCGGCGATGTCGGCTATCTGGACGAGGACGGCTATCTGTTCATCGTCGACCGGATCAAGGACGTGATCCTGTGCGGCGGCTATAACGTCTATCCGCGCATGATCGAGGAAGCGCTGTACGAACATCCGGCGGTCGCCGAGGCGGTCGTCATCGGCATCCCCGACGCCTATCGCGGCCAGTCGCCCAAGGCCTTCGTGAAACTCGCCGCCGATCACCACGCCACGCCCGAGGAATTGCGTGCCTTTTTACAGGACAAGGTCAGCAAGATCGAACTTCCCCGCGAGGTCGAAATCCGCGAAAGCCTGCCCAAGACCCTGATCGGCAAGTTGTCGAAAAAGGAACTGGTTGAGGAAGAATTGGCCAAGGCCGCCGCTGCGGCGGTGCGGCCCGTGGGGGAATAGACGGTGGGGGATGAAGAGGAGCTGCGCGGCATTCAGGATGTCGCGAACAGCTTGGGGGTGACGACGCGGACGCTGCGTTTCTATGAAGATCGCGGCCTGATCGAGCCGCGCCGGGTCGGCACCGCGCGCGTCTATTCCAGGCGCGAGACGGGGCGGATGCAGTTGATCCTGCGCGGCAAGCGGCTGGGCTTCTCGCTGCGCGAGATCGAGGAGTTCCTGCGGCTGTACGACGCCGATCCGCAGCATGTCGAACAGATGCGCGTGCTGGCCGAACGCTGTCGCGAGCGGGTCGACGAACTGCGCCAGCAGATGACCGCGCTGGTCCAGACGGTCGACGAGTTGGAGACGATCGAACGCGAAGCGCGCGAACGGATCGCGAAGGCGGGGGTGTAACCGCTTCTTATTCCTCCCCTGCAAGGGGAGGTGGCAGTCCGCAGGACTGACGGAGGGGTGTCACCATCAGCGGGGACACCCCTCCACCAGCTTCGCTGGTCCCCCTCCCCTTACAGGGGAGGAAGACGTGCCAGCCTTACGACTGCGGCGCTCGCCAGCCCAAGCCGAGCGCCTTTTGCAGCGCCACATAATCATTGGTCAGGCCCGCTACCGCCTGCGACAGCGACTGCTGCGCCGCGACCCGCTGGCGCTCGGCATCGAGCGTATCGATCAACGTCGCGGCCCCAGCACGATAGCGCTGTTGCATCAACACTGCCGAGCGATCCGCCGAAGCCTTCGCCCGCGCCAGCGTCGCCACCGTGTTCCGCCGCGCGCGGAAGCGCGACAGCGAGTCCTCGGCATCGCGCAGCGCCGACAGGACGGCACCGCGATACCGCGCCTCCGCCTCGTCGCGCGCGCCCTCGGCCTGTCCGACCCGCGCATTGGCGCGACCGAAGTTCAGCACGTTCCACTGGAGCATCGGTGCGCCCAGCGTCACCACATTGTCGAGATCGGTCAGCGAGTCGAGCGAGGTGCCGCCGATGCCGATGATCCCCATCAGGTTCAGGCGCGGAAACTTCGCCGCCTCGGCCACGCCGATCCTGGCGGTCTGCGCCGCCAGGTTGCGCTCGGCGGCGCGGATGTCGGGGCGACGCTGGAGCAGCGCGGTCGGATCGCCCACCGCGACCTGCGCGGGCGGGAGCGGCACCTGCCCCGCCTGGCTCAGGCGCTGGTCGAGCGTGCCCGGTGCCTCGCCGATCAGGATGGCGAGCGCGTTGAGATAGGTCTCGACCGACGACGATAGCGGCAGGATCTGCGCATCGGTGCTTTCCACCTGGTTGCGCAGCCGCTCGACTTCCAGTTGCGAGGCGGTGCCGTTGTTGAACCGCTGGAGCGTCAGGTTGAGCGTGTCGCGCTGCATCTTCGACGCCTCGCGCGCCAGGATCAGCCGCTGCTGCGCATCGCGAAGCCCGACATAGGCCTGCGCCACATCGGCGCTGAGCGACACCTGCGCGTCGGCGACATTGGCCTCCGCCGCCTCGGCGCTGGCGCGCGCCGCCTCGACGGTGCGGCGACGGCCGCCGAACAGGTCGATCTCCCAGCTGGCGTCGAAGCCCAGGTTGAAGAAGTCGACATTGGTGCCGCCGCCCGACCCGCTTGCCGAACCACCGGACGCGCCGCCATTGGCGCCACCCTGCTCGGCGTTACCGCTGCCGAGGTTGAGTTCGGGCAGATTGGCGTGAAGATAGGTCGCGCTGGCATTGGCGTTGGGGGCCTGGTTGGCGCGCTCCAGCCGCAGCGCCGACCGCGCCTGCTTCAACCGCGCCTGCGCCACCGCGACGTTGGGATTGGACTCGAGTGCCCGCTCCTCCAGCCAGGTCAGCATGGGATCGTTCAGCGTCGTCCACCAGTCGGCCACCGCGGGCGTGGTCGTCGCCAGCGTATTGTCGGCGCGCACGAACCCGGCGGGCGGGGTCGCCGCCGAGCCGATGGCCTTGGGCGGCCCGGCATAGTTCGGCCCGACGGTGCAGGCCCCCAGCAGGAGGAGCGGGATGAGGGAAAACTGCTTGCGCATCATGGTTCTCAATGCATCGCCACCGGGCCACCCTTGGGCAGCGGGCGGAGGAACAGGACAAGCGGCATCACCATGATGATGCCGACGCACAGGATGAAGAACAGGTCGTTATAGGTCATGACCAGCGCCTGCTGCTTGACCGTATTGCCGATCATGCGCAGCGCCGCGTCGCTGCTGCCGAATTGCTGGGTCAGCGAGTCGATCCAGCCCTGGGTCGATCCCGAATTGGCCGAAAGCGACTCCTCCAGTCGACGCTCGTGCAGGAAGCTGCGCTGGTCCTGCACGGTGGCGATGCCCGCCAGCGCGAAGGAGCCGCCCAGGTTGCGCGCCGCGCTGAACAGCCCGGCCGCATCGCCCGCCTGCGACGGCGGCACCGACGAGATCGCCGCCTGGTTCAGGAACAACATGCCCAGGATCGTGCCGACCCCGCGCAGCAACTGGCTGTCGGTGAACGAGCCGCCGGTGGAGTCGGCGGTCAGCACCGTGTCGATCCCGGCGCTCAGCGCCATGATGCCCAGCCCCAGGCCGACCGCGATGCGGATATCGACCTTCTTGATGAGGATCGGGGTGAACGGCATCATCAGCAGGCTGGGGATACCGCTCAACAGCACGACCTTGCCCGCCTGGAAGGCGTTATATCCTGCAATGGAGGCTAGGAACTGCGGGATCACATAGGAGGTGCCGTAGAGCACCATGCCCAGCACGATGCCCATGATGACCACGCTGCCGAACTGGCGGTCGAGCAGCAGCTTCAGGCGAATGACCGGGCGCGACGCGACGAACTGGCCCGCGAACAACAGGCCGAAGCCGAAGATCGACAGGATGGTCAGCTCGATGATCTCGCGCGACTCGAACCACTGCTCGCGCTGCCCTTCCTCGAGCACGACGGTCAGCCCGCCCAGACCCAGCGCGAGGCCCGCAATGCCCAGCCAGTCGGCCTTGGCCAGCTCGGACAGGTGCGGCTTCTGGTGCGGCAGGCCGACGAGCAGCAGCGTGACGAGCATCGCGCCGACGGGGATGTTCAGGAAGAAGGCATAGTGCCAGCTGACATTCTCGGTCAGCCAGCCGCCGATCAGCGGCCCCATCACGGGACCCAGAATGGCGGTGACGCCGAAGAACGCCGTGCCGATCGGCTGCTGCTCGCGCGGCAATCGGGTGGCGATGATGGTCAATGCGGTCGGGATCAGTGCGCCGCCGGTGATGCCCTGCCCTGCGCGTCCGATGATCATCATCGTCAGGTTGGTCGACAGGCCGCACACGACCGAAAAGGCGGTGAACAGGATCGACGCGATCAGCAGGAAGGTACGCAGGCCCAGCAACCGCTCCAGCCAGGCGGAGAGCGGAATGATGATGATCTCGGCGACCAAATAGGACGTCGCGATCCACGTCCCCTCGGTCCCGCTCGCGCCGATCTCGCCCTGGATGGTCGGCAGCGCGGAGTTGACGATCGAGATGTCGAGCGTCGCCATCAGCGCGCCGATGCTGCCCGCCGCGACGGCGAGCCAGGCGGTCAGGTCGGCCTTTGCGGGTGCGCCGCCCCCCCGGCCGGCGTGCGCCGGCGCATCACCAGAACGGGCAGCCGCTCCGGCCTTATTGCCCCGAGCGGGGGCGGCGGCGGCGCTCACCGGCCCTGCGCCCCCTGCCGCGCCTCGTTATGCTGGTCCTGCTGCTCGGCGATGTGCTTCAGCGCACCCTTGGCCGAGCGGGTGTCGACGGTCACCTCCACCGACATGCCCGGCACCATCAGCGCGCGGGTCTGTGCATCGGCGTCGACCGCGATGCGGACGGGCACGCGCTGCACGATCTTGGTGAAGTTGCCGGTCGCGTTCTGCGGCGGCAGCAGCGAGAATTGCGCGCCGGTGCCCGGTGCCACGCTCTCGACATGCCCCTTGATCTCGACCCCCGGCAGTGCATCGACATCGATCTTCACCGGCTGGCCGGGGCGCATCAGGCCCAGCTGCGTTTCCTTGAAGTTCGCATTGATATACAGCTGGTTGACCGGCACGATCGACATGGTCCGGGTGCCTGCCTGCAGAAACTGGCCGACACGCACCGTCTTGTTGCCGACACGACCGCCGATCGAGGCGCGGATCGTGGTCGAGCCCAGATTGACCTCGGCGGCATCAAGCTGCGCCTTGGCGGCCTGCCCCTGCGAACGGGCCTGCTGCACCTGCGCGTCGAGCGTGCCGATACGGCGACGCGACGCAGCCAGCGCGGCGGACGCCGCGGCGACCTTGGCATTGGCCTGACGCGCCTGGTTCTGAAGCTGCGACAGGCGCTCGCGGCTCTCCGCGCCGGATGCGGCAAGCGGGGTGTAGCGGACGACCTCGGCCTGGGCGAAGACGGCGTCGCTCTGCGCGGCGCGCAGATCGGCCTCCGCGCGGTCGATCGCCGCCTGCTGTTCCTTGATCTGCGCCTGCACCCCCTCGGCATTGGCGCGCGCGACACCGATCTGCGCCTGGATCTGTGCGGTCTGCGCCTGATAGTCGCGGGTGTCGATCTGGAGCAGCGGCTGCCCCGCCTGGACGTTCTGGTTCTCCGCCACGAACACCTTGTCGACATAGCCGGAAACCTTGGGCGCGACCGTGACCGCATCCGCCTGGATGAAGGCATCGTTGGTCGTCTGCATATACTGGCCGACGCTCTTGTAGTTCGCATACCAGAATACGCCGCCGATGACGGCGACCGCCGCCACGACCAGCAGGATGATGCGGATGCGTCGCTTCTTGGCGGGCGATACGGGGGTCTTGTCCTCGGTCGCGTCCGCGTCGTCGCGCTCTGCGTCCTGCCCCTCATTCACTTGGTTTGCGTCGGCCACACCGGCCTCCCTGTCGATGGAATCAAAAGAACTGGATGGTGCATTTGCTCGCACTTGCACAATAAGGCAAGACCATTTATTGAGCTACCTCATATTATGTTCGATCATGAAACCCTGGCGCTCCGCTACAGCCGCATCTATCTGCGTTTCCACCGGCTGCTCGACCGCCAGATGGCGGCGCAGGGCGCTTCGCTGGCACGGACCAAGATGCTCCACTTCATTGCCAACAATGCGCCGGTTCGCGCCGCCGATGTGGCCGACTGGTTCGATCTGGCCCCCCGCACGGTAACCCAGGCGATCGACACGATGGAGCGCGACTCCCTCGTCGTGCGCGTCCCCGACCCGGACGACCGGCGGGCGAAGCGGCTCGATATCACCGATCACGGGCGGCAGGTCCTGCGCCAGACCGAGCCACTGCGCCGAACGCTGATCGCCCAGGCCTTCGGCTTGCTGAGCGATGAGGAGATCGAGCAGTTCGCGCGAATCCTCGACAAGATGGAACAGGCGATCGAAGGGTCGCCCGGTGATCAGATCCGCTGATCAGATCCGCTCGCCATAGAAACGCAGCGCAGCCGGCGGGTCGCTGGGCCGTCCGCCCTGCGCCACCACATGCGCGGCACGGACGGCGGCGCCCAGGCTACCCGCGCGAAACGGCTTGGCGATACAGCCGATGACCAGCGGATGGCCGCCGCGCTCCGGGCAGTTGCCGCTCAGGAAGATACAGGGAATGCCGCGCTCGGCGAGCAGTTGGGCGGCCGTCAACCCGCTGTCTCCGTCGGCCAGCTTGACATCGCAAAGCACAAGGTCGGGCCGCTCCCGATCGACCAGCGCCATGGCGGCGGCGACGGTATCGGCAATGCCGATGACGCGGTGGCCGTGCAGCGTCAGTGCGTCCTCGACCAGCATCGCGACCAGCGCCTCATCCTCGATGATGAGGAGGTTCAGCGGGGTCTCGTTATCGCGGTCGTCATCGACCAGTTCATCAGGATGCGGGGCGAACCCCATATGCGCCGCCGTCATGCGGCATGACCAAGATCAGGCACCCATCATCCTCGTTCGTCAATGTCGCGCGCAACTGATGGCAAAGCCTCACCACCAGTCGATCCCGGTCGACCACATCGGCGATACGTCCCCATCCGATCGCCTCGAACGCGATACGGAGCATTTCGTTCCCCGGCGTCCCGTTCACCGTGAAACCGATGCGCGGTACCCCTGCCCCTTGCGCCATCAGCGCGTCGAGCAGCAGCGCGGCCGCCACGGCGCGCTCGATCGGCACCGCGACCGGGCTGTCGACCGTGATCGGCCCATGCCCCGTATCGCCGCGCAGCTGCGCGATCACGTCGCCGAAGAGCGCAGGCAGGTCGACCAGCCCGGAATCGGCGGTGGCGTAAAGCGGCCGATGTGCGCTGGCCAGCACCTGCAATCGCTCGGCCGCCCGCATCAGTGCGCGGCGCGTGCCCGTATCGGGGGCCTCGCGCCCCTCATGGGTGACCAGGCCGATCGCCACCTGTAGCGCGTTGCGGACCCGGTGGTTCAACTCGGCGAGCAACTGCGCCTGGGTGTCGAGCCCGCGCCGCAGCGCCTCCTCGATCCGCAAGCGATGTTGCGCCAGCGCGGCATAGTGGCAGAGCAGCAGCAACAGCCGCCGTTCCTCCTCGTCGAACGGCCGCGCCGCCCGCCGCCCGAAACCGAGCGTCCCCAGCAGCTCGTCCCCGTGCAACAGCGGCATACACAGATAGACCTTCACGCCCAGCGACCGGACGAACGCCGTCCGTTCCTCCCCGCTGGTCTGGATATCGGTCAGGTGCAGCGTACGCCGCTCGCGCATCGCCTGCCCGCAGGCGGACGGGCCGATGTCCAGACCGGCCGCCGCCTGCCGCTCGGCCCGGGTCAGGCCGCCCGCGGTCTCCAGCCGGACGGCTTCACCATCGCGGCGGAAATGGAAAAAGACGTCGAGTTGCAATTCGTCGCGGATCAGCGCGAACAGCGAGTCGATCATGGCAGCCGGATCGTCCGCCGCCATCAGCCGGTCGGTCGCCGCCGCCACGAGCGACAGATAGCGCTGTGCATCGGCAGGGTCGGCGACAGCCGTCCCGGTCGCTTCGCCGGACAGCGGCAAAGGCGGGAATGAAGGTGGTGGGAGAGCCACGGGCGGCAGAGTAACGCTACCGGCCCGTGGCTCCAAGGATTGTTTCGGACAAATCCATCATGGGGCGGGACGCCATCCCGCCCGCACGGGTCAGCGCGCCGCCACCGCCGACTGGTCGAGCGGCACGACCGGCAGCCAGACGCGGCTGGCATTGGCGCCCCCGCGCTCCAGCGTGATCGTCGCCTTCTTGTAGTCGCCCGCCTTGGCCGTGAAGATATTGGGCACGAAGGTCTGCGGATTGCGATCGTACAGCGGGAACAGGCTGGACTGGACCTGGACCATGATCCGGTGCCCCGGCTGGAACACATGGTTCACGGTCGGCAGGCGGAACTTGTATTCCTGCACCTTGCCCGCCGGGATGGCCGTGGGATTGGAGAAGCTGTTGCGATAGCGTCCCCGGAAGATGTCGAGGCTGATCGGCAGTTCATAGCCGCCCATCTTTTCATCGATCGCATTTTCCTGCGGGAAGACATCGATGATCTTCACCACGAAATCGCCGTCCGTGCCGGTGGTGCGCGCGAACAGGTCGGCGATCGGCGCGCCGGACACCCGCACCGCCTTGGTCAGGACCGGGGTGGCATAGGTCACGACATCGGTGCGGCCATCGACATGCCGCTGGTCGCTGACCAGCCAGTCGCCCCAGCGGCCGTCACCGAAGTTCACAGGACGCGACAGATGCGGCACCGGATTGGCCGGATCGGAGACATAGGCGTCCGCCCCCGCCCCCGGCTTGTCGAAGCTCAGCCCCTTGTCATCCGCCAGATAGAGCGGGGTCAGCGGCGCGGCGCACCCGCTCTGGCAGGCCAGCGGCCATTGGGTCAGCTTGTCCCAATGATTCTCGCCGGTGTTGTAGATGGCGGCGCTGGGCAGATTCGCCGCCGGACCGTCTTTCAGATACTGGTTGAACAGCGGCAGGACCATGTCCTCGCGGAACTGCTTCGCGGTATCGCCATTCCACTGGAACGGCCCCAGGCTGGTGCCGGTCCGGTTGATCTGGCTGTGCCGCCACGGCCCCATCACCAGGAAATTGTTGCCCAGCTTGCCCTTGGCCTTCAGCGCTTCCCACGCGGTGATGGCGCCGTACATATCCTCCTGGTCCCACAAGCCCTGTTCCCAGATGGTCGGCACGTTGGAAGGGTTGGCCGCCAGCAGCTTGTCCAGCGCCTGGCCCTGCCAATAGAAGTCATAGGCCGGGTGCCGCACCACGCGCTGCCACATGGGCAGCTGGTCATAGCCGGACTTCTTCGCCCAGTCGTTCGCCGAGCCGTAGCGGAAATTCTCGTAATCGTCGTAACCGCCGCTGGGCGGGGCCTTGCCCTCGCCCTTGTAGCCGGTCTGCGACCCGATCCAGCCGATATTGGCAAGGCGGAACGCGCCGTAATGGAACCAGTCATCGCCCATCCAGCCGTCGATCATCGGGCTTTCGGGCGCGGCGACCTTCAACGCGGGGTGCGGGTTCAGCAGCGCCATGACGACGGTAAAGCCCTCATAGGACGACCCGATCATGCCGACGCGGCCATTGGATTCGGGCAGGTTCGCCTTGTTCACCAGCCAGTCGATCGTGTCATAGGCATCGGTAACGTGATCGACCTTCGTCGCGTTCAGCGGGCCGATGACGGGGCGCGTCACGACATAGTCGCCCTCCGAGCCGTACTTCCCACGGATATCCTGATAGACGCGGATATAGCCCGCCTTGACGAACGCCTCGTCGGCCAGCGGCAGCGCCTCGATCATCTTCGTGCTGTCCGACCGCTTGGCCCGGCCCGCCGCATTATAGGGCGTGCGGGTCAGGACGATCGGGGCGTTCACCGCGCCCTTGGGCACGACGATGACGGTGTAGAGCTTCGTCCCGTCGCGCATCGGGATCATGATCTCGCGCTTGTCGTAATCGCGCTCCGCGACATTGGTCGGCGGCGTGAAGCGGGCGGGGATGTCGCTGACCGTGGAGTCGGTGACGACCTTGACGGGCGACGGGCCGGGCGCGGGTGCCTGTTGCGCGGTGGCGGGCGTCAGGACGGCAAGCGCGCTGGCGGCGAGCATAAACGAGCGAAAACGCATGGAAAACGGACCCCCTCTTGGATCGGTGGATGCCCCATCGTGCCGCGACATGGGGTCGGGAGCAACTGGCGCCATTTATGATACATGGTATCATATGGAGTGCAACCGGGCGACATGTGACGCCTTGCGCTTCCCTTTCGACGCATCGCCCCATAATATGGTCAGACAACAACGGGGTATGGCCCCGCGATCCGGGGAGGACCCTACCGAGTGACGATCCTGAAGCGGCGCGGCCCCGCCCATAGTGCCTTGGCGCGGGACATCGGTGTCGCCATCGTGACCGGCCGCATCCCCACGGGATCGACCCTGCCCGGCGAGGTCGAGATCGCCGAACAGCGCGGCATGTCCCGCTCCGTGGTGCGCGAGGCGCTGCGGATGCTGTCGGCCAAGGGACTGGTGGTCAGCAAACCCAAGGCGGGCACGCGGGTGCGCGAGCGGCTGGAATGGAATCTGCTCGACCCCGAACTGCTGGCCTGGATGTTCGAGGGCGAGCCGCCCGCCGGGTTCGTCACCAGCCTGTTCCAGCTGCGCCTGATCGTCGAACCCGCCGCCGCCGAGCTGGCCGCCGTCAAGCGCGACACCCGCCAGCTCTCGCGGATGGGCGCGGCACTGGAGGCGATGGGCGAACATGGCCTGCATACCGAACAGGGGCGCGCCGCCGACCAGCAGTTCCACAACATCATCCTGGAGGCGACGGGCAACGAGCTGCTGATCAGCCTGTCGGGCAGCATCGGCGCGGCGGTCCGCTGGACCACGCTCTACAAGCACCGCAGCGCCAAACTTCCCCGCGACTCCATGCCGGAGCACCGCCACCTGTTCGCCGCCATCGCGGAGGCCGACGCCGCCGCCGCCCGCGCGGCGACCATCGTGCTGGTCGAACAGGCCCGCGAGGATACCGAACGCGCATTGGCGCGGTGATCTCCCCCTTCCCTTACATCCCCAGCTTCGCGTGCCATGCCATCGCGGCGCGGCCCGCCAGGTTCCGCATGTCCTGCAACGCCGCCAGATCGGATCGGCGGTGGCTCAGCCGGTGCAGCCAGCCGCCCAGATCATGCGCCGCGATCTCCGCCTCGACGCTGGCGCGCCCGGCGGCGCGGCGCGCGGCCTCGATCGCGGCGAGTGTCTGGCCGCTTTCGACCGCCTGACCGTAAAGCCGGTTGGCACCGATCCCGTCCGCGATCCGGCGCGGCAGGGGCGGCCCGAAATCGGGACGGAAGGCAAAGACCGCCAAGAGCGCGGCGATGCTGCCCACGACATTGTCGATCACACGGGCCGAGGCGATCCCGACCCCCGGATGGAGCATGTCCGTCACCAGCACGAACAGCATCGTGAGGAAGATCACGAAGATGGTATAGTTGACCGAGCGCAATGCCATGGTCAGCGCCGTCAGCACCACCGCGACCAGCGCGGGCACCACCGGGCCGCCGCCCAGCAGCGGCAACGCCATCGCCAGGCTTCCGCCCAGCAGGCTCCCGGCGATGCGCTCCAGACAGCGCGCCCATGTCACCCGCACGCCGCCCTGCAGCACCACGATCACCGCCATTGCCGCCCAATAGGGATAGCCGAGACCGAAAACGGCGGCGGCGTAATAGACCATGACCAGCCCGCCCGCCTGACGCAGGCCCTGCTGGACCTTGACCACCGGCGTGGCCACGTCCGCACCGGCGTCCACCGTGGTGGCGGTCGGATCGCCCTTGCCGCCCCGCGCACACAACCGGGTCAGGGCGGCCTCGAATGCGGCCGCGCAGCCGCGGAACACATCCTCCGTCAGTTCGCCCCGGATATGCCGCATCGTTGCGCTGGCCTGCTCCAGCGGAGCCGTCGCCTGCGACGGTCGGCGCAGCGACACGCGCCAACTCGCCACCGCGCCACGGCAGGCCCCGGCCAGGGGGGCACGCTGCCCGGCGCTACCCCGGCGATCGATACATGCCTGATCGAGCGCCAGCAGCGCGCCGAACATCGTCTCCGCCGCCGCCAGCTCGCGCCGGGCGGCCTGCGCTTGGCCCGGTTCCCCCGGGAAACGGACCAGGACCTCGCGAAAGCGTTCGATCGCCAGGCGCACCGCGCGGCGATGTTCGGCATGGTCACGATGCCAGCGTTCATCGCGATGGGGACGATCGCCCAAACCCGCCAGATAATCGGCCATGTCGAGCAGCCTCGCGCTCACCGCCCGGGTTGCACGGCGCAGCGGGTCGAAGGGATCGATCCGCCAAAGGCCGTTGATCAGCAGATAGCTCCAGGCCGCCCCGGCCAGAAATGCCGCCGACTGCCGGGACGCGGCGGCAAGGTCATGCGGAAAGCCGACCGCGACGACGGCGACGACCGCCAGCAATGTTCCGACCAGCCCGCCAAAGGCCAGCCGCCCGGCCGCCACGGTCACCAGAAAGACGAGCAACGGCCCGACGATCATTCCCCCATGCGGCGCGATCGAGGCCGCCCAGGACCCGACCAGCGCTACCGCCGCGCCGCCGACCACGAAGATGCCGAGCAAACGACGCCGCAGCCTGTCCGGCCCCGGCACGTCGCACAGGCAGGTCCAGAAGGCGGCATAGACCGCCCAGCTCCATTCGCTCCGCCCCGTCGCGAGCGCCAGCATCAGCGGCAGCGCGACCGCCACCGCGCCGCGATATCCCTCCGCGCGATTGAGATGCTCGGGAACCAGGCTGACCGACCGCAACTCCAGCCGACGCCCGAGCATCCGGATCGTCCGGGTCATCCCGTATCGATCGCCCAATTGCCCCTCGACACCGACCCGTTCCGTCACGCGACTCTCCCCTGCCCGCGCCCCATGACGGCCGACCGATCCTAACGCCCCGACCGGGTAGCCGGGTCGTGCTCGACCTGACCCAGATAGTCCCATCGATACCCTTCGAGTGCGCGGTGCATGCACAGGGCGCTGGGACGCACATCAGGTCCGGCGTCGACCTCCGCCGCAGGGATCAGATAGTCGCCATAAGGCAGCTTGCCGGTGCGCGAATAATGGACGCCCAGTGATTTCACATGGCATTTGGCGGCCGCTCGCGCGAGGACCCGATTGGTCAGCAACGGCGTCTCCTTCGGTGTGGACGCGCAGTTCGCCAGAAGCACGCACGCCGTCACGCCCCAACCCGTCCTTCGCATGGTTCTTCCCGCCCCCCGATCAGTTCACCGCCTCGAACACGAACGCGGTTCCCACATAATCCCCCTTCAGCGGCGCACGCAAACCCCGGTTCATCCAGTACGCCCCCGACGCCTGCGCAGGCACGCCCGCGGGCCGCGCCGAGCCGTCGAGCATCCGCACGCTATAGACCCGCGCCGGGTCCAGCCCCTGCGCATGGATCGCGGCGGGGTTGTCGCGCCACATCGACGAATGCAGCATCTGGAACAGCACCGCCTGGCGCTTGTCCTGCCCGACATACATCGTCGCGGACGTCGCATTGTCGCCGGTCGGCGATTCCAGCCGGTAGAGCGAACCGCGCTGCACGGTCTCGCCGATGGTCTTGTAGGCCGCGACCCATTTGCGCGCGGTGGCGAAGTCCGCGTCCGCCCATTTGTCGAGGTTCGCGCCGATCCCCAGCCCGCCCTGCATCGATGACAGGAAACGATAGTCCAGGCTGGTCACGCGCGTATTCGCCCAATTCGGGCTGTCCGTAACCCAGGCCATCATGACCGCGACCGGATAGGCGCGCGTGAAGCCGTCCTGGATGGTCAACCGGTCGGCCGGATCGGTATTGTCCGAGGGCCAGACTTCATCGGTCAGCCCGATGATCCCCAAGTCCACCCGACCGCCGCCACCCGAACACGCCTCGATCTCCAGCTTGGGGTGGCGCCGCCGCAGCTCGGAGAGGATGTAATAGAGGTTGCGGACATATTCCACATAGACACGCTGCTGGTCGGCGACCGGCTGCTCGGGCCAGCCCGCCTCGGTCCAGTTGCGGTTATAGTCCCATTTCAGGAAGGCGATGTCGTTCTCGCTGACCAGCTTGTCGAGCACGCCAAGCAAATGATCGCGGACATCGGTCCGCGCGAGGTTGAGGACCAGCTGGTTGCGCCCCTCGGTCCGCGGCCGGTCGGGGAAGTTCAGCACCCAGTCGGGATGCGCGCGGTAGAGGTCGCTGTCGACATTGACCATCTCGGGTTCGACCCACAGGCCGAAATCCATGCCCAACCCCTTCACCCGGTCGATCAGGGGTTTCAGGCCGTTCGGGAATTTGGTCGGATTGACCGTCCAGTCGCCCAGGCCCGCCTTGTCGTTGTTGCGCGCGCCGAACCAGCCGTCATCGACCACGAAACGCTCTACGCCGATCTTCGCCGCCTTTTCGGCCAGCGCCATCTGCCCCGCCTCGGTCACATCGAAGGCGGTCGCCTCCCAGCTGTTATAGAGGACCGGGCGCAGCCGCGCCTTGGTGCCGTGCGGCAGGATGTGGGCGACCTCGAACTGGTGGAAGGTGCGCGACGCCCCGCCCAGCCCGTCGCCCGAATAGCCTGCATAGAAGACCGGCGTGTCCAGCGCCTCGCCCGGCTTCAGCGTCCAGGAGAAATCATAGGGGTTATAGCCGCCCGCGATCCGCACCCGGCCCAGATTGTCCGACCCCACGCTGATGCGGAACGACCCCGACCAGGCGAGCGCGCCGTACCAGACAGGACCATGCTCCTCGCTGGTCAGCCCTTCGCGGCCGATCGCGAACCAGGGGTTGTTGCCATGGCCGGTCGAGCCGCGACGGCTTTCCAGAACGGTGGCGGCGGCCTCGATCGGCGCTGTCTTCTGCGTCCATTCGGCGGCGTGGCGGCCGGTCAGGTAATGGAGGCGATAATCGTCGCCGACCGGCAGCGAGAGAACCGCCGCCGCCAGCTGGTCGACGCGCACCGGCCGGGCATCGCCGTTGCGCACCCTGGCGGAGCGGGCGACGATGCCGGTCGCGGGGTCGATCGTGTAGGTCAGCGTGACGAACAGCGGACGGCGGATATCGGCCAGTTCGACGGTCAGCGTCTCGCCGCTCACCTTGTGGCTGCGATATTTGAGGACCAGATCGCGATTGCCGTCGGCGAACAGCGCCTTGACGCCCGGTTCGCTGACCAGCCCCTCGCCCTGCCCCGGATATTCCTGAAGCGTCACCGAACCGGCGGGGTCGAAGCCGGACAACTCGCCCGGCGCCTTCAGAACGATCGGGTCTCCCGTCTTGACCGGATCGCCCGAGATCAGCGGATCGCCCGCCGCCAGCGCCGATCCCCAGTAGAGCGGCTGAAGATAGCCCTTCTCGTCCACCCCCATGGCATAGGTGACCCCGCCGCCATCGAGGCGAAACACCTTCGCACCCGCCGGAGCCGTCACCTTCGCCGAGACGGGCGCCGCCAGCGCAACTAGACCCACACCCGCCAGAATCGCGTTCCGCCAGCGCATCAAACCCCTCCTGCAAACCTTTGCATTAAGTCTGACATAGCGTAGGGCTGTGATGCAAGCGCTTGTTTTGAAAGCTCAAGAGATGGGTAGCGGCCAGAGTGTCTTGAGCGGACGGCCAGCGTCGGCCAGCGCCTCGACCGGCACGGTGGCGCCATCGGCCACCAGCGCCTTGCCCTGCACGAAGTCGCGCATCGCGTTGACGCAGTCGAGCGCGATCACCCGCCCCTGTCGCAAATAGACCACCGAGAAGCTGCGCGTGGCCGGGTCGCCCCGCAGGATGGCCTGGTCATGCCCGGTCGACAGGCCGACCGTCTGCAGTTTCAGGTCATACTGGTTCGACCAGAACCAGGGCACCGCATGATAGGCGACCTCGCGCCCCATGATCGTGCGCGCCGCTACCGTCGCCTGGTCATGCGCATTCTGCACCGACTCCAGCCGGATGACCGCGCCGTCGGCAAAGGCGTTGGCATGGGCCGCGCAATCACCGACCGCATAGATATGGGGCAGGCTGGTGCGCCCTTGCGCATCGACGGTGACGCCATTGCCGCTTGCCGCTCCGGCCGCGATCAACGGTTCGACGGCGGGTATGATGCCGATGCCGACGATCGCCATCTGCGCAGGCAGCACCGTGCCATCGGCCAGTCGGACGCCGCTGACGCACCCCTCGCCCTCGATACACGCAACGCTCTCGTTAAGCCGCACCGTCACACCATGCGCGCGGTGTTCCGCCTCGTAGAAGCGCGACAGCGCCGCGCCCGCGACGCGCGCCAGCACGCGGTCCTGCGCCTCGATGATGGTGACGGCCTTGCCGAACTTGCTCAGCACGGCCGCCGCCTCCAGCCCGATATAACCGCCGCCGATCACCACCACCTCTTGCACCGCAGGCAGTTCGGCGATCAGCCGGTCGACATCGGCACGGGTGCGAACGGAATGCACGCCGGTCAGGTCATGACCGCCACAGTCCAGCCGCCGGGCATGGCCGCCCGCCGCCCAGATCAGCGTACCATAGTCGATCACGATGCCCGCCGCCGTGGTCAGGCACCGTGCCCCCGCATCGACCGCGACGACCCGCTCGCCCAGCCGCAGCGTGATTGCGCGGTCTTCCCAGAACCGCTCGGGGCGGATCAGGATACGCTCGAACGGCTTGTCCCCGGCCAGATATTCTTTGGACAGCGGCGGGCGCTCATAGGGCGGCCAGGCTTCTTCGCCGATCATCGCGATCGTGCCCTCGAACCCTTCCTGGCGCAGCGCGATGGCGGCCTGCGCGCCTGCATGGCCGGTGCCGACGATAACGATGTCGTAAGAGGGATTGTGCATATCGGTCATGGCCTATCCCCTAGGATGGATCGACGGCCGGTGCCAATGACCATCCCCCATGACGATGACAAAGCGTTGCCCTCGCGAAAGAGCGTCTTCAATCGCGGCGCAGTTGCCGCTAGGGGAAAGCGCAAATCCTCAGGAGACACCATGAGCAAGCTGCACCTCGTGTTCGGCGGCCGCGTCAGCGATCCGCAGACCCTTGATTTCGTCGATCCCGCCGGGCTGGAAGTGGTCGGCGTGTTCCCCGACTATGCCAGCGCCGAAAAGGCCTGGCGCGCCGCCGCGCAGCGCACCGTCGACGATGCCGAGATGAAGTTCGTGGTGGTGCATCTGCACCGTCTGCTGGAACCGAAGCTCGATTGATGTGCGGCTTAGGGCGAAGTTGGGGGCATAGCCTTCGACTTCGCTCAGGCTGAACGGGCGTTGGGATTACAGTCCCGCCACACGTCCCTCACTCCGTTCGCACTGAGCGAAGTCGAAGTGGATGGGAAGACGACCGATACCGGGCGAGGCTGGAGCGTGGCCTTCAACTTACCTGAGGCGGAGCGGGGCGGGATTCCCCTCTCGTCAAGCGTTGCGATAACGCCACAGCAGCAGCGGCTTGGCAAAAACCAGCCCGGCGATGAACCCGCCGATATGCGCGGCGACCGCGATCGCGCCCATCCCCATACCGGCATAGCCCAGCAGCAGCTGGATGCCGATCCACCCCGCGGCCAGCCACAGGACATGGGTGAACTCTGCCGACAGTCCGGCAATGCCCTTTGTCGCACGCCGCCGCCCGAACAGCAGCGCATAGGCCCCGACGATGGCCGAGATCGCACCGCTGGCGCCGATCATTGGCATGGGCGACGCGGGATCGGGAACATATTGCGCCATCGCGGCGGCATAGGCGCCCACCACGTACAGGACTGCAATCCCGCGCGGCCCCAGCGCGCGCTCGGTCTGCGCGCCGCAATAGACCAGCATCACCAGATTGAAGGCGATATGCGCAAACCCACCATGGATCAGCGTCGCGCTCAGCGGGGTCAGCAGCGTCGGCACCGCAAAGCCGAAATCGGGCGGCAGCACCGCGCCCTCGAAACGCAGCGGGATGAAGCCGCCCGCGACCGCCGCATCCGGCACCATGCCGGTCAGGATAAGGATCAGCGACACGGCCGCCGTGACGACCGCGATGGCCGTCGTGGCCCGTGCCGCTGCCCAATTCATCGGATCAGATGAACTCGATCTTGCTGACGACGTAATAACGGTCGCCCGACGGCACCGTCACCTCGACCTCTTCGTCCAGCTTGCGCCCGATCAGCGCGCGGCCGAGCGGCGAGTTATAGCTGATCCGGCCGGTCTTGGCGTCCGCCTCGGTCTGGCCGACGATCTGGTACTTGACCGGCTTGTCGTCCTCGTCGAGCAGCGTGACGGTCGCACCGAACACGATCTTGTCGCCCGACAGATCCTTCGGGTCGATGATCTGGGCACGGCTCAGCTTGTCCTCGATGTCGGCGATCGTCGCCTCCACCTGACCCTGCCGTTCCTTGGCCGCATGATATTCGGCGTTTTCGGACAGGTCGCCGTGCGCCCGTGCTTCCTCGATCGCGTCGACGATCAGCGGCCGCTCTTCTTTCAGACGCCGCAGGTCCTGGGTGAGCTTGTCATAGCCCTCCTGGAGCATCGGCATCTTTTCGACGGTCGCCATATTCCTAGTCCCCAATTCTTACGCATTCCCGGTACGGGCTGCCCTCTCAAACCGGGAGGGCAGCCCGCCAGCACATCATGTTCTCATGTCGGGATCAGTTGTGCGAACGCGAATAGTAGGATTGCAGGGGACGTACTTCAAGACCACGGGTCGCCGACGCCGCAATCGCCTTCGCCGCCTCGACGCTGGCGGGCGCTGTGGTGAAGTACGGAATCTTCTGGCCAAGCGCGGCTTCGCGGATCGGCTTGGAGTCCTTCAGGCTCTGCCACCCCTCGGTCGTGTTGAAGATCAGGGTGATGCCGCCGTCCTTGATCCGGTCGACGATATGTGGACGCCCTTGCGCCACCTTGTTGATCTTCTCGACCTTGACGCCAGCGCGGTCGAGATAATCGGCGGTGCCCCCCGTGGCGACGATGGCGAAGCCCGCCTCGGCCAGCATCCGGGCGGCGGGAACGACCTGTTCCTTGTCGCCGTCCTTGACGCTAATGAACACCGCGCCCTCGGTCGGCAGGACGGTGCCCGCCCCCAGCTGGGACTTGGCGAACGCCGTGGTGAAGTCGGGGTCGATGCCCATGACCTCGCCCGTCGACTTCATCTCCGGCGACAGGACCGGATCGACGCCGGGGAAGCGCGCGAAGGGGAAGACCGCTTCCTTGACCGCATAATAGTCGATGTGGCGGTCGATCTGGGGCAGGTCGGCCAGCTTTTCGCCCGCCATGACGCGGGCGGCGATCTTGGCGATGGGCGTGCCGATCGCCTTGGCGACGAAGGGCACGGTGCGGCTGGCGCGCGGATTGACCTCGATGAGGTAGACCGTGCCGTCCTTCACCGCGAACTGGATGTTCATCAGGCCGCGCACGTTCAGGCCGCGCGCGAGCGCCTCGGTCTGACGCTCGATCTCGGCGATGATCTCGGCCGACAGGCTGTAGGGCGGCAGCGAGCAGGCGGAGTCGCCCGAATGGACGCCCGCTTCCTCGATATGCTGGAGCACGCCCGCCACGACGACCTGGTCGCCGTCGCAGATCGCGTCCACGTCCACCTCGATGGCGTCACGCAGATACTGGTCGATCAGCACCGGCGCGTCGCCCGACACCTGCACCGCCGTCTGGATATAATCCTCCAGCTGCTGCGGCCCGTCGACGATCTCCATGGCGCGGCCGCCCAGCACGAAGCTGGGGCGCATCAGCACCGGATAGCCGACGCGCTCGGCGACGATCAGCGCTTCCTCGCGGCTGCGCGCAATGCCGTTCTTGGGCTGGTGCAGCTTCAGCTTGTCGACCAGCGCGGCGAACTGCTCGCGGTCCTCGGCCAGGTCGATGGCATCGGGGCTGGTGCCGAGGATCGGGATACCGGCCGACTCCAGCGCACGGGCGAGGTTCAGCGGGGTCTGGCCGCCGAACTGGACGATCACGCCGACCAGCTCGCCCTTCGACTTCTCGACGTCGAGAATGGCCAGCACGTCCTCGGCGGTCAGCGGCTCGAAATACAGCCGGTCCGAGGTGTCATAGTCGGTGCTGACCGTTTCCGGGTTGCAGTTGACCATGATCGTCTCATAGCCCGCATCCGCCAGCGCAAAGCAGGCGTGGCAGCAGCAATAGTCGAACTCGATGCCCTGCCCGATCCGGTTCGGACCGCCGCCCAGGATGACGATCTTCTTGCGGTCGCTGGGAACGGCTTCGTCCTCGGGCTCGCCGAAGGTCGGGGCTTCGTAGGTCGAGTACATATACGGCGTCTTGGCGTCGAACTCGGCCGCGCAGGTGTCGATCCGCTTGAAGACCGGACGCACGCCCAGCTTCTGGCGATGCTCGCGCACCTCCTGCTCGGTCACGCCGCCGGTCATCATCTTGACGACTTCGTGGATCAGGCCCGAGCCGCGGGCGATGCCGCGATCCATGCCGCGCAAATTCGCCGATTGCAGCGCCAGCCAGGCCAGCCGCTTGTCGGAGAAGCCCATTGCCTTCAGGCGACGCATTCCCGCCGCATCCTGCGGCAGGCCGTTCTGCATGACCTCGGCCTCGGCCGCGACGATCTCGGCGATCCGTTCCAGGAACCAGGGATCGTACTTGGCGATCGCATGGACCTCGGCGACGGTGAAGCCTTCACGAAGGGCCTGGGCGGCGACCAGCAGCCGGTCGGGGGTCGCCTTGGCGAGCGCCGCCTCGATCTCGGCGCGCGGGGCGCCCGCCAGATGCTCGACATTGTTGAAGCCGCTCAGCCCCGTCTCCAGGCCGCGCAGCGCCTTCTGCATGGACTCGTGGATGTTGCGGCCGATCGCCATCACCTCGCCGACCGATTTCATCGCGGTCGACAGCACCGGCTCCGAGCCCTTGAACTTCTCGAAGGCAAAGCGGGGGATCTTGGTGACGACATAGTCGATGGTCGGCTCGAACGAGGCCGGGGTCGCGCCGGTGATGTCGTTCTCGATCTCGTCCAGCGTATAGCCGACCGCCAGCTTGGCCGCGACCTTGGCGATCGGAAAGCCGGTCGCCTTCGACGCCAGCGCCGAGGAGCGCGACACGCGCGGGTTCATCTCGATGACGATCAGACGGCCGTCCTTCGGATTGACCGCGAACTGCACGTTCGAGCCGCCCGTCTCCACGCCGATCTCACGCAGCACCGCCAGGCTGGCGTTGCGCATGATCTGATATTCCTTGTCGGTCAGGGTCAGCGCGGGCGCGACGGTGATCGAGTCGCCGGTATGGACGCCCATCGGATCGATATTCTCGATCGAGCAGATGATGATGGAATTGTCGTTGCGATCGCGCACGACCTCCATCTCATATTCCTTCCAACCGAGGAGAGATTCCTCGATCAGCACCTCGGTCGTCGGCGAGGCGTCGAGCCCGGCGCGGACGATCGCAATGAACTCCTCGCGGTTATACGCGACGCCGCCGCCGGTGCCGCCCAGCGTGAAGCTGGGGCGGATGATCGCGGGCAGGCCGACCTTCTCCAGGCCCTCCAGCGCTTCCTTTTCGGAATGCGCGATGGCCGAGCGGGCCGATTCCAGCCCGATCTTCTCCATCGCGACCTTGAACTTCTGACGGTCCTCGGCCTTGTCGATCGCCTCGGCATCGGCGCCGATCATCTGGACGCCGAACTTCTCCAGCGTGCCGTCATGGAACAGCGCAAGCGCGGTGTTCAGCGCGGTCTGGCCGCCCATGGTCGGCAGGACCGCGTCGGGCCGCTCCTTCTCGATGATCTTGGCGACGACCGCGGGCGTGATCGGCTCGACATAGGTCGCGTCGGCCAGCTCGGGATCGGTCATGATCGTCGCCGGGTTCGAATTGACCAGGACGATGCGATAGCCCTCTTCCTTCAGGGCCTTGATCGCCTGCGTGCCCGAATAGTCGAACTCGCACGCCTGACCGATGACGATCGGACCAGCGCCGATGACGAGGATGGAGGAGATGTCGGTGCGTTTTGGCATTGGGCGATGACCATTTAAAAGGAATGCAGGATAGGGGCTGTCGTCACAGTGCTAGGTGTCGGGAAACTGCTCACCCAGATAATCGTATCGATAGCCGCGAAGTGCGTCCGTCAGGCAGGCTCGGCTTTTTCCGTCATCCGAGCGCACCTCCCCGGCAGGGCCAAGGATTTTATAGGTCGCGTAAGGAATCCTGCCCTTCCGCTTGCGGGAAACATGGGTCGTAACGACACCACATTTGGCAGCGGCGCGGGCAAATACCTTTGGAGTAAGAAGCGGCATTCCTCCCGAATGCCCTGCACATCCAGCCAGCATGGCAAGCGCAATCAGAGCATAGGGGGAAGCCGCAAACCTCATTTCCGAAGCGACCCCACGAACCGCTCGAACAGATAGAAGCTGTCCTGCGGCCCCGGCGAGGCTTCGGGGTGGTACTGGACCGAGAAGGCCGGGCGGTCGGTCAATTCCAGACCCGCATTCGACCCGTCGAACAGCGACACATGCGTCTCGCGCGCGTTGGCGGGCAGCGTCTCGCGCTCGACCGCGAAGCCGTGGTTCATGCTGGTGATCTCGACCAGACCGTCGGACAGGCGCTTGACCGGGTGGTTCGCGCCGCGGTGCCCCTGGTGCATCTTCGACGTCTTGGCACCGACCGCCAGACCCAGCAGCTGGTGGCCCAGGCAGATGCCGAACAGCGGCTTGCCCGTCTCGAGCAGCTGGCGGATCACCGGCACCGCATATTCGCCCGTCGCCGCCGGATCGCCGGGGCCGTTGGACAGGAAGATGCCGTCCGGGTTCAGCGCCATCACATCCTCGAACGAAGCCGTGGCGGGCACCACCGACACCTTCGCCCCAGCCTGAACAAGGTTGCGGAAGATGTTGTGCTTGCTGCCATAATCGATCGCGACGACGTGCGGGCGATCAGCGCCCTCGGCACCGGCATAACCGAAGCCCAGCCGCCACAGCCCGCCTTCGCGCGTCTCGCCCCAGCCATAATGCAGCTCGGTCGAGACGTCCTTGGCGAGGTCCATGCCCTCCAAGCCCGGCCAGGCCTTCGCCTTTTCGAGCAGCGCGGCGATGCCGAACTCGCCCGAAGCCGAATGCGCGATCACGCCGTTCGGCGCGCCGCCTGCGCGGATGCGGCGGGTCAGCGCGCGGGTGTCGATGCCCGCCAGGCCGATCCGGTTGTGCCGCGCCATCCACCCGGAGAGATTCTCCATCGCGCGGAAGTTGGACGGGGCGGTCGGGTCCTCGCGGACGATCATGCCCAGCGCGTGCGGCGCGTCCGCCTCGATATCGTCGGGGTTCGCGCCGACGTTACCGATATGCGGGAAGGTGAAGGTGATGATCTGGCCCGCGAAGGACGGGTCGGTCATGATCTCCTGATAGCCGGTCATCGCGGTATGGAAGCACACCTCTCCGACGGCATCACCCTCGACGCCGAAACCGCGCCCCCATAACACGTCTCCGCTTGCCAGAACGAGAACGCCCGTGGCGCCTTCAGGCTTTTCGGGCATGGCGAATGGCTTGGCGTCGGCCATGATCGGCGGGCACTCCTGCTAAAATGTCTGCAATGTCGCTAAGTGGCGGCCGCTAGGGCCATCGGGCGTTCGCGTCAACCGGTTCACGGAATTGGTTCCATCGGCTATCGTCCCCGCCTTTCAGACAAGACGGAAAAAACATGATTCGCGACGACATCAAGGCCGCGCAGCTGGCCGCCATGAAAGCGGGCGACAAGGAAAGCCGCGCGGCGATCAGCCTGATCCAGGCCGCCATCAAGAACCGCGACATCGAACTCCGCACCGGCGAAGCCCCCGCCGATGACGACATGGTCGTGATCGAAGTGCTGCAGAAGATGGTCAAGCAGCGCCGCGAATCGATCGCCATGTACGAACAGGGTGGCCGCCAGGAACTGGCCGACGCGGAGAAGGCCGAGGTCACGGTGATCGAACGCTTCCTGCCGCAAACGCTGACCGAGGACGAGACCAAGGCCGCGATCGAGGCGATCAAGGTTGAGATCGGGGCGAGCGGCATGAAGGACATGGGCCGCGTCATGGCGGAGTTGAAGGCGCGGCATGCGGCGGTGCTGGATATGAGCAAGGCGAGCGGGTTGGTGAAGGCGGCGTTGGCGTAGTTCAGGATGGGGAGTGGGGCTGGTGGATCGTTCTGATCGGAAACGTGGTCCCCTCCCCCAACCCCTCCCGCCTGCGGGAGGGGAGCCTGTTATATTTGGCGGAGGGGACTGCCCCCGCCCCAAGCGCAGCCCCTCCCGCAGGCGGGAGGGGACCGAGGGGAGGGTCCCCGGCCCTTCCGCGAAGACCGACCGACGCGACAGGCCCGGGAACTGCGCCTCAACCCGACCGATGCGGAACGGCGACTGTGGCGGGCGCTGTCAAGACGCCAAGTCGCGGGCGTCCGTTTCAACCGGCAGGTCCCGGTCGGCCCGTTCATCGCGGACTTCGCCGCGCGCTCCGAAAAGCTGATCGTCGAGGTGGACGGCGGCCAGCATGACGAACGTGCCGCTTACGACGAAGCCCGAACCCGCTATCTCGCAGCGCAAGGCTGGCGCGTTATCCGTTTCTGGAACAACGACGTCCTGCAAAATCTGGAAGGCGTTGTCGCGACCATCGAGCGCGCGCTTGCGGAAAAGCCCTCCCCCAGCCCCTCCCGCCTGCGGGAGGGGGGCCTGTAGCGCTCCGGGGAAAGGGCTGCGCTCCACCCCTCGGTCCCCTCCCGCAGGCGGGAGGGGACCGAGGGGAGGGCCGTCCCGGACCATTCGCACCCTCCGCCCCTTGCCAAAAACCCCCTCTTCCGCTACCCATTATAATCGCGAGGACGCCATGAGCCTGACCCCGCAATTCCTTGACGAGCTTCGCGCTCGCACCAGTCTGTCGGCGCTGATCGGCAAGTCGGTGAAGCTGCAAAAGGCGGGCCGGGAATATAAGGGCTGCTGCCCTTTCCATAACGAAAAGACGCCCAGCTTCTACGTCAACGACGACAAGGGTTTTTACCACTGCTTCGGCTGTTCGGCGCATGGCGATGCCATTCGCTGGATGACCGACCAGCGTGGCCTGCCCTTCATCGATGCGGTCAAGGAACTGGCGCAGGTTGCCGGGCTGGACATGCCCGAGCAGGACCGCCGTGCCGCGCAGAAAGCGGAGCGTGCCAAGGGCCTGCACGACGCGATGGCCGATGCCGCCGCATGGTTCTCCGAACAGCTGGGCGGCCTGTCGGGCGGTGACGCGCGCGAGTTGCTGACCCGCCGCCGGGTGACGCCCGATACGGCCCGCGCCTTCGGCCTGGGTTTCGCGCCCGACAGTCGCGGCAAGCTGAAGGCGGCGCTCAAGGACTATGGCGACCCGGCGCTGATCGAGTGCGGCTTGCTCATCAAGGTCGATGGCAAGGACCCGTATGACCGGTTCCGCGGCCGGTTGATGATCCCGATCCGCGATGCGCGCGGCCGGGTGATCGCGTTCGGCGGCCGGATCATCGGCGATGGCGAGCCGAAATATCTGAACTCCCCCGACACCCCGCTCTTCGACAAGGGCCGCACGCTCTACAATCTCGACCGCGCCGCTCCCGCCGTGCGCAAGTCCGGCCGCGTGCTGGTGGTCGAGGGTTATATGGACGTGATCGCCCTCGCCCAGGCCGGGATCGCCGAGGCGGTCGCGCCGCTCGGCACCGCGTTGACCGAGCATCAGCTGGAACGGCTTTGGCGGATGGTCGATGTGCCGACGCTCTGCTTCGACGGCGATGCGGCGGGGCAGAAGGCCGCGATCCGCGCCGCGCACCGCGCGCTGCCACTGCTCCAGCCGGGCAAGAGCCTGTCCTTCGTCACCCTGCCGCAGGGCCAGGACCCCGACGACCTGATCCAGGAAAAGGGCGCGGCGGGCTTTGAGGACGTACTCACCCGCGCGACGCCGCTCAGCGACCTGCTCTGGCAATCGGAGATAGCGCAGGCCCAGACCGACACGCCTGAGGGCCGCGCCGCGCTGAAACAGCGGCTGGAGGAACTGGCGCAGCAGATCCCGCACAAGGATCTGGCCTACGAATATAAGCGCGCGATGATGTCGCGCTATTTCGACATTTTCGGCATCCGCCGGGTCAATGCGGCGGCGGTGCATCAGGCGGTGGCGGAGGCCAATCGCCATGTCGGGCGCGGGGTCGAATACAGCCTGAAGCGCGCGGTGCTGCTGGGTCTCATGCGCTATCCGCATGTCCTGTGCCGCTATATGGACGAGATCAGCCGGTTGGACATGGGCGACCGCTATCTCAACGACTGGCGGCATCACCTGCTCGACGCGGCGGTCAACGATCCGCATCTGTCGCGGAAAGACGCGGCCGAGGCTGAAAGCCTGATCGAACAGATCATGGCGACCACCGACGTCCACCCGATCGACGCGCGCGACTATACCCGCGACCTGGCGTTCAGCTTCTTCAGCAAGGCGAGCGATCCAGCGATCGCCGTGCGCGATCTCGAAAAGATCATCGAGGTCATGCTGGAGGAAAGCGAGACGCGCGCGAACCGCGAACGCGCGGTGCAGGCATTCCAGACCGACATGACCGAGGATCGCTTCGCCGAGCAGACGCGGTGCCATGCCGCGCACGCGCAATCGCGCGACGAACTCTATCGCTGGCTGGAAGCGGCCCATGAGTTGGCCGACAAGCAAGCCGGGGAGGCCGCTTGATACAGCACCTCTCCCGCCCCATATCCGGGGCATATTGGGCGACCCACGTCCACACTGGAAAATTACGCATGGCCCCCTCACCCGCTTGCATCACCTGCGAGCGGTGTGACAGAGGCCGGGCACGGAACCCTGAGGGCATTTGATGGCGAAGGCGAATATGGCGGCGGACACGGCCGATACCACGGAAACGGGCGATGCGCCGCTGATCGACCTGAACGAGGCGTCGATCAAGAAGCTGATCGCGCGCGCCAAGAAGCGCGGCTACATCACATACGACCAGTTGAACGAAGCGCTGCCGCAGGACCAGATGTCCTCCGACCAGCTCGAGGATATCATGGCCGCCCTGAACGAGATGGGCGTCAATATCGTCGAGAATGAGGAGCAGGGCGAGGACGGCGAGTCCGAGGAAGAGGCCGACGACGCCGAAACCACGGATGCCGACGCCGATGGCGGTCCGCAGCCCGAGGCCAAGAAGAAGGAAACCGTCGATCGCACCGACGATCCGGTCCGCATGTACCTGCGCGAGATGGGCGCGGTCGAGCTGCTGTCGCGCGAGGGCGAAATCGCCATCGCCAAGCGGATCGAGGCGGGTCGCGACACGATGATCCTGGGGCTGTGCGAAAGCCCGATCACCTTCAACGCGATCATCGACTGGTCGACCGCGCTGAACGAAGGCACGATGCAGTTGCGCGAGATCCTCGATCTCGACGCCATGCTGTCCAAGGACGCCGGCCCGGAAAATCTGGGCGAGGAGGACGAGGACGACAATGGCGAGATCAGCGCCAAGAACGCCGGCCCCCAGTTCAAGGAAGAGGAAGAGCCCGAGGAGCCCTCGGTCGATGACGAGGATGGCGAGGGCGGCGAGCGCCGTGGCCCGCGCGCCGAGGACGAGGAAGAGGACAATACCCTGTCCCTCGCCCAGATGGAGGAGACGCTCAAGCCGCAGGCGCTTGAGAAGTTCGCCAACATCACCGCGATCTACAAGAAATTCTCGAAGATCCAGCAGCAGCGCCTGGAATCCATGGCGCTGGGCGGCGAGCTGTCGGCGGCCGAGGAGCGCAAGTACCACAAGCTGCGCGAAGAGCTGACCGCCGAGGTCGAGAGCGTCCAGTTCCACAACGCCAAGATCGAATTCCTGGTCGACCAGCTCTATGCCTATAACCGTCGCCTGACCGCGCTGGGCGGCCAGATGCTGCGCCTGGCCGAGCGACACAAGGTCAATCGCAAGGACTTCCTCGACCGCTATCTGGGTCACGAGCTGGACGAGAACTGGCTCGACACGGTGCGCGGCGTGGACAAGAAGTGGGGCAACTTCGCCACCAACGAAGCCGCGACCGTCGACCGCATTCGCAGCGAGATCGCCGACATCTCGCAGCAGACCGGCATGGCGCTGACCGAATTCCGCCGCATCGTGAACATGGTGCAGAAGGGCGAGCGCGAGGCGCGTATCGCCAAGAAGGAAATGGTCGAGGCCAATCTGCGCCTCGTCATCTCCATCGCCAAGAAATACACCAATCGCGGCCTGCAGTTCCTGGACCTCATCCAGGAGGGCAATATCGGCCTGATGAAGGCGGTCGATAAGTTCGAATATCGCCGCGGCTACAAGTTCAGCACCTACGCCACCTGGTGGATTCGTCAGGCGATCACCCGCTCGATCGCCGACCAGGCGCGGACCATCCGTATCCCGGTCCATATGATCGAGACGATCAACAAGCTGGTCCGCACCAGCCGCCAGTTCCTGCACGAGCAGGGCCGCGAGCCGACCCCGGAGGAGATGGCCGAGCGCCTCTCCATGCCGCTGGAGAAGGTGCGCAAGGTGATGAAGATCGCCAAGGAGCCGATCTCCCTCGAAACGCCGATCGGCGACGAGGAAGACAGCCATCTGGGCGACTTCATCGAGGACAAGAACGCGGTCATCCCGGTAGATGCGGCGATCCAGGCGAATTTGAAGGAAACGGTCACCCGCGTCCTCGCCTCGCTGACGCCGCGCGAGGAGCGCGTGCTGCGCATGCGCTTCGGCATCGGCATGAACACCGACCACACGCTGGAAGAGGTCGGCCAGCAGTTCAGCGTGACCCGCGAACGCATCCGTCAGATCGAAGCCAAGGCGCTCCGCAAGCTGAAGCACCCCAGCCGCAGCCGCAAGATGCGCAGCTTCCTCGACCAGTAAGGTCGGGTCGCAAGTATCATCCAAGGGGCCGCCGGTCGCAGGATCGGTGGCCCCTTTGCTTTTGAAGGGCTACGCCTCGGGCAGGATTGCGCTGCGAACAGTGATCGGGCCATCCTCTGAACCGGGGGATATGGGCCATGATCATCGCGGTTTTCCTGTCGACGGCGGAGATCGTGCAGAGCCCTGCCCCGATAGCGCCAACCATACAGGGCGTGGTCGGTGAGGTGATATTGCGCCCGCTGTCGCCGACCCACGCGACGTTGACGATCCGTGCGTCCGAAGGCGAACGCGTCGTCGATATCGCCCATGTCGATGACGCCCTTGCCGTGCTGGCGGACCGTCGCCTCGCCGCCATCTGGCCACAACTGCTGAGATGGACAGGTCCCTCGCTGGTAGGCCGGCGCGATGCCCGGGTCGCGGATGCAAGGGCCGTCTTTGCGAAGGGGCGCACCAAGCAGGCGGAAAGCGCGATCACCTCGATCGTCCGCCCGCGTCTTCGTCCGAATTTCCAACTGGCCGATGCGCTGTTGGCCGCGGGACAGGTCGCAGAGGCGACCCGGTTGATGGAGGACGCCCGCCTCGCCGAGCCACAATTGGGCAACTCGTTTTGGTCGATCCATTGGGCGGCGATGTCGCAATGGTTGGCCAAGGCCAGCAACGTTCGTGGCGACCGCCAAGGGGGGCTGGACGTTCTGGAAGCCGCTATCCCGCCACTGGGGAAGGACCTTGCAAAGCTCGATCTCGGTGCTGCTTGACCTGCACCGTCCAGCCAAGGCGCTGGCCGCGATCGATGCGGTCGAAGCGCGCTTCCAGGCACCCGGCGGTCTTTTCGCGGGGGACGTTCGGGTCAAGGGCAGCGATCGCCAGTTCGCCTGGATTCGCGCCTGTGCGCTTCAACAACAACTGGGCCGGACGGCAGAGGCCAAGGCCGCAGCCGCCCCGCTCTACCCGATCGCCGAGCCGCAGGACGGCCTTTCAGGATCGATCCGACCGTGAAGTTGCGCAAGCAGTTGGGGCTTTGCACGCGCGACGCCGCCCTCATGGCACAAAGCTCTACCGAGATGCTCCGTGACGATCCTTATGGCGGGGAAGCACTGGTGGAGCTGCAACCCGCATTTCGAGGCCGGGGGTATGACGCACGCTTCATGGACGAGGTTCGCCACCATCCGCCGCTCGCTCCCGTCCTCGCCGAACGGCTGAGGGCTTTGGCGGACGATCTGGTGCCTGCACTGAACGGCTGGGGTGCGATGGCTTCGGGTAAATGACATCGGTCGTGGCAGCCGCTAGAATACGGCCATGAAGTATGCGTTGCCGTTTCTCGCCCTGCTGATCGCAGCTGCTCCCGCCACCCAGAATGTCCCCCGCCCCGGCACCATCCGGGTGCAGCTCAACACGTCGGAGGGGCCGATCGTCGTGGCGCTCGACACACGCCGGGCGCCTGCCACCACGAAGAACTTCCTTGCCTATGTCGATGACGGCCGGTTCGACGGCACCAGCTTCTACCGCGCGGCGCGGGACAAGCGCGATCCGAGAAAGGGCTTCGTACAGGGCGGCATCCGCACCGATGCGCGCCGCATCCTGCCCCCCTTCCCTCTGGAGAAGACGAGCCAGACCGGGATCAAGCATCTCGACGCTACCATATCGATGGCGCGGGGGACGACGCCGTCCTCGGCGGGCGGCAATTTCTTCATCACCGTCGGCCCGACCCCCGGCATGGACGCGCGGCCGGGCTATGACGGCTATGCCGCATTCGGGCGCGTCGTCGCAGGGATGGACACGGTGAAGAAGATCCTCGCCAAGCCCTCGGGCGGTGGGCAGGACGCGATGAAGGGGCAGATGATCCTGAAGCCCGTCACGCTGATCTCCGCCAAGCGGCTGGACGGCAAGCCGCAGCCGACCAAGGAACCGCGCATGTGGCTGTATAATTTTGGGGGGTGATCCCACCCCCCTCCGTTCAGCCTGAGCGAAGTCGAAGGCCAAGGGATGGCCTAACCCAACAGGGTCCGGCCCGCTCGCGGTCGCCGCCTGGGCGCGGCCTTCGACTTCGCTCAGGCTGAACGGAGCGCGAGGTGCTCCCTCCCGCAATCGAAATATGCCCCCGCTGAACGGATGTGGGGGCCTTCGTAAAGAAAAAGGGCGGCGGCACCGTCTGGTGCCACCGCCCCTTCCCTGTCGAACCACAAAGGGTCCGCCGGGCCGATTACTCGGCGGCTGCGGTGCCCTTGGCCGGACGCGGATCGCGACGCTCGGCGATACGCGCCGACTTGCCGGTGCGACCACGCAGGTAATAGAGCTTCGCACGACGCACGGCGCCGCGACGAACCACTTCGATCGAGTCGACGTTCGGCGAGTAGAGCGGGAAGACGCGCTCCACGCCCTCACCGAAGGAGATCTTGCGAACGGTGAACGACGATCCCATGCCCTTGTTCGAGCGGGCGATGCAGACGCCCTCATAGAACTGGACGCGGGTGCGCTCGCCTTCGACGACCTTCACACCGACCTTCAGCGTGTCGCCGGGGCGGAATTCGGGGATCTTCTTCGTCTCGTTGAACTTGGCGATCTGCTCAGCTTCGATCTGCTGGATCACGTTCATGACTTCATTCCTCAATCGTCGCCGCGCGCCAGAGGGCGACCGACCCGAACGCCCTCATGACGTTCCCAAAGGTCCGGCCGCCTTGACCGTGTATCCTCGCAAGCCCTGGCATGACGCCATTTTGCGATTTTCGCATGATCCCCCGATCGCAGCACTTCAGGGATCGTGCGCCCTTCCCACTCGGCGGGACGGGTATATTGCGGATATTCGAGGAGGCCGCTTTCGAAGCTTTCCTCGACTCCACTGGAGGCCGCGCCCATTACGCCGGGAAGCAGCCGAACGCAAGCGTCGAGCAGCACCAGCGCGCCCATCTCGCCACCCGACAGGATATAGTCGCCGATCGAGACCTGTTCGATGCCGCGTGCTTCGAACAGCCGCTCGTCGAACCCCTCGAACCGACCGCACAGGACGGTGACGCCCGGCCCCGCCGCCAGCTCGCGCACGCGCGGCTGGGTCAGCGGGCGCCCACGCGGCGTCATCGCCAGCACGGGCCGGTCGTCGGCGACCGAATCCACCGCCGCGGCCAGCACATCGGCGCGCAGCACCATGCCCGCCCCGCCGCCCGCAGGCGTATCGTCGACCGAACGATGCTTGTCGGTGGCGAAGTCGCGAATCTGCACCGTCTCCAGCGCCCACCGCTCCTCGCGCAACGCCCTCCCCGCCAGCGAATGGCCCAGCGGTCCGGGAAACATCTCCGGGTAGAGCGTCAATATCGTCGCGCGAAAGGTCACAGCGTCCAGTTCTCGATGGTCAGGCCGGGGATGTCGGCGAAGTCGGCTTCGTTGTTGGTCACCAGCGTCAGGCCCGTCGCCAGGGCATGGGCGCCGATCAGGCGATCGAACCTCCCTCGCTGGAACGGGATTTCCGCATAAGCCGATGCTGCGTGCCGGTCGAACGGCAATATCGGCACCCGATCGAAAAAGCGATCGAACGCCGCCACTGCCTCTGTGCCATGGCGCTCCAGTCCGCGCATGATCTCGGCATAGGTGATCGCAGAGGCCACGGCGCGGCCCGGTTCGCAGGTTGCGAGTCGCTGTGCTGCACGGCCGCCCGCATCGCGAAGGACGTAGATACAGATATTGGAATCGAGCAGATAGCGCGGCTCAATCACGACCAAGCATCTTCCCTTCCCAATCCAGCGCGCGTGGTTCCATTTCGAAATCTTCCCGCTCGATTGGCTTCAGCCACGGCATCGACCCGGCGATGCCCGTCAGGTCGATCGTCTTGCGCGGCGCTTCCACCGGCTCGAACACATAGCGCCCCTGCTCTTCCCGCAGGGTCATCTCGGTTCCTTCCGCCAGCCCCAGCGCGGCGGGTAGCCGCAGCGCCAGTGAATTGCCGGAGCGAAAGACCTTTGCCTGATAGACCTTGCTCATAACGCCTCCGTATATACGCCATGTATATACATGGTTCGCGACATGCTGCCAAGGAACGTTGCGGACGCTCGCGCTTTGCCCCGCCATGGACGATTGCATCATCATCGGCGCGGGGCCTGCTGGCTTGACGGCGGCGATCTATCTGGCCCGCTATCATCTGCGCATCCATATGTTCGACAGCGGGTCGAGCCGGGCGGCGATGATCCCGTGTACGCACAATCATGCCGGTTTCCCGGAAGGGATCAGCGGCAAGGCGCTGCTGTCACGCATGCACGACCAGGCGCGCCGTTACGGTGCGCATTGCACACCGCACCGCGTCTCGGCGATCCACCCAGAAGGCGGCCATTTTCGCGTCGTGGCCGATGATGCCGAATATCAAACGCGCACCGTCCTGCTCGCCACCGGCGTCGTCAACCATCGCCCCCGCAAGCTGCTGCCCGAAGTCCATGACCCGGCGCTGGAGCGCGGGCTGATCCGCTATTGCCCGGTCTGTGACGGCTATGAAGTCACCGACAAGCGTGTCGGCGTGATCGGCACCAGCGACCATGGGATGCGCGAGGCGCTGTTCCTGCGCGGCTTTACCAGAGACGTGACGCTGATTGCCCCCGATGCCGGGCACGATCTCGATCCCGGCTGCGCGCGGGCATTGGACGAAGCGGGTGTAGCGCGCGTCGATGGTCCGTGCGGCGGCTGGGCCATCGAAGGCGAACACATCGCGCTCGACACGGCGAGCGGGCGTATGCGGTTCGACAGCGTCTATCCGGCGATGGGTTCCCGCATCCGGTCCGAACTGGCGGTAGCGGCGGGCGCGAAGGCGGACCCGAGCGGATGCCTGGAGGTCGACGACCATCAACGCACCTCGGTCCCCGGCCTGTTCGCGGCGGGAGATGTGGTGAAGGGGCTGGATCAGATCAGCCATGCCATGGGCGAGGCCGGGGTCGCAGCGACGACGATCCGCAACCTGTTGAGCGAGCAGTCGCCGATCAGGCGATGAAGCTGCGCTCGACGATCAGGCGGTCCTGATCCCATTCGGGCACGGCCTGGGCGTTCATCGGCACCATGAAGCGGCGGCCATCTGGGCGTTCGATCTCGAGCACGTCGCCCGCTCCGAAATTCTCGATCAGCGCGACATGGCCCAGTTCTTCGCCATCGCTGGCAATGGCGGACAGGCCGATGATATCGGCATGATAATATTCGCCCTCCTCCAGCGGAGGCAGAGCAGAGCGCGGCACCGTCAACTCCGTACCGCGCAGTGCCTCGGCGGCGTTGCGGTCGGTCACTTCGGCGAAGCGCGCGATGACGCCGTTCGAACCGTCACGGGCCGACTTCAGCGTCAGCGCGCCGTCATTGAACGAGCGATAGTCCGACAGGTCGTCGGCAAAGACCTTCAGCCGAACCTCGCCCGTAATACCATGCGCGCCGATGATGACGGCCAGCGTGACGTGCGGCTCACCCGCTGGGCGAGTTGCCGTCGCCATCGGGGCTGTCGTCTCCGCCTTCGGCGGGGTCTGGCGCGGAGACGCCTTGGTTGGTCGCGTCGTCATGATCGTCGGGTGCGGTCCGGGGATCGGGTTCGGTCGGCGGGGTCATGCGCATATCTCCTCAAGCCATTGGCCTTGGGAAACGCATGACCCCGTATCCGGTGCCTTGCGCTGCCCCGATCGCGATCGACCGGGGCAGCGCAAAGCCGAAAGCCATTAGGCTTCGGCGGTTTCTTCGGCCGGAGCGTTGGCGGCTTCCTGCGCGGCCTTCAGCTTCTCGGCACGCTCTTCGGCGCGCTCGGTGGCCTTTTCGCCCGGCTTCGCCTTGTTCGGGTTGTTGCGAGCGGCGCGCTCACGAACGCCGGCGGCGTCGAGGAAGCGGGCGACGCGGTCGGTCGGCTGCGCCCCATTGGCCAGCCAGTGCTTCGCGCGCTCGGCGTCGAGCTGCACGCGCTGGTCATTGTCCTTGGCGAGGAGCGGGTTGTAGTTACCGATCTTCTCGATGAACTTGCCGTCGCGCGGCGCGCGGGCGTCAGCCACCACGATGCGGTAGTAAGGGCGCTTCTTCGAGCCACCACGCGACAGACGAATGCTGAGAGCCATATTTCAGTCCTTGAGTTAAAACGTTCAAATCCACCGGCATTCCGTCCGGCGCGGGGGTTATTTCTTCTTTAGGAGATTCTCGAAGCCGGGCGGCAGCTTGGGCATTCCCTCGGGCAGCTTGCCGCCGCCCGCCCCCATGCCGCCGATGCCCGGCAGGCCGCCACCGCCACCCGCCTTGTTGAGCATCTCGCCCATCTGCGGACCGCCCAGCGCATTGCCCAGGCCGCCAAGGCCGCCCTTGCCGAGCATGGACATCATGCCCTTGATGCCGCCCATCTTCTTGATCTTCTTCATCGCCGTGGCCATTTCCTGATGCATCTTCAGGAGCTTGTTCACGTCCTGCACCGTGGTGCCGGAACCCTTGGCGATGCGGATCTTGCGCTTGGCGTTGACCAGCTCGGGCTTGGCCCGCTCCTTGACGGTCATCGAGGTGATGATCGCATCCATGCGGAGCAGGATCTTGTCGCCACCGGCATCATTGAGCGCGTTCTGCGCCTTCTTCATGCCCGGCATCATGCCCGCCAGCGCTCCCAGCCCGCCCATGCGGCGCATCTGGGCCAGCTGGCCGCGCAGGTCGTTCAGGTCGAACTGCCCCTTGGCCATTTTCATGGCCATGCGCTCGGCATCTTCCTGCTGGATCGTCTCGGCGGCGCGCTCGACCAGCGACACGACGTCGCCCATGCCGAGGATGCGGCCCGCGACACGCTCCGGGTGGAAGGCTTCCAGCGCGTCCATCTTCTCGCCGACACCGGCGAACTTGATGGGCTTGCCGGTGACCGCGCGCATCGACAGCGCCGCACCACCGCGCGCATCGCCGTCCATGCGGGTCAGCACCACGCCGGTCAGCGGCACCTGCTCCGAGAAGCTGGTCGCGACGTTCACCGCGTCCTGCCCGGTCAGCGAGTCGACGACGAGCAGGATTTCCTGCGGCTGGGCGATTTCCGCCACCGCCTTCATCTCGTCCATCAGCGCCTGGTCGACGTGCAGGCGCCCTGCGGTGTCGAGCATCAGGACGTCATAGCCCTGGAGCTTGGCGGCCTGCATCGCGCGACGCGCGATCTCGACCGGCTGCTGGCCCTGGATGATCGGCAGGGTCGCGACCTCGACCTGGGTGCCCAGCGTCGCGAGCTGCTCCTGCGCGGCCGGACGATTGACGTCGAGCGACGCCATCAGCACCTTCTTGCGATCGCGGCCCATCGCCCCGCTCGACAGGCGGCGGGCGATCTTGGCGGTGGTCGTGGTCTTGCCCGAGCCCTGAAGGCCGACCATCATCACGACGGCGGGCGGCGTGACGTCGAGCAGCAACTCGCTGGCATCCGCGCCCAGCATCTCGACCAGCGCGTCGTGAACGATCTTGACGACCTGCTGGCCCGGCGTGATCGAACGCAGGACGTTCTGGCCGATCGCCTGTTCGGTGACCTTGTCGACGAAATCGCGTGCGACGGGCAGCGCGACGTCGGCTTCCAGCAGCGCCACGCGCACTTCGCGCATCGCGGTGCGGACATCCGCCTCGGTCAGCGCGCCACGGCCGCGGAGGCGGTCGAATACGCCGCCAAGCCGATCGCTCAAGCTGTCGAACATCGCCTCACCTCGTCAAACCCGAGCCGGAGAGCCCGGCCCAAAAACCCGCTTCGCACCGCCAAACGCAAAAGCGCCGGCGGGCGAAACCTCGCCGGCCAGCGTGCGCCCTTGGGCGCTTCACTTTCACATTCCGAAACGGAACTTGAGGACGCTCTTATGGGAAAATGCGGACGGGCGCAAGCCGGGCGCGCCCGGGCCTGATCGGGCAGTGGCGTTAACCTATTGTACACTCCTGACATGCGACCGCTAGGTCATGTCCGGGTCGCGTCAACCTGTTGCCAATATCCCTGCTTCTGCGGGCCTTACGGGCGCGGCGGTGGCGATTGGCATCGCGTTGCTGGCCACTGCGATCATCCTGATCCAGCTGGGCCTGACCTTGCCCGCGAAACTCCTGCTGTCCGCAACGGCCGTCGCCGCCATCCTTGTCCATTGGCGTCTGCCCGCCTCTGCCGCGTGGGCGCCCGATGTCGAGCAGATCGATCCCCTGACCGGGCTGACCAATCGCCGCTATTTCCACGATGCCGGGCAGGCGATGATCGACAATATGCAGCGCCGCCACCGCGGCATTGCGCTGATGCTCGTCGATATCGACCGTTTCCGTGCCATCGCCGGGTCACTGGGCCATGAGGCGGGCGACCTGCTGCTGCGCCATGTCGCCAAGACCATCCGCGACGAGGCCCCGTCCGACGCGATCGTCGCGCGGTTCGAGAGCGATTGCTTCGGCTGCCTGATCCCCTTCGACCCGCGCGGTCGTGATCGGATCGAGCGGCTGGCCGAACGGCTGGCGGTGCGACTTGGCCAGCCGGTGAAGCTGATCGACCAGGAATTGACGCCCCGCGCCGCCATCGCGCTGACCCGCATCGATGACGGGGCCGCGACGGTCGACCGGCTGGTCCGCCAGGCCGATCTGGCGCTGATCGCCGCCAAGGCGCGCAGCGACGGCAAGCCGCTCTGGTTCGCGCCTGCGATGGAAGAGGCGATGGCCGAGCGCAACGCCATCATCACCGACCTGCGCGCGGCGCTGGCGCGCGGCGATATCCAGCCCCGGTTCGAGGCGCAGGTCGATCTGGGCACCGCGCGCCTGACCGGGTTCGAGGTATCGGGTTATTGGGATCATCCCACCCTGGGCGCGATGACCGCCGAGCGCTTCATGCCCGTCGCCGAGGCCTGTGGCCTGTCGGGCGAGGTTTCGCTGGCGCTGATGCGACAGGCGATGGCGGCCGCGCGCGACTGGGACCCGTCGATCACCCTGTCGGTCCCGCTGGCGGCGTCGCAATTCCAGGATGCCTGGCTGGCGCAGAAGGTCATCAAGACGCTGACCGAGTGCGGCTTCCCCGCACACCGGCTGGAGATCGAGATCACCGAGAATGCGCTGTTCGCCAATCTGGCGCTGGCGCAGTCGATCGTCATCAGCCTGAAGAACCAGGGCATCGCGCTGGCGCTCGACGCGTTCGGGCGCGGCTATTCCAGCCTGGCGCATCTGCGTGCCCTGCCCTTCGACCGGGTGCGGATCGACCCGAATTTCATCCGCAACATGGCCGCGGACCCGGATTGCTGCGCCATCGTCACCGCGATCGTCCATCTGGGCGACAGCCTGCACCTGCCGATCGCGGCCAAGGGCGTGCGCGATCTGGATATCGAGATGCGGCTGCGCGACATCGGCTGCTCGCACGGGCAGGGCTCGCTCTATGGTCCGCCGCTCGATCTGGCGCAGGTGCGTCAGATGCTGGCGGAAAAGCGGCTGCTCGCGGGTATCTCTCCCTCCTCGCTCACCACCCCGCGTCTGGCCGGCTGAGATACTCGCGCTCCGGCTCGGTCGAGGCCCGGCCCAGCGCCGCATTGCGGCTGGGGTAGCGACCATAAAGCCGGATGACGTCACGGTGGTCGCGGGCGAAGGAGAGGTTTTCCGGGCGTCCCAGCTCGGTGAACTTCGCGACGCTCAGATCCTGCATCGCACGCGACTCGGCATGCATCAGCGGCATATAGACAAAGGCCAGCCGGTCGGGCGGATAGCGATCCTCCCACCCGGCATCGATCGCCGTCAGGCACAGCTCCAGCGCCAGCGGATCGGCGGCATAGGCCTGCGCCGATCCCCGGTGCAGGTTGCGCGAAAACTGGTCGAGCAACAGGATCGCCGCCAGCAGCGTGTCGGGATCGTCGCGCCAGCCGATCGCATCGGTCGCCAGCACCTGATCGCGCAAAGCCCCGAACCGCTCGGCGATCACGCGGTCGAGCGCATCGTCCTTGGCGAAATGCTTTTCGGGGTCCAGTCCGAACCAGAAGTCGAGCACCGCTTTCGCGTCCGCGTGGACACGTCGTTCATCCATCCCTAGATCGGCGGTCATGTCGCCCCTCCCTGGACCCGAGATTATCAGTTTGGGCTGTCGCCTGAACATCGCCGAGAGCGAAACGATCCGCGCGCTGGCCGCGGGGCGGGAGGACATGGTCGTCGTGAACAGTTGCGCCGTCACCAACGAAGCCGTCAAGCAGACCCGCGCCGCGATCCGCCGCGCGGCCAAGGCGAGGCCCGATGCCCAGATCGTCGTGACGGGCTGCGCCGCGCAGATCGACCCGGCCAGCTTCGCCGCCATGCCCGAAGTCGCACGCGTGCTGGGCAATGCCGACAAGCTGCGCCCCGAGGCCTGGGCCTCGGCCGAACCGATGCTGGTCACCGACCTGTCGCGGGTGGTCGAGACGGCACCGCATCTGGTATCGGCCTTTGCTAGTCATGCGCGGGCGTTCGTCGAGGTGCAGAATGGCTGCGACCATGCCTGCACCTTCTGCATCATCCCGACCGGGCGTGGCCCTAGCCGTTCGGTCCCCGCTGGGCTGGTGATCGAGCGCATTACGCGCGCGGTCGAACTAGGTCACCGCGAGGTGGTGCTGACCGGCGTCGACCTGACCAGCTATGGCCACGACCTGCCCGGCCAGCCGAGCCTGGGCCTGCTGGTCGAGCGCATCCTGACCCATGTGCCCGCCCTGCCCCGGCTCCGCCTGTCCTCGCTCGATTCGATCGAGATCGACGACCGGCTGTTCGAGCTGGTGACCGGCGAGGCACGGGTGATGCCGCACCTCCACCTCTCGCTCCAGGCAGGCAACGACCTGATCCTCAAGCGGATGAAGCGCCGCCACAGCCGCGCGCAATCGGTGGCGATCGTCGAGCGGCTGCTGACCGCGCGTCCCGAGATCGCCATCGGCGCGGACCTGATCGCGGGCTTCCCGACCGAGGATGAGGCGATGGCGGCGGATACACTGGCGCTGATCGACGACGCCCGCATCGTCCATGCGCATATCTTCCCCTATTCGGCGCGCGACGGCACGCCCGCCGCGCGGATGCCGCAGGTGCCCCACCCGCTTCGCCGCGAGCGCGCCGCTACCTTGCGCGAGGCCGCCGCGCGCCGCCGCCGCGACTGGCTGGCGTCGCAGATCGGCCAGACCCGCGACGTGCTGGTCGAGCGGCCGGGCACGCGCGGCCATGCGCCGGACTTCGCCGACATTCATTTTACCCCCACCGCCGAACCGGGCCGCATCGCCCGCGTTCGGGTCACGGCGGCGACCGAAACCCATCTGATCGGACAATTGGCATGAGTTCTTCCTCCTCCTGGCACGAAAAGCTGCTCGGCGGTTTTCGTCGCACCTCGGACCGGCTGGTCGGCAATCTGGCGGGCCTGGGCACCGCGCGTCTCGACGACGATACGCTCGACGAGATCGAGGAAGCGCTGATCGCCTCCGACCTTGGGCCGGAGACGGCGGGCCATATCCGCACCCGCCTGGCCGAGGGCAGCTTCGAGCGGAACATGGAGGATCTGGGCATCCGCCTGGTCGTCGCCGAGGAAGTGGAGAAGGCGCTGGCCAAGGTCGCCACGCCGTTGGAGATAGACGCCTTTCCCCGGCCTCAGGTGATCCTGGTCATCGGCGTCAACGGTTCGGGCAAGACCACGACCATCGCCAAGCTGGCGCATCTGTTCATGGAGCAGGATTACGGCGTGATGCTCGCGGCGGGCGACACCTTCCGCGCCGCCGCGATCGGCCAGCTCGCCACCTGGGCCGAGCGGGTCGGCGTGCCGATCGTGTCGGGCAAGGAGGGCGGCGATGCGGCGGGCATCGTCTATGAGGCGGTGAAGCAGGCGACCGCGACCGGCATCGACGTGCTGATCGTCGACACCGCCGGACGCCTCCAGAACAAGCGCGAGCTGATGGACGAACTGTCCAAGATCCGCCGCGTGCTCGGCCGCCTGAACCCCGACGCGCCGCACGACATCCTGCTGGTGCTCGACGCCACCACCGGCCAGAACGCGCTCAACCAGATCGAGGTGTTCAAGGACGTGGCGGGCGTCACCGGGCTGGTCATGACCAAGCTGGACGGCACCGCGCGCGGCGGCGTGCTGGTCGCGGCGGCGGAGAAATACGGCCTGCCCATCCACGCCATCGGCGTCGGCGAAGGCATGACCGACCTGCGCCCCTTCGACGCCAACGAGGTCAGCCGGATCATCGCCGGGATCGAAGGAGGCCGCAAGTGAGCCCCGCCCCCAAGACGGAGGCCGGACCCGGCCTGAAGGCCGGTATCGAATATGGCCCGCTCGTCCTGTTCTTCGCGGTCAATTTCCTCGCGCCGATCGGTCCGCTGACCCGCGTGCTGGTCGCCACCGGCGTCTTCATGGCGGCGACCGTGGTGGCGATGATCGTCAGCAAGGTGAAGCTGGGCCGCATCTCGCCGATGCTGTGGATGTCAGGCATTCTGGTCGTCGTGTTCGGCGGCCTGACCCTCTATTTCCACGACGAACGCTTCATCAAGATGAAGCCGACCATCGTCTATGCGATGTTCTCCGCGCTGCTCTTCTTCGGGCTGGCGACCGGGCGGCCGCTGATCCAGATGGTGCTGGGCAATGTCTATCCGGGGCTAACCGAACTCGGCTGGCGCAAGCTGACGCGCAACTGGGCCTGTTTCTTCGCCTTCATGGCGGTGCTGAACGAAGCGGTGTGGCGCAATTCGACCTGGGATTTCTGGGTCGGCTTCAAACTGTGGGGCGCGATGCCGCTGACCATCGGCTTTGCGATCGCAAATATTCCGATGCTGTTGAAGCATGGGTTGAATGCCGAAGCGGCGAAGGTCGACGAACCGCCGGTGGAGTGACAATCCTCCCCGGCACGGGGAGGGGGACCGCCGCGAAGCGGTGGTGGAGGGGGCGTGCCGTAAAGGGCGTC
>NZ_BBPI01000009.1 GCF_000787715.1 Sphingomonas parapaucimobilis NBRC 15100
TTCCGCATAAGCTGGGCCTGTGGTGAGGCCCCACCCCAACCCCTCCCCTGAAGGGGAGGGGCAAGGCTCAGATCAACGCCATGTCATCCCCCTCTAGGGGCTACTTTGTCGGAAAGCCGCGCTGTTTCAGCAGCGCGTTGACATCCGGGTCACGCCCCCTGAACGCGCGATACGCCTCCGCGCGGTCCGTCTCATTCCCCGTCGACAACAGGATCCGCGCAAAGCGATCCGCCGTCGCCTTGTCCCACGGGCTCCCCGCCTCCTCGAACGCGGCGAAGGTGTCGGCGTCCATCGTCTCCGACCAGAGATAGCTGTAGTAACCCGCCGAATAGCTGTCCGACGAGAACAGGTGATTGAACTGCGGCAGGCGGTGCCGCATCACCAGCTCCTTCGGCATCCCGATCTCGCGCAGCGTCGTCGCCTCGAACGCCGCCGGATCGACCACCCCGTCGGGGATGGTGTGCAGCTTCATGTCGACGATTGCCGAGGACAGATATTCGGTCGTCGCGAAACCTTGGTTGAACGTCTCCGACGCCTCGATCTTGTCGAGCAGCGCCTGCGGCATGGGCTGGCCGGTCTTGTAGTGGCGGGCGTATTTGTCCAGCACGTCGCGGGTCAGCAGCCAATGCTCGTTCACCTGGCTGGGATATTCCACAAAGTCGCGCGGCGTGCCCGCCAGCCCCGGATAGGTGACGTTCTGGAGCATCGCGTGGATCGCGTGGCCGAATTCGTGGAACAGCGTCTCGGCATCGTCCAGGCTGATGAGGACCGGCTCGCCCTTCGCGCCCTTGGCGAAATTGTTGTTGTTCGACGACAGGACATTCTGCACCGGCGGCAGGTTGCGCTGGCCGCGATAGGTGTTCGCCCAAGCGCCCGAACGCTTGCCCGTCCGCGCGAAATCGTCGCGATAGAAAAGGCCGACTTCCTTGCCGTTGCGGGTGACATGCCAGACGCGCATGTTCGGCTCGAACACCGGGACCGTGCCGGTGATCTCCTTGAACTCCAGCCCGTAGAGGCGGTTCGCTGCATAGAGCGAACCCTGGATGATATTGTTCAGCTCGAAATAGGGCTTCAGCTCGGCCTGGTCGAGGTCGTAGCGGCTCTTGCGAACCTTCTCCTGATAAAAGCGATAGTCCCAGGGCGCGATCGTGATCTTCGCCCCTTCCTTATCTGCAATGGCCTGCATGTCGCGGACCTCCTCGGCGACGCGCGCCTTGGCGGCGGGCCAGACGCGCATCATCAGGTCCATCGCGGCGGCCGGGGTCTTGGCCATCGTGTCCTGCATCCGCCAGTCGGCATGGGTCTTGAAGCCCAGCAGATGCGCGCGGTTGGCACGCAGGCGGACGATGCGGGCGATGGTCGCCTTGGTATCGTTGATATCGCCATTGTCGCCGCGCTTGGTGAAGGCGCGCCACACCTGCTCGCGAAGCGCCCGGTCCGTGGCGAAGGTCAGTACCGGATCGACCGCCGAGCGGGTGTTGACGATCGCCCAGCCCTGCTGCCCGCGCTCGGCGGCGGCGGCCTTGGCCACCGCCTTCACGCTATCGGGCAGGCCCGCCAGCCGCGCCTCGTCGGTGACGATGATTGCGGTGCCCTCATCGGCCAGCAGCCGCTGCGAGAATTCGCTGAAGTTGATCGCGAGATTCTGGTTGAAGGCGGACAGCTCCTCCTTCTGCGCGGGCGTCAGCTTCGCGCCCTGCCGCACGAAGCTGTCATAGGTGCGCGTGACCAGCCGCTTCTGCTGCGCGTCCAGGCCGGACGTATCACGCGCCTTGTAGATCGCCTCGATCCGCGCAAACAGCTTGGGGTTGAAGGTGATTTCGTCCGACGCCTTGGACAGCTTGGGCGACCATTCGCGGTCCAGCGCCTGATAGGCGGGCGTGTTCATGTTGCCCGTCATCACCCCGAACAACGTCATCACGCGATTCAGCGTCTGCCCGGCATTCTGCATCGGCACAAAGGTGTTGGCGAAGCTCGGCCTGGCCGGGTTGTTGGCGATGCGATCATATTCGGCACGACGCTCGGCCAGCGCCGCCTCGAAGGCGGACGGGAAAAGTTCGGGCTTCACCTTGTCCCAGGGCGGCACCCCGCCATAGGGGCCGGTCCAGGGCGCGATCAGCGGATTGGCGGCGGGGGCCTGTACGGCCTGGGGCGGAGACGCCATCGCGGACGTGCTCAACAGAGTCGCCAGAGCGGCGGCGAGGGACAGATGACGCAATGTGAACTCCCGGTCATGAAACGCGCGTCATCACCATAAGCCCGTGTTTCGGCGGGTAAAGCCTTGTGACCTACCCCTCGCTTCCTTGCGCCTCCGCCAGTCTGGCCGCCGCCACCAGCCCTTCGCCGGTGGCGCGTGCGGCGGCAGGCGTCATCGCCACCGCCACGCCATTCGGCCCGTCCAGCATCACGATCCCGCACTCGGCGGTCGCCACGCCCGCATCATCATGGACGCCGTGATAGGGGCCGCCGGGATCACCGAGCGGGGTCATGCGCCCTGCTTCTCCAGGGTCGGGCCGCCGCCATAGAGATAGCCGGGATCGAAATCGGCCAGCGCCGCCAGCATGTCGAGGTCGAGGATGTGCGCCTCACCGCTGCGGAAGGTCATCAGTCCCCGCTCGCGCAGGGAGCGAAGGACACGATTGAGGTGGACCGGCGTGATCCCCGCCGCCTCGGCCAGATCGATCTGCGTCACCGGGAAACGGAATACGCCGTCGCGAACCAGATCGACCATGGCCAGCCGTGCGTGAAGCTCGCAGAACAGATGCGCGACGCGCCCATCCGCCTCCAGCCGCCCAAGCCGGAACACCCATTCCCGGTGCATCGCCGCGTCGAGCAGCGTCGAGAACCACAGCAATCGGGTCAGCCGGGGATAGTCCGCGACGATCCGTTCCAGCCGGTCATGCCCTGCCAGCGCGACCCGTACTGGGGTCAGCGTGGCGACGTCATGGTCCAGATGGCGCATGGCGAAGCCGTGCAGGTCGACGAAATCGCCGGGGACGTGAAAGGCGACGATCTGGCGGTTGCCCTGCCGGTCGTCCATATACCGGCACATCACGCCTTCCAACAGCAGGCTGCTGTAACGGACCCGCTCGTCCCGACGGATGACGATAGTGCGGGCGGGGATGGCGCGAACCTCCTCGATACTGTCCTCCAGCATCGCGACGTCATCGGCCGTCATGGTGTCCCGGCCCCGCCCTTTCAGGAATAATTCCGTCAGGCACCGCCCGTCGTCGGTGCGCCTCTGCTGCCGTCGCGTATCGATTGCGGAAACCGACATGACCTATCCCTCGCCCAGCGTTCGGAAGAGAAATCCCCCGCATGGGCAAAGTGTTCCGCACCCGACACGATCGCCGCCTCAGTCGCCGATCGGCTTGCCCGCCGCGCGCACGGGATCGCCGCCATGCGACGGGTCCTGCGGCTCCTTGCGGTTGCTGCGGACCGATGCCCAGAAGGACAGGCCGATCAGCGTCGCACCGATCAGCCCCGTGATCGTCTCCGGAATGTGGAAGCGCACCGACAACAGCATGATCGTCGCCAGTGCGACGATGGCGTAGAAGGCCCCGTGCTCCAGATAGCGATATTGCGCGAGCGTGCCGTGATCGACCAGCATGATCGTCATCGAACGGACGAACATCGCCCCGATGCCCAGGCCCAGCGCGATGATGAACAGGTTGTTCGACAGCGCGAACGCGCCGATCACCCCGTCGAACGAGAAGCTGGCGTCGAGCACTTCCAGATACAGGAAAGCCGCAAAGCCCGATCGCGCGGCCGCCCCCGTCGCGGCATCGCCGTCGCTGCCCAGCAAAACGCCAATGGCATGGACCGCGATATAGGTCAGCAGCCCGAAGATGCCCGAGATGATGAAGGTCATCGCTTCTTCTGCCGGGATGAAGCGCGAAATGGCATAGAGCGCCAGCAGGACGATGCCGGTCGCCAGCCCCGAAATGTCACGCAGCGCGGCCAGCGGGCGTTCGATAACGGGCAGCCAATGCTCCTCCTTTTCGTCGTCGAGGAAGAAGTTCAGGCCGACCATGGCCAGGAAACTGCCGCCAAAGCCCGAAATGCCGACATGGGCCGAGGTGATGATCTGTTCGTAGCGAACCGGATCCCCCGCCGCGAGCTTCACCGCCTCGATCGGTCCCAGATGCGCGGCGATCGCGACGATGGCCAGCGGGAAGACGATGCGCATCCCGAACACGGCGATGACGATGCCCCAGGTCAGGAAGCGGTGGCGCCATTTGTCGTCCATGTCGCGCAGGACGGTCGCATTGACGACCGCATTGTCGAAGGACAGCGACACTTCCAGCACGCCGAGAACCAGCACGATCCACAGGATGCCGAGCGTGCCGGGGACCGTCCCCGTGCTTTGAAAGCCCAGCCAGGCCGCGATGGCCAGACAGAGCGTTGTGAACAGAAACGATCCCTTGTAATATTTCAACAGCAACTGATGGTCCCCCGTACCTGTCCGATCGATCACACGCGTTGGTGGTCCGACGATCGGTTCTAAAGTCCGGCTCGTCGGATTTGTTCAATCGGGGAGCGGCCCTATCGCCGCGAAGATGCGGCGCGACAAGTCGGGATCACGCCGCCGCCGGATACGGCCATCAGATACGGGCGTCGTTACCGATCAGTTGTTCGGAAATGCGCGTCGCCGTTGCGCGCAGCGTCGCCAGCGCCTGGTCGACATCCACCGTCGCATCGGTGATGCGGATGAAGGGCACGGTCAGTACGGCGACGGCGCGGTCCCCACGCATGATCGGCACGGCCAGTTCGACCATGCCGGGCAGTTCGGCACTGTCCGCCCGCGCAAAGCCCTGACCACGAATTTCTTCGGTCGTCGCGATCAATTCCGCACGACGCTGATCCGACAGAGGCGGATCGAACAGGTCGTCCCATTCGGTCCGGGTCTGATCGGACTGGAAGGCGTAGAGTACATGACCCGACGGAGTTTCATGGATGGGGCGGCGATAACCGACACGCACCGAAAAGCCGACCGAGGTATTGGCCTCCATCCGCGCGATGACCGACGACGCCGCGCCGGAGGGAATGGCAAGGTAGCAGGACTGGCCGATACGGTCGGACAGCATCCGCATCTCCGGCAACGCCTGTTCCATCAGGCTGCGCACCGGCGGACGCTTCAACCCAAGATGGAACAGGCGCGACGTCATGACATAGCCGTCCGGCCCCTGCGCGACATAGCCGCGATGTTCCAGAACCTGGATCATGCGGAACAGCTCGCCCGTCGACCGGCCGAGACGGGTGACGATCGCGCTCATCGTCAAGGGAAAGTCCTCGGCGGCCAGCAGCTCCAAGATATCGAGCCCTTTTTCCAGCGCCGGGGCGCGGTAGAGCCGCTTATCGTCCAAGGCTTCTGACGGTTCGCTGACCAACAATTCCCTCCGTCTCGGTCATCGTCCAAGCGCGACCGTTATCCGTTTCATAAACCGTTACGCGCGGCTATATAGGCTGCGCTTCAGGCGGCAATATGATTAACACCAGAATGACAGCAATTTAATCAACCAGGATGTGGACGATGTCGGGCGCGACCTTTGCGATCGCCCGAGCCTCGTCCGGCGTCGTTCCGGCCTGACGCCCCGGATCGGCAAGTACGACGCGCCACCGTCCGGCATGGTGGCTGGCCGAAACGATATTGTCCGCGCCACCCATCGCCCGGACGAGTATATCCGGCAGACTGGTCAGCGCCGTGGCGGTCACCGTCTGGACCGGCGCGGCCGTCACTGGCGCCGCCGTACGAGCGGTGGCGGCGATCGGCCCGGATTCGACGGCCGCGCGCATTTCCATCGCCACGGCGTCGGCAATCGGACCCAGTACGACCTGAACGCCGCTGGCCGAGGGACGAAGGATACCCCGCGCGCCGAGCCGCTTGAGCGCAGGTTCGTCGACCCGGGCCGGATCGACCACGATCAGGCGCAGGCGGGTGGTGCAGGCCGCGATCTCGCTGAGGTTCGCGCTGCCGCCCATCGCCGCGACGAAGGAGGCGCCGCGTCCGCCCGCGATCTCGGTCGCCTCGCCCTCTGCCGCCGCCTCGAGTTCACGGCCCGGCGTCTGCAGGTTCCAGCGGCGGATCGCGAAGCGGAACACGCCGTAATAGATCAGCGCATAGGCCGCGCCGATCGGCAGCAGCATCAGCGGCTTGGTCGCCTTGCCGAAATTGATGACATAGTCGAACAGACCGGCCGAGAAGGTATAGCCCAGCCGCACGCCCAGCGCGTTCATCAGTGCTTCCGAAAGGCCGGTCAGGACGGCGTGGAAGGCATAGAGGACCGGCGCCAGGAACATGAAGCTGAACTCGATCGGCTCGGTCACGCCGGTCAGGAACGACATCAGCGCCAGGCTGAACAGCATGCCGCCGACCGCCTTCTTCCGCTCCGGCAGTGCCTCATGATACATGGCCAGACACGCGGCGGGCAGGCCGAACATCATGACGGGGAAGAAGCCGCTCATGAACGCGCCCGCGGTCGGATCGCCCGCGAAGAAGCGGGTCAGGTCGCCCGTCTTGCCCTGATAATCGCCGACCACGAAATAGGCGACGGTGTTCAGGATGTGATGCAGGCCGGTAACGACCAGCAGGCGGTTCAGCACGCCAAAGGCGAACAGCCCCAGCCCGCCCGCCTGGACGATGCCCTGGCTGAGGGCGTCGATGCCCGCATTGACCGGCCCGAAAGCGATACCCAGCAACGCCGCCAGCCCCAGGCCCGCAATGCCAGAGATGATCGGCACGAAGCGACGACCACCGAAAAAGGCCAGATATTCCGGCATCTTGATGGTGGCGAAGCGGTTGTAGAAATTGCCGCCGATCAACCCCGCGACGATGCCGACCGGCACGTCGAAACGATGGACCGACTTGGTCCGCCACGCTGCCTCGACGGTCGCGGCGATATCCTTGGCCAGCCCGCCCCCGGTCCCGGCGGGCGGCACGATCAGCGTTTCGGCACCCTTGATGGTGACGAGATAGCAGGTGATGCCCGCCAGCGCCGCCGCGCCATTGCCGTCACGGGCAAAGGCGGTGGCGACGCCGACCGCGAACAACAGGCCCAGATTGTCGAAGATCGCATTGCCCGCATTCGCCATGAAGGCGATGTTCAGCATGTCGGGCTGGCCCAGCCGCAGCAACAGGCCCGCGACCGGCAGCACCGCGATGGGCAGCATGAGCGCCCGGCCGAGCGATTGGATGGTGGCCATGGGCGAGCTCATGCGCCGATCTCCTGAAGCATAGTCGTGATGTGCGCGCGGACCGCCGCCGCCGAGGGAAGCGCCAGCGCGGCAATCGCGGCGGCACGGCATTTCACCATGTCGAGCTTGCCGACCAATGCCTTGATCGCCGCCACCCGCGCCGGGGGCACCGACAATTCGGTGACGCCCAGGCCGAGCAGGATCGGCACCGCCAGACGATCGGCGGCGAGCGAGCCGCAGACACCGACCGGCGTGTCATGCCTGGCCGCGCCGTCGCAGGTCGTGCCGATCAGGCGAAGCACCGCCGGATGAAGCCCGTCGACCCCCGCCGCCACCGCCGCGTTGCCGCGATCCATGGCCAGCGTATATTGGGTCAAATCGTTCGTGCCGATCGAGAAGAAGTCCGCCTTACGCGCGAGAATATCGGCGGAAATCGCGGCCGCCGGGGTTTCGATCATGACCCCGACCTCCGCCTCGCGACCGTGCCGGTCGACGACTGCGCGCACCGCCTCCAGCTCGGACAGGCTGGCGATCATCGGCGCCATGATCCGGCACGGCTGGCGCACCGCCAGGATGGCGCCGACCTGATCCTCCAGCAGCTGCGGATCGGCGAGCGACACGCGGATGCCGCGCAGGCCGAGCGCCGGATTCTCCTCGACGGGCAGGTCCATATAGGGCGCGGGCTTGTCGCCGCCGACATCGAGCAGCCGGACGATCATCGGCCGGTCGCCCAGCGCATCGGCGATCGCCTGGTAATCGCGGGCCTGCTCGTCACGAGTCGGCGCGGTCTCTCGCTCCAGGAACAGGAATTCGGTGCGCAGCAGGCCGCAGCCCTCCGCGCCCTCGGCCACCGCCGCCTCGGCATCGGCGACCGAGCCCAGATTGGCGAACATCTCGATCCGGGTGCCATCGGCCATGCGGCAGGGTCCCTGCGCGGCGCGGGCGGCCTCCATCTCGGCCTTGCGGCGGGCGATGGTGTCGCGCGCCTCGCTTTGCGCCTCGGCATCGGGTTCGGGATCGATCAGGCCGCGATCGGCGTCGAGCACGATCACCCGGCCATCCTCCAGCGCGGCCAGCGGCTCGCCGAACGCGACCGCCATGGGCAGGCCCATGCCCGCCGCCAAAATCGCGGCGTGCGAGGTCGGCCCGCCCTTGACCAGCGCGATGCCCGCCACGACGGCCGCGTCGAGCGCGGCGACCTGGCTGGGCAGCAGATCCTCGGCGACCAGGATCGCACCCTTGGGGACGCTCGGCCCTTCGATGGGCAGGCCCGCAAGTGCCGCGAGGACATGGCGTTCAAGATCGCGCAGATCTTCGGCGCGCTCGGCAATACGACGGTCGCCGCTCGACAGCAGGACCGCGACCTGTTCGGTGATTGCTTCCTGCCACGCCACGCCTGCACTCAGCCCCCGGCCTATCGCAGCCAGCGCGGCGTCGGTCAGCGTCGGGTCGGCCAGCATCGCGCCGTGCGCCGCCATCACGCCGCCACGTGCGCCACCGGCGGCGGCGGCCTGCGCCAGCCCCTCGCGCACCGTATCGAGCGCCCCGTTCAGGCGCGCGCGCTCTTCCTCGCCCGTCCCCGCCAGCGTCTCGACCGGAATGGCGGCGCGGGCCAGACGGTGGATCGGCCCGACCGCAAGGCCCGGCGCGGCGGGGACACCGCCCAGCCCCGGCCCCTCGCCGCGTACCGGCTCGGGCACGTCCACCGGCGTTTCCTCGGGCGTGGCGTCGTTCAGGAAGGTGATGACCTCGGCCAGGGCGGCGGCGGCCTGCGCCCCGCTCGCCTCGATCCGAACCGTTGTGCCATGGCCCAGACCCAGCCCCAGCAGGCCGACCGCGCTCAGCGCCGAAGCATGGCGGTCGCCATGATACAGGGTCACGCGCGCATCGTGACGCCGCACCGCCTCGACCAGCCGCGCGGCGGGGCGGGCGTGCAGGCCGTGCGAGAGCGCGACGACCGTTTCTTCGATCAGCGTTTCGCCGCCGGTGTCGCCAACCTCCGCCTCACCGCCCAGCGGCACGACACGCAACAGCGGATCACCGACCGCCACCAGCCCCTTGGCGATCGGCTCGACGGCATAGCGGGTGGCATCGGCGACGATGATCGGCGTGACGACGGCAGGCGCGTTCTGGACCAGATAGTCGAGGTCGAAGCGGATCAGCGGCTGGCCCGCCAGCACCCTGGCGCCCGCCTGCACCTGCGGCGTCAGCCCCTTGCCGCCCAGCGACACGGTGTCGATGCCGATATGACAGATCAGCTCATAGCCGTCGGTGCTGCGCAGCGTGACCGCATGGCCCGCCTCGTGCACGGTCAGCACGGTCGCGTCGCAGGGCGCGCACAGCGCGTCGTTGACCGGATCGATCGCCATGCCGTCGCCCAGCATCTTTTCGGCGAAGACCGGGTCCGGCACGTCGGCGAGCGGCGTCACCCAGCCGGCCAGCGGCGCATAAACGGTCAGGTCACTCATCGCACGTCACTTTCGCCAAACTGCATTCCTTCCCCGTGAGCGATCGCCGACGCATTCAGCGCGGATCGATCGTCACCCGGCCCAGCAGGCCGCTATCGATATTGCCCATCCCCGCGACGATCAGCGCGATGGTCCGCTTGCCCGCGCCCGCCGGAAGCGGCGCGGTCATGGGGCCGGGTTTGGGATCGCGCTTCTCCGCGACCAGCTGGCCATCGACCCACAGGCTCGCCATGCCGCCGACCGAGGCCAGCCGCAGTTCGCCGCCGCGTGCCGCGACCGCCCGCCGGGGTGTCACGACCGCACGATAGACACGCCAGCCAGCCCCTTCCGCCGGGGTCGGCGTGCCCGCCTGGACAAAGGCCCAGCCATTATTATCGCTCGCGGCGGGCGCGAGATCGGGCGCAGGCCTGGTCGCCAGCAGCGGCGAGCGCCGCCATTCGCGCACGTCCATATCGCCGCTCATCACCGCGACCTGCGCACGCGGTTTCACGCCCAGCCGGTCGAGCTTCAGCGTCGCCGGTTTCAGCCCGTCCGCCGTCGCGCGGATGACGATCCGCCCACGCCCGGTATCGGGCCGCACAATCATCTGGGCCAGACCGTTGAACAGCGAACGCTGGTTGCCCTTTTCGGACTCGTGGCTGTTGGGATCGCCATTGCCGACGCCGATAATCGCCCCGCCCTCGATGGTGAAGCGGGTCATCAGATTGGCGGTCGGAACGTGACGCCCCCTGGCGTCGACCGCATCGATGGTGATCGCCTGCGCGTCCTCGGTATCGCCCGCCATCACGGTGCGCGCCGGGGTCAGCCGCAGCGCTATGGCCGCGCCGACCGTCTCATGCGCCGCGCGCGCGACCTCGCGACCGCCGCGATAGGCGATCGCCTCGATCCGGCCCGGCGCGTAGGGGATGGTCCACTCATTACCCATCAGCCGGTCGACTGCGGCTTCGCCCACCGTCTTGCCGTTCAGGCGAAGGACGACACGCTCGGCATTGGACAGGACCAGGGCCTTGGTCGGCTTGCCCTCGCGACCCGGCCAGCTCCAGTGCGGCGCGATGGCGACCACGGGCTGGTCATCGACCCAGGCGGCGCGGTGGATGTCGAAGGCGGTCTTGGGAAAGCCGCACAGGTCCATGATACCGAAGAAGCTGGCGATGGTCGGCCATTCATAGGGCGTCGGCTCGCCATGATAGTCGAAGCCGGTCCAGACGAAGCCGCCCGCCACAAAGGCGCGCTCGGCGATCTTCTTCCAGACACCGCGATGCGTATCGCCCCAGCTCGCCGCCTCGACGTCGTAGCTCGACGCGATGTGGCGGGCCGGATCGCTCTCGAACGCGCCGCGCGTCATGAAGGCGCTGGTATCCTCCGAACTGGTCATCGGCTTGGCCGGGTTCAGCTGGTGATAGCGGTCGTAATCGCCCTGATAATAGTTGAACCCGGTCACATCGACGACCTGCGCGACGTTGATCGGATTGAAGAATGCCCCGTTCATCGCCGCCGTCACCGGGCGGCTGTCGTCCAGCGCGCGGACCCAGTGCGCCATGCGCTTGACCATCTCGACGCCCGCAGGCGTGCCCTGCATCGGCTCCTCGTTGAAGACCGACCACAGGATGACGCTGGGGTGGTTGCGGTCGCGCCGGACCAGCCATTCCAGCTGCGCACGATATTCGGGCGCGGGATTGAACTGCCGGTTCTCGTTCATCACCAGCAGGCCGAGCCGGTCGCACCAGTCGAGCAGTTCCGGCGTCGGCGCATTATGGCTGGACCGGATGGCATTGCAGCCCATCGCCTTCAGCCGCTCCAGCCGCCAGCCGAGCAGCGCATCGGGGATCGCAGTGCCGACGCCCGCATGATCCTGATGCAGGCAGACGCCCTTCAGCTTGACGGGGCGGTCGTTGAGAAAAAAGCCGTTGGCCGCATCGAAGCGGATCGTGCGGAAGCCGATCGGCACCCGCCGCTCGTCCGCCACCTGTCCGTCGCGGAGCAGCCGCACGTCGAGCGTGTAGAGGATCGGCCGCTCGACCGACCAGAGCATGGGGTCGGCGACCGGCAGGTCGAGCACCGCCTTGCCTTCGTCCAGCGCGGGCACCGTCGCCTTTGCCTGTCCTTGCGCGACGACCTTGCCCTGCGGGTCGAGCAGCCGCGCCTCGACCGTGACCGGGCTGTCGGTCTCGACAATGCTGGTCAACGTCGCGGTGACGGGAACATGCCAGCCGGACGCGCCTTTGCGCGGATCGCCATGCACGCCGTCGGTCGCGATCGACACCGGCGCATAATCGCCCAGCCAGACATGGCGGTACAGGCCAGCGCCCTCATACCACCAGCCCTCCATCGCCTCCGCATCGACACGGACGGCGACGACATTGGCTTCATCCCCGAAGCGCGCGAACGGGGTCAGGTCGATGCGGACGGCGTTATAACCGGAGAAATTGTGCGAAACGACGCTGCCATTGACCCAGATCGTCGCGAAGGTCGCGATGCCACCGAATTCCAGCTCGATCCGGCGACCGCGCTGGGCGGGATCCAGCCGGAAGCTGCGCCGATACCAGCCGATCCCGCGCGGGCGATAGCCTTGCGCGACATTGGCGGTCTTGACGAAGGGCTGGAACGAGGCCCAGTCGTGCGGCAGGTCGACCGCCTGCCAGTCGCTGTCGTCATAATCGACCGCCGCCGCGCCGCGTGCATTCCCGGCCTTGACCGACAGGTAAGTGGCGTTGTGCGTGTCGAGCGGCGCAGGCGCGACATCGCCTTCGTGGAACAGCCAGCCGCGATCCATCAGGACGCGGGCCGCATCCTGCACCGGCAAAGCGGGAGGAAGCTGGTCCACCGGCTCGGGCATGGGCAGCGCGCCCGCGCCGTCCGCCGGGCGGCGGCTGGCGGCGAAGGCCGGGACCGGCGCAATGCCGCCCGCCAGCCCCACCACCGCACTGCCCAGCAGAAGGTCGCGGCGCGCGACCGTCATGCCGCGACCGGCTCCGCCGCGGCGATGCGCGTCTCGACCGGCTTGAGCGCGGCGTCGAGCACCACCCAGTCGGCGCGCAATCCCGTCGCCAGCGCCCCACGCTCATGCGACAGGCCCAGAAACGCCGCCGGGTTGGTGGCGGCCAGCACCGCCGCCTGGTCGACGGTGATGCGCAGCTGCTCGACCGCATTGGCGACCGCCGACCCCATGTCGAGGTCCGAGCCTGCCAGCGTGCCGTCGGCATAGGTACACTTGCCGCCCGACACGTCGATATGACGGCCGTGCAGGACGAAGTCCTTCTCCACCGCGCCGACCGACGACATGGCATCGGTGACGAGCATCAGCTTCTCGAACGGCCGCGCCTTCACCGCCAGCCGCAACATCGGCGCGGAGACGTGGAAGCCGTCGATGATGAGACCGCTATACGGACGCGGATCGTCCAGCGTCGCGCCCGCCAGACCCGGTACGCGCTGCTGCATGGCGGGCATCGCGTTATAGAGGTGCGTGACGCCGACGACGCCCGCGCCGAACGCCTCGACAGCCTGTTCGTAGCTGGCTTCGCTATGCCCCGCGCTCACCAGCACGCCCGCCTCCGCCAGACGGCGGATGGTGGGGACCGGCACCCGCTCGGGCGCGATGGTCAGCATGACCTTGCCCTTGCGCGGGCGGGTGAGGACGGCGAGCATCTCCTCGTCCAGATCGCGGAAGCGCGTCGGGTCGTGGATGCCCTTGCGCGCGGGGTTCAGCACCGGCCCCTCGACATGGATGCCGACGATGCCAGGCACCCGGGCCTCGATCGCCTCGTCGATCGCGTCGAGCGCGCGGGCGATCTTGTCGGGCGTCTCGCTGACCAGGGTCGGCAGCATCGCGGTGGTGCCATAGACAGCGTGCGCCGCCGCCATGGCCGCAATGCCATCCACGTCCAGCCGGTCGTTGAACAGCACGCCGCCGCCGCCATTGACCTGCGTATCGATATAGCCGGGCACGACCCAGCCGCCGTTCAGGTCGATCGTGTCGGCCGAACCTTCGACCGAACCGATCGAGGCGATGCGATCGCCGTCGACGGTGATCTCCGCACCCTGCAGGACGCCGCCCGAAGTCGCGACATGGCCGTTGACGAAACGGAAGCGGGTCATAGCGTGCGGGTCACTTTCTGCAGATGCGGCGGCGAGTCGGGGTCCATGCCACGGGCGAGCGCCAGCGCCTCGACCATGCGGTAGAAGCTGGCGAGCATCGCGATCGGCTCCAGCGCGGGATGCTCGGCCACCATGGGCAGCGCACCGCCCTGCCCCGCGACGAACGGCTTGGCACCGCGCGCGGCGAACTGGTCGGCGACCGCCTTCACATCCTCGCCCGCCACGTCGGAGGTGGCGAAGCCCAGCACCGAATAGCCCGGCTCGACGATGCGCATCGGGCCATGGCGCACTTCGGCGGCACTGAACGGCTCGGCCTGGATCGAGCAGGTTTCCTTGAGCTTCAGCGCGGCTTCCTGCGCCACGCCATAGCCGTAACCGCGTCCCAGCACGAACATCTGGCTGACCTCGCGCAGCCCCTCGACCGCCGGGGACCAGTCGAGGCCCAGCGCCTGTTCGACCTGACCCGGCAGATCGTCGAGGGCGGCCTCCAGCGTCTCGTCGCCTGCCCAGACGGCGGCGAGCTGCGCCAGACCCGCCAGCGCGGTCAGGCAGGATTTGGTGGCGGCGACGGCCTTTTCCGGACCGGCCGACAGCGGCAGGAAGGTGTCCGCGCCGATCGCCAGCGGCGACTCTTCATCGTTCACGAGCGCCACGATATGCGCGCCGCCCGCCCGGTACGCCTCGACCGTCGCCAGCAGGTCCGGGCTGCGCCCCGACTGCGAAATGGCGATGACCAGCGCACCCTGCACCTTCATCGGCGTCTCGAAGATCGACGCGACCGACGGAGCGGCCGACGAGACCGGCACGCCGGTCTTGGTCTCCAGGATATATTTCCCATAGGTCGCGGCGTGGTCCGACGACCCACGCGCAATGGTGATGATCACCGGCGGCGGGGCGGCACGCAGCCGCTCGGCCAGCGCCTTGACGGTCGGCGCATTGCGCGCGAGCAACCGGGCGATCGCTTCCGGCGCCTCCCCCGCTTCCGCTCCCATCAGGGTGCTGGTCCCCGCACTACCGGCGGTCATCACATCAGACATCGGTTAACTCCGCGACGAAATCATAGGCATCGCCGCGATAGAAGGACTGGGTATATTCCACCGCCCGTCCATCGCGTAGAAATCCGCGCCGTTCGATCAACAGGCCCGCATGGCCCGGATCGACATCCAGCATCTTGGCATGATCGGCCCCGAACGGCACCGCGCGCAACCGCTGAAGCGCGCGCACCGGCCGGTTGCCGGTCCGCTCCAGCGCCGCATAGAGCGACCGGTCGACCGCCTCGATCGACGGCAGCGCAAAGCCCGCGATGGTCGACACCTCGATCGCCATCGGCACCTCGTCGGCGAAGCGCACACGCTGGAAGCGATAGACCGGCGCACCCGGCGACAGGCCCAGCGACAACGCCTCTTCCGGCGTCACGGTGCCCGGCGCACGGCTGACCCACTGGCTGCTCGGCGTGCGACCGCGCGCGATCATGTCCTCCGAGAAGGAGGACAGTTTGGAGAAGCTCTTCTCGACACGACCCGCGACGAAGGTCCCGGCGCCGCGCCTGCGCGTCAGCAGCCCTTCCTCGACCAGCCCGCCGATCGCCTTGCGCACCGTGATCCGCGACACGTCATATTCGATCGCCAGATCGCGCTCGGCGGGGATCGCGTCATCCTCGGCCAGGATATTGCTGGTGATCGCATCACGCAGCAACTGCTGGAGCTGGAGGTATAACGGCGCGGGGTTCCCCTTTCGGAAGGAGCCGACCTGCGCCGAGAATGTCATGGCCGCGCCATCCCCCTTTGCCCGGGCGTCGCTCATGCCACGCCCCGCTTCATCGACAGGCTTATCGCAGCCGAACCAAGCGAGCAATAGGTATTATATTTGGCATACATTGGCTTTTATCCTTCCCCTATCTTCCGTCGGATTGCCGCGATGCGATCGGCACTCGTCCGACGCCTCGGCCCCATGGCAAAACCCATGTCGAGCACCCGCGAATCCCCCCAATCCTCGCGCATGCTGGCCGAGGCGTGGACCGCATCGACCCCGGTCCGGGCGAGCAACGCCGCAACATTGTCCGCCGAGACGCCGGATCCAGCGATGATGGACAAGCGCCCATCGGCCGCCGCGACCATCTTTGCGATGACCTCCGCACCCTGCTCGGCCGTCGCCGCACCGCCGGACGTCAGGATATGGTCATAGCCCAGCGCCGCCGCCTGTCCGACCGCCTCGACGGGGTCCGCCACCAGGTCGATCGCCCGGTGCAGCACGATCGCCACTCCGGCCGCTGCCTCCCGCCATCGAGCGAGCACGTCCAGGTCCAGCCGCCGGTCGTCCGCCATCGCCCCGACCACGACCCCCGCCACGCCCATCGCCACCATGTGACGAATTTCTTTGGTGGCCAGTGCCATATCGGCACAGTCATAGCGGAAATCGCCGTCACGCGGCCGCACCATCGCATGCACCGGCACGCCGGACTCCACCGCATGAGCGACCAGCGCCGCCGAGGGCGTCAGCCCGCCCAGGGCCAGCGCGCCGCAAAGCTCGATCCGGTCGGCTCCCGCCGCCACGACCGCCGCCACGCCATCCGCGTCATCGACGCAAATCTCCAGCAGCGGCGCCCCGGCCCGGACTGGTGACATGACCATCTTGAACTTCCCCCGGCCCATTTGCCCCGCCCGCCCGGACCACTGCCGCGCGGATCTTTCACGGATGCGTCATTTAAGCAGCACGCCGGACAATGCGCCAGCCCAATGGTCTCATGACGAGAACGTCACATTTTTTCCGTTTACGGACCAATGTCAGTTTGGTTACAAGTTGGTAGTTCCGGCATATCATATAAAAAGCCGGCCGGGGAGGACGCCACCAGCCATCCCCAGACAACAATAAAAGCGCGCGCGGTGGAGCGGCGAAAGATTTTTGGGGGATTTCACCATGTTGAGCTTCCGCGGCATGATCCTGACGGCGACCGCACTGGCCGGTATCCAGGGCACCGCCTTTGCACAGACCGCGACGCCGTCCGCCGACGCACCGACCCAGACCGCACCGGGCAGCGACCAGGCCGACACGGGTGACGTCGTGGTCACCGGCATCCGGTCCAGCCTGCGCAACGCGATCAACGTCAAGCGCGAGGCCAACGCCGTCGTCGACGTCATCACCGCAGAGGACGTGGGCAAGTTCCCCGACCGCAACGTCGCGGAATCGCTGTCGCACATTCCGGGCGTCAGCATCGACCGCCGCTTCGGTGAGGGCGAGAAGGTCGCCATCCTCGGCACCGACCCGGCGCTGAACCGCATGCTGCTCGACGGCCATGCGCTGGCCTCGGCCGACTGGGGCGGCAATGACAACGATCCGTCCAGCCGGACCTTCAACTATTCGCTGCTCGCGCCCGAACTGGTCGATCGCCTCGAGGTCTACAAGTCGCCGGAACCGCGTATCGAGGAAGGCAGCCTGGGCGGCACGGTCATCGTGCGCACCCGTCGCCCGCTCGACCTGAAGCCCAATTCGGTCTTCGCCTCGGGCGGTTATTCGTACAATGACCGTTCGGAAAAGGGCAATATCCGCGGATCGGGCCTGTACAGCTGGCACAATGAAGCCGACAATTTCGGTTTCCTGGTCGCCGCGACCTATGACAAGCAGAAGCTGACCCGCGCCGGTGTCGAGTTCTTCGGCTATGACAATGCAGCCGCGGCGGCGCCCGGAACCGCCTGTCCGTATAACAGCCCGTTCGTCAACTGCTCCAATGGCGCGCTGAGCCTGAAGAGCCCGAACGCGACGATCACCGGCGGCTCCATCGCCGACCTGTACAAGGCCGCGTCGCCCTTCGGCATCAACTATGCCTATTTCCAGCAGACCCGCGAACGCGCCAGCGTGTCGGGCACGATCCAGTATCGCCCGGCCCCCAACCTGACGCTGACCTTGAACGGGCTGCACATCGACGGCAACTACAACAATTACAGCCAGTCGATGTACACCATTCCGGGTGCGTGGACCGGCAATGTGCTGCAGACCGCCAATATCAGCAACGGCGTGGTCAACTCGGCCAGCTTCGGTGCCGCGACCAACCAGTCGTCGCAGCTCGACACGCTGGTCCGCAAGTCGAAGCTGAAGACCGACAACCTCAACTTCTTCGCCGATTGGGAAGGCGATGACGGCGCGAAGGTCAGCTTCGCGGGCGGCTGGTCGCGTGCGACCGGCGGCCGCAACCCCGAATATCTGTTCAACGTGCAGACCAAGCTGCCGTTCAGCTACGCGTTCGGGCCGAAGTCGGCGACGGTCAACTATGTCGGCGATCCGACCAACCCCGCCAACTACTTCACCAACCCGAACAACAACGACGCCACGATCGAGGGCCGTCCGGTCGTCATCAACGGCCAGAACCTGCGCGCCGCCCAGATCGGCGGCCTGGACTATAGCGTCACCACCGACCGCGATATCTTCGGCGGTTATGACGCGACCATTCCGGTCGAGTTCGGCCCGTTCACCCAGATCCTGCTGGGCAGCCGCGTGACCGATCACGTCAACCGGCTCGATGCGCGTGGCATCAACACCTACCTGACCACGTCGATGACCGCCAACCAGTTCGGCGTCACCACGCTCGCCACGCCGGGCGGCGTGTTCGACGGCACCGGCGGTTCGGGCAATGCGACCCAGTATCTGAACCTGCCGGACCAGGCAGTGATCGACATCCTGTCCAAGGCGATCAACAGCCCGCTGGTCAACAAGATCGGCGCCTCCACCCGCGTGCGCGAAACCGTCATGGCATCGTACGTCCAGGCGAATTTCGACCAGGGCGGCCTGCGCGGCAATATCGGTGGTCGTCTGGTCTACACCCGCGACCAGTCGCAATATGCGGTGACGCAGAGCAACCTGCCCAACCCGGTACCGGTGCCCACCACCACCACCACGGACTATCTGAAGTTCCTGCCCAGCGTGAACATCGCCTATTCGATCAGCCCGAAGGTGATCGTGCGCGGCGCGGTCGCCCGGGTGATCTCGCGTCCGCGCTACGAGGATCTGGCGGCGTCGCTGTCGCTCAACAACGTCACCCGCGACGGCGGCGGCGGCAATCCGAACCTGAAGCCCTATGAGTCGACCAATTACGAACTGACCGCGGAATGGTATCCGCGCGCCGGCTCGCTGGTCGCGGTCGAGCTGTTCCGTCGCGACATCTCGAACTATATCATCAACACCCGCACCAATGCGGTGTATTTCAATACGCTGGCGGGTGCGCTGACGACGTACAACGTCAACCAGCCGATCAACGGCGGCAAGGCGAAGGTCAATGGCGCGCTGATCTCCGGCCAGACCGAAATCTGGGGCGGCTTCGGCATCCAGGCGAATTATTCGTACCAGGACAGCTCGACATCGTCGGTCGACACGACCGGCGCGGCGCTGAACCTGCCCTATCTGTCGCGCCACACCGTCAACGTGATCCCCTATTTCGAAAGCGGGATCTTCCAGGCGCGTCTGAGCTACAACTACCGCTCCAGCTATTTCCGCACGATCGGCCGTCTCGGCTCGCGCGAAATGGTGGCGCCGTACAGCCAGCTCGACTTCTCGGCAGGTGTGAACCTGACCAAGGAGATCACGCTGTCGGTCAACGCGCAGAACCTGCTGGACGAGACCTATTACCAGTATAATGCGACGCCCGACCGTCCGACCGCCTTCTACAAGAACGGCCGGACCTATGCCGCCTCGGTCGCGGTGCGCTTCTAAGCCATCCTCCCTCCTTCTTAAGCCCCTCCCGCAGGCGGGAGGGGTTTGGGGAGGGAAAGGCCACATGCGCTGGGCTCGGTGAGATTCCTGCCCCCCCATCCCCTCCCGCTTGCGGGAGGGGCGTGCAAGACAACAGCCCGTCGATCTTAGGATCGGCGGGCTTTTCTTTACCGCTGACTTTGACACGTCACGAAACTGCTTTGCCTCTGTCACCGATCTGCGACGCGCACGTCACAGATGACAGGCATGACATACCCAACGCCAAGCGTGGGGTTATGCCGATGCCGATCACCAGCATTCCGATCGATGGTTCGTTGCACGAAGACGCCGCCATCCTCGACTTCATCCCCCGCGCGCCCGTGACGCCCGAGCCGGAGGGCAACGAACGCCGCCGTTACCGCACCATCTGGATCTCGGACGTCCATCTCGGCACGCGCGGCTGCAATGCCGAGATGCTGATCGACTTTCTGGATCATGTGGACAGCGAGACCATGTATCTGGTCGGTGACATGATCGACGGCTGGCGACTGAAGAAGAAATTCTACTGGCCCGCCGCGCATAATGACGTGGTCTGGCGCCTGTTGAAGCGCGCCAAGCGCGGCACCCGCGTCATCTATATCCCCGGCAATCACGACGAGATCTTCCGCCAGTTCACCGGCATGGATTTCGGCGGCATCGCCATCTGTCGCAAGGCGATCCACGAGACAGCGGACGGTCGCCGCCTGCTGGTCCTGCACGGCGACGAGTTCGACGCGATCACGCTGGCGCATCGCTGGCTCGCCCATGTCGGCGACTTCGCCTACACCGCGCTGATGGAGGTGAACCGCTGGGTCAATATCGTCCGGCGGTGGATGAAGCGTCCCTACTGGTCGCTGTCCAAGCACGCCAAGGCCAAGGTGAAGAACGCCGTCGCCTTCATCTCGCATTTCGAGGAAGTCGTCGCCCATGCGGCGGGCGCGCGCGGCGTCGACGGGGTGGTATGCGGCCATATCCACACTGCCGAGATCCGCGACATCAACGGCGTCACCTATTATAATGACGGCGACTGGGTGGAAGGCTGCACCGCGCTGGTCGAGCATTTCGACGGCACGATGGAAATCCTGCAGTGGGGCGAAGAGATGGAGGCGCGGCGAAGCAAGCCGATCGCCGCCGCCGCCATCGCCGCCTGATCGGGAAGGACAAGGCCGGATGCGGATCGCGATCGTCACCGACGCCTGGAGCCCCCAAGTCAACGGCGTGGTCCGTACGCTGCAATCCGTCTCGGCCGAACTGCGCGCGATGGGCCATGAGGTGAGCGTCCTATCGCCCGATCGCTTCGCCTCGGTCCCCTGCCCCACCTATCCCGAAATCCGCCTTGCCCTGCCGGCCCCCGGCGCGGTCGGGCGGACGCTGGGCGGGTTTCAGCCGGACGCCGTGCATATCGCCACCGAAGGGCCGCTGGGCCTGCTCGCGCGGCGCTGGTGCCTGTCGCACGGCCTGCCCTTCACCACCGCCTATCACACGCAATTCCCCGAATATGTCGCAGCACGGGTAAAGGCGGTCAGCCCGGAATTCGTCTGGCGCTATGTCCGCTGGTTCCACGCGCCATCGACCGCGATCCTGGCCTCGACGCCCAGCGTGGCCGCGACATTGGCCGCGCATGGCCTGCCGCAGAACCGGCATTGGGGACGCGGCGTCGATACTGCGCTGTTCCGCGCCGAGGGGCGGCGTGACGCGATGGTCATGGAACTGCCCGGCCCGGTGCAGCTTTATGCGGGCCGTGTCGCTGTCGAGAAAAACATCGCGGCGTTTCTCGAAACAAAGACCCCCGGCACCAAGGTAGTGGTCGGCGACGGCCCGGCCCGTGCAGGCCTGGCCGCGCAATATCCCGACGTCCGCTTCCTAGGCGCGAAGTTCGGCGAGGACCTGGCTGCCATCTACCGCGCGGCGGACGTCTTCGTCTTCCCCAGCCGCACCGACACGTTCGGGCTGGTGATGATCGAGGCGCTGGCCTGCGGAACGCCCGTCGCCGCCCAGCCGGTCCAGGGGCCGCTCGATGTGCTCACCCCCGGGGTCGGGGTGATGGACGAGGCGCTGGACCGGGCCATCGCCGCAGCGCTGACGCTCGATCGGGGCGCGTGCGCCGCCTATGGTCAGGGCTTCTCGTGGCGGGCCAGCGCGGAGCAGTTCCTTTCCGCTCTCGCCCCGATCGGCCGCGACCTGAGGGCGGCGGCATGAGCTTTTTCCTCCCCTGCAAGGGGAGGTCGCAGGCCGCAGGCCTGACGGAGGGGGGCTTCCGCAGAGGTCACCCCCTGCGGCCATCCCCCCTCCACCACCGCTTCGCGGCAGTCCCCCTCCCCGTGCCGGGGAGGAGCGGGCTACACGCAGATCACCCCATAAAACCCGTTTAACGGGTTGAACGCCCCTTCCCCTACATGTCATGATCGGGCTTCGCGCGATTCGTGTCGGCCTTGCCCCTCGCCTGTCGCTGATATGCCGGTCGTGCCGCTCGTCGCCATGGCCACTCCAACCGCTGCACCCGAAAGGTCCCCGATTGGACATCGTCACGCTCAGCCTGTTCTTGCTTTTCGCCGTGGTGTTGAGCGGGGTCGTATCCCGCCTGCTGCCCTCGGCGCTGCCCCGCCCGCTCGTCCAGATCGCGCTCGGCGCGGTGATCGGCGGGATCGCGCAGATCAGGGTCGAACTCGATCCCGAAATCTTTTTCCTGCTCTTCGTGCCGCCGCTGCTGTTCCTCGACGGCTGGCGCATTCCGAAGGACGAGTTGTTTCGCGACGCGGGGGCGATCCTGGGGCTGGCGCTGGGGCTGGTGTTCCTGACGGTGCTGGGCATGGGGCTGTTCATCCACTGGATGATCCCCGCCATGCCCTATGCGGTCGCCTTCGCGCTGGCCGCCGTGGTGTCGCCGACCGACCCGATCGCGGTGTCCGCCATCGCGCAGAAGGTGCCGATCCCGAAGCGGATGATGCACATCCTGGAGGGGGAGTCGCTGCTGAACGACGCCTCGGGTCTGGTCTGCCTGCGCTTCGCCGTCGCCGCCGCGCTGACCGGGGCCTTTTCGCTGACGAATGCCGGGCTGACCTTCGTGTGGATGGCGGTGTCGGGCGTCGGGCTGGGCGTCGCCATCGCCTGGGGCACGATCACAGCCAAAAGCCTGTTCGCGCGGCGGTTCGGCGACGACAGCGGCTCGAACATCCTGGTCAGCCTGCTGATCCCGTTTGCCGCCTATCTGGTCGCCGAACATGTCGAAAGCTCGGGCGTGCTGGCGGCGGCGGCGGCGGGTATCGCCATGTCCTTCACCAATGTCTCGTCGGGGGCGAAGGCCGCTACCCGCATTCGGCGGCAGGCGGTGTGGGACATGCTGCAATTCACGCTGAACGGCATCATCTTCGTGCTGCTGGGCGAGCAGTTGCCGCAGGTGTTCGCGGGCGCGCGCGACACGGTGATGCTGACCGGGCATGACTCCTTATGGTGGCTGGGCCTCTATGTGCTGGCGATCGTCGCCGGGTTGGGGGCGCTTCGCTTCGCCTGGACCTGGGTCGCGCTGCGCCTGACCCTGTTCCGGCAGCGCGGGACGCCGGGCCGGACCAGCCCGCCGCGCCGGGTCATCACCGCCATGTCGGTGGCGGGCGCGCGCGGCGCGATCACGCTGGCGGGCGCACTGACCCTGCCGCTGACGCTGGGCGACGGCACGCCCTTTCCGGCGCGCGACCTGGTGATCTTCCTGGCGTGCGGCGTCATCCTGTCCTCGCTGGTCATCGCCAGCCTGACCCTGCCGCTGCTGCTGCGCGGCCTCGCCCTGCCCGTGCAGGACGGCATGAGCGAACTGGACCATACCCGCGTCGCCGCCGCCAAGGCCGCCATCGCCGAACTGGAGCGGCTCCAGCACGAAATGGCCGAGGGCCGCGACGATGCCGACCAATATGTCGAGATCGCCTCGCGCCTGATGGACGGCTATCGCAGCCGGATCGACACGCTGGAGGGTGATATCGATCCCGATGCCAAGCGACTGGAGGATGTCGAAAGGCGGATGCGGCTGGCCGCGATCCGGGCCGAGCGGCGGGTCGTGTTCGAGCTGCTCAACACGCGGGCGATCGGGTCCGAGACGGCGCAGCGGCTGGGTCGCGAACTCGATCTGGTCGACACCCGCCTGTCGGCGCAAGCCTGACCGCCGCCGCGATCTTTCGCCTTGCGTCGGGCCGCGAATTATCGTGTCTCGTCAACGGGGTTTGCATCGACAAGGGGGTAAGATGCGGGGGGAAGAAATGCGGGGGGAAGAGGCAAGGGCCTGCCTGAATTGCGGCACGGCGCTGGTCGGCCATTATTGCCACGCCTGCGGCCAGTCGTCGCACATCCACCGCACGCTGGGCGCATGGTGGCATGATTTCAGCCATGGTGTCCTGCATATCGAGGGACAGGTGTGGCGGACGATGGCGATGCTGGTCACCAGGCCGGGGGAACTGACCCGTCGCTATATCGCGGGAGAGCGACGGCGTTTCCTGTCCCCGCTGGCGCTCTATCTGTTCAGTGTCTTCCTACTGTACATCGCCTATTCGGCCCTCGGGGGCTTCGCGACCTTCCATGCGCCCGGCACGCAGGAGGCCGCAACCGAGCTGCGCGCCGAGGTCGCCAAGGTCGACCGGCGTATCGCGGCGATCGACCGCGATCGCGCCGCGGCCGTCGCCGCCAAACGTGACACCGCCCTGCTCGATAAGGAACGGGCGGAGCTGGTCGACCAGAAGCAAGGCATGGACTTCACCGCCAGCGCCATGACGCTGGGCGCCGGAAACGAAACCCATTCCGGTCCGGGTGAACATCAGGAACAGGTCATCACCGGCTGGAAATCGCTGGATGCCAAGATCGTCCATGCCGTTCGCGATCCCGAATTCCTCCTCTTCAAGATGGAGGCGAACGGTTACAAATTTTCCTGGGCGCTGATCCTGTTGTCGATGCCGTTCATGCGCCTGTTCTTTCTGTGGAAGCGCGGGCTGGCGATGTTCGACCATGCGGTGTTCGTCACCTATTCGCTCAGCTTCGTCAGCCTGCTGATGGTCGTGATGATCCTGTGGACGAAGCTGGCGCATCTGCCGGGCGTGGCGCTGCTGATGCTCGCCTTTCCGGTGCATCTCTTCCTCCAGATTCGCGGCGCCTATCGCCTGGGTCCGGTATCGGGTCTGCTGATGACGCTGGTCGTCTCGGTGATGGCGGCGGCCGTCTTGCTGATCTGGATCATCGGCCTGCTGGCGCTGGGCATGGCGCACTGACCCGCCAATCCATTGCACGCGCAACGGGATAGACGATCGTACCAGAAAATGGGTGGACGCCCCCCGTTCACCTCGCCATGATACCAAAACATACCATGAGAATACCGGCGCACGACAAGCCGGTGATGACGGGGGTGACGGATGGCGAGAAAGAGCCTGGCGCGATCGGGGACCTGCCCCGCCGTCGTCGCGCGTCCGCGCCATGCGCCCCTGTCTGGTCCAAGCCATAGTCCTGCATCCTGCACGCGGTCGGCCCGACCCGGCGCAGCGATGTTGTTTTCGGGGAAATCGCTGTGAAACATCGTCTTGGTCTGATCCTGGCCGCGCTCGCCCTGCCATTCCCCGCTTTGGCTGCGCCCAAGACGGTGGCGACGCTCGACCGCTGGCAGGTGCGGATCGACCCGAAGGACGCCAGCGCCGCCAGCGCGCACCCGCAGGCAGCGAACTGGATGGCCGCGACCGTGCCGGGCAGCGTGCAGCAGGACCTGATCGCCGCCAACATCGTCCCCGATCCCTATAAGGGCGCGAACGAGGCCCCGATCCAGTGGGCGGGCCTGACCGGGTGGCAGTATCGCACCAATCTGGACGTGACGCCGGAGATGCTGCGCCGCGACCACCTGGATTTGGTGTTTGACGGGCTGGATACGTTCGGCACCGTCACGGTCAACGGGCAGCGCCTGTTGTCCGCGGACAATGCGCATCGCCGCTGGCGCGCGGATGCCAAGCCGCTGCTGAAGGCGGGTGCGAACGAGATCGTCGTCACCTTCGCCTCGCCGATCAAGACGCTCCAGCCGATGGTGCTGGCCGAGAAGCATCCGCTGCCCGGCGAATATGACTCACCCTATGGCGACGAACCCAAGGGCGTTCAGACCTCCCCCTATATCCGCAAGCCGAAATACCAATATGGCTGGGACTGGGCACCGCGTATCGTCGATATCGGCATCTGGCGCCCCGCCCGACTGGAGGCCTGGGACGCCGCGCGCATCGACAATCTGCGCATCGAGCAGGAGGCGCTGACCGATGCCGAGGCGCGCATCCTCGCCCGCGCCTCGGTCGTCGCGGACCGTGCGCAGACGGGGCGGATGGACGTGACCGTCACCGGCCCCGATGGCAAGCGCATCCAGGTGCGCCGTGATGTCGCGCTTCAGCCGGGCGAGAACGATGTGGTCGTCCCCGTCGCGATCACAAAGCCGCAGCGATGGCAGCCGGTCGGCTTCGGCGCGCATCCGCTCTACACGGTCAATGCCGCGCTGGCGGGCGCGGATGCGGTCGAGAAGCGCACCGGCCTGCGCACCGTCGAGCTGGTCCGCAAGGACGGCAGCTTCGGCCTGAAGATCAACGGCAACGTCATCTTCGCGAAGGGCACCAACGTGATCCCGTTCGACGCCTTCCCGTCGCGCGTAGCCGCCGCGACCGAGCGTCAGATGCTGGAAAAGGCGGTGGCCGCCAACATGAACATCGTCCGCATCTGGGGCGGCGGCTATTATCCCGAAAACAGCTTCTACGATGCCGCCGACGAGCTGGGCCTGATGGTCTGGCAGGACTTCATGTTCGGCGGCGCGGTGACGCCCCCCGACGCGAAGTTTCGCGAAAATGTCCGTATCGAGGCCGAGGAACAGGTCGCGCGCCTGCAATCGCACCCCTCGCTGGTCATCTGGGCGGGCAATAACGAAGTGCTGTCGGGTTGGGAAAACTGGTCGGATCGCAAGGCGTTCAAGAAGGCGGTCGGCCCGGACGAGCAGGAGCGGATCGGCACCGGCATGGCCGTGTTGTTCGACCGCGTGCTGCGCGATGCAGTCATCAAGAACTCGCCGGGCATCCCCTATTGGCCAGGCTCGCCCTCGACCGATTATGAGGGGCCGACCGACACCGACAAGGATGGCGACCGCCATTTCTGGGACGTGTGGTCGGGTTCCAAGCCGGTCGAGCGCTATACCGACAGCTGCCCGCGCTTCATGTCCGAGTACGGCTTCCAGGCCTTCCCGGACCTGTCGACCATCGCGACCTTCGCCGATCCGGCGGACTTCCGCATCGACAGCCCCGTCATGAAGGCGCATCAGAAGTTCCTGGCAGGCGAAGGCAATGACCGCATCACCTTCTATCTGAAGCAAAACCTGCGCGACCCGCGCGACTTCGCCGATCTCGTCTATCTGTCCCAGGCGATGCAGGCGCGTGCGATCGGCCTCGCCGCGCGTCATCACCGCGCCTGCCGCCCGGTGACGCTGGGTTCGCTCTATTGGCAGCTCAACGACAGCTGGCCCGCGATCAGCTGGTCGAGCATCGACTGGACCGGGCATGACAAGATGCTCCAGCACGAGGTCCGCCGCTTCTTCGCGCCCCAGACCATCGTCGCGGAGACCAAACCCGGCGCGACGCGGATAGCCTTGGTGTCCGACGCCACGGCGCCGAAGCCGCTCGGCTGGCGGGTCACTGGATACGGCATGGACGGCCGCAAGCTCGGCTCGCAATCGGGCAGCGTGACCATGGCTGCCGCCTCGGCCAGCGATGTCGCGATGATCCCCGACGCGACGCTGTTCGCGAACGCCGCGCCGCAGAGCAGCTATGCCGTGGCCGAACTGTTCGACGGCGAAAAGGTCATCGCCCGCCAGATCATCGAGCGAAAGGTGCCGCGCGACATGGCCTACCCCGCGCCGGGCATCACCGCGCGCTGGTCGGGCAAGCAGCTGACGCTGACGACACGCAACCTCGCGCGGCAGGTACAGGTCAATTTCGGCACCATTGCCGCCGAACCGTCCGACGACGGATTCGACCTGTTGCCCGGCGAGAGCATCACGCTCACCATCCAGAGCGACGCGGACGCCGCCACTTTGGCGCGCGAGCTGAAAATCTACACCCTCGGTCCGAAGGACGCCCAGTGATCCCCTTCCTCCTCCTCGCCGCCGCCGGTCAGGCCGCCACCCCCGCCCTTCCCCCGGAAGCGCAGAAGCTGACCATCGCGCAAAAGGCGGCGCAACTGGTCAACGAGGCCCCGGCCGAGCCTGCGCTGAACCTGCCCGCCTATGACTGGTGGAGCGAGGGGCTGCACGGCATCGCGCGCAACGGGCCGTCGACCGTGTTCCCGCAGGCGATGGGCATGGCCGCGACCTGGGACCCCACGCTGATCCAGAAGGTCGGTGATGTCGTTGCTACCGAGGCACGCGCGAAGTTCAATTCGCAGCCGCTGAATGCCGATCGCGGCCTGTATCAGGGGCTGACCATCTGGTCGCCCAACATCAACATTTTCCGCGATCCGCGCTGGGGCCGGGGCCAGGAAACGTACGGAGAGGACCCCTTCCTCACCAGCCGCATCGGCATCGCCTTCGTGCGCGGCCTGCAAGGCCCCGACCTGAAGCATCCGAAGGTCATCGCGACCGTCAAGCATATGGCGGTCCATTCCGGTCCTGAGGGCGGGCGCGACAGTTTCGACGTGATGGTGAGCCCGCGCGATCTGGAGGCGACCTACCTGCCCGCCTTCCGCGCGACCGTGACCGAGGGCAAGGCGCTGTCGCTGATGTGCGCCTATAACGCCATTCACGGCACGCCGGTCTGCGCCAATCCGATGCTGCTGACCCAGCGGCTGCGCACCGACTGGGGCTTCAACGGGCTGGTCGTGTCGGACTGCGATGCGGTCGGCAATATCTGGATGTTCCACCATGCCCAGCCCGATGCGCCTGCTGCAGCGGCGGCGGCGCTGCGCGCGGGCACCGACCTGAACTGCGGCAACGCCTATCGCTCGCTGCCCCAGGCTGTCGAGCGCGGCCTGATTACCGAAGGTGAGATCGATACCGCGCTCGCCCGCGCGCTGGCGGTGCGGCGGATGCTGACCGTGGATAGCCCCTGGAACCGGATCAAGGCGAGCGAGGTCGGCACGCCCACCCACCGCGCGCTGGCGCTGGAGACGGCCCGCAAGGGCATCATCCTGCTCGACAATCCGAACGACCTGCTGCCGCTCAAGGGTAAGAGACTCGCGGTGTTCGGTGCGGATGCTGACGATCTGGGCGTGCTGGAGGGCAATTACCACGGCACCGCGATCAATCCCGTCACCCCGCTCGACGGCATCCGCGCGAAGTTCGGCCGCGATGTCCGCTATGCGCAAGGCTCGGTGCTGGCCGAGGGCGCGTTCGTCGGCGTGCCCGAAACCGCGCTGTCGGCGAACGGCAAGACCGGCCTGACGGTCGAGACGATGGGCGCGAACGGCCAGTGGTCGGTTGCGGGGCAGGACCGCCGCATCGACTTCAACTATACCAAGACCGCGCCCTTCCAGCGCCGCTGGACAGGCACGCTGACCCCGCCGGGGCCGGGCCAGTATAAGCTGCGGCTCGACGGCCCCGCCTGCTGGCACGCCTGCCCGGCGCATGACGCGGTGAAGCTCTATATCGACGACCGGCTGGTCGTGGATGATGTGATCGGCGGCAAGAAGCTGGAAACGACCATCGACGGTTCGGCCCCGCGCCGTATCCGGGTCGAGATCGACCATAAGGGCGGCGATGAGGGCCTGCGCCTGCAATGGCTCCCCCCCGCCGAGGCGCTGACCGCCGAGGCGTTGAAGGTCGCCGGGACCGCCGACGTGCTGGTCGCGGTCGTCGGCCTGTCGCCCGATCTGGAGGGCGAGGCGCTGGGCGTCTCGGTCCCCGGCTTCGCGGGCGGCGACCGGACCGAGATCGTCCTGCCCGAGCCACAGCGCAAGCTGCTCACAGCACTTCAGGCGACGGGCAAGCCGGTGGTCGCGGTCGTCGTCTCCGGGTCGGCGGTATCGCTGGGGGACTTCAAGCCCGCCGCGACGCTGGCGGCCTTTTATCCGGGCACCGAGGGCGGCACCGCGCTGGCCGAGATTCTGGCCGGGGACGTCAACCCGTCGGGTCGCCTGCCCGTCACCATCTATCACTCGACCGCCGACCTGCCCGCCTTTGCCGATTACGGCATGAAGGAGCGCACCTATCGCTACTTCACCGGCAAGCCCGCCTGGGGCTTCGGTCACGGCCTGAGCTATACCAAGTTCGACTATGGCCAGCCGACCGTCACCGCCAATGTCGCGGTCGGCCAGCCCGTGGATGTCGCGGTGCAGCTGCGCAATACCGGCCAGCGCGCCGGTGAGGAAGTGACCCAGGCCTATCTGGTCCCGCCCGCCACCGACGAGAAGCTGGTGCTGACCGACCCCGTGCTGCAACGCCAGCTGGTCGGCTTCACTCGCGTGGCGCTCAAGCCAGGTCAGGCGGGCACCGCGCGCTTCACCATCGACCCGCGCATGATGAGCCAGGTCTGGCGCGACGGCACCCGCCGCATCCTGCCGGGCACCTACAAGCTCTATATCGGTGGTGGCCAACCCGGCGACGGTGCAGGGCAATGGACCCAGTTCACCGTCACCGGCCAGGCGCAGGACCTGCCCAAATGACCCCGACCCGTCGTGAACTGATCGCCGGGGGCGCGGCACTCGCCGCCGCCCCGGCCTTCGCCGCCGCGCCCGGCTTCATCAGCAAGCGCCCCGCCGTCGCCGACCGCCGCTTCGTATCGAAGGCGGTCGAGGCGGAGATCACCCGCGTCTCGAAGCTGATCGCCGATGCCGAACTCCGCTGGATGTTCGGCAATTGCTATCCCAACACGCTCGACACTACGGTGCTGTCACTCGGTGACGTGGGCGGCAAGCTGGACGCCTTCGTCATCACCGGCGACATTCCCTGCCTGTGGCTGCGGGACTCGGCGGCGCAGCTGCGGCCCTATCTGCACCTCGTGAAGCGCGATCCGGCGCTGGGGCGGCTGTTCCGCGGGCTGATCGGACGGCAGGCGCGATCGATCCTGATCGATCCGTACGCCAACGCCTTCATGCAGGACCCGACCGCCAAGACGAACCTCGGCTGGGCACTGCACGACGATACCGAGATGAAGCCCGGCGTCGCCGAGCGGAAATGGGAAATCGACTCGCTCTGCTACGCGATCCGGCTGGCCTATGGCTATTGGCGCGAGACGGGCGACACCACGCCGTTCGACGCCGAGTGGAAAGCCTCGGCGCGCCTGATCGTGAAGACCTTCCGCGAGCAGCAGCGGAAAGAAGGCCCCGGCCCTTACCGCTTCCGCCGCTCCGCGCCCGAGCCGACCGAGACGCTCTATCGCGGCACCGGCCTGCCGACGCGTCCCAACGGCATGATCCATTCGGGCTTCCGCCCGTCGGACGATGCGTGCCTGTACGGCCAGTTCGTGCCCGCCAACCTGTTCGCGATGACGACGCTGCGCGAACTCGCCGCGCTGTCGAACGCGGTCGGCGAACCCGCCCTGGCGCAGGACGCCACCCTGCTCGCCACCGAGGTCGAGGCCGCACTCAAGCAGTTCGGCACGATGACCCTGCCCAGCGGCGAACGCGTCTGGGCCTATGAGGTCGACGGCTATGGCAATGCCGTCTTCATGGACGACGCCAATGTGCCCTCGCTGTCGGGCCTGGCCTATCTCCGCTGCGTCGATGCGGCCGATCCGCTGTGGCAGCGGACGCTCGCGGCATGCTGGAGCAAGAACAATCCCTGGTATTTCGAGGGCAAGGCGCTGACCGGCATCGGCGGCCCGCACACCGGTCCGGGCCAGGTCTGGCCGATGTCGATCATCACCCGCGCGCTGACCTCGACCGATCCGACCTTGCTGCGGTCGAGCCTGGCGATGATCCGTGGGTCGCACGGGCATACGGGCTTCATTCACGAAGGGGTCGATATCGACGATCCCGCCAAGTTCACACGCGACTGGTTCGCCTGGGCCAATGGCCTGTTCGGCGAGCTGATCGTCCATGTCGCGGCCACAAGGCCGGAAGTTTTGCGGGAGACGTTCGCATGATCCTCAGCCGCCGCTCGCTCCTCGCCGGGACCGCGCTCGCCAGCCTGCCGATCGGAGGCGTCGCCGCCGCCGTGCCGATGCCGGTCGCCCGTCCCAATCTGTTCGTCGGCACCGGCGGCGACGGCCATACCTATCCCGGTGCGGTGATGCCCTTCGGCATGGTGCAACTGAGCCCCGATACCGATGTCGAGCGCTGGGATACCTGCTCGGGTTATCATCACGGCGATAGCTCGATCATGGGGTTCAGCCATACGCACCTGTCCGGCACCGGCATCGGCGACATGCTCGACGTGCTGGTCGTGCCGACGCGCGGCGAGCTGAAGCTGGTCGCGGGGCCGCTCTCCAATCCCGATGAAGGCTATCGCCAGCGTTACACCGAGGAACAGGCCGAGCCGGGTTATTACCGGGTGAAGCTGGAGTCCGGCGTCCTCGCCGAGCTGACCGTGACCGAGCGGACCGGCTGGCACCGCTACACCTATCCCAAGGGGCCGGGTCATGTCTTGGTCGACCTGTCGCATCTCGTCCTCGACAAGAGCGATGCCAAGCCGCTGATCACCGATGCCGAACTGACCATCGAGGCCGACGGTACGATCACCGGCACCCGCCGCGTGTTCCGCTGGGCCAAGGGGCGGCGCATCTTCTTTGCGATGCAGCTGTCCAAGAAGCCCAGCCGTATCCAGCTTTATGGCGATGGCGACGCGCCCGCCAACGGCACCGCCGTCAAGGGCAACCGCCTGAAGGCCGCTTTGTTCTTCGACGAACTGGGCGACGCGCCGCTGCTGATCCGTTGCGGCATCTCGGCGGTCGACGTCGCAGGTGCCAAGGCGAACCTCGCCGCCGAGGCCAGGCATTGGGACTTCGACCGCACCCGCCGCGCCGCCATGACCCGCTGGGCCGAAACGATGGGTGGCGTTCGTGTCGAGGGCGGCACTCCCGACCAGCAGACGATCATGGCCTCGGCCAATTACCACACGCTGATCGCGCCGACGCTCTTTTCGGACGTGGACGGCCGCTATGTCGGGCTGGACGGGCAGGTTCATACCGTACTGGCCGGGCAGTCCGCCTACAGCACCTATTCCACCTGGGACACGTACCGGGCGCTTCACCCCTGGCTGATCCTGACCCAGCCCGCCCAGGCGCAGAAGCTGATCGAGGACGTGATCCGCCAGACCCAGCAGAGCGCCTATGGCCCGCCGGTCTGGACGCTGCAGGGCAAGGAGACGGGTATCATGATCGGCTGGCACGGCACGCCGATCATGGCCGAGGCGATGGTGAAGGGCATTCCCGCCGACTATGCCGCCGCCTGGCCGGGCATCGCCAAGCGCAGCTTCGACTTCGCCGCGCCCGACATGGACAACTCCAAGGGTCGCGACCTGTACGACGCCAAGGGCTATGTCCCCGCCGACAAATGGTGGGAAAGCGTCAGCCGGACGCAGGAATATGCCTATGACGACTGGGCCGCGTCGCACATCGCGCGCAAGGTGGGAAAGACGGCCGAGGCCGATCGCCTGCTCAAGCGCTCGGGCAACTGGCGCAACGTCATCGATCCCTCGATCGGCTTCGCCCGCCCCCGCTTCAGCGACGGCAGCTGGTGGAAGGATTACGACCCCGTCCAGCTGGGCCATATGCCCAAGCCCTGGTGGCGCGACTATACCGAGGCCAATGGCTGGCAGGCGACCTTCCTCAACCAGCATGACGTCTATGGCCTGATCCGTCACATGGGCGGCGACGCGAAGTTCGAGGCCAAGCTGGACGAGCTGTTCAGTGCGCCCTCGACGCTCCCGAAAAATGCGCCACCCGACATTTCGGGGCTGGTCGGCCAGTATGCGCACGGCAACGAGCCGGACCAGCATGCCGCCTATCTCTATGCCTATGTCGGCGCGCCCTGGAAAACCCAGCGGATGGTCCGCCGCCTGCTGACCGAGATGTACAAGAACGCGCCCGACGGCATCATCGGGAACGATGACTGCGGCCAGATGAGCGCGTGGTTCCTGTTCTCGTCGCTGGGCTTCTATCCGGTCGATCCGGTCAGCGGCGCCTATGTCTTCGGCGGTCCGCTGTTCGACCGTGCGCAGGTGACGGTCGGCGGCAACAAGACGCTGGTTGTCGAGGCGAAGGGCAATGGCCCGGACATGCCCTATATCCAGTCGGTGACGTGGAACGGTCGCCCCTGGACCAAGAGCTGGATCGACCATGCCACCCTGTCGAAGGGCGGCACCCTGTCCTTCACCATGGGGGCCAGGCCGAACCCCGCCTTTGGCCGCGATCCCAAGGATCGCCCGCCCTCCTTCGACCACCAGCCCGCCTGATCCCTCCCGGAGCCGACCCGACAATGACCGATTTCTCCCGCCGCGCCGTCCTCGCCTCCGGGCTCGTCGCCTCCGCCACGCCAGCCTTCGCCAAGGGGCAGGCCGGTGCGCCCGCGCCCTATGGCGCAGTCCCCTCGGCGCGGCAGTGGCGCTGGCACCAGCGCGAGCAATATGCCTTCATCCACTTCGCCATGAACACCTTCACCGACAAGGAATGGGGCTATGGCGACGAAGACCCCAGCATGTTCAACCCGTCCGATTTCAGCGCGGACCAGATCGTCGGGGCGGCCAAGACGGGCAATCTGAAGGGTATCATCCTCACCGCCAAGCATCATGACGGCTTTTGCCTGTGGCCGACCAAGCTGACCGAGCATTGCATCCGCAACTCGCCCTATAAGAACGGCCAGGGCGATATCGTCCGCGAAATGTCGGACGCCTGCAAGCGCGCCGGGCTTGCCTTCGGCATCTATCTCTCGCCCTGGGATCGCAACCGGGCCGATTATGGCCGCCCGTCCTATGTCGACTATTTCCGCAAGCAGGTGGTCGAACTCTGCACCGGCTATGGCGAGCTGTTCGAATTCTGGTTCGACGGGGCCAATGGCGGTGACGGCTATTATGGCGGGGCGCGCGAGACGCGGCAGATCGATGCGCCCAAATATTACAACTGGCCCTCGATCATCGCGCTGGTCCACCAGTATCAGCCCATGGCCTGCACCTTCGATCCGCTGGGCGCGGATATCCGCTGGGTCGGCAATGAGGACGGGATCGCGGGCGATCCCTGCTGGCCGACCATGCCCAACCACCCTTATGTCCAGTCGGAGGGCAATTCGGGCGTGCGCGGCGGAGCGCTGTGGTGGCCCGCCGAGACCAATACCTCGATCCGGCCCGGCTGGTTCTATCATGCGGACGAGGACTCCAAGGTCCGCTCGCCGGAGAACCTCGTCGGCTATTTCGACACCTCGGTCGCGCGCGGCACCAATATGAACCTGAACCTGCCGCCCGACCGGCGCGGGCGCATCCCCGATCAGGACGTCAAGATCCTGAAGAGCTTCGGCGACGCGATCCGCGCCAGCTTCGCGACCGATCTGGCGCAAGGGTCGGTGGCCAGCGCCAGCCATGTCCGCGGCAAGGGCTATGAGGCTGCCAAGGTGCTGGACGGCCAGCGCGACACCTATTGGTCCGCCCCCGACGGCGTGACCACGCCCAGCCTGACGCTCGATCTGCCGCCGGGTCGCCGTTTCGATCTGATCCGCATCCGCGAATATCTGCCGCTCGGCGTGCGGGTCACACGCTTCGCGGTCGATGCGGAAGTGAACGGCAAGTGGCAGCAGCTCGCCGAACATGAGTGCATCAGCGCGCAGCGGATCATCCGCCTGCCCCAACCCGTCACCGCGCGCCGCGTCCGCCTGCGCATCGTCGACGCGCCGGTCTGCCCGGCGATCAGCGAGGTTTCGCTGTTCCAGAGCGTCGCGCCGGTCCCCGTCCCCGCCATCGTATCGAGCGATCCGACCGTGCTGGCGACGACCGGCTGGACGATCGTCTCGGCCACGGCGCCGGGTGCCGAAAAGCTGCTCGACAACGACGCCAAGACCATCTGGGTTCAGCCTGCGCCCGTGGCGGGCAAGCCGGCCAGCGTGACCGTCGACATGGGCCAGGTGCGCGACGTCGCGGGCTTCAGCCTGACCCCCTCGCGCCAGGTCATGATCGACGCCGCCCCGCCGCGCGGTTACGTCGCGGAGACGAGCGTCGACGGCAAGAGCTGGACCCCGGCGGGCGCGGGCGAGTTCTCGAACATCGCCTATGCCCTTTCCACCCAGCGCCTGCCCTTCACCAGCGTCCGGCCCGTCCGCTATCTGCGGCTGACCTTCGCGGAAATGTCCAAGCCCGCCGCCAAGCTGGCGATCGCGGGGATCGGCGGCTTCACCAAGCGGTAGGCCCAATTTCCTCCCCTTGCAGGGGAGGAACGGGTTCATCGATCACACACTCCCACAAAAAATCCGCCGAAACGGGATGGCATTTGCCTTTTGTGCGTTGCAACATGACGCAACGCAGAAGGAGGTACGCCATGACCGACCGTCTCGAACCCCAGGTCCCGCCCCGCCCCCGCATCGCCCTCGCGCTGCAGGGCGGCGGCGCGCACGGTGCCTATGGCTGGGGCGTGGTCGAGAGGCTGCTGGACGAGGATATCGAGATCGTCGGGGTCAGCGGCGCCAGCGCGGGGGCGATCAACGGCGCGGCGGTTGTTTCGGGCTATGCGACCGGGGGCGCGGCCGGGGCAAAGGCGGCGCTGGAGCGGCTATGGGGCCATGTCGCCGATGCCTCGCCGCTCGCCCCGCTCGATGTCGGCGCGCTGGGCGGTCCGTTTTTCGAGCCGCTGCTGCGTAAGTCGCTGGACATCGCCAAGCTCTCCAGCCGCTATGTCGCGCCCTTCCTGCCCGGCGTTCGCGATATGCGCGCGCTGCGACAGGCGGTCGCGGAAAGCATCGACCTGGACCTGCTCGCCCGCCAGACGCGCCTGCCCTTCTATGTGGCCGCGACCCACATCGCGAGCGGATCGGCGCGGCTGTTCACCGGCGAGGACGTGACGCTCGACGCGCTGATGGCCTCGGCCTGCCTGCCTGAGCTGTTCGCGGCGGTGGAGATCGAGGGCGAGCAATATTGGGACGGCGGCTTCACCGCCAACCCCGCGCTGGAACCGCTATTGACCGAGGCGATCGGCGCGACCGACATGATGATCGTCCAGATCACGCCCTTCACCGTCGAGGATATCGGCGGCTCGGTCGGCGAGGTCATGCGCCGGGTCAGCGATATCAGCTTCAACGCCTGTCTGCGCCGCGACCTGCGCGCCCTGTCCGAAATCCAGGATGTCGCCCGCGCCGAAACCTCGCGCGATCCGCGGATGCGGGCGATCGCGCGGGTCAACCTGCACCTGCTGTCGCCGCCGGACGAACTGGCGGGGCCATCGGGGACGAGCAAGGTCGACACACGCTGGTCGGTGCTACAGGATTTGCGCGAAATGGGCCGCGCACAAGCCGAAGGCTGGCTGTCCGCCAACCGCGACACGCTGGGCCGCGCATCATCCTTCAAGGGGCTGCCCGAGGATATGGTGCGGCGCTGAACCGCATTTTCCCGCCTTTTGCGTTTTTACAGTGATGGCGGGCGGAACACTGGCCCGATGTGCCTGTTCTGACAGGCCGGGATGGGCGGACCAGTGATATAAGGACAGGAGCGCCCGACATGGCGAGGTTCCAAGGCAAGATCGTGATCGTCACCGGCGCCGCGTCGGGCATCGGCGAAGGGGCCGCCCGCCGCTTCGCACAGGAGGGCGCGACCTTGGTGTTGGGCGACACGGACGGTGCGGGCCTGCACAAGCTGGCCGACGAACTCGCTCCCGCGACGGTCGCGACGCGCGAAACCGATGTATCCAAGATGGCCGATTGCGAGGCCCTGGTCGCTCTGGCCATCGCGCGGTTCGGACGGATCGACGTGCTGGTCAGCAATGCGGGCGTCGATCATCTCGGCAAACTGGACGAGGGCGACTTCTCGGCCTTTGCCAAGGTCATCGAAACCGATCTTTACGGCGTGGTCCAGATGGCCCGCGCCGCGATCGCGCATTTGCGCCAGTCCAGGGGCTGCATCATCAACATGTCGTCGGTGTCCGGGCTGGGCGGCGACTGGAATCACAGCTTCTATTGCGCCGCCAAGGGGGCCGTGACGAACTTCACCCGCGCGCTGGCGATGGACGAAGCGGCGAATGGCGTGCGCGTCAATGCGGTCAATCCGTCACTGACCTACACCGCACTGACGGCGGGCATGAAGGAACAGCCCGAGTTGATTGCGAAGTTCGAGGAGCGCATTCCGATGGGCCGGGGTGCGCAACCCGAGGACATCGCCGGGGCCATCGCGTTCCTGGCAAGCGAGGATGCGCGCTTCATCACCGGCGTGAACCTGCCCGTCGACGGTGGCCTGAGCGCCTCGAACGGACAGCCACCGCTCAGCTGAGCTTTGCCATTATTGATACTGATCAAGAAACCCTGGACAAACTGACAATCATGTCAGTCGACTGCAATCTTTCCTCTATCCGGTCGGGAGCCAATCAATATTTATAACGTTGTCGCTCCATAACGAAAGGGGCGAGATTGTTTATCCTGCATCTGGCACTGGGTGGGTGCCTGAAATCGCCACCTGTCCATTATGGCATCACCGCCGATACGGGCGGCCATATTGCCTATATCCTGGACGCTGCCGCCGCGCAGGCAATGAATATTGATACGCATCAAGTCTCCATCGTTACCCGGCTGTTTGAGGAACCGGGCCTGCCGCTCGATCATGCCCGCGCCACCGAGCGGCTCTCGCCCAAGCTGACCATCGATCGGATCGCCACCGCCAATCGTCGCTATCTGGAAAAGGACGCGTTGGCCGACGACCTGGCCGCCTTTACCGAATCCTTCTGCGCGCACCTCGCCCGACTGCCGCGCCTGCCCGATGTCATCCATGCGCATTTCTCCGACGCCGCCGCCGTGGCGGCCGAGGCACGGCGGCGCTTTGCCATCCCCTTCGTCTATACGCCCCATGCGCTGGGCATCGACAAGCGCCGCCATCACGGCCCCTCGCCCGCGCTGGACGGCCGCATCGCCGCCGAACGTACCGCCATCGCCAGCGCCGATGCGCTGATCGTCTCGACCGAGGACGAGGCGCAACGCCAGGTCCAGGCCTATGGCATTCCCGCTGGCGGACGGATCCATCGCATCGCGCCGGGCGTGCCGAACCATGAGGGCGGTCGCCCCGATGGCCCGACGCTCGCCGACCGGCTGGACGAATGGCTCGACGATCCGGCCAAGCCCATAATACTCGCCATCGCCCGGCCGGTCGCCAAGAAGAATTTGGGCGCGCTCGCCCGTGCCTATGCGGCCTCGGCGAAATTGCGCGAGGCCGCCAATCTGGTGATCCTGGCGGGCCAGCATGACGGTCCCGGATCGGCGGAGGAACGCGCCGTACTGGCCGAGTTGCTGGCGCTGGCCGACACAGCCGCGCTTCGCGGTCGCATCGCCCTGCCGCCACGGCATGACGGGGATGACGTCGCCGCACTCTATGAGCGCGCGGCGACGGGCGGCGTCTTCGTCAACGCCGCACTGCACGAACCCTTTGGCCTGACCCTGATCGAAGCGGCGGCAGCGGGCGTGCCCGTGGTCGCGACCCGTCATGGCGGCCCCAGCGAGATCGTCGCCGCGCTGGACCATGGCCTGCTGGTCGAGCCGCGCGACGAGGACGCCATCGCGACCGCCTGCCTGTCCATCCTTTCCGATCCCGACACCCATAAGCGGATGAGCGCGAATGGCCGATCGGGCTCCACCCTCTATGCCTGGGACCGTTACGCCATGGAATCGACCGCGCTCTACGCCCATCTGCCGCGCACCCCCGGCCTGCTCGCCAGCGATATCGATCATACGCTGACCGGATGCCGTGTCGGCGCGCACGACTTCGCGGCATGGCGTCAGGCGAGCGACCTTCCCTTCGTCGTCGCCACCGGCCGGTCCTTCGCGATGGCGCGGATCATCCTGTCGCAGTGGGGCATTCCCGAACCCGATGCCTTCATCACCGATGTCGGCACGCGCATCATGCTGAAGGGTCAGCGCGGGTGGCAGGAGTGCCCCGAGTTCGCCACGCGCCTGAACGAGGGTTGGGACCGCAAGGCGGTGGTCGCCGCGCTCAAGCCGCTACGCCTGCGCCCGCAGCCGCGCGACACGGCCGGACCGCACAAGGTCAGCTATTTCGGCACCGCCGAGGATGCCGCGCGCGTGCGCGAGACGCTGGCCGAACAGGGGCTTTCCGCCAAGACCGTCTTTTCGCACGGACGGCTGATCGACGTGCTGGCGCCGCTGGGCGGCAAGGCGGCGGCGGTCGCGGCCTATGCGAAACGGCTCGACCTGCCGATGGGTGCGTGCGTCGCGGCCGGGGACAGCGGCAATGACGTCGATATGCTGGACGCCTGCGGCCATGCGATCGTCGTGGGCAATGCCGGGCACGAACTGGCCGACCTGCCCGAGCGTGACGGGCTGATGCGGGTCACCGCGCACCATGCCAATGGCGTGATGGAGGGGCTGGAGCGGCTGGGCCTGACCGCGCCGATGCCGACGCAGGCGACGGCGGCGTGACGCGCCCCTTCGGTTATTTCGTCCATCATCAGGGGCGGGGCCATGCCGAGCGCTGCGCCGCCATCCTGAACGCGCTGCCGCCCGAGCGCCCCGTCACCATCTTCTGCGCGCGCGACGACATCTTCCCCCCGCTGCCGCCGCAGGTCGAGATCGTCACCATCCCCTCGCTCTTCGAGCCGACCGGGCTGGAGGCGGGCGCGATGGACACGGTGCCGACGCCGGAGACGCTGCATTGCGCGCCGCTCGGTTGGCCCGGCATCCGCCATGCCATGGCGGTGATCGCGGGCTGGTTCGACCGCGCCGACCCCGCGCTGATGATCTGCGACGTGTCGGCCGAGATCGCACAGCTGGCGCGTATCTGCTCGGTTCCGCATGTGAAGATTCTCCAGCATGGCGACCGCAGCGATGCCGGGCACCGCGCCGCCTATGACGGCGCCGCCGGGCTGCTCGCCGCGTTCGACGAGGCGCTGGCCCAGCCCGAATGGGACCCCGCGATGCGCGCCAAGACCTGCTTCGTCGGCGGGCTGGGTGTCGACACCCGCATCCCCGAACGCGAGCTGGCGCGCCAGCGGATCGGCGTGGGCGCGGACGAGGAGATGATCCTGGTCCTGTCGGGCGGCGGCGGGGGCGGCTTCGCCCAGGCCCCGCTCGGCGTCGGGGCACGCAGCCGCCCCGGTGCGCGCTGGATCACCATCGGCCCGGTCGCGCGCGACTGGCATGCCACCGAGCCTGCCAATATCGAGCATCGCGGCTGGGTCGACAATCCGGCGGACCATGTCGCCGCCGCCGACCTCGTCATCGCCTCGACCGGCAACACCACCTGCCAGCAGATACTGGCCGCCGCCCGGCCCTGGCTCGCCATTCCCGAATGGCGGTATTTCGACGAACAGCATCGCAAGGCGGAGGCGCTGGCCACGGCCGGCGTGGCCTGTGTCCGTCCGCATCTCCCCTCCTCGGCCCAGGCCTGGAATGCGGCGCTGACCGAAACCCTCGGCCAGCACTGCCCCGTCCTGCAGCGCGCGATGATCGCCGACGCGCCTGCCCAGGCCGCTGCCGACTGGCTGGAGGCGCTGTCCACCCGGCTCTGGCCGATCGATATGAACCCATCTTCCCTGACCCAATCCACCGGAGCCCATTCATGATCTCGGTCGTCACGCTCGCCGGGGGCCGCCCCGAACATCTGCGCAATGTCGTGATCGGCCTGACCCGCCAGACGATGTTGCCTGCCGAGCTGATCGTCGCGGTCATTCAGGACACGCCCTATGACCTGCCGGACGCGTCCTTTCCCATCCGCCAGATGATGGTGTCCGGCCCGCGCCTGCCGCTGGCGACCGCGCGCAACATGGCAGCGAAGGCGGCGGTCGGTGACAAGCTGGTCTTCCTCGACATGGACTGCATCCCGACCCCCGACCTGCTGGCCGATTATGATCGCTACCTGGATCAGGAAGACGGGCTGTTGATGGGCGAGGTCATGTACCTGCCCGGCGGCGCGACGGCGGGCGAATGGCGGTACGAGGATTTCGCCGGGGTGGCGGTCCGCCACTCCGACCGGCGCGGGCCGCCGCCCCACGGCATCGAGCGGTGCGAGGATTATCGCTGCTTCTGGTCGCTCAACTTCGCGATGCGGCGCGACACCTTCCTCGACACCGGCGGGTTCGACGAGCGCTATGCGGGCTATGGCGGCGAGGATACCGATTTCGGCAAGGTGGTGGACAAGGCGGGCGTGCCGATCGCCTGGATCAAGGGCGGGCTGGCCTATCATCAATATCACCCGCACCACATGCCGCCGGTCCACCATATCGACAGCGTGGTCCGCAATGCCGAGCTGTTCGAAGCGAAATGGGGATACCGCACCATGGGCCACTGGCTGCACGCCTTTCGCCTGATGGGCCTGATCGACGATACGCCCGGCCGCCCCATCCAGATCCTGCGGCGTCCCGACGAGGACGACCTCGCCCTGACCGGACAACAGAGCCACCAGCCCTATGCCAATACGGCCAGCGTCATCCGTCTGCTGGAGGAGCGCGAGGCTGCCCGGGTCGCGGCATGAGGATCGCCCTTCTCGCCCATGTCCGCCAGCCGATCCGCCAGCCTTTCCTGGGCGGCATGGAAGCGCATGGCTGGTATCTGGCCGAGGGGCTGGCGGCGCGTGGGCATGAGGTGGTGCTGTTCGCCAGTGGCGACAGCGACCCGCGCTTCACCCTCGATCCGGTCCTGCCGGTCCATTACGAAGCCATCTTCCCCTGGGCCGAGCATCGCGGCAAGCCCGAGCTGATCGCGCATGTCGATGCGGGCTATGCCGCCGCCTGCGACCGGATCGCGCGCGGCGGGTTCGACGTGGTGCATAACAACAGCCTGCACCGCTTCCCGCTGGAGCAACGCCGGACTGCGCAGGTCCCGACCGTCACTTCGCTGCACGTGCCGCCCTATGACGCGCTCCACCATTTCGTGTCGATCAGCCCCAGCCCGACCCACAGGCTGACCGTCACCTCCGCCCGCCAGTTGCAGGCCTGGTGGCCGAACGGCGCGCCGCCCGAGGCCTCGGTCCTGCACAATGCCATCGACCCGGCCGCCTGGCCCTTTGCCGAGCAGGGCAATGGCGAAGCGGTGTGGTGCGGGCGGATCACCCCCAACAAGGGCACGCATCTCGCCGTCCGCGCCGCGCGGGAAGCGGGCGTCGCGTTGACCCTGTTCGGCGCGGTCGAGGACCCGGACTATTTCGCCGCCGAGGTCGAGCCGCTGCTGGGCGGCGGCATCCGCTATGGCGGGCATCTCGACGGCACGGGCCTGGCGCGGGAACTGGGCCGTGCATCGGTGTTCCTCTTCACCCCCTGCTGGGACGAGCCGTTCGGGCTGGTCGCGATCGAGGCGATGGCGTGCGGCCTGCCCGTCGCCGCATTCGATGCAGGCGCGGCGCGCGAAGTCGTGGGCGAGGCCGGATGCATCGCCTCGGCCGGGGATGTCACCGCGCTGGCCGACGCCTTGATCCGGGCCATGGCCATCCCGCGCCACACCGCCCGTCGCCGGGTAGAGGCGCATTTCGCCCGCGACCTGTGGCTCGACCGTTGCGAGGCGCTTTACGCCAGCGTCCGGGGCGCCTTGCCGAGTGCCATCGCGGCGTGAGCGAGGATGATGTGATCGCAGGCCAGAGAGAGGGACTGCTCGACCTGTATCGCCGCCATGTCACGCCGGGAGAGCCCTATGCGCTGGTCGATTTCCCCGACCATCCCAATGTGGGGGACAGCGCGATCTGGTTGGGGGAGATCGCGCTGCTTCACGCGGTCGGCTCGGGTGATCCGGCCTATGTCTGCCGCTGGGACGATTTCGACGAAGCGGCCTTCCGCGCCGCCTGCCCCACCGGGCCGATCCTGATCCATGGCGGCGGGAATCTGGGCGACATCTGGCCGCATCACCAGCAGTTTCGCGAACAGCTGATCGAACGCTTTCCCGATCGCCGGATCGTCCAGTTGCCCCAGTCGATCCACTTTCGCGACCCAGCCCATCGCGACCGCTTCGCCGCGCTGGTGGACAGGCATCCGAACTTTCACCTGTATGTCCGCGACACGGCAAGCCTCGACCTGGCCCGCCGCCATTTCCATTGCCCCAGTACGCTCGCCCCCGACTCCGCCTTCGGCCTGGGCCGCATCGAGCGACCGGTTTCGGCGGATTGCCGCGCGCTGATGCTGCTCCGCTCCGACGCCGAACGCGCGGCGCGTGACGACACGCCGTTGTTGAGCTTGCCTGATACGGTCGCCTTGGACTGGCTCGACGAACCGCCGGTGGCGGCGTCCGCTCCGACCGAGCGGGCACGGGAGCGCGTCGAACGCGGGCTGAAGCTGCTCGCCCGCGGGGAGCGGATCGTCACCGATCGCCTGCACGGCCATATTCTGGCCCTGCTGCTCGGCGTCCGCCACGTCGTGCTGGACAATGACTATGGCAAGGTCTGCGCCTATATAAGCGCATGGACGGCGCAAAGCCCGCTCGTCCGACAGGCCCGGTCTTCGCAGGAGGCGGCGGAGATGATCGCGGGATGATCGATATCGGCCTGCTGATCTGCACCCGCAACCGCTGCCGCAGTCTCGCCGCCACGCTCGCCTCGGTCGATGCCGCCGCCCGGCATCCGGGTAGCGGCGCGGTCGAACTGATCCTGGTCGACAATGGCTCGACCGACGCCACGGCGGCGGTGATCCGGCACTGGGCGATAGACAGGCCCTTTCCCGTGCGTTTGTTGTCGGAACCGCTGCCCGGCCTGGCCCGCGCCCGCAACCGGGCGCTTCGGGCGGCGCGGGGGCGGATCGTCGCGATGACCGACGATGACTGCGTACTGCACCCCGATTATTTCGCGCAGGCGGCCCGGGCCTTTGCGGGGCAGCCCGCCCCCGTCATCATCGGGGGGCGTATCCTGCGCGGCGACCCCGCCGACCTGCTGCTGACCGTCAAGCTGGAGGATCATCCGATGATCGCCGAGCCGGGCAGCTTTCCCGGCGGCTTCGTCATGGGCGCCAATCTGGCCTTCACTGCCGATGTCGGCCACATGGTCGGGCCGTTCGACGAACGCTTCGGGGCGGGTGCGCCGTTCCGCGCCGCCGAGGATACCGACTTCCTGCTGCGCGCGCAGGCGCTGGACCTGTCGATCCGCTATGACCCCGGCTTCGTGGTCGACCATCATCATGGCCGCCGCCGGGAGGACGAAGCCGTCGCGCTCCTCGCGGGATACGGCTTTGGCGACGGAGCGCTTTACGCCAAGCATGTCATGACCGACAGCCGGGTCCGCCGCTGGCTGGCGGCGGACGTCCGCAACCTGCGCGAGCGCTTTGCCGGGCCGGTGCCGACGATCCGGCATTTCCACGCCTTTCGTTTGCGCCATGTGCTGGCGGGCCTTGCCGCCTATGGCCGCACGGCGTTCAGAAATCCGCGCTCAGCCTGACCCCCACGGTGCGCGGACGCAGCGGCGTCGAGACATTGCGCCGCCCCAGCAGGAACGGATTGCCATAGGCGAAGCGATTGCCCCGCTCGTCGAGCAGATTGTCGAGCGTCAGCGCCAGAGCATAACCGCCCCGCCGTGCGGTCAGTCCCAGATTGGCGACACCGTAACCGCCCTGCCGCACGTCGAACATGTCACCGACGCCCAGCACCGACGGACCGACAAAGGCCAGCTCCCCGCGCGTCGACAGCACCGTATCGCGGCCGAGCGAGACATTGCGGACCAGCCCCAGCCGGGCCGAGATGCTGGGCGTCTCCGGCAGGCGGTGGTTGCTGGCGCGGCTGAGCGCGGCGGTCGAACCCGTGACCTCGTTGTCTGCCACGAACATCGCCGCGGTCAGGTGCCAGTCGCGCTGCGGCACCCATTCGATCCAGCCCTCCAGCGCGTCGACGCGGGCGTCGCCGATATTGCTCGTCACCGGCTGCCCAGACCGGTTGAGCAGATCGGCCTGGATCGCCTTCCAGCGCGCGTGCGACAGGCTGACCGAGGCCGACAGTCCGGTCGCGCCGCGACGCACATGGCGCAGGCCCGCCTCGACCATCTGGATCGAGTCCGCCTCGAAGTTCGCAACCCGCCCGACACCTGCCGCGACGGCCAGGCCGCCGGTGCGGAAGCCGGACTGATACCGCCCGAACGCGGTCCAGTCGCCGCCCAGCGCCCAGGAAAATCCGAAGGTCGGATCGACCCGCGTGGTCGACCGCCCTCGTACGAAATTCCTGGATCGCGGCGTGATCGACGGTTCGCCGTCGACCCGCGCGGCGGTCACGCGCCCGCCCAGCGTCAGCCACAAGCGGCCGGTTACGGGCTGCGTCGCCTCGCCGAACACCGCACCGCTGCGCGTGACGTTGGTCACGCCGATCACCGGCCGCACCCCCTGACGCAGGGTCAGCGACCGCCCCATCACCGACTGGTCCGACACGAAATTGATGCCGACCACCCAGGACCCGCCGCCGGGCAGCCGTCGCGACACACGGCTTTCGTGCGAGAACAGGGTCTTGCCGCTGTTCAGCTGATAGGATCCGCGCGGCAGGATGGTGCTGGCATCGAACTGCTCGAACGACGCGCCTTTCACCAGGCCCGAGGCCGAGACGAATTGCAGCCCGCTTGCCCAGTGTTTGGACAGGAGCAGCCGCCCGAACCGCATATCGCTCCAGAATGGCTGGGCGATCGCCGAGCGGCTGGCCAGCGCGTCCTCGCCAAGCACATATTGTGCGTCGCGCGACACGATCGACTGGGTGCCGCCGCCCAGCTCGGCGTGCCAGCCGCCCCCGACATTCCAGGCCAGCGTGCCGCGCAAACCGCTGGTCAGGACCCGGTTGATGTTGCGCGCGCCGGTCCGCAGATTGTCGATATAGCCGCCATCGACCGCGTGATAACCGACCAGCCGGACGCCCAGCGTATTCGCCAGCAGCACCTTGTTGGCGACCGCCGCCACGTCGTTGCTCGCCGCCCCGCCCCCGGTCAGCGCGCCACCCCATTCGATCCGTCCGCCGTCGCGGGTCAGCGAGACCGGGTTGGAGGTCAGGCGAACGATCCCGCCGATCGCGCCCGAGCCGTGCAGCGCGCCCTGCGGCCCTTCGGCAATCTCGACCTCACCGATATCGTAGAGTTTCAGCCCCGGATCGGGTCCGGCAAAGGCAATCTGCACTTCGTCGAGATACAGGCTGGCGGTGGACTCGGTCGCACCGTTGAAGCTGCTGTCGGCAATGCCCCGGATGAACAGCTTGTTGCGCCCCGGCCCCAGCGCGGTGGTCTGAAGGATCGGCGTCTGGCCTGCGACATCGCTGAGGTCGATCGATCCGTTGGGCAGCGCCACGCCGCGCCCGATCACTGATACGCTGCCCGGATAGCGGGCCAGCTCGGTGCCCTGCTTGCTGGCGGTCACGATGATGTCGCCGGTCCGGCCGACAGGCGGTGGAACGGCGGGCGGAGGACGGCTGGCGGATGGGGGACGCGGCGATCCGACGATACGGAAGCTGACGGCATCGATCGCGATGGCACGATAGCCGGTCCCGCGCAGCAATTGCGCCAAGGCTCTGGCGGGCGGCGCGCCGGTGGTCAGCGCGCGGGTGCGGACCTCCCCCAGGCGGGGATCGGTGGCGACGACGGTGATGCCAGCCTGCCGCGCCAGTTCGCGCAGCGCGAAATCGAGCCGTGCCGGGGCCAGGACGATCCGACCTGATGCCGCTGCACCGATGGCCTGCGCCCGACCGGCGACGGGCAAGGCAAGGGCAGTCGCGACCAACAGGCCGCGTTCAATGAACCCCGTCCGACGCCCGCAAAATCCAGTCCCCACCGCTCTGGCGCCACTCCGCTCCGATCAGCTTCGCAAGACGTGGAACGTCCCGGCTGGCGTCGCCCGTCACCCGGACCAGCCCGGTGACGCTGCGTTTCGCCAACGGCCCCTCCACCGCGATCCGCATGCCATAGGCGGATTGCAATCGTGCAGCAATCGTGTCGACCGTATCGCCGTCCAGATCCAGCAGGCCGCGACGCCAGCCGCCGACCATCGCCGGATCGACCCGCACGCGGCGCAATCTGCCCCGCGCCTCGTCCAGCCGTACCCCCTGCCCGGCGGTCAACTGCACCGTCTGCCCGCGGGGTGCGAGCGCCACCGCCCCTTCCGCAACCGTCACATCCAGCCGAGCCCCCTCACGCCGGACGTTGAACACGGTCCCCACATCGCGGATGGCAACGTCGCCGGAGCGGAGTTCGAAAGGAGCGGAGGCGTCGTGCCGAACGCGGAACAGCGCCTGTCCGCTCTCCAGCGTCGCGACCCGCATGTCGTTGCGGTCGAGCCGAAGCCGCGATCCCCCCGCCAATTCGACCTGCGTGCCGTCGTTCAGGGCAATGACCCGCGTCTCGCCCGGCCGGGTCTGTTCGACCCGGATGTCGGGGTGCGCCTGCATCAGCACCGGCCCCGCGATCAGCGCGACGGCGGCCGCGACGCCGCCCATCAACCACCAACGACCCCACCCCCTGTTGTCGTTGGCAGCGACCGGGGCCTCCAGCGGTGGCTCGGCAATGACGGGTTCCGGTTCGGCCACGGGGGCGACCAGCAAGGCATCGGCCATCGCCACCGCGTCATAGGCGCGCGCATTGGCCGGGCTGTCCTCCAGCCAGGTCGCAAAGGCATCCCATTCGGCCGCGCTCATGTCGCGCTGCCGGACGTGCCAGTCGATCGCCTGTTCCTCCCGCGTCACTCGTCCCCGCTCCTTCCACTGTCAGGACGACGCCGACACGCCTGATCCGCACCCTCCAATTCACGATTTTCTTGCAAAAATTGATAGGCGCGGCGGAGCAGCTTTTCGACGGCGCTGACGGTGATGCCCATCCGTTCGGCAATGTCGCGCTGCGGCCGTTCCTCGAAGCGGAACAGGGTAAAGGCCTCGCGCATCCGGTCGGGCATCCGGGCGATCATCGCATGGGCCTGGGCCAGCTCGCTGCGGCCCGATGCGATCCGTTCGGGATCGGCATATTCGGCGGATTGCGGCTGGACCTCTTCCCACGCCCCCTCCCGCACGCCGCGCCGGGCAGCGGCAATGCGGCGGTCGGTCGCCAGATTGGTCGCCATGCGGCAGAGAAAGGGAATGGGCTGCTCGATCTGTCCGGCGTCCAGCCCCGATACGCGCAGCCACAGGTCCTGAAGCGCATCCTCCGCTTCGTCGGGCGAGCCAAGCCGGGCGGCGAGCAGGCGACGCAGCAGCGGGCGCGCCTCCATGAACCGGCCTTCCAGACCCTGATTACCCAAAGACCGCCCTCGTGTCAGGCGGCGAAGGCCAGCCCGCGTTGCGCCGCCATGTCAGACACCGAAACGGCGCGCAAGACATCGGCTTCGTCGCGCCGCGCCGCCGCGATCACGTCGCCCGCCCGCTTGCCCGCACCGGGATGGCACATCACCAGATGCTCCGCCCCGCCATGGTCCAGAAAGCGCGGCAACGCCTCGGCAAAGCGCCCGTCGAACCCGTAATGCCCGGCAAACCCCTCGTTGCAATGCAGGCCCTCCGCTTCCACCGCGCGGGTCAGGCCGCGCGAATGATAGGCGCTGCCGATCGCTTTGCCGCGCCAGGGCCGCCCCAGCAAGCCGATCAGCCGGTCCTCGCAGGTACGCACCCACGCGTCGGGCGCGCGCCGTCGGGTGATCGCCAGCACGATCGGGCGAACGCCGGGCAGCGCGTGCGAATGCTGATGCCCGTCGACAAAGGCGGGCGGACGGCCCATCGCCGCCTCGAAACGGTCGAACTGCGCCTCGACCTCGCGCGTGATCTCGGCCGGATCGAGCTGCCCGCGCGACGCCAATCGCGTCAGCGGATCGATCCCCGGCATCAACCCGTCGCGGGTAAAGCCATTGGGGTGGATCGGCGCTTCCTCGGTCAGGGTCAGGTGCAGGCCGATCTGCGCGCTCTGCGGCACCGAACGCAGCATCACGCTGTCCTCCATCCAGTTCGGACGGAGGGTCATGCAGCTCGTCGCGTTCAGTTTTCCCGAGCGCAACAGCTCGGCAATGACCAGACTGTCGTCGGTGGAAAAGGCGAAATCGTCAGCGCAGAGAATAAGCCGGTTCACCCACGACCCCCGCCAGTTGCTGATAGGCCCGCTCGCGCATCCGCTCGGTCGTGAGCCGCCGCGCGCGCAGTCGCTTCGCAAGGAAATCGTAGAAGAACCAGTCCCCCGCAAACGGCGCCGCCACGCTGTAGACCAGCCGCTCGGTCAGCGTCCAGCGGATCGACTCCCGGTCGCGCTCGCGGTCGGAGGGGACGCACCAGAAGCCATCGGCATAGGCCATGGTGCCGTGGCGCATGACGCGGTGGATGACCTCATGATCCTCCAGCACGTAATTCCAGCGGCGCGCGTCGAACCCGCCCGCCGCCTTCAGCGCCTCGGTGCGAAAGGCCTGGCCCGCCCCGCCCGCATGGCACTGGCGCGGCAGGAAGCGCGCCGCCAGCCGGATCGCGGCGGACTCGCGGCGACGCTCCGCTTCCCCGTCCTGGGGGGCGATGAAATAGGCCCCGGCGACGACGCAGCCCGGCCGCTCCAGCAGGGCTTGCGCCTGCGCCAGATAATCGGCCGGATAATAGGTGTCGGCATCGCAGGTCGCGACGAAGCGCGTATGCACATGGTCGAGGCCGAGGTGCAGCGCGTTGATCTTGCCGGGCAGGCCCTGATGCAACAGGATATGATCAAGCCCCAGCCGCTCGCAGGTATCGGTCGCCACCCGCGCGCTGGCGTCGAGCGAGCCATTGTCGACCAGCACGAGGCGGAACCGCACCGTCTGCGCCGCCAGGCTCTCCAGCGTGGCCGCCAGATCGCGCTCTTCGTTGAAAAAGGGCACGACCACGGTCCAGCACGGCGCGACATAGGCGCCCGTCCGTTCCGTCTTCCCCGCCTGAGCCCAGGCTTTGGCATTCCGCCAAGCCGCGCCTTCCGCATCGAGCAGCATTACCCCACCCCGCCCTTAAAACGACCAAGTCACCCGGTGGCCGAAGCCCCCGCCCGGCGGCGGCCAGCGCCGCAGCCAGAGATGTTCATGGCTAAGACGGAGCAATCCCCGCCAAACCGGACATGGTGGCTGAAAATATTTTCACTCGGCCGGGAACCATGTCGATTTTCTTTGCGAAGGCCCCGGTGTCGATGACATGGGCGAGCCGCACCGGGCGGATCCGTGGGGCTTCGTTCCGCCTGTCGCCCATTCTCCAACAGGGTTCGTGATGACGGAAATGACGCCCGCCCGCCCGGCTTTTTCGATGCCGCTTAGGTTCAATCTGTTCCTGAACCGACCGATCGGCGCGGCGCTGGTCCTGCTGGCCTTTGCCGTGCTGACCCGGATGCGCGACTTCGGCAATCCGGTCGCCCATGTCGACGAGCAATATTATCTGCTGGTCGGCGATCGCATCCTGCACGGCGCACGGCTCTATATCGATCTGTGGGACCGCAAGCCGCCGGGGCTGTTCCTGTTGTTCGCCAGCTTCCGCCTGCTGCCGGGTGACGGGTTCCTGGCCTATCAGCTGGTCGGCGCGGCCTGCACCGCGGCTACCGGCTGGCTCGTCTGGCTGGCTGCGCGGCGCATGGGGCTCGGCTTCCCGGCGGGACTGGCGGCGGGGGCCGCCTATATCCTGTGGCTGCCGCTGCTCAGCGGGGGAAGCGGCCAGTCGCCGGTCTTCTACAATCTGGCGATGACCGCCGCTGCGGTGCTGACGCTGGAATTGCCGCGCCTGGCCGAGCGGCGCGCGGTCGGCGCGATCATCGTCAGCGGCGCCATCGCCTGTCTGCTGGCGGGCATCGCGATCCAGATCAAATATACCCCGCTGGTCGAGGGGGCGTTTTTCGGCCTTGCGCATCTCTGGTATCTCTGGCGGGCGCGGGCGGGCGTCGTGGTTGTGGTGCTGGCGGCACTGGCCTGGATGGTGCTCGGCCTGCTGCCCACCGCGCTGGTCGTGCTGTATTTCTGGCTTGGGGATACAGCGGCATTCGACGCCTTCTGGTTCGCCAATTTCACCTCGATCACGCTGCGGCGCGGCTATCCGGCGGCCAAGATCATCGGGCGGCTTGCCGGGATCGGCGGGCAACTGCTGCCGCTGATCGCCTGTGCGCTCTATAGCTGGCGCCAGGGGCCGAAGCATCCGGCGCTGACGCTGACCCGCATCTGGCTGGGCTTCGCACTGGTGGCCTTTGCGATGATCGGGGCGTTTTTCGACCATTATGCCCTGCCGCTGGTCGCCCCGCTGGCGCTCGCCGCCGCCCCGGCCTTCGCGCTCAGCCGAAAGGCGGTGGTTGCGGTGTTCACGATCGGGGCCGCGCTGTTCGTCTTCCACTCCGCCACCAACGACCCGGGCGAGGGCGACGGCATCCGCCGCATGGCGAAGGCGATGGCGGCGGTGGACGGGCGCGAATGCCCTTATGTCTTTGCGGGCGACTCCAGCCTTTACCATCTGTCGGGCGGCTGCATTCCGACCGCTTACGCCTTTCCCTCCTCGCTGGCCTATGAGGCGGAGCGCGGCGCAATCGGGATCGACGAAAGCGCCGAGGTCGCCCGCATCCTCGCCCGGCGTCCGCCCGCCATCGTGACGCTCGACGATCCCTTCTCGCCCTGGAATGCCGCGACGCAGGCCCAGGTCTCCGGCGCTTTGGCACGCGACTATCGGCTGGTCATGACGGTCCCGCGCGAGGAGCGGCATGAACTGCTGTACGTCCGCCGCGACCTGCCCGTTCCGCCAGCGAAATAAAAGGCACGGTCGCGGTTGTTTTTGCCATCGCCGCCGCCCATCTCCCGCGCCGGACAAAGCTGGAGCCAAGAGCCATGAGCGACGACGCCTATACCCCGCCTGCCATCTGGACCTGGGACAAGGAGAGCGGCGGGCGCTTCGCCGCCATCAACCGTCCCGTCGCCGGGGCGACGCACGACAAGGACCTGCCGGTCGGTGAGCATCCGCTCCAGCTCTATTCGATGGGCACGCCCAACGGGGTGAAGGTCACGATCCTGCTGGAGGAACTGCTCGCCGCCGGTCATGCGGGGGCGGAATATGACGCCTGGCTGATCAGCATCGCCAATGGCGACCAGTTCGGCAGCGGCTTCGTCGCGGTCAATCCCAATTCCAAGATTCCGGCGCTGGTCGACCGGCGGGGGGCCGAGCCGCTCGCCATCTTCGAGTCCGGCGCGATCATGACCCATCTGGCGGAAAGCTTCGGCGCGTTCCTGCCGACCGAACCGGCGGCCAAGGCGCGAGTCCTGTCCTGGCTGTTCTGGCAGATGGGCAGCGCGCCGTTCCTGGGCGGCGGCTTCGGCCATTTCTATGCCTATGCGCCGGTGAAGATCGAATATCCGATCAACCGCTATGCGATGGAGGCCAAGCGCCAGCTCGACGTGCTCAACCGCCAGCTGGAGCATAACGCCTTCGTAGCGGGCGACGAATACAGCATCGCCGACATGGCGATCTGGCCCTGGTACGGGCAGTTGGTGCTGGGTGATCTCTACAACGCCGCCGAGTTTCTTCAGGTTCAGGAATACCCCCATGTCCTGCGCTGGGCGCGCGAGATGGCCGCCCGACCAGCGGTGAAGCGGGGACGGATGGTCAACCGCACCTTCGGCGAGCCCTCCGAACAGCTGGCCGAGCGTCATGACGCCAGCGATTTCGAGACGAAGACGGCGGACAAGCTCGGTTGAAACTTGTCCTCCCCTGCAAGGGCGAGGTGGCAGCCTGAAGGGCTGACGGAGGGGGATCTTCGCGAGGCGCATCATGTGCTGCACGCCCCCTCCACCATGCTGCGCATGGTCCCCCTCCCCGCAAGCGGGGAGGATTTGCAACGTGACGCCCGCATGTCATCTGCCGCGAATGGCTTGATCCCTGCCGCCGACTGCGCCTTAAGTCCCGCCATGCTCCCTCGCCTTCCCTTTCCGCGCCCGCTGATGGCGGTGGCGCTCGCGGCGGCCGCCCTGGTCGAAAGCCCGCTATGCGCCGCGGACCCCGCACCCTTCGACCTGCCGGGGCCAGCCTTGCGTATTTCCGTCACGCGCGGCGACCGCACACTGCCCATCGCCGAGGTGCCCAACCTCGCCACCGGCGACCGGCTGACGATCGAGGCGGACCTGCCGCAGGACCAGCGGGCGCATTACATCCTCTTCTCCGCCTTCCTGAGCGGCGCGACCAACCCGCCGCCCAAGGACTGGGTGAAGTCGGCCGAGACCTGGAAGCCCAAGGACAAGGACCGCCGCCTGACCCTGACCGTGCCCAAGGGCGCACGGCAGATGGCGCTGTTCCTGGTGCCGGAGACGGGTGGCGCATCGGGCACCATCGTCGATGCGGTGCGCGACCGGCCGGGCGAGTTCGTTCGCGCGGTGCAGGACCTGAACCAGGCCTCGCTCGACCGTTCGCGGCTGAACGCCTTCGTCGCGGCGATCCGCGCGCAGGAGAACAGCCACCCCGAGTTCCTGCGCACCCTAGCGCCCGCTCTGTCGAACAGCCTAGCGATCAAGCTGAACCCCGACTGCCTGGCCAAGGTGATCGAGTTGCAGGCCGCCTGTCTGCTCGAAAACCAGGAAAATCTGGTACTGGCCGACATCCATAGCAGCTCGATGACCGACACGCTGATCGGCGCGCCGACCGATCTGGCCTTGCAGGTCAGCTATACGCGCGAAGCCGGACTGGGCTATTACAGCCCCTATATCGCCGTGGTCCGCGACATTGCGCGGGTGTTCGGCGCGTTCGGCAATCCGCAATTCGGCTATCTGCCCACATTGGCGACGCGCGACGGCGACCGGATGGCGCTGCTGCTCAACGCCGCGCCCTCCTTCGCCAAGCCCAAATCGGTGCTGGTCGCCGCCATGCCCGCCATCGACGCGGTCAGTCCGCCGCGTCTGCGCGTCACCGGCGACGTCCCGCTCTGCGGGGCGCGGCCGGGCCTGGTCCTGCCGGTCGAGGGTGCGCCGCTGATCTACTCGACCGCGTTCGCGCGCAACATGATGGTGTCGATCACCACCGCCGACGGCAAGCGGCTCGACCTGCCCGTCCGCGCGCGCGCCGATCGCGGGGGTTATGTCCTGACCGATCCGCTGCCTTCGGGCGCCTTGTCCGGCAAGGTGTCCGCCAAGCTGCACGGCGACTGGGGCTTCGACAGTTTCGAGGGGCCGAACTTCACCCTGCAATTCCCGGGCAGCGGGGAGTGGCGCACGGACGACAGCGGACAGAGCCTGGTCGTCGGGCGTGACAACAGCGTCGCGCTGACCGGCCCGGCCGCCGCCTGCGTGACCGGCGTGACGATGCGCAGCGGCTCGGCCGCCCCGCAGTCGGTGCCCTTCACCTTGCGCGGCGCGGACGGGATCACCGTCACCCTGCCGTTGAAAGCGGCGCGGGCGGGCGACGTGACGCTGGAGGTCCAGCAGATCGGCGACGCCGCGCCGCGCACGGTCGGCTTGCGCGCCTTTTCACCGGCCAGCCGGATCGACACGGTGACGCTGGCCAGGGGAGACCGCTTCGCGACGCTGACCGGACAGCGGCTGGATGAGATTGCCGGGGTCGAGATCGGTGACGTCCGTCTCTCGCCCGACGGCCTTACGCGTGAGGGCGATACCGACCGGCTGGTCGCCACCGCCGCCGATGGTCGCCCGCCCTCGGGCACGAGCGCGAAAGTCCGGCTGACCGATGGGCGCACCCTGTCGGTGCCGATCACCACCGCCCCGCCCCGCCCCGCCGCGACGTTGATCGCGCGCAGCCTGACCCCCAAGGCGGCGGCGGGCGCGGTGACGCTGGCCACCAAGGACGAGACGATCCTGCCCGACAATAGCCGCCTGACCTTCTCGGTTCGGGCAGGCGAAGGCACCCGGCTGGCCCCGACCGACGCGATCGAGGTCGGCACGGCGGATGGCAGCGCGTCGGTGACGCTGGAGGGCGGACACGACGTGCGGCTGTCCTCGCCCGACATCGCTGTTGCGACACTCGATCCGGCACGGCTGGGTCCGGCGGCGGCGGGGGCCTTACGCTACCGGGTGGTGCGCGGGGGCATCAAGGGCGACTGGAGTCCGCTCGCCACGCTGGTGAGGCTGCCGGGGATCGATGCGATCACCTGTGCCGCCGACGGATGCCAGATGGCGGGGCGCGACCTGTTCCTGATCGACCGGGTGGCGGCGAGTGTCGACATGGGCGCAGCAGTGAGCGTTCCGCCGGGGTTCACGGCGGCGCGGTTGACGGTGCCGCCGATGCAGAATGGGGTGCTGTACGTGACGCTGCGGGATGCGCCGGGGGTGGTGTTTACGCTGGTCCAGAGGCCATAAAGCGGAATGGCATGAGATGCCCCCCCCTCCCCGAAAGGGGAGGGGCTCGTGGGATTCAAGGCAAAGCCACCCCGCTCCGGGGATTCCCCGGCCTTCGACTGTGCTCAGGCTGGAG
>NZ_BBPI01000008.1 GCF_000787715.1 Sphingomonas parapaucimobilis NBRC 15100
GGGATGTCCTTAGTGGCACGCCCCCCTCGACCACCGCTGCGCGGCTGTCCCCCTCCCCGTACCGGGGAGGATCAAGCCTCCTTCGCCACCCGCAGCATTGCCATGGCGGCCAGCCCCATCACCCCGGCGGCGATCGCCATCGCCCAGACGAGGTTGCCGGGGAAGAAATACCCGACCACCGCGCCCATGACCGATGACACGATCAGCTGCGGCAACACGATAAAGATGTTGAACAAGCCCATGTAGATACCGAGCTTTTCTGCCGGAAGCGCTGCCGACAGGATGGCATAGGGCATGGTCAGGATCGACGCCCAGGCGATACCGACCAGCACCATCGACCCCATCAGCCACCACGCATCGCGGATCACCAGGAAAGAGGCGAACCCGGCGGCTCCGCAGAGCAGCCCCAGGACATGCGTGTTGCGCCGTCCGATCGCCCTGGCGAGCGACGGCAACGCAAAGGCCCAGAGCGTCGCCACCCCGCTATAGACCGCGAACAGCACGCCGACCCAGTTCGCGCCCTGGTTGAACGCGGCACTGTTCGCGTCGCTGCTATGGAAGACCCGCTCGGCGACGATCGGCGTCGTGTAGATCCACATGATGAACAGCGCCGACCAGGTAAAGAACTGGACGAGCGCCAGCCGCTTCATGGTTTCCGGCATCGCCGCCAGATCGGCGAGGATCTGGCTGAGCGCGTTGTCGCTTCGCCCGCTTCGAACCAGGGCGGCACTGGCGATCCTGGCGAGGCCGAAAGCGATCAGCCCGCCGCCCAGCAGATAGACCGGCTTGTCCAGCCCCAGCCAGCCGACGCCCGCCACGATCAGCGCACCGGCCACGATCCACAGCGGGGCTGCGCCGATCCGGTCGCTCGGGGCTGCATCGCTCTGCACCGCCTGCCCTTCGTCGCTCTCGGCAAAGGCGGCCAGCTGCCCGGGTGAATATTCGCGCGTGGTGAGGACGGTCCACAGCACCGCGAAGAACAGCGCCGCCGCGCCGATATAGAAGCCATAGCGTACCGATGGCGGCACCTCGCCCGGCGCCGCGACATTGGCGACATGGAAGACATCGGTCAGCAGCATCGGCGCCAGCGACCCCAGCACTGCGCCCGCGCCGATGAACCCGGTCTGGAACGCATAGCCCGCCGTCCGCTGGCGGCTGGGCAGCATATCGCCGACAAAGGCGCGGAACGGCTCCATCGAAATGTTGAGCGAAGCGTCGAGCAGCCACAACAGCATCGCCGCCGCCAGCAGCCCGCCCGCCTTGGGCATCCCCACCAACGCCAGCGTCGCCAGCACGGCTCCGGCCAGGAAATAGGGGCGCCGCCGCCCGTACCGGCCCCAGGTCCGGTCGCTATAATGGCCGATCACCGGCTGGACGAGCAGCCCGGTCAGCGGTGCCGCAATCCAGAGAAAGGCGAGGTCCTTCTCCGCCGTCCCCAGCGACTGGAAGATGCGGCTGACATTGGCATTTTGCAGGGCAAAGCCGATCTGGATGCCGAAAAAGCCGAACGAGGTGTTCCACAACCCCCAAAAGCCCTGACGCGGCTTCTCCATAACCTCTCCCAACATTCTGTTATATTTTTGATTTATGGCCTGATACTGGACCCGCGCACCACCAGCGTGGCGGGCAGCAGATTGGGCGTCGGCGATGTGCCCGCAATCTCGGCAAGGAGCGCGCGGACCAGCAGCCGCCCCGCCGCCGCCGCATCCTGCACCACGGTCGTCAGCGGGGGGTGTGCGAAGCTCGCAGCCGGAATATCGTCGAACCCGACCAGCGAGACATCGGCGGGCACGCGCAAGCCCGCCTCGGCCAGCACGCGCATCGCGGCCAGCGCGATCAGGTCGCTCGCCGCCATGATCCCGTCAAAGCCCTGCCCCCGCGCCAGCAACGTCCGCGCGGCACGCTCGCCCTCTTCCTCGCTGGAGATCGCGCCGACCTGAAGCGCCGGGTCACAGGACAGGCCCGCTTCCAACAGAGCGTCGCAATAGCCACGATAGCGGTCGTGAAATTCCGGATAATGGTCGGTCGCATCGCCCAGAAAGGCGATACGCTGGCGACCCTGCGCGATCAGATGCCGCGTCGCCGCCAGCGCACCCGCATGATTGTCGCACCCGATGGTCAGCCCCGGCTGTCCCGGCGCGACCGACCCCCAGCGCACGAAATGCGTGCCGCGCGCGACCAGCGTTTCCAGCTGTTCACGATAGGCGGCATAGTCGCCATAGCCGAGCAGGATCAGCCCGTCGGCACGGTGGCTGTCCTCATAATCGGCCTGCCAGTTGCTGGTCGGGTTCTGGAACGAGACGAGCAGGTCGTACCCGACCTCCGCGCAGCTCTCCATGATCGAGCCTAACATGCCGAGAAAGAACGGATTGATCAGCGTCCGCCCGGGCGAGGGATCGCGGAACAGCAGCAACGCCAGCGTCCGGGTCTGGCCGCTACGCAGGTTCGAGGCGGCACGGTCGACCGTATAGTTCAGATTCTTGGCGATCGCCTCGATCCGCGCGCGGGTGGCGGCGCTGACCGAAGGACTGCCGCGCAGGGCACGACTGACCGTCGGCTGCGATACGCCCGCCATTTGCGCGATGTCGAACGACGTGGGCTTACGCGGACCGGCCAAATCAGTGCTTCCTCCTCTCCCCATCGCTTACCGGCTTTCCTGATGCCGGGTAAGTCGAAGTGCTGTCGTAATAATGCAACAGGCCGAAACGGCCGCATTGAATACGTATGCGGCTTCATTCCTTTTCGGCCCGAACAATTTCACAGGAGGGGCAACAACCATACCCGTCCCTTGAATGAAGACGGGGTTTCCTGGAGGGGATTTCATGACGGTTCGCCCTGTGGCGCCGGCCGACGCCGCGCGCTCGTTCCTGAAGCTCGGGGTCAGCACGCTGGCCATGGCCATTGCCGCGCCGGTCTTTGCGCAAGCCACCATCGCCCCCGCGCCCACCAGCCCCGACAGCGCCGCGCAGCAGGCGCAGGCCGAGGCGGAGCCCGGCGATATCGTCGTCACCGGCTTCCGCGCCGCGCTGGAAAACGCCGTCGCCGAGAAGAAGAACCGCGATCTGGTCGTCGAATCCGTCTCGGCCGAGGATATCGGCAAGCTGCCCGACGCCTCGATCGCCGAATCCATCGCCCGCCTGCCGGGCGTTACGTCGCAGCGGGTCAATGGCCGCTCCAACGCCATCTCGATCCGCGGCTTTGCCCCCGACTTCTCGACTACGTTGCTGAACGGTCGCGAGCAGACCTCGACCGGTGACAATCGCGCGGTCGAATATGACCAGTATCCCGCCGAAGTCGTCAACCAGGTCCTGATCTACAAGACCGCCAATGCTGGGCTGATCGGCCAGGGCCTGTCGGGCACGGTCGACCTGAAGACCATCCGTCCGCTCGATTACGGCAAGCGCGTGATCTCGGTCGGTGCGCGCGGCACCTATGCCGATATCGGCAAGTTGAATGCGGGGTCCAAGGATTTCGGCTACCGCGCCAGCGCGACCTATGTCGACCAGTTCGCCGACGACACGATCGGCATCGCGCTGTCGGCCAGCTATCTGAACGAACCATACCAGATTCAGGAAGGCAATGCCTGGGGCTATGCCCAGACGACGGTGGGCGGCCAGCCGGTCGACGTCATCGGCGGCTCGAAGTCGTACGTCACCTCGACCACGCTGAAGCGACTGGGCCTGTCGGGCACGGTGCAGTGGCGGATGAGCGACACCTTCACCAGCACGCTCGACGGCTTCTATTCGGACTTCAACGACGACCAGATCAAGCGCGGTATCGAATTGCCGCTGCAGTTCGGCGCCAACCCGTCGCTGACCAATGCCACGGTCAACAACGGCCTGGTCACCTCGGGCACGTTCAACGGGGTCGAGGGCGTCGTGCGAAACGACTCGTTCCAGCGCAAGGCCAAGCTCTATTCGTTCGGTTACAACGGCAAGTATAAGGGCGACGACGGCTGGAGCGCATTCATCGACCTCAGCTATTCGCGCACCGACCGCGATGAAGTGACGCTGGAGACCTATAGCGGCACCGGATACGGCCAGGGCATCGGCGCGACCGACACGATCGGTTTCACCACGGGCCGCAACGGCACCATCTTCAAGCCGACGCTGAACTACTCCGACCCCAACCTGATCCAGCTGACCGATCCGCTGGGCTGGGGCGGCGCGACGCGTCAGACGGGCTATTTCAACGACCGCAAGATCACCGACGAGATCAAGCAGTACCGGGTCGAAATCGAGCGCGAGGTCGAGACGCCGATCGTCCATGCGATCCGCTTCGGCCTGAACTATACCGATCATGCCAAGTCGCTGGCGCCCAACGAGTCCTTCGTCACCCTGCCCGGCGGAGCGACGATCGCGCCGCTGCCGCAACAATATCGCCAGACGCCGACCAACCTGACCTATCTGGGTCTGGGGCCGATGCTCAGCTATGATCCGCGCGCGCTGCTGGCGGGCGGGGTCATCACCCTGACGCCCAACACCAGCCCGGACGTGCCCGCCAAGGCGTACACCACGACCGAACGCCTGATGACCGCCTATCTCCAGACCGATCTGCGGGCACAGATCGGCGCGGCGGAGCTGACCGGCAATGTCGGCGTCCAGGCGGTCGGCACCGACCAGAAGTCGCGCGGGCTGATCTATAACGGCTCGGGCTATACCAACATCGTCCAGGGCGACACCTATTGGGACATCCTGCCCAGCGCCAACCTGTCGCTGCGCCTGCCCAGCGACTGGGTGTTCCGCGTTGCCGCCGCGCGTCAGATGATGCGGCCCCGCTTCGACGATATGCGCGTCGCCCTGTCCTATGGCTTCGATGCGCAGCAGGGCCTGATCTCGGGCAATGGCGGCAATCCGTATCTGCGCCCGATCCGGTCGAACTCGTTCGACGTGACCGTGGAGAAGTATTTCGGCACCAAGGGCTATCTGGCGGCGCAGGGCTTCTACAAGGATCTGAAGAGCTTCGTTTACAATCTTGAGCAGCCTTACGACTATACCGGCCTGCCCCTGCCCGCTTCGCTGCCCGCCGGCATCCCGACGCAAGGGCGCATCACCCGCCCGATCAACGGCACCGGCGGCAAGATCTATGGCGTCGAACTGGCGGGTACGCTGCCGCTGGGTCAGCTGGTCGGCTTCCTCGACGGCTTCGGCCTGACCGGCGGCGGGTCCTATACCAAGACCGAGATCACCCCAACACCCGGTGGCGAGCCCGAGGACATTCCCGGCTATTCGCGCTGGGTGGCGAACGGCACCGCCTTCTTCGAGAAGTGGGGCCTGAACATCCGCGGCTCGGTCCGCTACCGCTCGACCTTCGTGGGTGAGCTGTCGGGCTTTGGCGCCAACCGCGTCCGCCGCCGCGCCATCGACGAGACGATCGTCGACGGCCAGATCGGCTATGACTTCCAGGAAGGCACGTTCAAGGGCCTGTCGATCTTCGTCCAGGGCCAGAACCTGACCGACACGCCGTTCGTCACCACCAATGCCGGTCGCCGTGACGAGGTGATAGACTATCAGAGCTATGGCCGCCGGTTCCTGGCCGGGTTCACCTATCGCTTCTGATGCCCCTACCCCCGCGCCGGTCGAGCGATCGGCGCGGGTTTCGTGAGACGCCGCATGGACGACCGCCCCACCGCAGACCATATTGCCCAAAGGATCGTGATCGTCGGCGGCGGCACCGCCGGTTGGATGGCGGCGGCGGCGCTGGCGCGGTTCGTACCCGCCACGACCCGCATCACCCTGATCGAATCCGACGCGATCGGCACGGTGGGTGTGGGCGAGGCGACCATTCCCGGCATCCGCCTGTTCAACCAGATGCTGGGCCTGGACGAAGCCGAATTCCTCCGCGCGACGAACGGCAGTTTCAAGCTGGGCATCCGGTTCGAGGGCTGGTCGGGCGAAGGCAGCGGCTATCTCCATGCCTTTGGCAGTATCGGGCGGGGCCTGGGCCTCGTCCCCTTCCATCATTACTGGCTGCGCGGCGGCGGCGCGGCGAACCCGGCCTCGCTCTGGGGCCATATGGCGAGCGCGCAAGCCGCCATGGCGGGCCGCTTCGCCCCCGATCCCGGCCGCCCCGACCTGCCGAGCGGACTGGCCTGGGCCTATCATTTCGATGCCAGCCTCTATGCCGCGCTGCTCCGCCGCCATGCCGAAGCGGCGGGCGTGGAGCGGGTGGAAGGCCGGATCGCCTCGGTGGCGCGCGACATGGCGGGGCGGATCGATCATGTCGTGCTCGATGGCGGAGAGGCCCATGCGGGCGGCCTGTTCATCGACTGCACGGGTTTCCGCGCGCTGCTGATCGGCGAGACGCTGGCCGAGCCATTCGACGACTGGTCCCAGCTGCTCCCCTGCGACCGCGCGCTGGCGGTGGCGGGCGAGCGAACCAGCCCCCTGCCCCCCTATACCCGCGCCATCGCGCACGGGGCGGGATGGCGCTGGCGCATTCCGCTTCAGCACCGCACGGGCAACGGGCTGGTCTATGACAGCCGCCATCTCTCGGACGACGAGGCCGCCGATCGCCTGCTGACCGCGCTGAACGGCGAGGCGATGGGCGAGCTGCGCCGCCTGCGCTTCACCACCGGACGACGCGCCCGAGCCTGGGTCGGCAATTGCGTCGCGCTCGGGCTGGCGGCGGGGTTCTTGGAGCCGCTGGAGTCGACCAGTATCCATCTGATCCAGTCGGGCCTCGCACGGCTGCTCGACTATTGGCCCGGCCAGACGCTCCAGCCGGTCGAGGTGGACGCCTATAATCGCGAGACGGCGGCCGAGTGGCTGGCGATCCGCGATTTCCTGATCCTGCACTACCATGCCAACGCACGATCCGAGCCCTTCTGGGCCGAACGCCGCGCGGTGCCCTTGCCCGACAGCCTCGCCGCCCGGATCGCGCTGTTCCGCGCCAATGGCCGGTTTCGCCGCGAGGGCGATGAACTTTTCGCCGAGCCCGCCTGGGTGCAGGTCATGATCGGACAGGGCATCGTCCCGGCCGGGTATCAGCCCCTTGCCGACACGCTTTCGGCGGACGAACTCGACGATTTCCTCAGCCTCACCCGGCGTCACGCCGCGCAGGTCGCCGCCCGGCTGCCGACGCACGACGCCTTCCTCGCCGCGCATTGCGCCGCCCCCGCCCCAGAGGTTTTTGCATGAAGACGCTGCTGCTCGCGCTCCTCGCGACCGCCACGCCGCTCGCCGCACAGGATTATCGCCAGCGCCTGCCACAGGACGAGGTGATCTATTTTGTCCTGCCCGACCGGTTCGAGAATGGCGACACCGCCAATGATCGCGGCGGGCTGAAGGGCGGTCCGCTGACCACCGGCTTCGATCCGACGCACAAGGGCTTCTACCATGGCGGCGACCTGAAGGGGCTGACCCGGCGGCTCGACTATATCCAGGGGCTGGGCGCGACCGCGATCTGGCTGGGGCCGATCTTCAAGAACAAGGCCGTGCAGGGCGCCAGGGGGCAGGAGAGCGCGGGCTATCACGGCTACTGGATCACCGACTTCACGACCGTCGATCCGCATCTGGGCAGCGAGGCCGATCTGCGCGCCTTCATCACGGCGGCGCATGGCCGGGGGATGAAGGTCTATATGGACATCATCGTCAACCATACGGCGGACGTGATCCAGTATCGCGAATGTGCGGAGGGATCGCCCTGCCCCTATCGTGATCGTGCGACCTATCCGTACCAACGGCGCGGCGGCGTGAAGGGCCAGCCGATCAATGCGGGTTTTCTGGGTGATGACGTGCAGACGGCGGCGAACTTTGCCAAGCTGACCGACCCGAATTACGCCTACACCCCCTACGTGCCCGCAGCCGAGAAGAACGCCAAGACCCCTGCCTGGCTCAACGACCCGATCTATTATCACAATCGCGGCAACACGAGCTTCGAGGATGAAAGCTCGACCACCGGCGATTTCTCGGGACTGGACGATCTCTACACCGAGAATCCCCGCGTCATCGCGGGCATGATCGACATTTACGGCAGCTGGATCGACCGGTTCGGCATCGACGGCTTTCGCATCGACACCGCCAAGCACGTGAACCCCGAATTCTGGCGGAGCTTCGTGCCCGCGATGCTGGCGCGCGCCCAGGCGAAGGGCATTCCGAACTTCCACATCTTCGGCGAGGTGACGGCGGGCATGGACCCCGGCGCGCTCGCCCGCTGGACGAAGATCGCCGATTATCCGGCGGTCCTCGACTTCGCGTTCATGAACGCCGTGATCCAGACGGTCGCCGAGAACAAACCGACACGCATACTGTCCAACCTGTTCGAGGGCGATATCCTATACGCCAAGGGGGAAGCGACGGCGGACATATTGCCGACCTTTCTCGGCAATCACGACCATGGCCGCTTCGCGCGCGACGTGCGGGTCGAAAATCCGGATGCTTCGGACGATGAAATCCTGAAGCGGGTCGAACTCGGCCATGCGATGCTGCTGACCCTGCGCGGCGTGCCGACCGTCTATTCGGGCGACGAACAGGGTTTCGCGGGCGACGGCAACGATCAGGACGCGCGCGAGGACATGTTCGCCAGCAAGGTCGCCAGCTATAACGACAACAAGCTGGTCGGCACGAGCAAGACCACCGCGACCGACAGCTTCGTGACCACCCACCCGCTCTACCGCGAGATCGCGACACTCGCCCGGCTGCGCACCGCCAATCCGGCGCTGACGCGGGGACGACAGGTGATCCGCGCGCGCGGCGACGCGCCCGGCCTGTTCGCCGTGTCCCGCTTCGATCCCGCCACGGGGCGCGAATATGTGATCGCGTTCAACACCTCGGCCAAGCCGCTCAAGCAAGCGGTGCAGGTTGAAACGGCGTCGCAACGTTTCGCCACCATGGCTGGTGCCTGCGCGCCCACCGCCGCGGCGCCGGGGAGCCTGATGTTGGAATTGCCCGCCTTCGGCTATGCCGTCTGCGCGGCGGAGAGCCGTTGATGACCGAGAATATTTCCACCGCCGCCCGCCCCTGGTGGAAGGGCGCGGTGATCTATCAGATCTACCCGCGCAGCTTCGCCGACAGCAATGGCGACGGAATCGGCGACCTGCCCGGCATCACCGCGCGGCTGGACCATGTCGCCAGCCTGGGGGTGGACGCGATCTGGCTGTCGCCCTTCTTCACCTCGCCGATGAAGGATTTCGGCTATGACGTGGCGGACTACCGCGATGTCGATCCGATCTTCGGCACGCTGAAGGATTTCGACGCGCTGGTCGCCCGCGCGCACGAACTGGGGCTGAGGGTCGTCATCGATCAGGTGTATAGCCACACCTCCGACGAGCATCCCTGGTTCACCGAAAGCCGCTCCAGCCGCACCAATGCGCGCGCCGACTGGTATGTCTGGGCCGATGCCATGCCCGATGGCTCGCCGCCGTCCAACTGGCAGTCTGTGTTCGGCGGCCCCGCCTGGACCTGGGACGCGCGGCGCGGGCAATATTATCTCCACAATTTCCTGAAGGAGCAGCCGCAGCTCCACGTCCACCACCCGGACGTGCAGGCCGAGTTGCTGGCGACCGCGCGCTTCTGGCTCGACCGGGGCGTGGACGGGTTCCGGCTCGATGCGATCAACTTCATGATGCACGAGCCGTCCCTGCGCGATAACCCGCCCGCGCCGGACAATGGCAAGACGCGGACCCGGCCCTTCGACTTCCAGTTGAAGCTCTACAATCAGAGCCATGCCGCTATCGTCCCCTTCCTGGAGCGCATCCGCGCGACGCTGGACGAGTATGGCGACCGCTTCACCGTGGCCGAGGTCGGCGGCGACGAGGCGGATCGCGAGATGAAGCTGTTCACCGCCGGCGATCATCGCCTGAACACGGCCTATGGCTTCGACTTCCTATACGCCGACCGGCTGACCCCGCGCATCGTCGCCGAGGCGCTGGCGAAATGGCCTGCCGAGCCGGGCATGGGCTGGCCGAGCTGGGCGTTCGAGAATCACGACGCGCCGCGCGCCGTGTCGCGCTGGACCGGGCCGGAGCATCGCGACGCCTTTGCGCGGATGAAGATGCTGTTGCTCCTGTCGCTGCGCGGCAATGCGTTTCTCTATCAGGGCGAGGAACTGGGGCTGACCCAGGTCGATGTGCCCTTCGAGCGGCTGGTCGACCCGGAGGCGATCGCCAACTGGCCGCTGACCCTGTCACGTGACGGGGTGCGCACGCCGATGCCATGGAGCAGCAATGCGCGTCATGGCGGCTTTTCGGACGCCGAGCCGTGGCTTCCCACTGGCCCCGACCATGCCGCGCTGGCGGTCAACCGGCAGGACGGCGACCCGGACTCGCTCCTGAACCTCACCCGGCGCCTCGTTCGCCTGCGCGCGGAAACGCCAGCGCTGGCGGTCGGCGACCTGACGCTACTCCATGCCGACGACCAGCTGCTCGCCTTCGAGCGGCGCGAGGGCGAGCAGCGCCTGCTCTGCCTGTTCAATCTGGGCGACACGCCCGTGACCCTGCCCCCTGCCCTGCCACGCGGCGGCCGAGTGCTGGTCCACATCAATAGCGCCACCGACGAACGCCTGGGCGCGTTCGGGGCGGCGATCCGGGAGATGACTGCATGAAGACGAGCATTGCCATCGGGCTGGGCCTAATCGCGAGCGCCGCCCAGGCCCAGAACGGCCCCGCCGATCCGGCGGTCAACGAAACCTTCAAATTCGCCAGGCCCGCCGGACAGCCCGACGCGGTGGAAACCTCCCCCGACGGCCAGATCACCGTGCAGGTGTCGACCGACAATGACGGCCGCGCGGTCTATATGATCGCCCGCAACGGCAAGGCGATCGTCGCGCCGTCTCGCCTGGGCATGATGTTCACCGACGCGCCCAAGATCGAGCGTGGCATGAAGATCGAGTCCGTCACCCATGCCAAGTCCGACACCAGCTGGACCCAGCCCTGGGGCGAATGGCGTACCATTCGCGACAACCACCGCGAGATGCGCGTCCGCCTGATGGAGTCGAGCGCGCTGCATCGCCGCTATGACGTGGTGTTCCGGGTGCAGGATGACGGCGTCGGCTTCCGCTACGAATTTCCCGAGCAGCAGGCGATGCCCCATGCGAACATCGCGGAGGAACTGACCGAGTTCAATATCGCGCAAGGCGGCACCGCCTGGTGGAAGCCCGCCTTCCTGTGGAACCGCGAGGAATATCTCTACAACCGCACGCCGATCAACGCGGTCGGCACGGCGGCGACGCCGATCACCATGAAGCTGGACGACGGCACCCACATCGCCATCCATGAGGCGGCCCTGGTAGACTATGCCAGCATGGCGGTGATGAAGACGGAAGGAAACAGCTTCAAGGCGGTCCTCACCCCCGGCTCGGGCGCGCCCAAGGTCGTGAAGACGGGTGCGTGGCAAACGCCCTGGCGGACCTTCCTGATCGCGCCGGATGCGGGGGGGCTCTATATGAGCCATCTGATGCTCAACCTGAACGCGCCCAACAAGCTGGGCGACGTCAGCTGGGTCAAGCCGGGCAAGTTCGTCGGCGTCTGGTGGAAGATGATCAAGGGCGAATGGAGCTGGGCGCGGGGTCCTCGCCACGGTGCGACCACCGCCAATGTGAAGACCTATATCGACTTCGCGTCGAAATACGGCATCCCCGGCGTGCTGGTCGAGGGGTGGAATATCGGCTGGGACGGCGATTGGGCGGGCAATGGCTCGGCGATGCAGTTCGCCACCCCGGCGGAGGATTTCGACGCCGATGCGCTGGCGAAATATGCCAAGGCCAAGGGCGTCTCGCTGATCGGCCATCACGAGACGGGCGGCGCGGTCAGCCATTATGAGAGCCTGTTCGACCCGGCCTTCAAGTTCGCCGCCGACCATGGCGAGCATGTGGTGAAGACCGGCTATGTCGCCGATGCGGGCCAGATCGAGCGGGTCAATGCCGACGGTTCGGTGTCGCGTGAGTGGCATGAGGGCCAGTGGATGGTGAACCACCACCTTCGCGTGCTGGAGGCGGCCGCCAAGTACAAGGTGTCGATCGATAGCCACGAGCCGGTCAAGGACACCGGCCTGCGCCGCACCTATCCCAACTGGCTGGCGCGCGAGGGCTCGCGGGGGATGGAATATAACGCCTGGCCGGGCAAGAACCCGCCCGAGCACGAGGTCAATCTGGCCTTCACCCGGATGCTGGAAGGCCCGATGGACTTTACCCCCGGTGTGCTCAGCCTGACCGGAAGTGACAACAGCCCGATCCAGTCGACCATCGCCAAGCAGCTGGCGCTCTATGTCGTGCTCTACTCGCCGGTCCAGATGGCGGCCGATACGCCGGAGAATTACGCCAAATACCCGCAGGCTTTCCGCTTCATCGCGGACGTGCCGGTGGACTGGGAGGACAGCCGCGTCCTGAACGGCGAGGTCGGCGATTACGTCACCTTCGCACGGCGGGACCGGAAGAGCCGCGACTGGTATGTCGGGTCGATCACCGACGAGACTGCGCGGGAATTGACCGTGACGCTCGACTTCCTGGAGCCGGGCAAGACCTATGAGGCGCAGGTCTATAAGGACGGCCCGGGTGCGACCTATGCGACCGAGGCGCGCCATTCGATCGCGTTCGAGACCCGGCGGGTGAAGAAGGGTGATACGCTCACCCTGTCGCTCGCCCCCGGCGGCGGCCAAGCGATCCGGTTGAAGGCGCTTTGATTTTGGGGCCCTCTCCATCGCGTGATGGAGAGGGCCTTCCTTTCAACAGACCGTCGCCCCAGCGCAGGCTGGGGCCTTTTCCGAAAGGCTGTACACCCTTGCGAAAGATCCCAGCCTTCGCTGGTATGACGTTAAAGCAGGATGACAGCAGGTTGAATCACCCCTCCCCTTCAGGGGAGGGGCAGGGGGTGGGGCGCTTCCGCATAAGCTGGGCCT
>NZ_BBPI01000007.1 GCF_000787715.1 Sphingomonas parapaucimobilis NBRC 15100
AGGTGAGGGCCAGGGATGATTTCAGACGCACGTTTTGCGATCGAGGATTGCGGGCAGGCAGTTCGCCCTTATTCCCCGTCGCCCGCAGGCGGCGTCGCCTCGGCGCGGCGCGCACGGCGGTCGGCTTGGTACTGCTGGTTCCACAGGATGCTGCATCCGCTCTGGCCGCCCGTGCCCACCGGCGAGCAGGTGTCCGGGATACCGCCCGCGACGCGACCGACCTGATCCATGGTCGCGGCGCGGTTGACCCAGCTCTGGTTCTGCGCCGGGATCGGCTTGTCGTCACGCAGGGCCTTGGGAATCCGATAGGGTTCGTCGTCCCGGCCGCAGACCACGACCTCCTCCGCCGTGCTCTCGGGGCATTTCTGGTCGCCGGTCAGCGTGACGTTGCGCACCCGCTTGGGCGGCTGGCCGGTGCTGGCCTGCACCTGGTCCGAGATCGCCGCTTGCTGGGCAAAAGCCGTCGCCGGGGTCAGCAACAGGGCGGCAATCAGGGCGGCTCGAACCATGGTGACGAAAACTCCTTATCGCCTGACAACGTCGGACGCCCTTCATGGCTCCATGCTGAACGAAGCCCGGTAAAGGCCGATTTCCGGCGGAATTGCGGCGTTATGTCGCATGATCGGACATTGCGCCACTGTCGCGGCGATCGCACCGCCTGGCATGGGTGATGTGAACGGGGCGTTGCACCGCCCGCGCGATCGGCTATGGCGGTGCCATGATCCTGGTCGTCGACAATTACGACAGCTTCACCTGGAACCTCGTCCATTATCTTCAGGAATTGGGCAGCGAGGTAGAGGTGGTCCGCAACGACGCGATCTCGGCGGGCCAAGCGCTCTCGTCGGGGGCGCAAGCCTTTCTCATCTCCCCCGGCCCCTGCACGCCGACCGAGGCGGGCGTCAGCCTGGACCTGGTCGCCGCCGCCGCCGACGCGGGCCGCCCGTTGCTGGGCGTGTGCCTGGGCCATCAGGCGATCGGCCAGCATTTCGGCGGCCTGGTCGAGCGTGGCGGCCTGATGCACGGCAAGACCTCGCCGGTCTTGCATGACGGGACCGGGTTGTTCCGGGGCCTGCCCTCGCCGTTCACCGCGACGCGCTATCATTCGCTGATCGTCAACGATGTGCCCGACAGCCTGGTCGTCAATGCGCGCGCCGAGGACGGGACGGTGATGGGCTTCCGCCATGCGACGCTGCCCATCCACGGCGTCCAGTTCCACCCCGAGAGCATCGCCACCGAATATGGCCATGCCATGCTCGCCAACTTCCTGCGCGAAGCGGGCGTGGCGCATGAGCTGCCCGAGCGGCTGCGCCCGCCGGTCGAAAACGCCGCGTGACGACTGTCGCGCTTCTGCCAGACGCCGCCAGCCCGCTGTCGCGCGAGACGGCGGCCGCGGCCTTTGCCGACATATTGGACGGTCGCGCCGAGGATGCGGCGATCGCGGCCTTCCTGATCGGCCTGACCGAGCGCGGTGAAACCTCGATCGAAATCGCCGAGGCCGCCCGGGCGATGCGTCAGCGGTTGATCCCGATCGAAGCACCCAAGGGGACCGTCGATGTCTGCGGGACCGGGGGCGACGGCCATCATACCCTCAACGTCTCCACCGCCGTGTCGCTGGTCGTGGCGGCGCTGGGCGTGCCGGTCGCCAAGCATGGCAACCGCGCCGCTTCGTCCAAGGCGGGTGCGGCCGATACGCTGGAAGTGCTCGGCCTCGACATGGAACGCGCTGGGGCGGTGGCGCAGGCCAGTCTCAACGATATCGGCATCGCCTTCCTGTTCGCCGCCAACCACCATCCGGCCATGGCGCGGATCACCCCGATCCGGCGTGCGATCGGGCGGCGGACGATCTTCAACCTGATGGGTCCGCTCGCCAATCCGGCGCATGTCGGGCGGCAGCTGATCGGCATCGCGCGGCCCGACTATGCGACCGTCTATGCCGAGGCGCTGGAGCTGCTGGGGGCCGAGGCTGCGCTGGTCGTCTCGGGTGAGGAAGGGCTGGACGAGCTGTCCGGCGCAGGCCCCAGCATCGCGGTATCGGTCGGCGACATTGCCGCGCCCGCCACCATCACGCCGGAGGATGCGGGCCTGCCCCGCCATCCCATCACTGCCATTCGTGGCGGCGATGCGCGGCACAATGCCGAGGCGCTTCGCCGCCTTCTCGCCGGGGAGCCGGGCGCGTATCGCGACGCGGTTCTCCTCAACGCCGCCGCCGCGCTGCTGGTCGCCGGGCATAGCACCGACCTTCGCCAAGGCGCGGTCGCCGCCGCCCGCGCCATCGATACCGGCGAGGCCGCGGCGCTTCTCGATCGATGGATTGCTTACCGATGACGATGCTCGACCGCATCCTGGAAACCAAGCGCGCCGATGTTGCCGCGCGCAAGGCGACCATGTCCCATGCCGACCTCGACGCCAAGATCGCGACCGTCTCTGCGCCGCGCGGGTTCCGTGCCGCGCTGGACGCCAAGACCGGCCATGCGCTGATCGCCGAGGTGAAGAAGGCCAGCCCGTCCAAGGGCCTGATCCGCGCCGATTTCGATCCCCCCGCCCATGCCCGCGCCTATGAAGCGGGGGGCGCGACCTGCCTGTCGGTGCTGACCGACGAGCGATGGTTCCAGGGGGCCGATGTGTTCCTGGAACAGGCCCGCGCAGCCGTGTCGATCCCGGTTCTACGCAAGGATTTCATGGTCGATCCCTGGCAGGTACATGAATCGCGCGCGCTGGGAGCGGACGCCATCCTCATCATCGTGGCGGCCCTGGACGACACCCAGATGCAGGAGATCGAGGCAGCGGCGATCGAGTGCGGCATGGACGCGCTGGTCGAGGTCCACGACGCCGCCGAGATGGAGCGCGCGGGGCGGCTGAAATCCCGGCTGATCGGGGTGAACAACCGCGATCTCAGGGATTTCACCGTCGATTTTCAGCGCACCTATGAGTTGGTCGCCCATGCCCCCGCCGGCAGCACCTTCGTGGCCGAGAGCGGCCTGACCAGCCGTGAGGATCTGGACGCGATGGCCGCGCACGGCATCCGCTGCTTCCTCGTCGGCGAAGCGCTGATGCGCCAGCAGGATGTCGAGGCGGCGACCCGCGCGCTGATCGGATGAGCGGCCTCACCCATCTCGACGAAGAGGGTTCGGCCCGCATGGTCGATGTCGGGGCCAAGATGGTCACGGCGCGCCAGGCGGTGGCGCAAGGTCGCATCACCATGAGCCGCGACGCCGCCGCCGCGATCCGCGCGGGCAGTGTCCAGAAGGGCGATGTGCTGGCGGTCGCGCGGGTGGCGGGCATCATGGCCGCCAAGAAGACCAGCGACCTCATCCCGCTTTGCCACCCCCTGCCGCTGAGCAAGGTGGAGATCGACCTGGCGCTGGACGAAGCAGGCGTGACCGCCACCGCCACCGCCGCCACGGCGGGCCAGACCGGCGTCGAGATGGAGGCGCTGACCGCCGTATCGGCGACGCTGCTGACCGTCTATGACATGGCAAAGGCACTCGATAAGCGCATGGTGATCGGTGATATTCGCCTGATCGCCAAGACGGGCGGCAAGTCGGGCGACTGGCACGCCTGACGCTTCCGATACGCGGAACGGACGCTGCCCGAAAGCGTCCTAGGGCCAAAAGGAGCGACCGTCATTCTTCTCCCCGTCCTCGAAGCCCAGGCCCGACTGCTCGCCCTGGGCAGCACGCGCCCCGTCGTCGAACTGCCCTTGCGCGAAGCCGCCGGGCGCTGGGCCGCCCGAGACGTGACCGCGCGGCGGACCCAGCCAGCGCACGACCTGTCGGCGATGGACGGCTATGCGATCCGTTTCGAGGATATGCCGGGGCCGTGGACGGTCATCGGCGAAAGCGCGGCGGGGCGGCCCTATGCCGGTTCGGTAGACTGCGGACAGGCGACGCGCATCTTTACCGGGGCGGCCCTGCCGGACGGTGCCGACACCGTTCTCGTTCAGGAGGAAGCCGCACGTGACGGCGCAACCCTGACGCTGGCAGGTGAAGGCCCCGCCCATCAGGGTCGAAATGTCCGGCGGCGCGGATTGGACTTTTCCGAAGGCGCCACGCTGGTCGCCGCCGGGCAGCGATTGACCCCTGCGCGGATCGCGGTGGCGGCGACCGGTGGTCACGCCACCCTGCCAGTCCGACCGGCCGTCCGGGTCGCGATTGCCGCGACCGGCGACGAACTGGTCCCGCCCGGCAGCACCGATCCCACCGCCCTGCCCGAATCCAACGGTGTGATGCTGGCGGCGATGCTTGCCGACCTACCGGTCGAGATCATCGACCTGGGCATCCTGCCCGACAATCTGGAGGCGCTGCGCGAAGCCTTCGCCTCGGTCGAGGCCGATCTGCTGGTCACGACCGGCGGGGCCTCCGTCGGCGATCATGACCTGGTCCAGCCCGCACTGAAGGCGGCCGGGGGCAGCGTCGATTTCTGGCGCATCGCGCTTCGCCCCGGCAAGCCGATGATGGCCGGGCGACTGGGCGATACGGTGGCGCTCAGCCTGCCGGGCAATCCCGTCTCGGCCTTCGTCACCGCGACGCTGTTCGTCCGGCCGCTGATCGCGCATCTGGCGGGCGCCGCCGATCCCCTGCCCAAGCCCATTCCCGCCGTGCTGGGCGAGGATTTGCCCGCCAATGGTCCGCGCATCGACTATCTGCGCGCCGCGATGTTCGACGGGCGGGTCCATGCGGCGGCCATTCAGGACAGCTCGATGCTGCTGACCCTGGCGCGGTCGACCTGCCTGATCATCCGCCCGCCCCATGCCCCCGCCGCCGCGATGGGCGACTCGGCGGAAATCCTGATGCTCGCTTGACGCAAGCCAAAACGTTCCATATAAGTTCCACGTCTGTTCTGGACGGAGGATCGCGATGCTCACCGCAAAGCAGCATGAGCTTGTCTGCTTCATCAACGACCGTTTGAAGGAAACCGGCGTCTCGCCGTCCTTTGAGGAGATGAAGGAGGCGCTGGACCTCAAGTCCAAATCGGGTGTCCACCGCCTGATTTCCGCGCTGGAGGAACGCCACTTCATTCGCCGCCTGCCCAATCGCGCCCGTGCGCTGGAGGTGCTGCGGATGCCCGACCGGCCCGAGAAGCCTGCCGCGGCGGAACCCGCGTCCGGCAACATCCGTACGCCCGCCGCGCGTCCGGCGATCGAACCCGCCAATGACGTGGTCGAAATCCCGCTGCACGGCCGGATCGCCGCCGGTTTGCCGATCGAAGCGTTCGAAGACAGCGCGATGCTGGCCGTGCCCGCCGCGCTGCTGGGCTCGGGCGAGCATTATGCGCTGGAAGTATCCGGCGATTCGATGGTCGAGGCGGGTATCCTGGACGGCGACTATGCGCTGATCCGCCGCACCGACGTCGCGCGCGACGGACAGATCGTGGTCGCGCTGATCGATGATAGCGAAGCGACGCTGAAATATTTCCGGCGGGAGGGCTCGATGGTCCGCCTCGACCCCGCCAACCGGGCCTATGATCCGCAGCGTTACGCGCCCGCGCAGGTCCGGGTGCAAGGTAAGTTATCGGGCATCTTGCGCCGCTACGAATAAGGGCAGCGCAAAATCCCGCCGGACCGCTCGGCCATGGCAAATGGAGCCGGTCGGCGCCAGGCATTCTTATCCGGTTCTGGACAGCGTAACGCCTCCGCCTGCGAAGACGGTTTGAACGCTGTCCAGTACATCGCGCCTGGTTGACGAAGAGGCCTATAGCCCTGCGCCTTGTCCGGCGATCGACCATGGATGTCGATCGCCGGGTTGGCGCATCACCCCCACCATGGGGGGATCGAGCCGGATGGATATCCCGCCAGTCCGCTTCAAGACAGTGCTGTCCAGTTTCAACCAGCGCGGCCGGCACGCATCGGGCAGGCGACGGTCGGCGATGATGATGTCCATCTGGCCACAAAGCGCGACCAATTCTGTCCATGGCACCGGATAGCCACTGCGCGTCGCGGCGATCCGCCAGCGCCGTCCGCCCTGCTCCAGAACGGTCACGCACATATCCCGCCCGCAACGCGCCGCCGGTTGATCGGCCAGCGCCATCGGCTGGGCATCGGTGCCGCTCAGTTCGGACAGGGTGGTCCGCATATAATCCCCCGCCCGGTCACGCAGCAGCGCCATGCCCTGCCCCATCGCGATCCCGGCATGGCGCCCGTCACCGGTCACGATGAGGTCGGGCGCAGGGGCGGCGAGCATGACCGATAGCCCGGCCATCAATGCGGGCGTCCCGAGCCATCGCCACCGGGTCCGCCAAAGCGCGATCCATAGTCCCCCCACGACCGCCAGCCCGAACGCCCATCCCGACGCCACGGGCAAGGCGACCACCGATCCCGGGGTGGCGGACACGGCATGAGCCAGTTCCAGCAACAGGCCCAGGGCCTGACCCAGCAACCACCAGACAGGACCACCTAGCCCCATGGGCTCCAGCAACAAGGCGACCATCTCCAGCGGCATGGCGATGAAGGTCGTCCAGGGAATGGCCACGATATTGGCCAGCGCGCCGTAGAGCCCCGCCTTGTGGAAATGATGGATGGCGATCGGCATCAGCGCCGCCTCGACCACCAATCCGGTCAGCAGCAACGCGCCCAGATGCCGCAGGGCCGCCCAGCGCCAATCGGGATGCGGCCCCAGCCCGCGGCGGATCGCGGAATGCTCGTGCAGCGCGACAATGGCGGTGATCGCCGCGAAGGACAGTTGGAAACTGGCACCCACCAACGCCTCGGGCCGGAAGATCAGCACGATCAGCGCCCCCGCCGCAACGAGGCGCAACGTCATCGCCTCCCGCCCCATGGCCAGGGCGGCAAGGACCAGCATCGCTGCGACACAGGACCGTATCGTCGGAACCTCCGATCCGGTCAGCCACGTATATCCGACGGCGGCAACCGCCCCCGCTGCCGCGCCGATCAACGGGAGCCGAACCCGCAACGCCAGCCATGGCCAGAGCGCCAGCAGTCGGATCGTCAGCACCATGACGATCCCGACGACCGCCGTGATGTGGAGGCCGCTGACCGACAGCAGATGCGCCAGCCCCGCGCGCCGCATCGCCTCCGCATCGTCCTGCGCGATCGCGCCGACATCGCCCGTCGCCAGCGCCGCCGCGATCCCGCCCGCGCTGCCCGGAACCTGCGCCGTGATCCGCTGCGACAGGCGCTGGCGCAAACCGGGGCCTTGATCGGCCAAACGCAGCATCCGCACCGGCGCAAAACCGCGTCCCGTGGCGCCGATCCCCTGAAACCAGGCCGCGCGCGCGAAATCATAGCCTCCGGGCGCGACCGGCCCGGCGGGGGGCATCAGCCGCGCCCGCAACCGGACCTGTGCGCCCTGCCCCAATCCGGCCGGCGCGTCCTCCTGCGGCAACGATATTCGAAGCCGCGGCGGCAGCCTTAGACGCCGCCCGTGCCCATCCTGCGCCTGTACAGGCCGCAGCATCAGCCGGACGATCTGCCGCGCCGCCAAAGGTTCGGCCGCCTCCACCTCGGCGACCATATCCGCCATCACCGGCCGCGCGAGGACAGGCGCGCGAACGGACTCGGCGCGTGCCCAGGCCAGCAGCATTCCCGCCATGACCAGCATCGCCGCCACACCGATGGCGCGCATCACCCGCCCGCCATCGGACAGGGTCACCGCCGCCAGTCCGACGCCCCCGGCCGCCAGCACCACTGCCGCCCAGGCTCGCGGGTCGGGCAGCACGAACCACGCCGCAATCCCGGCCCCCAGCATCACCGGCGTCCATAACGGAATCTGGTTCCGCTCGGCCTCGGCCCATTGCTCCACCACGCGAAGGCGCGGCATTTGGCGGCGCGGACGCATGGTGCTAGGGGCTGCGGCGGCTGACTGGGCCATCGAATCTTATGCTGGGAGTATGCGCGGTTGAGCGCAACACATGATATCGCCACCGGATCGACCATAAGCGGAGTCGTGACCCGTTTCGCGCCCTCGCCGACCGGATTCCTTCACATCGGCGGCGCGCGCACCGCGCTGTTCAACTGGCTGTTCGCGCGGGCGAATGGCGGCAAGTTCCTGCTGCGGATCGAGGATACCGATCGCGCCCGCTCGACCCAGCCCGCGATCGACGCGATCCTGGACGGCATGCGCTGGCTGGGCCTGGACTGGGACGGCGACGCCGTGTTCCAGTTCGCCCGCGCCGACCGCCATGCCGAGGTCGCCCGCGAGATGATGGCCAAGGGCCATGCCTATCGCTGCTACATGACGCAGGAAGAGATTGCCGCCCAGCGCGAAGCGGCACAGGCCGCTAAGCAGCCGCTTCGCATCCGTTCGCCCTGGCGTGACGCCGATCCCGCCACCGCGCCGGAGGGCCAGCCCTTCGTCGTCCGCCTGCGCGCCCCGCGCGAGGGTTCGGTGACGATCGAGGATCGGGTCCAAGGTAGCGTCACCGTCCAGAATGCCGAGTTGGACGACCTGGTCCTGCTGCGTTCGGACGGCACGCCGACCTATATGCTGGCGGTCGTGGTCGACGACCATGACATGGGCGTGACCCATGTCATCCGCGGCGACGATCACCTGAACAACGCCTTTCGCCAGCTGCCCATCTACAAGGCGATGGGCTGGGCCGAGCCGATCTATGCGCATATCCCGCTGATCCATGGATCGGACGGCGCGAAGCTGTCGAAGCGGCACGGCGCGGTCGGGATCGAGGCGTATCGCGACGAGATGGGCATCCTGCCCGAAGCGCTCGACAATTACCTGCTCCGCCTGGGCTGGGGCCATGGCGATGCCGAGATCATCGCGCGGGACGAAGCGGTGAAGTGGTTCGACCTCGCCGCCGTGGGCAAGGCGCCGTCGCGGTTCGACCTGAAGAAGCTCGAAAATCTCAACGGCCATTATATTCGCGAGGCCGACGACGCACGTCTGGCCGAGCTGACCGCCAAGCGGATGGGTGTCGAGGACGTCGCGCTGCTGACCGCCGCCATGCCCGCGCTGAAGCCGCGCGCCGCCAATTTGAACGAATTGGCCGACGGCGCGCGCTTCCTTTTCGCGACCCGTCCGTTGAGCCTGGACGACGCCGCCACCGGCTTGCTCGATGAAAAGGCACGGGGCATTCTCTTTTCCGTTCACACCGCGCTTGACGCGGTGCACAACTGGGATACGGAGCTTTTGGAAGACGCGGTACGCAAAGTGGCCGAAGCCGAGGGCGTGAAGCTCGGTCAGGTCGCCCAGCCGCTCCGCGCTGCCTTGACCGGACGCAAGACGTCTCCGGGAATCTTCGACGTGCTCGTTTTGCTGGGCCGCGAGGAAAGCCTGGGGCGGATTGCGGACCAGATGACCGCAGATAGGAAGGATCACTGAGTATGAGCGACACCGCGAAATTCGAAATCGGCGGCAAGGGCTTTGACTATCCGGTCATGTCCGGCTCGATCGGCCCGGACGTGGTCGACATCCGCAAGCTCTATGCGCAGACGGGTGCCTTCACCTATGATCCCGGCTTCACCTCGACCGCGTCGTGCCGGTCGGAGCTGACCTATATCGACGGTGACGAAGGCGTCCTGCTGCACCGCGGCTATCCGATCGGCGAACTGGCCGAGAATAGCAGCTTCATGGAGGTCGCGTACCTCCTGCTGAACGGCGAGCTGCCCAACCAGGGCGAGCTGTCCGAGTTCACCACGACCATCACGCGCCACACCATGGTGCATGAGCAGCTGGCGGCATTCTTCCGTGGCTTCCGCCGCGATGCGCACCCGATGGCGATCATGTGCGGCGTCGTCGGCGCTCTGTCGGCCTTTTATCACGATTCGACCGACATCCATGACCCGGTGCAGCGCACCATCGCCTCGCACCGCCTGATCGCCAAGATCCCGACGATCGCGGCGATGGCGTATAAGTACAGCGTGGGCCAGCCCTTCCTGTACCCGGACAACTCGCTGTCCTACACCGGCAACTTCCTGCGCATGACCTTCGGCGTTCCGGCCGAGCCGTATGAGGTGAACCCGGCCGTCGAAAAGGCGATGGACCGCATCTTCATCCTGCACGCCGATCACGAGCAGAACGCCTCGACCTCGACCGTTCGTCTGGCTGGCTCATCGGGTGCCAACCCGTTCGCGTGCATCGCGGCGGGCATCGCCTGCCTCTGGGGTCCGGCGCATGGCGGCGCGAACGAAGCCGCGCTCAACATGCTGCGCGAGATCGGCACGCCCGAGCGTATCCCCGAGTTCATCGCCCGCGCCAAGGACAAGAACGACCCGTTCCGCCTGATGGGCTTCGGTCACCGCGTCTACAAGAACTACGACCCGCGCGCGACCGTGATGCAGAAGACCGTGCGCGAAGTGTTCGACGCACTGAAGGTCAATGATCCGCTGTTCGAGACGGCGCTGCGCCTCGAAGAGATCGCGCTGAACGACGAATATTTCGTCGAGAAGAAGCTGTTCCCGAACGTCGACTTCTATTCGGGCGTCATCCTGTCGGCGATCGGCTTCCCGACCGAGATGTTCACCGTGCTGTTCGCGCTCGCCCGCACCGTCGGCTGGGTCGCGCAGTGGAACGAGATGATCACCGATCCCGACCAGAAGATCGGCCGCCCGCGTCAGCTTTACACCGGCCCGACGCAGCGTTCGTATGTTCCGGTCGAGAAGCGCTAAGCCATGAACCGGGTCCGGCCGATCCTGATCGCCATCGGCGTCATGCTGGCGCTGACGGGGGGATTATGGATCGGTCAGGGCCTGGGCTATATCCATTGGCCCGAACAGAGCTTCATGCTCGGCCGGAGCGAATGGGCGGATCGCGGCGCCTTTGTCGCGGTTGCGGGACTGGCGCTGATCCTGGTCGCTCGGCGGATGCCCCGGCGGCGCTGAGCGGTCCACCAGGCCGGCAGTGGAAAGGGCTCCTTAGGGAGCCCTTTTTGCTGGTCGAACAGGATCTGTCGAAAACGACTTCAGCCCCGCCCCAAAGGGGGGGCCATCACCAATATTCAGCGCGCCCGAAGGCGAAGGTGGAAGGTCGCCCCCTCGCCCGGCACGCTTTCCACCGACAAATCCCCGCCCATCGCCCGTGCCAGACGGCGCGCGATATAGAGACCCAGGCCGTTGCCACCAGGCTCGCCGGGATCGACCCGCTCGAACTTTTCGAAAATGCGCGTCTGGTCCTCTGGCGCGATGCCCTTGCCATGATCGACGACGCTGACCACCGCCCAGTCCCCGTCGCGCTCGGCGGTGACGACCACCTCGCCGCCGCGCGGGGTGTAACGGATCGCATTGCCGATCAGGTTGAGCAGGATCTGGAGACACCGGCCGAAATCGCCAATGGCGGGCATCGCCTCATCCGCAGCAGGACGACCGATCGTCACGCTGGCGGCATCGGCGCGTACGCCCAGCAAGCCGGAAGCACGGCGGGCGACATCCGCCAGATCGATCGGCATGGCCGCCAGCCGGAAATCGGGCTGCTCGATCGCCTGCAATTCGACCAGATTGTCGACCAGCCCGATCAGATGCCGCCCGGCATGCGCGATGTCATTGGCATATTCGGCATATTCGGCGGCAATCGGCCCGTCGCTGCGCGCCGCGATGCTGTCCGCATTGGCGACGATCCGCGCCAGCGGCGTGCGCAGGGCGCGGTCGAGTCCGGCCGTAAAGGTCTCGGTCAGCGGCAACCCGCCGGGATGCAGCAAGGCGTCATCCGTGCCCTCCCCCGGCTCGTCGATCAGATAGGTCGCGCCGACCAGCCCGGCGATGCCCCCCATCGCATCATGACGGATCGCCGCCGACAACCGCACCGGCGCATCGGTCGGCCGCAACCGGGCGCCCCGCCCGTCGAGCGGCGCGCCTTCGTCCAGCAGCGCCGTGCCCGAGTCGAACGCGAAGAGCGCCGCCAAAGGCCGCCCCAGCATCGCCTGCGCATCGAAACCATGGCGCATCCCGGCACCCGGCGACACGAAGGTCAGACGAAGCGCCGCATCGGTTTCCCAGCGGAAATCCGCCCCCATCGCGGCATGATCGGGTGGCAGCGCGCCCGGCTTCCACGCGTCCCGATCACGCCAGCCGCTGACGCTCAGGCGGATCTGCCCGGTTTCGGGACGAGCCTGTACCCACAGATCGAGATCGCCCTCGTCATCGGCGACCATCACCTGCCGCGACACCGTGATGCCCAGCCGTCGCGCCAGCCGGGCGACCCGGGCGATGGGTGCCACTGCCAGGCAGTCGCTGACGCTGCCGCCCGCGCGCATATGGAGCAGCTCGATGGGCGGATCGGCCGACAGGATGTGATCGCTCGCATCCAGAATGGCACGCGCGACCATCGACTCGCCGGGGCTATCCATCGAGCTCATCGGCGATCGGAGCCTTCCAGCCGCTCGATGGCCTCTCGAAACGGCGCGGGCAGGCTTAGCGATGCGATGGCCCGGCGGGCCTCTTCGGCGGGAATGGCCATGATCGCGTCCAGCGCCTCGGCAAAGCCATCGACATCGCGCCGCGCGTCCGCCTCGCACAGCGACAGACCGATCCGCGCGATCACCGGCCGATCCTGGTCCAGCGACCGCAGCGCGAGCCAGAGCCGGTCGCCTTCGGGTTCCAGCACGATCTCGCGGACCATGTCATGCTCGATGCCCAGCGCATGGCTGAGGAGGGCGACGAACAAACCCAATTGCCGGTCGGACAGGCTTTCGAGCAGCAGGTCGGGCAATTCGCCCGGCCGCGCGTCGATCGCCCCCGCCAGCCGCATCGCGGGCAGGCCCGACCGTTCACCGTCATCGCGCGCCGCCAGGACACGCTCGACCGCCTGCGCCAGTGCCCGGTCCCAGGCGGGATCGTCGCCTTCGCGCAGGGCCGCCGCCACGGTCCAGACCAGTCGTTCGTGCAGTCGGGTCGGCAGGCCCGCCGCTTCATCGACCTCGCGCGCACGCCCCTCGGCCAGCAGCACCGCACGCGCGGCCGCGGCGACGATCCGGTCGGGGGCTTCGGTCAGGCGGACCAGCAAGCTTGGCGCATCACCGGCCATGTTCTCGATGGGCAGCGCACGGGCGATCAGGCCCTGCCGCACCTGCGCCACCAGTTTGTCGACCAGTGCCGGGTCGGTCAGCGCATCCGCACGATAAAGGCGCCGCAAGACCTCTTCCGGCTGGGGGTGTTGCGCGCCCTCCGGCATGAGCCGATCGGCCTGTTGCAGCAGATCGCGGGCGATCGCCTCGACCAAATGATGCAACCGCCCCGTCACCTCGAACCGGACCTGATCGCTCAGGCGCGATTCGGCATCCAGCCGCAGGTCGAGCACTGCGCCCCGTCGCCGTCCCGCCGCGCGCGCGCGCGCCGCCGCGACGCGGTCGGACAGTCGCGTGGCTTGCCATGGGGAGGCGTGATGTGGGTCCGGTTCGACCGCCATGGGGCACCGCTAACCCCTTTGATGTTAAAGCGACACTAAACTTGGGCGCGCAATGTCTCGATTGCGGACGTTAAAGTGACGATCGCATAGATACTCGCCAGCGCGAGGCCCCAGGGCGCGATGCCGACCAGCGCGGCGGGGAAAAGCACCAGCAGATAGGCGGGCGGGCTGGCCCACCAGCGGCGCCGAAAGCGATACAGCCCGGCCCGCTCCGCCAAGATACCGAGAATGATCAGCATCAAGGCCAGCACCGGCGCGATATCCTCGCCCGACAAACGGAAATCCTGCAACCCGAGCGCCGCCACGGCGAGCCCGGACAGCGCCGCGATCGCCGCCGACCCCGCGCGCGCCGCGCCCTGTTCGTCGCGCAATCCCGCCAGCGTCTCGCCAAGGCCCAGCCCCAGCGTTCCCGCAATGGCGATCAGCAGGCCAAAAGCCGGAAGACCGGACAGGATCAGGACCAGTCCGAGCAGCCCCAGCCCGGCCCCGACCCCGCCCGCGACATGCGCGGGGACCGAGCGCTCGACCAAGCGCGGCAGCGCGAGGCGTGCGATGGGTGCCAGGATATAACGATCGAACCAGCTCCGCCGCCCCGACACCAGCCGCGCGACGACCGCCCGCCCGCGCGCCTCCAGCGCCTCGGCGCGGTGAACGATGCCATGCCCGGCCTTTTCCGCATCGGCGGGCAGCAGGATATGCGTCGCCCGCGCCTGTGCCGCGAGGCGCAACAGCGTCGATTGCAGGTCATAATCGCGGGGCAGTGCCGCCACTTCGGCGACGCGGCGCGGATCGAGCCGCGCGACGCCCGCCCAAGCCATCTGGCCGCCGACCCGCTCCAGCCCGGCTTCGGCCCCCGCCTCGGGCAACACGATCAGCGCGTCATGCCCGGCATCGCGCAGGACCAGCGCGATCGTATCCTCGGTGGTGATCAGGCCATCGGCCAGCACGAGCAATCGCGACAGGGGGTGGAGTTTCTCCGACGCCTCGACCGCGCTGCGCACCGTGTCGACCACCACCCCGCGCTGGGCGATTCGGGCGATCGCGCCGAGCAGTTCCGGGGTCAGGCGCGCAACGACGATGATGATCTGCGCAGCCCCCGCGGCGATCAGCAGGCGCGCCTGATACTCGATCAGGGTGACACCCGCGAACGGCAGGGTGGCCGTCAGCCGACCGGGGCGGTCGTCGGCATCGTCAATCGCAAAGAGAAGACCGGAAAGCATCGCCTGCTGTTAGGCGCTAGAGGCGCGCCATGCCAGCCCCGACCCCGCGAAGTGTCAAAGGCGCGCGACCTGATCCCCGATCCGGTCGAGCAACTGCGCGTCCGGGCTTTCCAGTTCCGCGGCCTGGGCCGCCAGCGTCATCAATGGCAGGGCATTGACGCTGGCCGCCAGCCCCTTCAGCCGCAACGCCGCCTCGCGCCATTCGCCGGCTTCCTCGGCCATATGCATGGCTTCCATCGCACGGGTCACACCCTCGACAAAGGCGTGGCGCAACTCCTGGATCACGGCCGGTTCGTCACCCGCCACCGCCGCCAGGGTAGAATCGATCGTTCCGTGCTCATAGGTCATTGTCTTCGCTTAAACCCGAACCGGGGTTGCACGGAATAGCGCAATTCGCTTTCTGCCATCGGCAAACGTGATAAACCGGCCCATTGTGACACGGGGGCCAAGATGATCGTCGACATGCGCGCAGAGCGTCAGGACAGGTCGGACATGCCGAACGCAGAGGCGGATATGCCGGACTATGCCGCCCAGCCCCCGGCCGGAGAAGCACCTGCCGCCGATCCCCCGCCCTTCGGCGTCTGGCTGGACGAAGGCACCGCGCTGGCCGGAGATGAGGAACCTTCGCCTGCGCGCTGGCCGCTGATCGCCGCGATCCTGGTGTCGGTTCTGTGGGCAGCGGCCATTCTGTTCTGGGGCATCTCGGCCAGTCCGGTGCTTTCCCCCACGACGATGGCACCGCTGGGCACGCTCGCGATCGCCGGGCCGATGCTGATCGCGGTCCTGTGGCTGGTCGGCCAGCGGAACAGCCGCGCCGAGCAACGCCGCTTCGCCCTGACCGCGCGCGACATGCGCGAGGAAGCGGCGGCGCTGGAGCGCGCGGTCGGCGCGATCGGTCAGGCCCTGTCCGCCAACCGCTTCGAATTGTCGGCCCAGGCGATCGCGCTGTCCGAAATGGCGCAGGCCGCCGAGACGCGCTTCAGGACGATCGCCCGTGATCTGACCGACGATATCCAGATGGTCGAGGCGCATGGCCGCACGCTCGCCGATATCGCCATGACCAGCCAGTCGAGCATGACCCAGCTGCTCGACGCGCTGCCCCGCGCGGCGGAGGAGATCGGCGAGGCGTCCGACCGGATGGCGGAGGCGGCACGCTCGGCGCATACCCATGCGATGGAACTGGACGCCCAGTTCGTCGCGCTGGGTCGGCGCGGGCAGGATGCGGATACCATCGCCAGCGGCGCCGCACTCCGGCTGGCCACGCATATCGAGCAGATGGAGGAAACCAGTCGCGTCGCCGGCGCGCATCTGGAAACAGTCACGGGCACGCTGGCCACCACGATCGACGTGCTGCTCGACCGGACGGCCCAGGCCATGGACCAGTCGCGCCTGGGCATCGCCGCCCAGGGCGAGGAGATGCTGGCGATGGTCGCGGCGAACCAGGCCGCGCTCGATAGCGCCGCGCGTGACAGCGCCGACGCGCTCGCCGAGCGCCTGACCCATGTGGACGGCGCCGTCGCCCGCCTGACCGCCGAACTCGAGGCGCAGCGGATCGCCGGCGAGACGATGATCGACAGGCTCGACATCGAATTGGAGCGGGTCGAGACGCGCATCGCGGTGCTGCACAGCCAGGGCACCGAAAAGTCGCAGATGCTCGCCGCCTCGATCAGTGCCTTGGGCGGCTCAGCCGATGCGATGACCGGCGCGCTGGAGGCGGGCGAAACCATGGCCAACCGCGTCATCGGCACGACCGAGACACTGCTGATCGCACTCGATGCCGCCGCGCGCGAGATCGACGAGACGCTGCCCGAGGCGCTGGAACGGCTCGACCAGCGGATGCACGCCAGCCATCAGGTCGTCGTCGAGACGAAGCCCGAATTGCTGGCACTGGTTGCCGCAGCCGAAAGCACGCATGAGGCGATCGAAGCGATCGCCGACGTCATCGCCGAGCAGCGCCAGACGCTGGAGACGCTGTCGGGCTCGCTGCTCGAAACCCTGTCGACCGGCCGGGCCAAGGCCGATGCGCTGGGCATGATGGTCGAGGAGACGATCGAACGCTCGCACCAATTCGCCGATGAGGCGGCGCCGAAGCTGGTCGATGCCTTGCTGCGCGTCCGCGAAACCGCCGCCACGGCGGCCGAAAAGGCGCGCGAGACGCTGGCCGATGTCATTCCCCAGGCCGCCAGCGCGCTGGAAATCGCCAGTGCCGAGGCGATGCGACGCGCGACCGGCGACACCGTCGAGCGGCAGGTTCATGCCATCGTCGACGCCACCCAGAACGCGGTCGAAGCCGCCACGCGCGCGACCGAGCGGCTGGCGCGGCAGGCCGACTTGATCATCGAGAAGACGACCGTCGTCGAATCGCGGATCGAGGAAGCGCGGACCGAGCGCGAGGAAGCCGATCGCGACAATTTCGCGCGCCGCGCCTCGCTGCTGGTCGAATCGCTGAATTCGGCATCGATCGACATCACCAAAATCTATGCCCCCGAAGTCACCGACAGCGCCTGGGCCGCCTATCTGAAGGGGGATCGCGGCGTCTTTACCCGGCGTGCGGTGCGTATCCTCGACTCGCATCAGGCGCGCGGCATCGCCGATCTTTATGACGAGGACCCCAAGTTCCGCGATCATGTGAACCGCTATATCCATGACTTCGAGGCGATGCTGCGCGGCGTGTTGGCGCAGCGTGACGGGTCCCCGCTGGGCGTAACGCTGCTGTCGTCGGATATGGGCAAGCTCTATGTCGCACTGGCCCAGGCGATCGAGCGGTTGCGGTAACCTGGGGCCGCCCCTTGCACTTCGACTTCGCTCAGTGCGAACGGAGGGCGGAAAACTGGCGGTCGAACCTTGCCCCCTGCCGCCGTTCAGCCTGAGCGAAGTCGAAGGCCACGCCCCTTACCCGTTCAGCGCATAGACCCGCAACCGATGCCCATCGGGATCCAGCGCGACGAAGCTCCGCCCGAACGGGCGATCCGTGGGCGGCATCAGCATCGCCACGCCCTTGCCCAGCCAGTCCGCATGACACGCATCCACGCCGTCATGGTTCCGCCGGAATCCCAATTCGATGGCACCCGACTCCCCGTCGGCCACCGGCTCGATCACATCGCGCCGCCACAGACCCAGCGTCGTGCCTGAGTCGAGGGCGAACAGGGTAAAGGCATCGCCCGCGTCGACGGGATCGCGGCCCAATATCCCGCTATAAAAGTCGGTGCTGACGCCCATATCGGCGATGTGCAGCAGGATGGTGGTCGTCGGGCAGGTCATGGCAAAGCTCCTTCGTTCGAGAGGAGCACCGCCTATCCGACGCCTGCGTCAGTTTCCGTCAGCAGGAAACGCTCCTGCGGAATGCCCTCCGCCTCACGCCATTCGCGGAGCATGACCGCGCGACGACGCGGATAGCGCTCGGGCATGGTCCGGGCGGTGACGATCCGATCGATGCGGAACGTGCGATAGGCGCTGCGCAACTCGCACCAACCCAGCAGCACATCGGCGCGGTCGAACAGCGCGATCGCCATCGGCCAGATCATCCGCTCCGACGTCTCGCCCGTGGCATCGCGATACACCAGCAAAAGACGGCGCTCCGCGCGGATCGCGGCCCGCAGCGGTGCGGGGTCGACCTCCGCCTCATAAGTCTCGGAACATGAGCCGATGAATAGAGCGGTATCGCGCATCGCATCGGCTTGCTCCGCCGTCATCGCACGCATGATCCGCGCCGCGGCACTGCGCGCCGCCTGCCCCATCGCCGGGTCCGCCCGCTCCGCGACCCAGCGCGCGCCCAGGACCAACGCCTCGACCTCCTCGACGGGAAAGCTCATTGGCGGCAGCATGAAACCGGGCTTCAGGCGATAACCGACCCCCGCCCCGCCCTCGACATCCGCGCCCATCGCCTGGAGCGTGGCGATGTCGCGGTACAATGTACGAAGCGAAATGCCGAGTTCCCCGGCCAGATGCCGCCCGGACACGACGCCGCTCTGGCGGTGGAGCAGATGCAGCAGGTCGAACAGGCGGGACGCACGCGCCATGTCAGACGCCCCGGCTCACCCCGCTCCAGTCGAGCATGTCCGCGGTGATCCAGCCATAGACATAGTTGAGGTAGAACAGGACGAACATCACCGTCGCCACGATCGTCGTGCGCAGGAAAAAGCGCCCGATCAGGAAGACATGCGGCGCGCTCTCGGCGGTGCCGGGAATATGCTCGCCCCCCGCCTCATGCGTGGTCCTGACCCCGAAGGGCAGGACCAGGAACACGGCGAGGAACCAGAACAGGACGTAGATCGCGAGCGCCGACGTCCAGTGCATGGTCTTAGCCCTCGATCAACAGGACGTCGACGATCGGCTTCTTGCCGGTCCACCGCGTCGCGACCTTGCGCACCGACAGGCGAATGTCTTCGCGCAGCTTGTCGGTCGCACGGCGCGGGCCGTCCACCGCCTTGGCCGCAGCCGCCACCGCCTCGGCGATGAAGGCATCGCGTTCGTCCTCGACGGGCACACCCTGCACGCGAACCTGCGGGCTGCCGACCAGCCGCCCCTTGGCGACCGCGACGCCGACCGAAATCTGGCCGTTGATCGCCAGCTTGCGCCGCTCGTTCATCGTCGAGCCGTCCGACGGCAGGATGACGTCGCCGTCGAGCACCAGCCGTCCGACCGGCACATTGCCGATCTTGGTGGCATTGCCGGGCAGCAGGCGGACCATGTCGCCATCCGACTGGACGATGGTCTGCGGCACGCCCTGCGTCGTGGCGAAGCGGGCATGTTCCATCATGTGGCGCATCTCGCCATGCACCGGCATCAGCGTGCGGGGGCGCAGCCATTTGTACATCTGGGCCAGTTCGGGCTGGCCGGGATGGCCCGAGACATGGACATGCGCCTGCCGCTCGGTGACCATGCGGACGCCCTTGCCCGCCAGGATGTTCTGGATACGGCCGACCGCCGTCTCGTTGCCCGGAATCTGGCGCGCCGAGAAGATCACGGTATCGCCGGTGTCGAGCCGGATCGTATGGCTGCCCTCGGCGATGCGCGACAGCGCCGCACGCGGTTCGCCCTGTCCGCCGGTGGCGACGATCAGGACGCGGTCCTTGGGCAGGCGCATCGCGGTCTCGGGATCCACCGTCTCCGGGAAACCCTTGAAGTACCCACAGGCCTTGCCGACCTTCAGGATCCGGTCGAGCGAACGGCCGGTGACGCACAGCTTGCGCCCCGTCTCCTTGGCGACCTCGCCCAGCGTCACCAGACGCGCGGCGTTGGAGGCGAAGGTGGTGACGACGACGCGGCCCTTGGCCTTGGCGACCGTCTCGGCGATGCCGGGACGAACGCTCGCTTCCGAGCCCGAAGCTTCGGTGTTGAAGGCGTTGGTGGAGTCGCACACCAGCACGTCGACGCCCATGTCGCCGATCGACGCCAGCTGCGCCGGGGTAGCGGGCTTGCCGATGACCGGCGTCTGGTCGAGCTTCCAGTCGCCGGTGTGGAAGACACGGCCCACAGCCGTTTCGATCAGCAGCGCATTGGCCTCGGGGATCGAGTGCGACAGCGGCACGAAGGTGAAGTCGAACGGGCCGACCTCGAACGTCTTGCCCGTCTCCATCACGCGCAGCTTGACGCGGTTGGCGCTGCCCTCTTCCTCCAGCTTGCCGCGAACGAGGCCCGCAGTGAAGGCGGTGGCATAGATGGGCACGCCCAGGTCTTCGGCCAGATAGGGCAGCGCACCGATATGGTCTTCGTGACCATGGGTCAGCACGATGCCGACCAGATCGTCCAGCCGGTCCTCGATGAAGCTCAGGTCCGGCAGGATCACGTCGATGCCGGGATAGGCCGGATCGGCGAAGGTGATGCCGCAATCGACCATCACCCACTTACCTTCGGTGCCGTACAGGTTCACGTTCATGCCGATTTCGCCCGATCCACCGAGCGCGCAGAACAGCAATTCTTTCTTGGGAGTCATTCACTTCCTGACAATGGACGCCCACCCCGCTGAAAGCGGGTTCGGGGCGATAGGGATGCGCCGGTCAGGGCGCGGTCATTTCTTCGCGGACCTTCGCGCCCAGCGGTATCTCGCGGGCTGCATGGTCCGAAACTCGTCACCTGATATGGGCGCGTTCCCACAGGATCGCCAGCCCCTGAATGGTCAGATCGGGTTCGATATGATCGAAAACATCGGTATGGGGGGCCAAAAGCGCGGCCAGCCCGCCGGTCGCCAGCACCTTGACCGGCCGCCCGACCTCGGCCTTCAACCGCGCGACCAGCCCCTCGATCATCGCGACATAGCCCCAGAAGATGCCGATATGCATCTGGTCGACCGTGTTGCGGCCGATCACGCTGCGGCTCTCCGGCGCCTCGATGGCGATGCGCGGCAGCTTGGCGGCGGCAGTCACCAGCGCGTCGAGCGACAGGTTGATGCCCGGCGCAATGATCCCACCCTTATACGCGCCTTGATAGTCGCTGATGTCGAACGTCGTCGCAGTGCCGAAGTCGATGGTGATCAGGTCACCGGGATAGAGTTCATGCGCCGCGATCGTGTTGACCGCCCGGTCCGCGCCCAGCGAGGCGGGTTCGTCGACGTCGATCGCGATACCCCACTCGACCGGCGCGCGACCCGCAATCAAGGGATCGACCTTGAAATATTTCTGCGCCAGCACCTGAAGATTGTGCAGCGCACGCGGCACGACGGTGGCGATGATGACCCCGGTCACATCCTCACGCGCATAGCCCTCCAGCGCCAGCAGCTGGCTGAGCCATACCGCATATTCGTCACCGGTGCGGCGCGGATCGGTGGCGATCCGCCAGCGGCCCTTGATCGTCCGCCCTTCGAGCAGCGCAAAGACCACGTTCGTGTTCCCGGCATCGATCGCAAGCAGCATGGGCGTCCTTCAGATCAGGAAAATATCGCCGGCATGGATGACATGGCAAGAGCCGTCCGCCAAGCTGAGCCTGAGAGCGCCGTCGCTCGCCAAGCCGTCAAAGGCGCCGGTCAGCGCCTGCCCGTCCGGCAGTCTGGCGGTCAGCGCGGTGCCGCGCGGATGCGCCCGGGCCTCCCAGCGCGTGATGATCGCCGACAGCCCCTGCTCCCGCCAGATCGCGAGCCAACGGGTCATCGCATCGGCGAGCAGCGCCTGCATCGTCTGGGGCGAGACAGTGACGCCATGATCGCCAAGCGCGGTCGTGGCGCGGTCGGATAGGTCCGGGGCCGACGCCAGGTTGATCCCCATGCCGATGACGACCGCATCACCCGTACGCTCCAACAAGATGCCCGACAATTTGGCGCCGTCGATCAACAGATCGTTCGGCCATTTCAGCACAAGACGCGTGCCGATATCGGGAAGACAGGCCCGAACCGCGTCCTCGATCGCCACGGCGGCGACCAGCGCCAGCGTGGCCGCCATCGGATCACCGGGGCGCAGGCGGACCAGCGTCGATCCGTAATAATTTCCGGGGGGCGAGGACCATTCCCGCCCCTGGCGTCCGCGCCCCGCCCTCTGGCGGTCGGCGCGGAGCCAGAGGCCGTCCCAATGACCGTCTACGCCACCCGCCTCGGCAAGCTGGCGAAGATCGGCATTGGTCGATCCCGTTTCCGGGACGTGCAGCAATCGGCTCAGAACAGCGCCCGTGCGGCCGCCAGCGACCAGGCGCCCAGCAGCGGGATCGCCAGATAGCCGACCGGCGAGACGAACAGCGCGGACAGCGCGATCAGCCCGCTCTCCACCGGCTCCATCTCGGCATTGGCCCAGGCACCGGCGGGTTCATCGAAGAACATCGTCTTGATGATACGCAGGTAATAATAGGCACCAATCACCGAAGCGACGACACCGATCACCGCCAGCGGGAACAGCCCCGCCGCGACCGCCGCATTGAACACCGCGAACTTGGCGTAGAAGCCGAGCAGCGGCGGGATACCCGCGACCGAGAACATGAAGAAGGCCATCGCCCAGGCCAGCGCCGGACGCGTACGCGACAGGCCCGACAGGCTGGCGATCGACTCCAGCGGATTGCCGTTCTCGTCGCGCATGCGGATGACGATCAGGAACGCACCCAGCGTCATGATGACATAGATGGTCAGATAGGTCAGCACCGCCGCGACACCCTGCGCCGTCCCCGCCGCCAGACCGATCAGGGCAAAGCCCACATTGTTGATCGACGAGTAAGCGAGCAGCCGCTTGATGTTGGTCTGGCCGATGGCCGCGACCGCACCCAGGATGATCGACGCGAGGGCCGCGAAGGTCACGATCTGCTGCCACTGCTGCGCGGCCGAGCCCATCGCCTCGACCGCGACACGCACCGCCAGCGCCATCGCCGCGACCTTGGGGGCCGAGGCGAAGAAGGCCGTCACCGGGGTCGGCGCGCCTTCATAGACGTCCGGCGTCCACATGTGGAACGGCACCGCCGACATCTTGAACGCCAGGCCAGCGAAGACGAACACCAGGCCGAACATCAGGCCCAGCGAACGCGTGCCCGCGGCCGCATCGCGACCATAGGCCAAGGCGATCTGGGCAAAGTCGGTCGATCCCGAGAAGCCATAGACCAGCGAGATGCCGTAAAGCAGGATGCCCGAGGCGAGCGCGCCGAGGACGAAATACTTCAGGCCCGCTTCGGCCGAACGACCGTCGCGGCGCATGAAGCTCGCCAGCACATAGGCCGACAGGCTCTGCAGTTCGAGACCGACATAGAGGGTCAGCAGATCGCCCGCCGACACCATCATGCCCATGCCGACCGAGGAGAGCAGCATGAGGATCGGATATTCGGGCCGCAGATCCTCACCCGGCGAGCGGGCGAAGAAACGCGGCGCCATGATGATCGCCACCGCGGTCGCCAGATAGATCAGGACCTTGGCGAAACCGGCAAAGGCATCAGCGCGGTACAGGCCACCAAAGGCGAGCCCGCCGGTGGTCGACGGACCGGCGAGTGCGACCATCGCCCCCGCCAGCACGAACACCGCCGCGATCGAGATGCCACGCGTGGCGTTCGTCCCGCCCCAGGCGGCGACGAGCATCAGCGCGATCGCGCCGAGGGTCAGCACCAGCTCGGGCAGAACCATCAAAAGGTTGAACGAATAGCTCATCAGTGCGCCTCCCCGTGCGCAGCTTGGTGCTCAGGGGCATGGGTTGCGGCCAGCGCAGGGTTCCCGGCGGTGGGACGGCTGTCCGAACCCGGGTTCGCACGATCGATCCGCTGGAGCAGGATCGCCACGTCCTTGCGCATCGGTGCGAGGAAGCTTTCCGGGTACACGCCCATCCACAGCGTCACCGCCGCGATCGGCGCGAGCAGCCACAGCTCACGGCTCGACAGGTCGGGCATTGCCGCGACCTCGTCCGACTTGATCTCGCCATAGGCGACCCGCCGGTAGAGATAGAGCATATAGGCCGCGCCCAGGATGATGCCCGTGGTGCAGAGCAACGCCGTCCAGGTCGATACCTGATAGGTGCCCATCAGCGACAGGAACTCGGCGACAAAGCCGCTGGTGCCCGGCAGACCGATCGACGCCATGGTAAAGAACAGGAACAGCACCGCATATTTCGGCATGTTGATCGACAGCCCGCCGTAGCGCGCGATCTCGCGGGTGTGCAGCCGGTCATAGATGACGCCGACGCACAGGAAGAGGGCGCCCGACACCAGGCCGTGGCTGAGCATCATGATCATCGCGCCTTCGATGCCCTGCTGGTTGAAGGCATAGAGGCCGATGGTCACGATCGCCATGTGCGCGACAGACGAATAGGCGATCAGCTTCTTCATGTCGGACTGCGCCAGCGCTACCAGCGAGGCATAGATCACCGCCACCGCCGAGAGCGCGAAGATCAGCCAGGTCAGCTGTCCGCTCGCCTCCGGGAACATCGGCAGCAGGAAGCGCAGGAAGCCATAGCCACCGAGCTTCAGCAGCACGCCCGCCAGGATGACCGAACCCGCCGTCGGCGCCTGTACGTGCGCGTCGGGAAGCCAGGTGTGGACCGGCCACATCGGCATCTTCACCGCGAACGAGGCGAAGAAGGCGATCCACAGCCAGGTCTGCACCGAGGCCGGGAAGTCATACGCCAGCAGCACCGGGATCGAGGTCGTGCCCGCCGTGCGCGCCATATACAGCATCGCGACGAACATAAGCAGCGAGCCGAGCAGCGTGTACAGGAAGAACTTGTACGACGCGTAGATGCGGTTCGCCCCGCCCCAGATACCGATGATCAAATACATCGGGATCAGGCCGGCTTCGAAGAAGACGTAGAAGAGGAACAGGTCCTGCGCCGCGAAGGTGCCGATCATCAGCACCTCGGTGAACAGGAAAAGGCCCATATATTCGGGCACCCGCTTGTCGATCGCGCGCCAGCTGGCGCCGATGCAGATCGGCATCAGGAACACGCTGAGCATGATCAGCAGCAGCGCGAAGCCGTCGATGCCGAGCGACCAGCCGAACGGGCCGAAGATGCCCGGGGCATGTTCGACGAACTGCCACTGGGCACCACCCACGTCGAACTGCGTCCAGAGCAGGATGCCCAGGGCGAAGTCGATCAGCGTGGCGGCGAGCGCCAGCAGGCGTGCCCCCTGCGCGGTGAGGAAAAGGCAGGCGATCGCGGCAACAGCCGGGACCGCCAGCATGACGGAGAGGATCGGGAAGCCCTGCATCACGCGATCAACCCAAAATGGCCCAGGTGACGGCCGCGGTCAGGCCGATCAACATGACGAAGGCATAGCTGTAGAGGTATCCCGTCTGGAAGCGCGCCGCACCCTTGCTGCCGAGCTGGACGAGCCAGGCGACACCGTTGGGACCGAAGCGGTCGATCGTCTTCTCGTCGCCACGGTGCCACAGGAACCGGCCGATCGCGAAAGCGGGGCGCACGAAGAGGAAATGGTAGATCTCGTCGAAATACCATTTGTTGAGGAGGAAGCGGTACAGGATGCGGAACTGGTCCGCGAACTTGGCCGGGAACTCCGGGGCGCGGATATAGGTCAGATACGCGGTCAGCAGACCGAGCAGCATCACCACCGTCGCCGACAGCTTCACCCACACCGGCACACCGTGCATCGAGTGCATGAGGTGCTCGTTGAAGGCAATCGCGCCCTTCCAATAGCTCTCGCCCGACTCCGGCTCGATGAACCAGCCGTGGAAGACGAAGCCCGCCGCGATCGCGCCGATCGACAGGACGATCAGCGGGATCAGCATGACCAGCGGGCTTTCATGCGGATGATAGCCGCCGGTGCCTTCCGGCACATCGTCGTGACCTGCGCCATGGACGTGCGGCTCGTGACCGGCATCTTCCGAATGCGCGTCGTTGTGATGCGCATCATGAGCAGCCCCGTGCGCATGATCGTCATGGCCGTGGCCATGCTCGTCATGGATCGCGTGCTGGATATGCTCCGACCCGGTCCAGCGCGGCTTGCCCCAGAAGGTCAGGAACATCAGACGCCACGAATAGAAGCTGGTCAGCAGCGCGGCGATCACGCCCGCCCAGAAGGCAAAGCCCGAACCACCCGCATAGGCCACTTCGATGATCGCGTCCTTCGAGTGGAAGCCCGCGAAACCGAACGCCATCGGATTGCCGAACAGAGCCGGGATACCGACGCCGGTGATCGCCAGCGTACCCATCATCATTGCCCAGAAGGTGAGCGGGATGTGGCGCCGCAGGCCGCCATAATAACGCATGTCCTGCTCATGGTGCATCGCATGGATGACCGAACCGGCACCGAGGAACAGCAGCGCTTTGAAGAAGGCGTGGGTGAACAGGTGGAACATCGCCGCGCCATACGCGCCGACACCGGCCGCGAAGAACATATAGCCGAGCTGCGAACAGGTCGAATAGGCGATGACGCGCTTGATGTCGGTCTGCACCGTGCCGACGGTCGCCGCGAAGAAGCAGGTGCAGGCCCCGATCACGGTGATGACGCCCAGCGCCGTCGGCGAGGTTTCGAACATCGGCGACAGGCGGCACACCATGAACACGCCCGCGGTCACCATGGTCGCCGCGTGGATCAGCGCCGACACCGGGGTCGGGCCTTCCATCGCGTCCGGCAGCCAGGTGTGAAGACCCAGCTGCGCCGACTTGCCCATCGCACCGACGAACAGCAGCAGGCAGAGCACGGTCATCGTGTCGAAACGGTATCCGAGGAAGCCGATGGTCGACCCCGCCATGCCGGGGGCCGCCGCCAGGATCGCCGGGATCGAGACGGTGCCGAACACCAGATAGGTGCCGAAGATACCGAGCATGAAGCCGAGATCGCCGACGCGGTTGACCACGAACGCCTTGATCGCGGCCGCATTGGCCGAAGGCTTGCGGAACCAGAAGCCGATCAGCAGGTAGGACGCGAGACCCACGCCTTCCCAGCCGAAGAACATCTGGACCAGATTGTCCGCCGTCACGAGCATCAGCATCGCGAAGGTGAAGAGGCAGAGATAGGCGAAGAAGCGCGGCTGGTCCGGCTCCTCGCTCATATAGCCCCAGCTATACAGGTGAACGAGCGCCGAGACGCTGGTGATAACCACCAGCATGATCGCAGTCAGCGAGTCGACGCGCAGCGCCCAGTCGACCGACATGGTGCCGCTGGTGATCCAGTGGAGCACCGGCGTCACCGTCGCGACGTTATGCCCCGACAGATAGCCGATGAAGATCGGCCATGAGAGGGCACAGGAAATGAACAGCGCGCCGGTCGTGACGACCTTGGCGGGCACGTTCCCGATGGCCTTGTTGCCGAACCCCGCAATGGCGGCGGCCAGCAACGGCAGGAAGACGATAGCGAGGATCAACCCGATTACCCCTTCATCCGGTTGACGTCGTCGACCGCGATGGTGCCGCGGCCACGGAAATAGATGACCAGGATCGCCAGACCGATCGCCGATTCACCGGCGGCCACGGTCAGCACGAACATGGCGAAGACCTGACCCACCAGATCCTGAAGCGCGGCCGAGAAGGCGACGAGGTTCAGGTTCACGGCGAGCAGAATGAGTTCGATCGCCATGAGGATGACGATCAGGTTCTTCCGATTGAGGAAGATACCCAGCACCCCCATGGTGAACAGGATCGCCGCGACGACCAGATAATGGACGAGACCGATCGTCACAGTTCCACCCCCTGCCCGATGGGCTGATTGATGTTGCGGATCGCCTCATGCGGCTGTCGCGCATTCTGCTTGGCGATGTTCTGCGGACGGACGCCGCCGCGCTTGCGATGGGTGAGCACGATCGCGCCGATCATCGCGACGAGCAGGACCAGGCCCGCCCCCTCGAAGATGAACAGATAGCGCGTGTACAGCAGGTTGCCGATCGCCTGGATGTTCGACACCTCCGGCGCGATGGGGGCCGCGCGGGCCGCCAGTTGCACGCCGCCCACGCTCCACGCCTGGAACGCGATGATGACCTCGGCCAGCAGCGCCACCGCCAGGGCCAGGCCCAGCGGCAGGTAGCGCGCAAAGCCCGCCCGCATCGCCGCGACCTCGATATCGAGCATCATGACGACGAAGAGGAACAGCACCGCGACCGCGCCCACATACACGATGACGAGCAGCATCGCGATGAACTCGGCCCCGCACAGCACCATGAGGCCCGCAGCGTTGAAGAACGCCAGGATCAGCCACATGACCGAGTGCACCGGATTGCGCGACGCGATCGTGAGCCCTGCGGACACGATCACCACGGTCGCGAAAATATAGAAGGCGATAGCCTGTATCACTGCCTGTCAGGCCCCTTTTCTGTCCGCCCCGAACCGTTGGTCGCGGGCTTTAACGGTACGGCGCATCGGCGGCAAGGTTCGCCGCGATCGCGCTTTCCCAGCGGTCACCGTTATCGAGCAACTTCGACTTGTCGTAGATCAGCTCTTCGCGGGTCTCGGTCGAAAATTCGAAGTTCGGACCCTCGACGATCGCATCGACCGGGCACGCCTCCTGGCACAGCCCGCAATAGATGCACTTGGTCATGTCGATGTCATAGCGCGTCGTGCGGCGGCTGCCGTCGTCGCGGGGTTCCGCCTCGATCGTGATCGCCTGGGCGGGGCAGATCGCCTCGCACAGCTTGCACGCGATGCACCGCTCCTCGCCATTGGGATAGCGACGCAGCGCGTGCTCGCCCCGGAAGCGCGGAGAGATGGGGTTCTTCTCGAACGGATAGTTGATCGTCGCCTTCGGCTTGAAGAAGTAGCGAAGGGTCAGCGCATGGCCCTTCACGAACTCCCACAGCGTAAAAGCCTTGACGTACTGAGCGACGCTCATGCCGGAACTCCCACGCGCGCATACATCAGCACGCCAGACACCAAGAATACCCAGAACAGCGACACCGGCAGGAACACCTTCCAGCCCAGCCGCATCAGCTGGTCGTACCGATAGCGCGGTACGGTCGCCTTCACCCAGGAGAAGACGAAGAAGAAGAAGCACATCTTCAGCAGCAGCCAGACGATACCCGGCACGACATAAAGCGGCGCCCAGTCGAGCGGCGGCAGATAACCGCCCCAGAACAGGATCGCGTTCAGCGCGCACATCAGGATGACGTTGGCATACTCACCCAGCCAGAACAGCGCGAATGACATCGAGCTATATTCGGTCTGGTAACCCGCGACGAGTTCCGACTCCGCTTCGGTCAGGTCGAACGGCGCACGCTGCGTCTCGGCCAGTGCCGAGATGAAGAACATGATCGCCATCGGGAACAGCAGCGGGTTCAGGAAAAAGCCGTTGATCGGGGTGTTCAGCACACCCTTCTGCGCCTCGACGATGGCGGTCAGGTTGAAGCTGCCCGACCACATCACGACCGAGATCAGGATGAAACCGATCGCCACTTCATAGGACACCATCTGCGCGGCGGCACGAAGCGCCGAGTAGAAGGGATATTTCGAGTTCGACGCCCAGCCCGACAGGATCACGCCGTACACGCCCAGCGACGAGGCGGCGAGGACATAGAGCAGGCCGACATTGATGTTGGCGACGACCACGCCCGGCTGGAACGGCACCACCGCCCAGACGATCAGCGCGACCGTGAAGGTGATGATCGGCGCCAGCAGGAACAACCCGCGATTGGCGGCGGCCGGAACGATGGTTTCCTGCAGGAAGACCTTCAGACCGTCGGCAAAGGACTGGAGCAGGCCGAAGGGGCCGACCACGTTCGGCCCCCGGCGCAGCGCCATCGCCGCCCAGATCTTGCGGTCGACGTAAATGACCATAGCGACCGCCAGCATCAGCGGCAGCGCGATCGCCAGAATCCCGACCAGCGTCGCGATCGTCCAGGCCCAGCCATAAGGAAGGCCGAGCGTCGTGTTGAAAAACGCGGTCACTCCGCTGCCTCCGCATAGCTCTCACCATGGACCAGTTCGGCCGAGCAGCGCTGCATCGTCGGGCTGGCGCGGCAGATCGCGTTGGTGAGGTAGAAGTCCTTGATCGGATAGCCCTCCAGCGTGCCGGTCGCGGTCGCGTCGAGCGACGGCGCGGCCCAGTCGAAGGTCACCAGATCGAGCTTGCCCAGTGCCGGAACCTCGGCGGCCATCGCGGCGCGGAGCTGCTCCAGCGTATCGAACGGCAGCCTCTGCCCCAGCACTTCCGACAGAGCGCGGAAGATCGTCCAGTCGTCGCGCGCATCGCCCGGTGCGAACACCGCACGGTCGCCGCGCTGCACCCGGCCTTCCAGATTGACCCAGGTGCCCGACTTCTCGGCAAAGGTCGCGCCCGGCAGGATGACATCGGCGTGATGCGCACCCTTGTCGCCATGATGGCCGACGAACACCTTGAAACTGCTGCCGAACTTGGCGAAGTCCACCTCGTCCGCGCCCAGGAAGAAGGCCAGCTTCGGCGCGGCCGCAACCACGTCGGCGATGCCGCCCTTCTGCGCATAGCCGAGCATCAGCCCGCCCATGCGCGCCGCCGCCATGTGGACGACATTATAGCCGTTCCAGGCCGAACCATCCTCCAGCGTCCGCACCAGATTGAACTGGTCGACCAGCTTCAGGCTCGCGCCATGCGCACCCTTCAGCGCGCCGCCACCGACGATCACCATCGGACGCGCGGCCTTGCCGAACTGCTCGGTCACGCCCTCGGGCAGGTTGCCCAGCACCGACAAATCGGCACCCAGCCACTCGACCTTGTAGGTCAGGTCGGTCTCGGGGCCGATCGCAAAGACCTTCGCGCCCTTCTTGATCGCCTTGCGGATACGGGTGTTCACCAGCGGCGCTTCCCAGCGCAGGTTGGTGCCGATCAGCAGGATCGCATCGGCCTTCTCGACACCCGCAATGGTCGTGTTGAAGTTGACCGCGGCCAGGCTGGACACGTCATAATCCATGCCGGTCTGACGGCCTTCGAGCAGCGACGAGCCCATCTTGGCGAGCAGCGCCTTGGCGGCGAACATCGTCTCGCAATCGACCAGATCACCGGCGATGGCGGCGACGCTCGCATCGGCGTTCACGTCGCGGATCGCGGCGAAGGCCTCGTCCCAGGTGGCGGGCACCAGCTTGCCGTCGCGGCGGATGAACGGACGGTCGAGACGACGACGGACCAGGCCGTCGATCGCGTGACGCGTCTTGTCGCTCGCCCACTCCTCATTCACCTCGTCATTGATGCGCGGCACGCAGCGCAGCACCTGACGACCCCGGCTGTCGAGGCGGATGTTGGTGCCAACCGCGTCCATCACGTCGATGGCGAGCGTCTTCTTCAGTTCCCAGGGACGCGCCTCGAACGCATAGGGCTTGGACGTCAGCGCGCCCACCGGGCACAGGTCGACGACATTGCCCGACAGCTCGCTCGACACGGCCTGCTCGAGGTACGACGTGATCTGCATATTCTCGCCGCGATAGATCGCGCCGATCTCTTCCACGCCCGCGACCTCTTCGGCGAAGCGGACGCAGCGGGTGCACTGGATGCAGCGGGTCATGACCGTCTTGACGATCGGACCCATATATTTCTCGGTGACGGCCCGCTTGTTCTCGTCATAGCGGCTATGGCCCTTGCCATAGGCCATGGACTGGTCCTGCAGGTCGCACTCGCCGCCCTGATCGCAGATCGGGCAGTCCAGCGGGTGGTTGATGAGCAGGAATTCCATCACGCCTTCGCGCGCGGCCTTCACCATCGGGGTAGTGGTGAAGATTTCCTGATTGTCCGCCGCCGGAAGCGCGCACGACGCCTGCGGCTTGGGGGGGCCAGGCTTCACCTCGACCAGGCACATGCGGCAATTGCCCGCGATGGACAGCCGCTCATGATAGCAGAAGCGCGGGATTTCCTTGCCCGCCAGCTCACAGGCCTGGAGCACGGTGGCGCCCTGGGGCACCTCGATCTCGACGCCGTCGACTTTGACCTTAGGCATTATTCGGCAGCTTCCATCATCGGGGCGTTGCCGCCCGTCTCGCCTTTGCGTTCGCGAATGCGGCGTTCCATCTCCGGGCGGAAGTGACGGATCAGGCCCTGGATCGGCCAGGCCGCCGCGTCGCCGAGCGCGCAGATGGTGTGGCCTTCGACCTGCTTGGTCACCTGGAACAGCGTGTCGATCTCGGACACATCGGCATCGCCGGTGCGCATCCGCTCCATCACGCGCCACATCCAGCCGGTGCCTTCACGGCACGGGGTGCACTGGCCGCAGCTCTCATGCTTGTAGAAGTACGAAAGGCGGCTGATCGCGCGGACGATGTCGGTCGACTTGTCCATGACGATGACGGCCGCCGTGCCGAGGCCCGATCCGACCGCCTTCAGGCCGTCGAAATCCATCGGCGCGTCCATGATTTCAGCGGCGGGCACCAGCGGCACCGACGAACCGCCCGGGATCACCGCGAGCAGATTGTCCCAGCCGCCACGGATACCGCCGCAATGCTTCTCGATCAGCTCACGGAAGCTGATCGACATGCTTTCCTCGACCACGCAGGGGCGGTCGACATGGCCGGAAATCTGGAAGAGCTTGGTGCCCTTGTTGTTCTCACGCCCGAAGGAGGAGAACCACTCGGCGCCCCGACGCAGGATCGTCGGCGCAACCGCGATCGACTCGACATTGTTGACCGTCGTCGGGCAGCCATAAAGGCCCGCACCCGCCGGGAAAGGCGGCTTCAGGCGCGGCTGACCCTTCTTGCCCTCCAGGCTCTCGATCATCGCGGTCTCTTCGCCGCAGATATACGCGCCCGCGCCCCGGTGGACGAAGACGTCGAAGTCGTAACCCGAGCCACAGGCATTCTTGCCCAGGAAGCCCCGGTCATAGGCTTCGGCGACCGCCGCGAACAGCGTCTCGGCCTCGCGGATATATTCGCCGCGAATGTAGATGTACGCCGCCCGCGCGCGCATCGCGAAGCCCGCGACCAGCGCGCCCTCGATCAGCTTGTGCGGATCGTGACGGATGATCTCGCGGTCCTTGCACGAACCCGGCTCGGACTCGTCGGCGTTGATGACCAGGAAGCTCGGCCGGTCGGGACGCGGTTCCTTGGGCATGAAGCTCCACTTCATGCCGGTCGGGAAGCCCGCTCCGCCGCGCCCACGCAGACCCGACGCCTTGATGACGTCGATGATCTTGTCCTGGCCCAGCTCGAGCAGCGCCTTGGTGTTGTCCCAATCGCCGCGCTTCATCGCCGCGTCGACGTTCCACGGCTGATAGCCGTAGAGATTGGTGAAAATGCGGTCCTTGTCAGCGAGCATTATGCGCCCCACTCCCCGCGATAGTCGTGATTGTCGCCGACCATGGCGGTCAGCGTGGTCGGACCGCCGATCGGCTCGACCGTGTGGCGACCCGGTTCCTGCGTGCCGGTCTTGGGACTCTCGCCACGGGCCAGCGCCTCAAGAATGCCGACCGTGCGGTCGTAATCCAGATCTTCGTAATTGTCGTCGTTGATCTGGACCATCGGCGCAGAGGCGCAATTGCCCATGCACTCGACCTCGGTCAGCGTGAACATGCCGTCGGGCGTGGTCTTGCCCTTGATGAGGCCCTTGTTCTTGCAAGCCGCCAGAACATCGTCCGACCCACGCAGCATGCACGGCGTCGTGCCACACACCTGCACATGATAGCGGCCGACCGGCGCGAGGTTGAACATCGTATAGAAGGTCGCGACCTCGTAGATGCGCATGTACGCGACACCCAGCTGGCGCGCGACGAACTCGATGACCGGCACCGGCAGCCACCCTTGCGTCTGGGTCTCCGCCCCAACCTGACGCTGGGCCAGGTCGAGGAACGGGATCGAGCAGGACTGTTCGCGGCCCTTCGGATAGCGCGCGAGGATCTCGTTCGCCTTCTTCTGGTTCTCGTCGGTCCAGGCGAAATTGCCCCAGCGGGCGCGGACTTCCGCCTCGTCAGGGATGTTGGGAGCGTCAGCCATTAGCGGTCACATTCACCAAAAACGATGTCCATCGCACCGAGGATCGCGGTCGTATCCGCCAGCATGTGGCCCTTGGACATGAATTCCATGGCCTGGAGATGGCTGAACGCGGTCGGGCGGATCTTGCAGCGATAGGGCTTGTTCGTGCCGTCGGAGACGAGATACACGCCGAATTCGCCCTTGGGGCTTTCGGTCGCGACATACACTTCGCCGGCGGGGACGTGATACCCTTCGGTATAGAGCTTGAAGTGGTGGATCAGCGCTTCCATCGAGCGCTTCATCTCGGCGCGCTTGGGCGGCGCAACCTTACGGTCGGTGGCCATCACCGGACCTTCGGGCATCTGCGCCAGGCACTGCTTCATGATCCGGGCCGACTGGCGCACTTCCTCGACGCGGACCATGAACCGGTCATAGCAGTCGCCGCTGGTGCCCACCGGCACGTCGAAATCCACCTTGTCATAGGCGTCGTAAGGCTGCGACTTGCGCAAATCCCACGGAATGCCCGAGCCACGGATCATCGGGCCGGAGAAGCCCCACTTGATCGCGTCCTCGCGGTTCACCACCGCGATGTCGACGTTGCGCTGCTTGAAGATGCGATTGTTCGCCACCAGGCTGATCGCGTCCTCGAACAGGCGCGGCAGGCGGGTGTCGAGCCAGTCGGCGATATCGGTCAGCAGCTTGAGCGGCACGTCCTGATGGACGCCGCCGACGCGGAAATAATTCGCGTGCATGCGCGCGCCCGAGGCCCGCTCATAGAAGTTCATGCAGTCTTCGCGGATTTCGAACAGCCACAGGTTCGGCGTCATCGCGCCGACGTCCATGACGTGGCTGCCGATGTTGAGCATGTGGTTCGAAATGCGCGTCAGCTCGGCGAAGAACGTCCGCAGATATTGCGCGCGCAGCGGCACTTCCAGGTCGAGCAGCTTCTCGACCGCCAGCACATAGCTGTGCTCCATGCACATGGGCGAGCAATAGTCGAGGCGATCGAAATAGGGCAGCGCCTGCGCATAGGTCTTGTATTCGATCAGCTTCTCGGTGCCGCGATGCAGCAGGCCGACATGCGGATCGACCCGCTCGACGATCTCGCCGTCCAGCTCCATGACGAGGCGCAACACGCCGTGCGCCGCAGGATGCTGCGGGCCGAAGTTGATCGTATAGTTCTGGATCGACACGTCGCCCGTGGTCGGGTCGGCATCGTCCGTCTTGTGGAGCAGTTCGTCGACGTAGTCGCTCACTGATTCTGTCCTCCGCCCTTGCCCGGCACGACGTCCGGGTCCTTGGGCTTGTCCTCGGCCTTGTTGCCCGGATGCGGCTGGCCCGCGCCCGTTTGCTTCGGAGCCTCGGTGGTCTTGGCCTCTGCCGCCTTGGGCATCGTGCCCTTCTCGTCGCCCGGCAGCACGTAGTCTGCGCCTTCCCACGGGCTCTGGAAGTCGAAATTGCGGAAGTCCTGCGCCAGCTGAACCGGCTCATAGACGACGCGCTTTTCCTCTTCCGAGTAGCGCAGCTCGGTATAGCCGGTCAGCGGGAAGTCCTTGCGCAGCGGGTGGCCGCGGAAGCCGTAATCGGTCAGGATGCGACGCAGGTCGCTATTGCCCGAGAACAGCACGCCGTACAGGTCATAGACCTCACGCTCCAGCCAGCCCGCGACCGGCCACAGGCCCGTCACCGACGGCACCGGCTTGTCCTCGTCGGTCGAGACATGGACGTGCAGGCGGTGGTTGCGGGTCAGCGACAGCATGCAATAGACCACCTCGAAACGCTCGTCGCGCTCGGGGTAGTCGACGCCCGCAATCTCCATCAGCTGCTGATATTCCAGCCCCTTGGTATCGCGCAGCGCGATCATCGCCGGGACCAGGTTCGCACGGTCGACGACCAGCGCGACCTCGCCGACATGCTCGCGCGCGTCGAGCAGCCAGGGGCCGAGCGCGGCGCGGGCCGCATCGATCACGCCGTCATTGGCGGCATAACGGGGAGCAGGCGCCCTCACCGTTCGATGCTCCCGGCGCGGCGGATCTTCCGCTGAAGCTGCATCACGCCGTAGAGCAGCGCCTCGGCGGTCGGCGGGCAACCGGGGACATAGATGTCCACCGGCACGATCCGGTCACAGCCGCGCACCACCGAATAGCTGTAATGATAATAGCCGCCGCCATTGGCGCAGCTGCCCATCGAAATGACGTACTTCGGGTTCGACATCTGGTCGTACACACGACGCAGCGCCGGAGCCATCTTGTTGCACAGCGTGCCCGCGACGATCATGACGTCCGACTGGCGCGGCGACGCGCGCGGCGCAGCGCCGAAGCGTTCCAGATCGTAACGCGGCATGTTGACGTGGATCATCTCCACCGCACAGCACGCCAGGCCGAAGGTCATCCACCAGAGCGAGCCGGTGCGCGCCCACTGGAACAGTTCCTCGGTCGAGGTGACGAGGAAGCCCTTGTCGGTCAGCTCGCCGTTCAGCCCGTCGAAAAAGCCCTGATCGGGCTGGACGAGGGCCTGGCCGTCATGGACGGGTCCGCCATGGGCCTGCGGCTTGAACTCAACCGGACCGGAGTGAAGATTTACTCCCAATCCAACGCTCCCTTCTTCCACGCATAGACGAGACCCAGCGCGAGCTCGCCGATGAAGATCATCGTCGAAAACCAGGCGGTCCAGCCGAGGCTGAAGACACTGACCGCCCAGGGGTACAGAAACGCCGCTTCCAGATCGAAGATGATGAACAGGATGGCGACGAGGTAGAAACGCACGTCGAACTGGCTGCGCGGGTCTTCGAACGCGGGGAAGCCGCATTCATATTCGGACAGCTTCTGCTCGTTGGGCTTATGGGCGCCGGTCAGGCGCGCCACGAGCATCGGCAGAAACACGAAGGCCGTCGACAGAACCAGGGCAACGCCCAGGAACAGGAGGATCGGCAGATATTGCGACAGATCGACCAAGTTTTTCTCTCGCAGATGCGGAACTGGATGCGGATGGCTTTAGGCCGATGGGTCGGCCGGAGCAAGCCAGCGAAGGCATGAGAATGAATCGCAAGTGAACGCCGTCGCCCGCCGCCATCCTCGGATTTTTACATGGCAACCCAATGGGTTGGGCGCAAGAGGCGGAGCCCATTGCACCCAAATCCCACCAAAGTCTTAACGCAGCGCGTTGGCCAGCAGCTTGTGCAGCTTGGAATGCAGACCCTCGTTCGCCGCCAGATACTCGCCGCGATCGAGCGACTTGTCGCTGCCCCGGAAGTCGCTGACGAAACCACCCGCCTCGCGGACCAGCAACATGCCCGCCGCCGCGTCCCACGGCTTCAGGCCCGACTCCCAGAAACCGTCATAGCGACCCGCCGCGACCCAGGCGAGGTCAAGCGCGGCCGAGCCGAAACGGCGGATACCGGCGACCTGCGGCGCGATCGCACCGAAAATGCGGCTCCACTGGACGAAATCGCCATGACCCAGGAAGGGGATGCCGGTGGCGATCAGCGCCTCGGACAAGTCGCGGCGCGACGACACGCGCAGGCGGCCGTCCTGCAACCACGCGCCCCGGCCCTTTTCGGCCCAGAAGCTCTCGTCGGTCAGCGGTTGATAGATCAGGCCGGTCGTCACCTCGCGCTTGCCGTTCGCCAGCGGCTCCTCGACCGCGATCGAGATGGCGAAGTGCGGGATGCCGTGCAGGAAGTTCGAGGTGCCGTCGAGCGGATCGATGATGAAGCGCGGCTTGGACGGATCGCCCTTGATCTCGCCGCCCTCCTCCATGAGGAAGTTCCAGTCGGGACGCGCCTTCTTCAGTTCCTCGAAGACGGTTTCCTCGGCGCGCTTGTCGGCCATCGACACGAAGTCGGCAGGACCCTTGCGGCTGACCTGAAGGTGCTGGACCTCGTTGAAGTCGCGGCGCAGACGCGGGGCGGCCTTGCGCGCGGCGCGTTCCATGATGGTGAGAAGCCCGGAGTGCGAGGCCATGATCGTCCTTTCGATCGCGCCGCTGCAACTCAGGGCGCTCAGAATTGAAAAGGCCCGCCGCGAACGGCGGGCCGGGACGGCGGATGACGGGGTCGCGCTTAGATCGCGCCGGTCATCCGCCGATACCGATTAGTCCGCGCGGCGGACGTAGGTCTGTTCGTACACGTCGACGACGATGCGCACGCCGCTCGCGATATGCGGCGGCACCATCACACGGACGCCATTGTCGAGGATGGCGGGCTTGTACGACGACGAGGCAGTCTGCCCCTTCACCACCGCGTCGGCCTCGACGATGGTGGCTTCGATCGTGTCGGGAAGCTGGACCGAGATCGGACGCTCCTCGTGCAGTTCCATCACGACGTCCATGCCGTCCTGCAGGAAGGCCGCGGCGTCACCCAGCAGGTCGCGCGGCAGCGTGATCTGCTCATAGGTTTCCTTGTCCATGAAGGTCAGGTCGTCACCCTCGGCGAACAGGAACTGGAAGTCCTTGGTGTCCAGGCGGACGCGCTCGACCGTCTCGGCGGAGCGGAAGCGGACGTTCGTCTTGCGGCCGTCGATGAGGTTCTTCATCTCGACCTGCATATACGCACCGCCCTTGCCGGGCTGGGTGTGCTGAATCTTCACGGCGCGCCAGATGCCGCCTTCATACTCGATGATGTTGCCGGGACGAATGTCCACGCCGCTGATCTTCATGGGTCTTCAACCTGCTGGAAAGAGCGAAGGACACCGGCGCGAAAAACGCGGTCCGGCCTCCTGTGTCGGCCGCTTTAGCTCGAAGCGGTCTTTCCGGCAAGCAGCGGATAGGGGTCGACCGGCTCGCCCTGATACCAGCCATCCCCGGCGCGCATCCAGTTGACCGCGAAATGCAGATGCGTGTTGCCCGCCCCCGCATTGCCGCTGTCCCCGACATAGCCGACGACCTGCCCCTGGCGGACCCGCTGCCCCTCGGCCAGGCCCGGCGCATAGCCCTTGAGATGCGCGTAATAGAGCATCCAGCGACGGTCGGGTGAGCGGATGTAAAGGGTATGGCCGCCACGGTCGCTGTCGAACAGCTTTTCGACCGTGCCGGACAGGGCGGCGACCACCGGCGTTCCGGCGGGCGCCATCAGGTCCAGCCCCTGATGCTTGCGCTTGCCGCCCTCGCGCGGATCGCCCCAGTCATGGCGGAGCGAGGAAACCGGATAATGCACGATCGGCATGGCGAGCGAGGCCGAACTTCCCGCCGCCGCCTGCTTCACCGGGGCCGCGGCCTCGGGCACGACGACGTCACCCGGCCCGAAGGACAGCATCGATAAAAAGGCACCGACCGTCACGACGATCAGGCCGAGCATCACCCAGCCGAACCGCGACAATGGTCCCCTGCCCCCGCTGCGCTTCATGCCCCCATCCTTCCCGTCCGACCGCCCATCATGGATGAAACGCGACGGGTAACACTTGTTTCCAAAGCGCAACGGATGGGAAAGCCGACCGCGTACCGCCCCCGGAAAAAGGCCGGGGTCGAGGGCCGTTTGGGCGCCTTACGACTTCAGCACCTCGGCGAACGCCTTCACCGCCGCCGCTTCGTCGCCATTCCAGACCGCACCCGATACCGCCAGGAAATCCGCCCCCGCCTTGACCAGCGGCGCGGCATTGGCGGGCGTGATGCCGCCGATCGCGACGCAAGGCAGTTCGAACAGCGCGGACCACCAGGAAAGCACCACCGGCTCGGCCTGATGCTTGGTTTCCTTGGTCGTCGTCGGATAAAAGGCACCGAAGGCGACATAATCCGCGCCCGCCTCGCCCGCTTCCATCGCCAGGTGGCGGCTGTCGTGGCAGGTCACGCCGATCTGCACCGTCGGGCCGAGCACGTCGCGCGCCTCGCGGGCGTCGCCATCCTCCTGCCCCAGATGCACGCCGTCCGCGCCGAGCCGCTTGGCCAGGCTGATGCTGTCATTGACGATGAAGGCGACCTCGCGGTCGGCGCAGATGCGCTGGAGCGGCTCGGCCAGCTTGGCGGCGGCGTGCTGGTCCATGTCCTTGACGCGATACTGGAAGGCCGCGACCGGCCCGGCATCGAGCGCGCGCGCGAGACGGTCGCCGAAACCGCCGGTCACGTCGAGGGGCGAGATCAGATAGAGCTGGCAGGGCGGGCGCCGCACATCGCGGGTGAAGGCCGCGGCGAAATTGGGGTCGAGCGGGCCGAGGGGATCGTCATCAAGCGTCATGCCCCTCCCCTAGCGCCTGACGCGGCATCCGTCACCTGTGGCGAGCGGATAAGGAATGGGCGTCCCGGTTCCCCAACCGGAACGCCCAACCCTAGCAAGAACTTATTCTTCGTTCTTGTAGATCGCGATCAGCTTGTCGAGCATCGCCAGCGCCTCGTCGCGCGGACGCTGGAAGGTGTTGCGGCCGATGATCGAGCCGTTGCCGCCACCGTCGCGAATGTCGCGCGCGTCCTGATAGACGGCGTCCGCACCCTTGGCAGCGCCACCCGAGAAGACGACGATGCGACGGCCCGCAAAGCTCGACTGGACCACATGCCGCACGCGATCGGCCTGGTTGGACCAGTCGGTGCCCTCATAGACCTTCTTGGCCTCGGCCTGTTCGATATGGTCGCTGGGCAGCTTCACCTTGATGATATGCGCGCCGAGCAGCGCCGCCATGTGCGCGGCATAGGCGCCGACGTCGAGCGCCAGTTCGCCGTCCTTGGTCAGCTTGCCGCCGCGCGGATAGCTCCAGATGACGGTGGCGAGGCCCGCCTCGCGCGCTTCGGCCGACAGGATCGCGATCTGGTCCATCGCGTCGAAAATGCCGTCCGAGCCCGGATAGATGGTAAAACCGATCGCCGCGCAGCCCAGCCGCACCGCGTCCTGCACGCTGCCCGTCACCGCCTGGGTGATCGAGGTCGCCCAGCTGTTCGAGCTGTTGATCTTCAGGATGGTCGGGATCTGGCCCGCGAAGGTGTCCGCCCCCGCTTCCAGCATGCCCAGCGGCGCGGCATAGGCCGACAGCCCGGCGTCGATCGCCAGCTGGAAATGGTAATGCGGGTCATAGGCGGGCGGGTTGATCGCGAAGCTGCGCGCCGGGCCATGCTCGAAACCCTGGTCGACCGGCAGGATGATGACCTTGCCCGTGCCGCCCAGCTTGCCCTGCATCAGGATGCGGGCGAGGTTGGCCTTCACCGCGGCGGGCGTGCCTTCGTACTTGTCGAGAATGGCCTTCACGGTCGGGGTCATCATGTCTCTCCAGATTGGTATTGGGGCAGATAGGGCTCAGAGCATCAACCAGCGGCGCAGCGCCTGATCGACCTGCTCCATCCGGGTGGGCGAGGCATGGCCGATGACTTTGACGATATGATTGCGGGGGATGGACAGGATCTTGTCCACCTGCACTTCGCACTCGACGGTCAGGCCGGTATGCTCGCGCGGGGAAAAGGCGACGCGGAACAGCGCCTCGCCGCCGACGACCGAGGTCATCGGGCAGACGGTGATGGTGTTGTGGGTCTCGTTATAGAGGTCCGACTGGACGACCAGGAACGGGCGATGGTCGCCCCCCTCTCCCGTCGTCGCCAGCACGATCGCGGCATGAGCGATCTTCATGCGTCGCCCTCCTTGGCCAAGCTATTCCAGAAGGCGAAGTCTTCCGGCGTGTCGCGCTTCGACGCGCGGGTCGACTGGCGGCGCGCCTCGCGGCGATAGGCTTCGTCGTGCAGGTCGACATAGCGGCGCACGGCTTCACGGGCGATATCGCTCTTGCTGCGCCCCTGCGTGCGCGCGACGGCCGCCAGCCGCTCTTCCAATTCGGTATCGAGGCGGACGCCGAGCATTGCCACTTCCTTCGTTTAACGCGTTTAACCTAGCAAGTCCTGAGCGGCGGATCAAGCGGCTGTCTGACCAATTGCGATACCCAAGAAAAAACCCCGCCGCCCGGGAAGGCGACGGGGTGATTGTCACGCCGAACGGCTCGGTCGTCAGGCGGTCAGCGCGGCGACGCCGGGCAGGTCCTGCCCTTCCATCCATTCCAGGAACGCGCCGCCTGCGGTCGAGACGAAGGTGAACTGCGTACCCACGCCCGCCTGGTTCAGCGCGGCGACCGTGTCGCCACCCCCCGCCACCGAGACGAGGCTGCCGTCCTGGGTCAGCGCCGCCGCCGTCTTGGCGAGCGCGACGGTCGCCATGTCGAAGGGCGGCGTCTCGAACGCGCCGAGCGGGCCGTTCCACACCAGGGTGCGGCAGTTCTTGAGCACGTCGCCCAGCGCCTCGACGGCATTGGGGCCGAGGTCGAGGATCATCTCGTCGGCGGCGACTTCATGGACGTTGACGGTGCGGGTTTCGGGGTTCGGCTTGAACTCCTTGGCGACCACCACGTCATAGGGCAGGTGGACGGTGCAGCCCGCCTTGTCGGCGGCGTCGAGGATCTCCTCGGCGGTGCCGGTCAGGTCATGCTCGCACAGCGACTTGCCCACATCGACGCCGCGCGCGGCGAGGAAGGTGTTGGCCATGCCGCCGCCAATGATGAGGTGATCGACCTTGCCGACCAGATGCTTGAGCACGGCGAGCTTGGTCGAGACCTTGGCGCCGCCGACCACCGCCGCGACCGGATGCTGAGGATTGCCCAGCGCCTTTTCCAGCGCGTCGAGTTCGGCCTCCATCGCGCGGCCGGCAAAGGCCGGGAGCTGGCGCGCCAGCCCCTCGGTCGAGACGTGCGCCCGGTGCGCGGCGGAGAAGGCGTCGTTGACGTACAGGTCGCCGAGCTTGGCGATCTGCGCCGCGAGTTCGGCGTCGTTCTTTTCCTCACCGGCATGGAAGCGGGTATTTTCCAGGATCGCGATATCGCCGGGGTTCAGCGTCGCGACCGCCGCCTCCGCTGCCTCGCCCGCGACGTCGTTGATGAAACGAACCGGACGGCCCAGCACGTCGCTGTAGGGCTGGGTCAGCATCGCCAGCGAGAATTCGGGGTTACGCTGCCCCTTGGGGCGGCCGAAATGGGCGAGGATCAGGACGATCGCGCCCTTATCGGCCAGTTCGGTCACGGTCGCGATCGTCGCGCGCAGGCGGGTGTCGTCGGTCACGCGGCCATCGGCCATCGGCACGTTCAGATCCTCGCGGACCAGCACGCGCTTGCCCTGGACGTCGCCCATATCGTCGAGCGTCTTGAAAGCCTTGGTCATGATTCCTCGATCCTGATGTTATCGCCGATGTGGATCGTGCCGCCCTCGATCACGCGGGTGCATACGCCGCCGCGCCAGTCGGGGGTCAGGGCCGCACGCAATCCGTCGGCGATCGCGTCCATGCGGTGGCACGGATCGCATTCCATGGTGATTTGCAGAAGGACAGGCCCGATACGCAACCGGGTGCCCGGTATCTGGGGAAGGTCGAAATCCTCGACCAGCAGGTTCGCCCGGCGCTCCTGCCAGGGGATGTCACGGCCGATTTCGGCCAGTACGGCGTCCCAGTCGGCGCGCTCGATCAGCGTTACCTGACGCCGTCCGCGACCGCCAGGCTTTACGCGCCCGCGCACATCGCCTTCGATACCACCCTCCAGGGTCACGATGGCGGTGTCGATCACCTCCATCGGCCCCTTCGGCACGGCATGGCGGGCGATGCCGGCCAGACGCCCGGTCATCGCCCGCCCGTCGCTCATCAGAGGAACTTCGCCATCGCGGTCGCGGTGTCGACCATGCGGTTCGAGAAGCCCCACTCATTGTCGTACCAGGACACGACGCGCACCAGCTTGCCATCGATCACCGCCGTCTCCAGGCTGTCGACGGTCGAGGACTGCGGCGAGTGCATCAGGTCGATCGAGACCAGCGGCTCGTCGGTGTAGACGAGGACGCCCTTCAGCGCCTCGCTCTCCGACGCCGCCTTCAGGATCGCGTTGACCTCTTCTTTGGTCGTGTCGCGCGCAGGGGTGAAGGTCAGGTCGACCAGGCTGACGTCCGGCGTCGGCACGCGGATGGCCGAGCCGTCCAGCTTGCCCTTCAGCTCGGGCAGAACCTCGCCCACCGCACGGGCGGCGCCGGTGGTGGTCGGGATCATCGACATGGCGGCGGCGCGGGCACGGCGCAGGTCGGGGTGGATCTGGTCGAGGATCTTCTGGTCGTTGGTATAGGCGTGGACCGTGGTCATCAGGCCGCGCTCGATGCCGATGGCGTCGTTCAGCACCTTGGCGACCGGCGCCAGGCAGTTGGTGGTGCACGACGCGTTCGACACGATCGTGTGGTCGGCGGTCAGCTTGTCATGGTTGACGCCGTACACGACGGTCAGGTCGACATTCTTGCCCGGCGCCGAGATCAGCACCTTCTTCGCACCCGCCGCGATATGCTTTTCGCACGACGCCTTGTCGGTGAAGAAGCCGGTGCATTCCAGGACCAGGTCGACGCCCAGTTCCTTGTGCGGCAGGTTCGCCGGATCACGCTCGGCGGTGACGCGGATGCGCTTGCCGTCGATCACGATGTCATTGCCCTCGGCCGACACTTCGCCCGGATAGCGACCATGGATGCTGTCGCGGCTGAACAGCCAGGCGTTGGACTTGGCGTCGGCCAGGTCGTTGATCGCGACGAGTTCCAGCGCGCCCTCGCCGCGCTCGAGGATCGCGCGCGCCACCAGGCGACCGATGCGGCCGAAACCGTTGATTGCAACCTTGACCGTCATGCCAGCAAGCTCCTGTCTTTTTCGGGCCGTGCCATGGACGGCACCGCCCCCGGTTGGATGGAGATCGTTCCAACGATTCCACCGTTCGCGCCACGCCTTTCGGAGCCGCGCGAGTGTCTGTCAACCGCCCGAGCGCGCCCGATCGTCCAATTCCGGGTTGCCGCATGAAACCAGCCTGCTAAGCCCGTTTCATGCCCGAACCTATTGCCGACGACGTCCTTTCCTCCGTCGAACGGATCGACCGCGCCATCGCCCGCATCGAAGGGGCGATCCGAAACCGCGCCGCCAAGGAAGATGCGCTTGCCCGCCGTCACGCCGCGCTGAAGGCGCGCATGGCCGAGGCGGTGACCGCGCTCGACGATGTCATCAGCCGGGGGAGTGCCGCCTGATGGCCGAGGTGACGATCCAGGTCGGCGACCGCCCCCACACCGTCTATTGCCAGGAGGGCGGCGAAGCGCGCGTCCGCATGCTGGGCCAGATGCTCGACCAGCGCTGGTCGGCGGCGCTGCGGGCCTCGGGCGGACATAATGGCGAACGGGCGCTGCTGTTCGTCGCACTGATGCTGGCCGATGCGCTGGAAGAGGCCGAACGCCGTCCGCCCGCAGGGGCCGCGGTCAGCGAGGCGGCGCTGGCCCGCATCGCCGAGCGGCTGGAGGGGCTGGCCGATGCGCTGGATGAAGAAGGCTACCCTTGAGTAACGCGGAGTCCTCGCCTACATGGGTCGGCGGCGGGCTCTGCCCGGTACGAGCCACGATAATCCCTGAGGCTATTCTTCATCCAAGGGGGCTGTCCCTGCCCGGATCCTGGTCCGACGTACATGGTCCCCACCTGACGTATTGGGCGTCAGTGGATATTACGGCAAACGGCCATGGCGGTCCCGCCACCCGCCCCTCCCCCGATCATCATCGCGCGCCATGATCGACAAGCGTGCCCTGCGCGCCCGGATGCGGGCGGTTCGCGACGCGCATGGCCCCGGCCTGCTGCCGGTGGCGCGGCCCTTTCTGGACCGCCTGCTCCCCCAACAGGTGATCGCCGCCTATCGCCCGCTCGGCGCAGAGGCGGACCCGGCCTTGTGGATCGAGGCGGCGCTTCATGCCGGTGCGACGATCGCCCTGCCCCATGTCACCGACCGTGCCAGCCCGATCCGGTTCCTGACATGGGCGGATGGTGAGGATCTGAATGTCGGCGCCTTCGGACTGCATCAGCCTTCGCCGGACTCGCCCGAATGCCGCCCCGACATCATCCTGACGCCGCTAGTCGGCTTCGACCGGCGCGGAAATCGGCTGGGACAGGGCGCAGGCCATTATGACCGGGCCTTCGCGGCCAACCCCGATGCCTGGCGTGTCGGCATCGCCTGGAGCATGCAAGAGGCCGAGGAACTGGTGCCCGACAGCTGGGACGTGCCGCTTCACGCCATCGCTACCGAATCGGAATGGATCGTCCCATGACCCCTAGTTGGCGCAAACCCGCCGGAATGCTGCTGATCGTGGCGATCATCATCGTTTGGGCCATGCTGGTCACCAGCCTGTCCGGCGTGGTCGGGCAATGGCATTGGGTGTTGCAGCTGGGTTTCTATGTCGTGGCGGGGATCGCTTGGATCACGCCGATGAAGCCGCTTCTGCGCTGGATGGAGGGTGGGCGCTGAGGCAGATGGAGGGACGTGGCCTTCGACTTCGCTCAGGCTGAGTGGAGAGTGGGATACCTTGGCCCGTCTAGCCGCACCCCCAACCTCCGTTCGCACTGAGCGAAGTCGAAGTGCACGCCCCACGCTCGCCGAAAGTCAAAAGCCCTTGGCGCGCCTTTAAGCGTGGCCTTCGACTTCGCTCAGGCTGAACGGAGGGTGGGATTTGGGCGTGGGGTTTTTCGGGAAGCTATCGGCATCCGGGACAATGGCGGGCCGCACCCGGACCAAGACCAGCGATACCGAAAACAAAAGCGCCATCCCGAAGGATGGCGCGAGTGACGGGGCTCGAACCCGCGACCTCCGGCGTGACAGGCCGGCGCTCTAACCAACTGAGCTACACCCGCTTGAAAGCCATGTAATGCCAATCAGGATCGGCATTGGCCCCATGTGGGGATTTCGACATTTTCAGCCATTCTCGCAAGGAGAGTGGCGCGAGTGACGGGGCTCGAACCCGCGACCTCCGGCGTGACAGGCCGGCGCTCTAACCAACTGAGCTACACCCGCTGAAAGCGTCGAGGCGCGCCAACTAGGCGAGCGTTCCGGACCTGTCAACGCATCATTTCATTTTTCTTGCGGAACGTCCTCCGGGTCGGTTTCGCGGTCGAGATGCGTGAGGGTTCCGTGCTCGAACAGGAAGCCCGCGATGTCGGGCTTCCCGGCCGCCTTCAGGACGGTTTGCAGGATGATGAGCAGCGGCACGGCCAGCAGCGCGCCCACCGTGCCCCAGACCCATCCCCAGAAGCTCAGCGAGACCAGGATCAGCACCGGGCTGATGGTCAGGCGGTGCCCGACGATCAGCGGGGTGATCAGGTTCGCTTCGATCAGGTGCATCCCGTACATGATCGCGGGCGGTGCCAGCGCCACCCAGATGTCGCTGAACGTCATCAGCCCGCCGACGGCCAGCAGCATCGCGCCGATCACCGGCCCGAAATAGGGGATGTAGTTCAGCAGCGCGACGATACCGCCCCACATCAACGGATAGGGCATGCCGAATAGCGACAACGCCCCCGCCACCGCCCCGCCCAGCGCGAGGTTGATGATGGTGATGGTGCCCAGATAGGCCGAGACGTCGTCCACGACCTCCTGGATGACCCGAGCGGTCGCCATCGCGCCGTCGAAGCTGGTCCGCCCGCGAATCGTCTCGCGCCGCATCCGGGTCCAGCCCGACAGCACGAAGAACACGACGAGGACGCCGAACAGGAACTGGACGATCAGCCCCGGCGCCGAGGTCGCGGCCAGCTCCAGGATCGAGCTGGGGGGCGAGACGGCGGCGGTCTGCGGCTGGCGGATCGGAGTGGAGGCGACCTGCCGCAGCGCCTTGTTCACATAGCGATCGAGGCTGGAATACAGATCCAGCAACGGTGCCAGATTGGCCTGGATGCGCCCGATCCGGCTGGGCAACAGACGGAAGAAGTCGGTCGCGGGCACGATGATCGCGGCCAGCGCGATATTGGCGACGATCAGGAACAACAGGACGCACATCAGCGCCGCTAGTGCCGAGGGCACGCGTTGCCGCTCCAGCCATTCGAGGATCGGGACCAGCGCGATCGCAATGACCAGCGCCGTCGTCAGCGGCAGGAAGAATTCCGCCCCCTCCCGCAACGCGAAGGGCAAGGCGAGAATGAACCCCGCCCCCGCCGTCAGGGTCAGTCCGGCCAGCAGCCGGTCGCGGCGCATGGCGATCCGCACCGCATCGCGCGGCCTCATGCCCAATGGCGTTCCCAGGATCGAATCACCGGCGGGAAAGGCCTTGTCGACCAGTTCGTCTTGCGCGTCACTCATGACAGCCACGTTAGCGGCTTTCCGGACGCAGGAAAGCCGCTAACGCCGCGTTTGCATGACGTTTATGTCATGTCGGAGAAGACGCCGCCTTACCAGGCGCGGGGGATACCGCCGGTCCGCTCGGCCACCGCATTTTCGATCGACTGGAGCTGGGTGCGGCTGAGCACCCCGGCCTCCATCAGGTGACGCATCAGTTCCTCGGTCAGCGCCGCCAGGAAGTGCAGTTCGGCGCGCTCCGAGGTGCCATCTTCGTTCAAACCGTCCATCGCCTTCTCCCAGCCAGATCGTCAATATTCTGTGTAGCGGGCACCCCTATGGCGTAAAAGCCTTTTCCGGTGAGACTGCGGGACGGGCGGCTGTTGACGTTTACGTCAACGTGCAGCATCACTTCGGGCATGGATCGTACCCCCCGCCCCCGTTTCTCCCCCGAACAGCTGGCCCAGGGCCTGGTCGCACTGCTCGATGTCGAGGAGATCGACACCGACCTGTATCGCGGCGCCCGGCGCCCCGGCGGCGAGGGCCGCGTCTTCGGCGGGCAGGTGATCGCCCAGGCGCTCCAGGCGGCGCAGCGATCGACCGAGGCCCCCAAGGTGGCACACTCGCTCCACGCCTATTTCATGCGGCCGGGCGATGAGCGCTTCCCGATCACCTACCGGGTGGAACGCGATTTCGAGGGGCGCAGCTTCGCGACGCGCCGCGTGATCGCGATGCAGAAGGGCAAGCCGATCCTGAACCTCGCCTGCTCGTTCCAGACGCCAGAGGACGGGATGCACCACCAGGATGCGATGCCCGACGTTCCCGCGCCGGAGACCCTGCCCTCGGAACGGGAATTGCTGGACAGTCTGGGCGAACAGGTGCCCGCACCCATCCGCGCCTTTCTGGAACGGCCGCGCCCGATCGAGTTGCGCACGGTCGACCCCCGCCAGTTGCTCGCCCCCGAACCGCGCGATCCTGCCCAGGCGATCTGGTTCCGGCTGGTCGCGCCCATCGGCGACGATCCCGCGCTGCACCGGGCGATCCTGGCCTATGCCAGCGATTTCGCGCTGCTCGGCACCTCGACACTGCCGCACGGGATCAACTGGCTGATCCACGACATGCAGACCGCCAGCCTGGACCATGCGCTGTGGCTGCACGAGCCGTTCCGGGCCGACGAATGGCTGCTCTACACGACCGACAGCCCCTGGGCGGGCCATGCCCGCGGGTTCAACCGGGGTCGCATCTTCGCCGCCGATGGCCGCCTGGTCGCCAGCGTCGCGCAGGAGGGACTGATCCGGCTGCGCACCGCCGCGCGTCTTGGGACCTGATCGGACATACCTTTTTTTGGAGGACGCCGGCAATTTCGCCGACTTCCCCCGGGAAAGCGGCGAAATGACAGTGACGGCTAAGACTTTCCCTTCTAGACATGGCCGATCGCTCGCGCTTCGACCGAGCTGCACGGAGGGGATGGAAGGCATGGCGGCGACGTCCGTCGGTGAAGCGCGCAATACCGACCGCTATCTGCAAAAGCGGGACGCCATTCTGGCGGCAGCGGCGCAGGTCATCAACGAGCAATCGGCCAAGGGCATGACCTTTGCCGATGTCGCGCGGCGCGTCGGGCTGAACACCACCAGCGTCACCTATTATTTCCGTCGCAAGGAAGAGCTGGCTGCGGCGGCGTTCGAGCATACGCTGGAGCGGCTGCTCGAGATGCTGGCCGAAGCCGCCGAGGCGCCGACGCCGCAGGCTCGTGTCGCCCGCTATCTGTCGATCAACATGGCGCGGCTGGCGCGGATCGAACGCGGTGAGGAAACGCCCTTCGCCGTCCTGTCCGACCTGCGCGCCATGGAGGAGCCGCTGCGCGGCCAGCTGATGACCGGATGGCAAAAGGTCTTCCGGGCGACCCGCAGCCTGTGGGGTCCCGCGCCCAGTCGCGCGCATACCGACCTGCACGGCGCGCGCGCGCATGTGCTGCTGGAGAACACCTTCTGGTTGCCCATGTGGCTGATCCGCTACGAACCCGACCAATATGCGCGCGTCGAGGAACGGCTACTCGACGTGCTGAGCCATGGCATCGCCGCCCCCGGATCGACGTGGAAACCGACCATGCTCGATTTGGACACCCATGCGGTACGCAGCGGCGAGCCGGGACGCGAGGCGTTCCTGCTGGCGGCGACGCGGCTCATCAACCAGCTCGGCTATCGCGGTGCCAGCGTGCAGCGCATCGCCTCCGAACTGAACGTCACCAAGGGCAGTTTCTACCACCATCTCGACGCCAAGGACGATCTGGTCGCCGCCTGCTATCGGCGCAGCTTCGACACGATCACCGCCGCGCAGCAGCTGGCCGATGCGGCCGGGGGCAGCCACTGGCACCGGCTGTCGAGCGCGATCGCGACCCTGCTCGACATCCAGTTCGCCGAGCGCGGCCCCCTCTTGCGCACAACCGCGCTGGCCAGCCTGCCCGGCGATGTCCGCGCCGCCATGGTGGAACGGTCCAACCGGATCGCGCGGCGCTATGCGGGCACGATCATGGACGGCATCAGCGAAGGGTCGATGCGGCCGGTCGACAGCCTGATCGCCGCGCAGGCGCTGATGGCGATCCAGAACGCCGCCTTCGACATGCGCAAATGGGCCGGAACGATGGCGCGCCCGCATGCGATCGCGCTCTATGCCTCGACCATCCTCTACGGCATGTTCGACGACCGCTTCCTGGACTAAGGCGCACAATTTGCGACAAAAGCGCTGGGAACCCGACATGATCCGGGGACAGCCGGGTCGCAAAAGGGCCATCGTTCGGCAGGGACTTGCCCCTCGCCGCGAAGAGGATGCCCACCCCATGCGAAAGACCATATTCGGCCTTTCCCCCGCCCTGCTGCTGGGCGCGACGCTGCTGACCGCGACCGCCGTCCAGGCGCAGAGCGATGCCCCGCCCCCGCCCGGCGGAGGAATGCGCAGAGGCATGCAAGGCGGCATGCGGGGCGGCCTGATGGGTGTGCAGCCCGATGCCAGCGGCACCATCACCCGCACCGCCGCGCTTGCCGCCGCCGACCGGCGCTTTGCCGCGATGGACGCCAATCACGACGGCACCGTCACCCCCGACGAGATGCGCGCCTATCGCGACCAACGCCGCGCCGAACACGCCGCGCGCCGCCCCGGTGGCGACCGTCCGGGCCGCCCCGCGCCCCAGCCGATCACCGCCGAGGCCTTCCGCGCCCGTGCCGCCGCCATGTTCGACCGGCTCGACACCAATCATGACGGCAAGGTCGATGCGACCGAACGCGCCGCCGCACCGCGTTGGGGCGGTCGCCGTGGCGTCGCGCCGAACCCCTCCGGCCAGTCGCCGTCGCAATCCGACGCCGACTGAGCCGCCAAAGCGGGGGGGACGGGCCATTCTCCCCCCAAGTTTTCCTCATGGCCCGTCCCTTTTGCGGCCCGCGTCCACCATGCTAGACCCCGAAGCCATGTCCGAAACGCCGCATTTGCTGCTCGTCGATGACGAGCGTTCGATCCGCGAGCCGCTGGCCGTCTATCTGACCAAACAGGGTTTTCGCGTGACCCAGGCGGGCGATGCGGCCTCGGCGCGTACGCGGCTCGCCGCCTATGCGATCGACCTCGTCATCCTGGACATCATGATGCCCGGCGAGGACGGCCTGAGCCTGTGCCGTCATATCGCCGCGACCAGCGAGGTGCCGGTCATCCTGCTGACCGCGCGCGCGGAGGAAACCGACCGCATCGTCGGGCTGGAGATGGGCGCGGACGATTATGTCGTGAAGCCCTTTTCCCCGCGCGAGCTGGCGACCCGCGTCAAGGTGGTGCTGCGCCGGACCCAGGCGGGCGGCGCGCGCCATCACGCCCCCGATAGTGGTTCCTATGCCTTTGCTGGCTGGGTGCTGAAATCGGGCGAACGCTCGCTGGTCGACCGCGAGGGGGTTTCGGTGATGCTCTCGACCGGCGAATACAACCTGCTGCTCGCGCTGGTCAGCCGTCCGCGCCAGGTGCTGACCCGCGACCAGCTGCTCGACCTGACCCAGGGACGCGAGGCCGCCGCCTTCGACCGGGCGATCGACAATCAGGTCAGCCGCCTGCGCCGCAAGATCGAGGCGGACCCCAAATCGCCCGAGATCATCAAGACCGTCTGGGGCGGCGGCTATACGCTCGCCGCCGAAGTCACCCGCCTGTGAAGCCTGGAGCCGTGACGCTGCGTTTCTGGCCGCGTCGACTCGCGGCGCAGATGGCGCTGCTTCTCGCCATCGCACTGTTCGTGGCACAGGCGATCAGCTTCACCCTGTTGCTGGGCGAACGCCGCTCGCTGATTCTGGAGCAGGTCACGGGACCGGCCGTCGCCCGGCTGAACGACGCGATCGAGCGGAGCGCCATGGGCCGGGGTCCAGGCACCGATCGCGGCCGGGTGCGGCGGGTGCCGGGCAATCCGGTCAAGCCGGGGCTGCCCCGTGTCGCCGCCGTGGAAAACACGGTGCGCGAGGGGATGAAGGAGCTGGGTCACCCGGTCCTTCAGGTCGTGACCGGCGTCCGCCCATTCAACACCGCCGATTTCGATTGGCCGCGTCGCCGCTTCGACCGGAACCGCCATCCGGTCGACGAACTGCTGATCGCCGTCCAGACGCCCAAGATGGGGTGGTTCGTCACGCGCGCGGGCTGGCCGCATGACGGGCTGTTCCTGGTCTGGCGCCTGATCTTCCAGACGCTGATCCTGTACGGCGTCATCCTGTTGCCGGTGCTGTGGATCGGACGGCGGATTTCGCGCCCGTTGCGCGACCTGACCCGTGCGGCCGAGCGGTTCGATCCGCGTTCACCGGGGGAGACCATTCCCGAACAGGGGCCGCTCGACGTGTCCGGCCTGATCGCCGCGTTCAACGCGCTGCGGCTGCGGATCGGGGCGATGCTGGAGGAAAAGGATCGCATGCTCGGCGCGATCGGGCATGACCTGCGTACCCCGCTTGCCGCGCTGCGCGTGCGCATCGAGTCGGTCGAGGACGAGCAGGACCGGCTGCGCATGGCCGACACCATCGCCGAAATGAACAAGACGCTGGAGGACATTCTCTCGCTCGCCCGCATGGGGCGGCCGAGTGAAGCGGAAACCGATGTCGACCTGAACGCGCTGGTCGATGCGGTGGTCGCCGACTTCCATGATCTGGAGCAGGACGTCAGCTTCGAGGAGGGCGGGCGGCTGCGACTGAAGCTGCGCCCCTCGCTGATGCGACGCGCGGTGCGCAACCTGATCGAGAATGCGGTCAAATATGGCCACGCCGCCGATGTCCGCATCGACGCGAACGCCCAACATGTCGCGATCACCGTCGCCGACCAAGGCCCCGGAATCGCCGAGGATCAGCTGGAGACGGTGTTCGATCCCTTCACCCGGCTGGAAACCTCGCGCAATCGCGAGACCGGCGGGGTCGGCCTGGGCCTCGCACTCGCCCGCTCGATCGTGCGCGAGGCGGGGGGCGATATTCGTCTCGCCAACCGGCCCGAGGGGGGCTTGGCGGCGACGATCACATTGCCACGCTAATCCTCCCCGGTA
>NZ_BBPI01000006.1 GCF_000787715.1 Sphingomonas parapaucimobilis NBRC 15100
GTGCCGCGCAGGTCGACCTTTGTGGCACGCCCCCTCCACCATGCTCCGCATGGTCCCCCTCCCCGTGCCGGGGAGGATTGGGTTACTTCGCCTTCTTATCCTTCACCGTCCGATCCAAGAAGTTCAGGATCGTATGCCACAGATGCTCGGACACGCCCGGCCCGCCGACGCGGTGGGTCTGGCCCGGATAGAGCATCATCTCGAACGGCGTATCGGTCTTCTGCATCTCGGCGGCGAAGGCCGTCGCGTTGTCGAGGAAGACGTTGTCGTCGGCCATGCCGTGGATCAGCATCAGCGGATCGCGGATCTTCGCCGCATCGGTGATCGCCTGCGACGTGGCGTAGCTTTGCGGGTCGGTACGCGGATCGCCCAGGTAGCGCTCGGTATAATGCGTATCATAGAGCTGCCAGTCGGTGACCGGCGCACCCGATACGGCCGCCGCATAGACGCCCGGCGTCTTCTCGAGCATCTTGATCGACATATAGCCGCCATAAGACCAACCATAGGTCGCGATCCGGCCTGCATCGACGAAGGGCAGTGTCTTCAGATAATTCGCTCCCGCCAGCTGATCGGCGACCTCGACCGTGCCCATCGCGTGGTAGATGGCGTCCTCGAACGCCTTGCCGCGATTATATGAGCCGCGATTGTCGATCTGGAAGAAGATCCAGCCCTGATCGACCAGATATTGCGGCAGCGCCCCCTGCCAGCCGCGCGTGACCTGCTGGCCGGTGCCGGGGCCGCCATAATGCTGGAAGAAGACGGGGTAGCGCTTGCCCGGCTCCAGCTTGGGGGTGATCATCTCCCAATAGAGCGTCGTGCCGTCATCGGCCTTGATCGTGCCGAACTTGGTCTCGCGATGGCTGGCGAGATAGGGCGCGTAAGGGTGCCCCGCGACGATCGCATTCTCGTTGATCCAGCTCAGCCGCTTGCCGGTCGTGTCGGCCAGATAGACCTGGGTCGGCTGGCTCGGGCTGGAGCGCGAGACGATGAAGCGGCTGGCCGACGAGTCCATCGTCGCGCTGTTGGTATAGCCGCGTTCGGTCAGGCGGGTGATGACGTTCGGATGGGCGATGTCGACGGCATAGAGATGCTGTTCGAGCACATCGTCCTTCAGCCCGGTGAAATACAGGCGTCCCTTCGCTTCGTCGACGCCGACCAGGTTGGTGACGACCCACGGCCCCTTGGTCAGTTGCGTCCACTGGCCGTTCGCGAAATGATAGAGATGGCCATAGCCGTCACGCTCCGAACGCCAGATCAGGCTGCCGTCCTTCATCGGGCGATAGGCGTCGGACAGGTTCAGCCAGCTGCGATCACCCGAACGCTCGGTGAAGAGGACCGTCGACTTTCCCGTCCGGGGATCGACACGCAGCATGTCGAGCGTCTTCTGGTCGCGGCTCTCGCGCTGGACCAGCATCGCCGAGCCGTCCGGGGTCCAGTCGACCCGCGCGAGATAGATGTCCGGGTTGCTGCCCAGGTCCACCTTCACCCGGCCCGATCCGTCGGCCTTCATGACATACAGGTCGACCAGCGCATTGGGCGTGCCCGCCGCCGGATAGCGCTGTTCATAGACCTTGGTGCCCGCCGCGCCGATGGCGGCACGAACCGCGACCTTGACCGGCGCGTCGTCGAACCGCTCGACCGCGATATAGCGCTCGTCGGGGCTCCACCAATAGCCGGTGAAGCGGTGCATTTCCTCCTGCGCGACGAATTCCGCCTCGCCGAAATGGACGGTGCCGCCACCCTCCGTGGTCAAGGCGCGCGCCTCGCCGCCGCCCAGCGGCATGGCCCACAAATTCTGGTCGCGCACGAAGCTGACATACCCCCCCTTGGGGCTGACGATCGGGTTCAACTCGCCGCCCGGCATGTTGGTCAGGCGACGGACCGTGCCGTCCAGCCCCGCAAGATACAAGTCGCCGTCCAGCGGCACCAGGATCGACTTGCCGTCGGGTGCCCAGTCATAGGCGACGATCCCCTTCGACCCGCCGATCCGCGCACGCTCGCGCTGCATCTTCTCGGCCTCGGACAGTTCGGCGCCCGAGCCGACCTTCTTGGAATCGACCAGCATCCGCTCTTCGCCGGTGCGGGTGTCGCGCGCCCAGAGGTCGAGCCGCTCCCGCTCGTCGGCGCGCGGGCGCAGCGAGGTCAGCAGCGTGCCGTCGGGCGACAGGCGCAGCCCGCGCGGCTGCGATCCCGACAGGTCCGGGCTGCCGAAGACGCGGTCGAGAGTTAGTTCGCCCTGCTTGGCGGGCGCATCAGCGGCCATGGCCGACGCCCTCGACCCCATGGCGATCGACGCCCCCACCGACGCCAGCGCCAGACCCAGCACCCATTTGCGCATTCATACCACTCCACACCTTGTCGTTGCCGGGTCCCGGCCCGGCCATGGCGGGCGTTATCGCGGGGGCGCCGCCATCCCGCAAGCGCGATCCCGCGAACGGCGACTCCCGAACCTGTTTCCGTAACCAAACCAACGACTAAACCCGTAACGCAGGCTTTCCGGATTTCGTAAACCCGGCATTAACGAAATCTGGTTAGGGCAAGTCGCTTGGGCGCCCGCCCCTGTATCGGAACGGACATGGCGACGAGTACCGCTTTGGAATTTCAGAATGATCGTCGCGGCGACATCCGTGCGATCCTGGCGCAATCGGGCAGCGCCGGGCATCCGCACGTCCAGGCATTGCTGATGCCGCAGGTCCTGCTGCACGACCTGACCGATGCGGTTCATGCGGTCTGTGCGGTCCATGGCAATCATCCCTGCATGATCGATTATGCCATGGCGCGCGGGATCCAGCTCGAAACGCTCCCCTGGCTGATCCGGTCGTCCGACGCCTTTGCCTTTGAGCGCGCCTTTCTCGCCAACCTGACCTCGGCGGCGGGTCCACTGCCCTCCACCCCCGGCCAGGCGCAGACCGATGCCGCGCTGACCCAGCTTCGCCACACGCTGGAAATGCTCGCCAATTCGGACCGGCGGGGCTGTGCGACCGGCGCGGTGTCCGCGCTGATCCTCGACTGGCGCTCGATCCGGCAGGTGCTGGACCACGCGGCGCGGCGCTTCGGCCTGTTGCCCGCCCCCGGCCAGATGCCCGAACCGCTATGTGACGTGGAGGATGACGAAGCGAGCATCGGCCTGCCCCGTGCGCGCGGATTCGGGGCGACCCAGCTGCTCGTCCAGCATCGCGGCCTGTGGGACCTGCTGGAGGCGCGGGCGAGCGCGCGGCGGGGCTGATGCGCTCCCCGGGGTCTTCGACTGGTCGCGCGCCCGCCTCCATCGATCTCCCTAGCGACATGTTAACCATCTTGAACAGTTGGGTATTCACGCAAATCCGATAGCTTGATCGGCATGAGAGGCATGGTGTCCAAAGCTATAGCATCGCTCTGCGCCCTGACGGTGATCCCGGCGGCCGATGCGCATTCGCTGCTCGACTATGTCGGGCAGTGCGTGCCCTTCGCACGCCAAGCCTCGGGCATCGCGATCTATGGCGATGCCTGGACTTGGTGGTCCAAGGCAGAGGGCAAATATCCGCGCGGACGCACCCCGCGCGTCGGCGCGGTCGTCGTGTTCGAGAAGACCAGCCGCCTGCCGCTCGGCCATGTCGCCGTGGTCAGCCGCGTGGTCGAGGACCGGGTACTGATGCTGACCCACGCCAACTGGTCGATCCAGAACGGCCAGCGTGGCCATGCCGAACAGGACGTGACCCTGTTCGACGTATCGCCGGGCAATGACTGGAGCCAGGTCAAGGTCTGGTTCCGCGACTCGGACGGCCTGGGCAGCTCGACCTATCCCATTTACGGCTTCATCTATGGCAAGGGCCATGCCGCGCCCGAGCTGACCAGCGACAAGCCGGATTATGTCGGCGCACTGATCGACGCCTATGTCGCGCGCTGATGGACAGATGCCGCACCGCTGACATAGACTGATCGCCTGTCACGGGAGACGATCGATGATGTTGCTCGCGCTGTTGATGCTGTCCGCCGATCCGGCAACGCCGCCTTCGACCATGCCCAGCATCGGACAGTTGCCCGAACGATGCGTGCCGAAGGAAACGCGGGTGAGCCAGTCCGCCCCCGCAACCGGTCTGCACAAGCTCAACGAAATGCCGGACGCCGAGCCGCGGTTCGCGGTGGTTCGCGACGTCGATGGCTGCCCCGTTCCGGCCATGGTCCGCACGAAAACCAAGCGGCGATAATCCATCCCTTTTTACCGACCACCATCCCGGCGAAAGCGGGGATCCAGTGGGGTCAACGCCGGTCAATCACGCCGATCGGGCCTTAACTGAACCTCGGCCTTCGCCGGGGTGGAGCGTCGGGAAAAGAGCGGCTCGCAAGCCACCTACTCCGGCAACCGAAACCGTCAGCCCGCCGAAGGCCGATGAACCACGCCGCCGGTCATCGCCGCCGGTACGCCGGTCGTGCCCGGAAAGCAGATCGCCCGCTCGCCCAAGCGTCGTACCGCCATATAGGCGAAGCCCTGCGCCTCCAGCGCGTCACCATCCCAGCCCAGCGCATCGGTCGGTTCGGGCGTCGACCCCGTTGCGGACGCGATCATCGCCAGCATCGTGGCATTGTGCCGCCCACCGCCCGCGACCAGCAATCGCCGGGGCCGCTCGGGCAGGTGATCGAGCGCCCGCGCCACGGTCTGCGCGGTAAAGGCGGTCAGCGTGGCCGCCCCATCCGCCGCCGACAGGCCCCGCGCGGGCTGGACGGTGAAGTCGTTGCGGTCGAGCGACTTGGGCGGCGCGAGGTCGAACCAGCCATTGTCCATCATCGTGTCGAGCACGGTCGGCTCGACCCGCCCGCTCGCCGCCATCTGGCCATTCGCATCATAGCGCTGGCCGGTTTCGGCCTCCATCCAGCTGTCGATCAGGCCGTTGGCGGGTCCGGTATCGAACGCGACCAGCGCGCCGTCACGGCCGATCCAGGTGATATTGGCGACACCCCCTAGATTGAGGATCGCGACCGGCTTCTCCAGATCGGCGGCCAGCGCGGCGTGATAGACCGGAATCAGCGGCGCCCCCTGCCCGCCCGCCGCGACATCGGCCGAGCGGAAGTCGGATACGGTGACGATCCCGGTCGCGTCCGCCAGCGCCTGTCCGTCGCCGATCTGCCAGGTCCAGCCGCGATCGGGGCGATGCGCGACCGTCTGGCCGTGAAAGCCGATGACATCGACCGCCGCCGCCGCGACGCCCGCATCGCGCAGCAGCTTCTGGACGACCATCGCATGGGTCCGCACGATCAGCTCGCCCGCCGCGACGATGGGCGGGCTGGCGCGCGGCCGGTCGAAGGTCAGGGCGAGCGCGGTCGCCTCGGCCAGTTCGGCGCGGGCGCTGTCGGAATAGGGTTCGGTGCGAAAGGCGATGGGCCGGACCAGCGCCTCGCCATCGGTTTCGATCAGCGCCGCGTCCACGCCGTCCAGCGACGTTCCCGACATCAATCCGATCGCCAGCATCGCGCCCCATCCTCTCGCTTCCGCGCCCATCCATGCCGGGATCGCGCGCGCCTGTCGACCGGACTTCGCGCGCCATCTGGAAAAGCGGCTCGTTTTGGCTTATGGGCGCGGGCATCCCATGGCAACCAAACTCCCTACTCCGCCGCGTGTCGGCATGGTCTCGCTCGGCTGTCCCAAGAATCTGGTCGACAGCGAACGCATCCTGACGCAGCTCCGCGCCGACGGCTATCAGATGTCGCCCGACTATGCCGGGGCCGATGTCGTGCTGGTCAACACCTGCGGCTTTCTGGACTCCGCCAAGGAGGAAAGCCTGGAGGCGATCGGCGAGGCGATCAAGGAGAATGGCCGCGTCATCGTGACCGGCTGCATGGGCAAGGAAGCCGAGGCGATCCGCACCCGCTTCCCCGATGTGCTCGCGATCACCGGCGCGCATGAATATGAACAGGTGGTGGAGGCTGTCCACGCCGCCGCGCCCGCGAACCTGTCGCCCTATATCGACCTGATCCCCGATGCCGGCCTGAAACTGACTCCGCGTCACTATAGCTATCTGAAGATTTCGGAGGGCTGCAACCATCGGTGCAGCTTCTGCATCATCCCCAGCTTGCGCGGCGATCTGGTCAGCCGCCGCCCCGACGCGATCCTGCGCGAGGCGGAGAAGCTGGTCGCGGCGGGCACGCGCGAACTGCTGGTCATCAGCCAGGACACTTCCGCCTATGGCATCGACATTCGCAAGGAACCGCGGATGTGGAAGGGGCAGGAGGTCGTGCCGCACATGACCGATCTCGCCCGGGAACTGGGCAAGATCGCGCCATGGGTACGCCTGCACTATGTCTATCCCTATCCGCATGTGGATCAGGTGATCCCGCTGATGGCGGAAGGGCTGGTACTGCCTTATCTGGACATTCCTTTCCAGCACGCCGCGCCGTCCGTCCTCAAGCGGATGAAGCGCCCCGGCAACGACGCCAAGGTGTTGCAGCGCATCCACCAGTGGCGCGACATCTGCCCCGATATCGCGATCCGCTCGACCTTCGTCGTCGGTTTCCCCGGCGAGACCGAGGAGGATTTCGAATATCTGCTCGACTGGCTGGACGAGGCCCAGCTCGACCGGGTCGGCGCCTTCCGCTTCGAGCCGGTCGAGGGCGCCGCCGCCAATGCCCTGCCCGACCACGTCCCCGAGGAGGTGAAGGAAGAGCGTTACGCGCGGATCATGGAAAAGACCGCCGCCATCTCCGCCGCCAAGCTCGCCGCGAAGGTGGGCCGCACCCTGCCCGTCATCATCGACGCGGTGGACGAGGAAGGTGGTGCGACCGGCCGGTCCCAGGCCGATGCGCCCGAGATCGACGGCGAAGTCTTCCTGCGTGATGCCGGGCATCTGTCGGTCGGCGATATCGTGCCCGTCGCCATCGAGGATGCCGACGAGCATGACCTGTACGGCGTGCCGCTTACAGGAAACGGATAAGCATCATCACGATCCCGGCCATCGACACCAGATAGGCCAGCGACCGCACATAGCGGACGCCGAGAATATATAGCGGCACATAGGCGACCCGCGCGAGGAACCACACCCACGCGCCGGTCGCCGCCACCCCGCCGCTTTGCCCGGTGACAGCGAGGCCCAAAGCGAGCGCCACGAAGACCGGCCAGGTCTCGCGAAAATTGGTCGAGGCGCGCTCGGCCCGACCCGCATAGCGCCCCAATGGCGCAGGCGTCCCGTCGCGCGGGCCTGCATTCCAGCCTATGCCCCGGTCCAGCGTCGCCAGCTGCGATTGCAGCGCGATATGAATGAACAGCAAGATGATCGACCAGCCAAGGATGGTCAGTTCGGTGGTCATTCCGTGCCTCCCACTACTACCCCGGCGAAGGCCGGAGCCTAGATGCCATGCCGCCGAGGGTGCGCCATGGCTGCTCCAACGCAAGGTATCGCAACTGGACCCCGGCCTTCGCCGGGGTGAAGCGGAAAAACCGTACCCACCCTCCGTTCAGCCTGAGCGTCGTCGAAGGCCAAGGGAATCCCTCTCCACGCGACCACCGATCAAGCGTGGCGAATGTGGAAGCGTGGCCTTCGACTTCGCTCAGGCTGAACGGAGGGGAGGAAAAGCCTATCTCCAAAGCTGTTCAGGCCGCGCGAAGTCGAAGCCCACGCTTCCACGCCCCCAACCACCCCGTTGCGCCCTCCCCGCAAACCTGCTTCCTTGGGCACCATGAGATACCCCATCCTGCTGGCGGCGATCGCGTTCATCGCCCCTGCCCCGCTGCTCGCCCAGGCCCTGACCCCGGCGGAAACCCAGAAGATCGATGCGCTGGTGACGAAGACGCTGGCCGACACCGGCGTCCCCTCCGCCTCGATCGCGGTGGTGCGCGGCGGCAGGATCGTACTTGCCAAGGCGTACGGCAAACAGTTCGAGGGCCAGACCGGCCCCGCCGACCCGAAACTCCCCTATCAGATCGCCTCGGTGTCCAAGCAGTTCACCGCCGCCGCGATCCTGCTGCTGGCGGACGAGGGCAAGCTGTCGCTCGACGACACCGTGTCGAAATACGTCCCCGGCGTCACCGACGGTGACAAGATCACCATTCGCCAGTTGCTCAGCCACACCTCGGGCCTGCGCGACTATTGGCCGCAGGATTACAGCTTCAAGGCCATGGCAACCCCGACCACGCCGCAGGGTATCGTCGACCGCTGGGCCAAGGCCCCGCTCGACTTCAAGCCCGGCACGCAATGGCAATATTCCAACACCGGCTATGTCGTGGCGGGCATGATCGTCGAGAAGGTGTCGGGCCAGCCGCTGCTCCAGTTCCTTCAGACCCATGTCTTCCAGCCGCTCGGCATTCGCGCGCTGGATCAGGACAAGGCCATCGGCCCAGGCTTCCCGCAGGGCTATCTCCGCCACGCGCTCGGCCCGGTTCGGGTCGAGAAGCCCGCCGCGCCCGGCTGGCTCTACGCGGCAGGCGAACTGTCCATGTCGGCCGAAGACCTGGCCAAATGGGATATCGCGCGGATGAACCGCACGCTGCTTCCGCCAAAGGACTGGGCCGAGCAGGAAACGCCGGTCAACCTGACCGATGGCTCCAACACCGGCTATGGCCTGGGCGTAGGGATCGCGGTCGCCGACGGGCACCGCATGATCGAGCATAGTGGCGAGGCGGTCGGCTTCCTCACCGAGAATATCGTGTATCCCGAAGACAAGGCCGCGATCGTGGTCGAGGTCAATGCCTGGTTCGCCGATGCTCAGAACCGGATCGCCAAGGGTATCACCGACATCATCCTGCCTCCGTCCAAGACGGGTGATGCAGACGCGACCGCGCTCGATCGGACCAAGGCCGTCTATGCGCAGTTGCAGGCGGGCCATCTCGACCGCGCGCTGCTGACCGAGGATGCCGCCTATTATTTCACGCCGACGACGCTGGCCGACTACCGGACCAGCCTGTCGCCCTTGGGCGCGCCGACCAAGATCGAACAGGCGGGTCGCACGCGCCTGCGCGGCGGGTTCGTCAACCGCTCCTACCGCGTGACCTATCCGGGTCGCACGCTTCGCATCAGCACCTATGCCGAGCCCGGCACCAACGGAAAGATCGAACAATTCCTCGTGAGCCCCGCCGAATGATCGACTTCGCCCCCCTGCTCCAGCCCGATCGCGGACAGCCCGCCCGGACGATCACGCTGCTGACTGCCGAAGGTTTCGCCGACTGGCTGTCGCGTCAGTCCGCCGCCACCCGCGCGCTGGCAACGGCGCAGCGTTTCGCGGCCAAGCCCGACACGCATCTGCTGCTACCCCAGGACGGCGACGTCGCGGTTGTGGCGGGCGTCGCCAAGACCGCCAGCCCCTGGTCGCTCGCCAAGCTGGCCGAGGCGTTGCCGGGGGGCCAATATCGGCTCAACGGGACCGAGGTCGGCGCCAATGCGCTGGGCTGGCTGCTCGGCCAGTATCGCTTCACCCGCTATCGCAAGGGTGACGACATCGGACCGCGCGTGCTGCTGACCCGCGACGTCGCGCATCGCGACGAAATGATCCGCCTCGCCGCCGCAACCGCGCAGGTTCGCGATCTGGTCAATACCGGCGCGGGCGACCTCGGCCCGGCCGAACTGGAGGCGGAGGCCGAAGCGCTGGCCCGCACCCATCACGCCCAGCTTATGGTGACGAGCGGCGATGCGCTGGCCCGCGACTATCCGATGATCCATGCGGTCGGCCAGGCCGCCACCCGCGAACGCGCACCCCGGCTGATCGAACTGCACTGGGGCGACCCCGCCCATCCGCGCATCGCGATCGTCGGCAAGGGCGTGTGTTTCGACACCGGCGGGCTGGATATCAAGCCCTCGGCCGGAATGCGGCTGATGAAGAAGGACATGGGCGGCGCGGCCCACGCGCTGGCGCTGGCGAGCCTGGTCATGGCGGCGCGCCTGCCGGTCCGGCTCCACCTGCTGATCCCGGCGGTCGAGAATGCGGTGTCGGCGGCGTCCTTCCGCCCCGGTGACGTACTCAAGACCCGCAAGGGCCTGACGGTCGAGAACACCAATACCGATGCCGAAGGCCGGTTGATCCTGGGCGACGCGCTGACCCGTGCGGGCGAGGAAAAGCCCGAACTGATCCTCGACTTCGCGACGCTGACCGGCGCGGCGCGCGTGGCGCTCGGCCCCGACCTGCCGCCGCTGTTCACCGATGACGAGCCGCTGGCGGCGGACCTGCTCGCAGCGGCGGCGAGCGAGGACGATCCCGTATGGCGGATGCCGCTTTGGGATGGGTATGACGACATGCTGAAGTCCGACATCGCCGACATGGTCAATGCGCCCGATGGCGGCTTTGCGGGGGCGATCACGGCGGCGCTGTTCCTGCGACGCTTCGTGCCCAAGGATACGGCCTGGGCGCATCTCGATGTCTTTGCCTGGCGGCCTTCGGGCAAGCCGGGGCGGCCCAAGGGGGGCGATGCCTATGCCCTGCGTGCGGCGTATCGGATGTTGAAGGAGCGGTATTCGGGGGCTTGAGGCAAGGTTCCAGCGTGGCCTTCGACTACGCTCAGGCTGAACGGCGGTTGGGAATTGCCCCCCACAGCCGTTCACGCTGAGCGAAGTCGAAGCGTACGCCCTGCCGCGCCCTTACAACCCCGCCGCCGCCTCGATGATCGGCACGAACTTCGCCGCGGTCAGGCTCGCCCCGCCGACCAGCGCGCCGTCGACATTCTCGACCGCCAGCAGCACGGCGGCGTTCTCGCCCGTCACCGATCCGCCGTACAGGATCCGCACCCCGTCCGCCGCATCGCCGATCAGCATCCGCAGCTTGGCGCGCGCGATGGCATGGATGCTGGCGACCTCGTCCACGGTCGGCGTCCGCCCCGTCCCGATCGCCCAGCGCGGTTCATAGGCGAGCGTGAACCAGCTGCCATCCGCATTGTCGGGCACGGACTTCTCGATCTGCGCCTGCACCACCCGCTCGGCCCGGCCCGCATTGCGTTCCGCCTCGGTCTCGCCGCAGCACAGGATGACGTTCAGCCCCTGGCGATGCGCCGCCGCCGCCTTGGCCCAGGCGTCCTGGCTGGTTTCACCCTGGTCGGCGCGGCGTTCCGAATGGCCGACGATGGTGAAGCGCGCGCCCGCTTCCTGGACCATCGCCGCCGACACGCAGCCTGTATGCGCCCCCGAATCGGCCTCATGCACGTCCTCCGCCCCGATCGCCAGACCGGGTGCCCGATCGGCGGCGGGGGCGATCAGGGTGAAGGGCACCGCAACCGCCACATCGACGTTCGGCGCGGCCTCGGCAGCGCTCGCGATGGCATCCAGCTCGGCCAGTGCCGCGCGCGAGCCGTTCATCTTCCAGTTGCCCGCCACCAGTTTGCGCCGTGCCATTTGAGGCTCCCCGATTGAGTCGCATGTTATACGTGTTCAACACCGATAGCGGATCGTGCATTTCGCACAAGCTTGATGCCGAGCGACCTCGCCCCTAAAGCGGGACACGTTTTTGTCTTTGCCGATCGGTCGTCCATGCTCAGCTTCTTCCGCCGGATCATCAATTCCAAGGCCGGCGTCGTCGTGACCTTCATCGTGCTGGGCGTGATCGCGATCGCGTTCGCGGCCGGTGACGTCACCAACATCGCAGGCATGGCGGGCGGCCTGAACGGCTCCGACGTCGCCAAGGTCGGCAGCGCGAAGGTCACCGCCAACGACCTGCGCACCGCCGCGCAGAACGAGGTCGCGGCCTATCGCCAGGAACAGCCGGGCCTCGACATGGCGCAATTCGTCGCGGCCGGCGGGTTCGAGGGCGTGCTCCAGCGCGAGATCACCGGCCTGGCGCTCGAACAGTTCGGCAAGCAGCAGGGCATGGTCGTCTCGCGCCGCCTGGTCGACGGGCAGATCGCCTCGATCCCGGCGTTTCGCGGCCCCAACGGCCAGTTCGACCCGGCGCTCTACCAGCAGCTCCTGGCCCAGCGGAAGATGACCGATGCGCAGGTCCGCACCGATATCGAGCGGTCGACCTTCGCGCAGCAGCTGACCATCCCGACCATCGGCGCGACGCAGTTCGCGACGCAGATGGCGCTGCCCTATGCTTCGCTTCTGCTCGAAAAGCGGCAGGGCGAGGTCGGCTATATCCCGACCCGCCTGGTTCCCGCCGGGGCCGCGCCGAGCGATGCCGATATCCAGACTTTCTATAATCGCAATGTCCAGCGCTACACGCTGCCGGAGCGTCGCGCGGTCCGCTATGCGGTCGTCAGCCCCGCCGCCGTCGCCGCCAAGGCGACGCCCAGCGATGCAGAGATCGCCCGCTATTACCAGACCAACCAGTCGCGCTATGCCGCGACCCAGAAGCGGGACGTGACCCAGGTCATCGTCGCCGATCAGGCGGGCGCCAATGCGCTGGCCGCCAAGGCGAAAGGCGGCACGTCGCTGGCCGAGGCCGCGCGCGCCGCCGGGCTGGAGGCCTCGGTGCAGAAGGGCGTCGACAAGGCCGCCTATACCACCCAGGCCTCGGCCGCCGTCGCCGATGCCGTGTTCGGCGCGCCGCAGGGCGGCGTGATCGGCCCGGTGCGCGGGACGCTCGGCTTCGTCGTCGCCAAGGTCGATGCGATCACCCAGGTGCCCGGCAAGTCGCTGGCCCAGGCGCGCCCCGAAATCGTCACGGAATTGACCAAGCAGAAGCAGGCCGCCGCGCTGGGTGAGATGCGCAATGCGATCGAGGACGCGCTGTCGGGCAACGCCACGTTCGACGAGGTGGTCGCCGACCGCAAGCTGCAGGCACAGGCCACGCCCGCCGTCACCGCACAGGGCGCCGCACCCGACGCACCTGCCTTCCAGCCCACGCCCGAACAGCGCGCGATGATCACCGCGGCCTTCACCGCCGAACAGGGCGACGCGCCGCAGATCGTGCCGATCGGCCAGGACGGCGGCTTCGCGGTCGTCGGCGTCGGCCAGATCCAGCGCTCCGCCCCGCGTCCGCTGGCGCAGGTGCGTGGCCAGGTGCTTGCCGACCTGACCGCCGACCGCGCGCGTACCGCCGCCCGTGCGCTCGCCAATGCCGTGCTCGCCAAGGTGAACAAGGGCATGCCGATGGCGCAGGCGCTGAAGGAAACCGGGCTGGCGGTGCCGCCGGTTCGTCCGATCACCGCCTCGCGCCGCGATCTGGCCGCCGCGCAGAACTCGCCCGCCGCCGCCCCGCTCGCGCTGCTGTTCTCGATGCCGCAGAACAAGGCCCGCACGCTGGCCGCGCCGCAGAATGAGGGCTGGTACATCATCCGCGTGACCAAGATCGAACCGGGCAACGCGACCGGCAACGACGCCGCGATCCGCGCCGCGCGCGGCGATATCGGTCGCCTGATCGGCCGCGAATATGTCTCGCAGTTCGCCCGCGCCGTTCGCGACACGGTCGTCGTCAAGACCGATCCCAAGGCGATCGCCAAGACCCGCTCGGAGCTGCTGAACAATGGGAGCAACTGAGCGCAGCGCGGCTGAACGGCTGGCCGATGGTCAGCCACAGCTGATCTGGCGTCGGCAGATCGCCGACACCGAAACGCCGGTTGCCGCCGCGCTGAAGCTGATCGAGCCGGGGCGCGGCGACTTCCTGCTCGAATCGGTCGAGGGCGGCGCGACGCGCGGGCGGTACAGCCTAATCGGTCTGGCCCCCGACCTCGTCTTCCGCGCCGATGGTCATGCCGCCGCGATCAACCGCCACTGGGCGACGAACCGCGATGCGTTCGCGCCATGCGATGCACCGACGCTCGCGGCGCTGCGTACCCTTGTCGCCGAATGCCGCGCCGAAATGCCCGAGGGGCTACCTTCGGTCCTCGCCTGTCTGGTCGGTTATTTCGGCTATGAGACGGTGGGGCTGGTCGAGGCGCTGCCCCAGCCCGAGGCCAATCCGCTCGGCCTGCCCGACATGATCTTCGTGCGGCCGACGGTCATTCTCGTCTTCGACCGGCTGGCCGACGCGCTGTATCTGGTCGCCCCCGTCTGGCCCGATGCGGCGCGCGATGCCGCCCGGATGATCGCGGACGCGGAGGAGCGGCTGGAGGCCACCGCCGCGCGCCTGGCGACCGCCACCCTGCCCGCCCCGGTTCGCGCCGAGTTGCCCGAACCCGCCTACGAACCGGCGCTTCCGCCCGGCCGCTACGCCGAGATGGTCGCGCGGGCAAAGGACTATATCGTCGCGGGCGATATCTTTCAGGTGGTGCTGGCGCAGCGTTTCTCCGCGCCCTTCACGCTGCCGCCGTTCGAGCTGTACCGCAGCCTGCGGCGGATCAACCCCTCGCCCTTCCTCTACCACCTCGACCTGCCGGGCTTTTCGCTGATCGGGTCGAGCCCGGAAATCCTGGTCCGCGTCCGCAATGACGAAGTGACGATCCGCCCGATTGCGGGTACGCGCCCCCGTGGCAAGACCCGGGCGGAGGATGCCGCCAATCGCGACAGCCTGCTCGCCGACCCCAAGGAACGCGCCGAGCATCTGATGCTGCTGGACCTGGGCCGCAACGATGTCGGCCGTGCGTCGTCGGCGGGCAGCGTACGCGTGACGGACAGCTATACGGTCGAGTTCTACAGCCACGTCATGCACATCGTGTCGAACGTCGTCGGGCATCTGGCCGATGACAAGGACGCACTCGACGCGCTGTTCGCGGGCTTCCCGGCGGGCACGGTCAGCGGCGCGCCCAAGGTCCGTGCCTGCCAGATCATCGCCGAGCTGGAGCCGGAGCGGCGCGGTCCTTATGCGGGCGGCGTCGGCTATTTCTCGCCCGACGGCTCGATGGATTCGTGCATCGTGCTGCGGACGGCGGTGGTGAAGGATGGCGCCATCCATGTCCAGGCGGGCGCTGGCATCGTCGCCGACAGCGACCCGGCCTATGAGCAGCGCGAATGCGAGGCCAAGGCGGGCGCCATGCTCGCCGCCGCGCGCGACGCGGTCGCGCGGGCCGGTGAAGGCAGTTTCGGGCAGTAGAACGAGGCTCATCGGCCGCCACCGCCCTTACAACAACCGTTTCCTCCATTCAGCCTGAGCGAAGTCGAAGGCCACGCTGAGGCTAGGGC
>NZ_BBPI01000005.1 GCF_000787715.1 Sphingomonas parapaucimobilis NBRC 15100
TGAAGGGGAGGGGCTAGGCGTGGTTCGATCCCATGTCATCATGCTCTCGCGGAGCTTGCCAGCGTGCTGAGTAGCGCAGCTTGGGTGAGGGATTAAGCAGGCCGTCACTTCCGCCAAGACGAAGTCGGCACAACCCTCTCCCGTCTATGAGGGGCGAGGGGAAAAGCGGTAGGATTGGCTGTCGATCCACTCCGGATCAGCCATCCCCCTGCGCAACGGCCCGCCAGATCCACGCCGTGGCTGGCAAGGCAATCCGGTCATGGGAGCGATACCGCGACAGCGCTTCTCGCAAGGCCGCCTCCATCCGCCGCCGTTCCTCAGGGGCGGCCTGTGCCAATGCCCGCGCCGCGGGACCGATTTGCGACAGGAAGGACAGCGCGTCCTCGACCGGATCGTCGCCTTCGCCCACCACATAGTCGAACGGCACGCGGACGGCCCCGTCAGGCCGCCATCCGCTTTCCATCAGCCACGCCCCGACCTGGTCCATGTCGGCAAAGGCAAAGGGACCGGGCAGGTAAGCGTCGTCCTGCGGAGGAGCAATACCGGTCACCGCATCCGCCAGCGTCGCGAAACTGTTGGCGGCCCGTTCCGCAAAGCAGGAAAAGACCAGCCGCGCTCCGTCGCACGCGGCCTGCCGCAAGCTGGCCAGCGCCTCGACGGGATCGGGAAAGAACATCATGCCGTGACGCGAGCATAGCAGATCGAACGGCCCTTCGGCGGCCGCCACGGCCAGCGCATCGCCGCACTGGAAACGCAGGCCGTCGCCAGACGCCCTGTCCACCCGCGCCTGTGCCACCGCCACCAATTCCGCCGACAGGTCGACACCCGTCACGCGCAATCCCGGCCGCGCCGCCCGGAGCGCCAGACTGGTTACCCCCGCCCCGCAACCGATATCGAGGGCATGGCCCCGTTCGGGCGCGACCGATGCGATCGCCGCGTCGAGATGACGGGACAGGTCCGCCAGGCTGCGGTCGGTCCGGCGCCATTCCGCGGCCCAGACCTCACCGACCCGCCCCCGCCAATCCATCCCGCCCGTCACGATCCCGCCCCCGGTATTTGCCAGCAAAAAGGCCCGCCATTGCTGGCGGGCCATATATTTTTAGATATCATCCTCGGCATCGGGGCCGGTCATCATTTCCTCGGCGACCTTTTCGGTCCGCTGGCGGATCGCCCGTTCCAGCCGGTCGGCCATGTCGGGATTGTCGCGCAGGTAATTCTTGGCATTCTCACGCCCCTGCCCGATGCGGACCGAGTCATAGGAGAACCAGCTGCCCGACTTCTCGACCAGCCCCGCCTTGACGCCCAGGTCGAGGATCTCGCCGATCTTCGAGATGCCTTCGCCATACATGATGTCGAATTCGACCTGCTTGAACGGCGGTGCGACCTTGTTCTTCACGACCTTCACGCGAGTCGCGTTGCCGGTCACTTCCTCGCGATCCTTGATCGCACCGGTGCGGCGGATGTCGAGCCGGACCGAGGCATAGAATTTCAGCGCATTGCCGCCCGTCGTCGTCTCCGGGTTGCCGTACATCACACCGATCTTCATGCGCAGCTGGTTGATGAAGATCACCATGCAGCGCGAGCGGCTGATGGAGCCGGTCAGCTTGCGAAGCGACTGCGACATCAGGCGGGCCTGAAGGCCGACATGGCTATCGCCCATCTCGCCTTCGATTTCCGCACGCGGCACCAGCGCGGCCACCGAGTCGACCACCAGCACGTCGATCGCATTCGAGCGGACGAGCGTGTCGGTGATTTCCAGCGCCTGCTCGCCGGTATCCGGCTGCGACACGATCAGTTCGTCGATGTTGACGCCCAGTTTCTTGGCATAGACGGGATCAAGCGCGTGTTCGGCGTCGACGAAGGCGGCGGTGCCGCCCATCTTCTGTGCCTCGGCGATGACGTGCAGCGCCAGTGTGGTCTTGCCCGAGGATTCAGGACCATAGACCTCGATCACGCGGCCACGCGGTAGGCCGCCGACACCGAGCGCGATGTCGAGGCCAAGCGAGCCGGTCGAGATCGCCTCGACCTGCATCGCTTCCTTCTGGCCCAGCTTCATCGCCGAGCCCTTGCCGAATGCCCGGTCGATCTGGGCGAGTGCGGCGTCCAGCGCCTTTTGCCGGTCTGCGTTTGCGGTTGCCATGCCTGTTTCGATCACTTTCAGATTGGCGGCCATCAGATGCTTCCCTCGCTAGACCAAGCTGGTGGTCCATTCAACGCATCTGCAATGTATGTGTTTTGTTCCATGAGAACAAGATGCGAACAAAGCCTATCGCAAAAAAGTCGGCAGCGTCCACCAGCCCTGTGTACGCGCGGCCTCCGCCGCCGCGTCGCGCGCGCCGGTGTCGCCGAAAATGGCAAAGCAGGTCGCCCCCGATCCCGACATGCGCGCCAGCTCGACGCCCGGCGCGCTCGCCAGCACGGCGAGCACCGAGTCGATCTGCGGCGCGATGGCGCGGGCGGGCGGCTCCAGGTCGTTGCGCCCCGCCGCCGCGACCGCCATCACCGCCCCCTGCCCCAGCGTGCCGCGGTCCACGCCGTCCCAGCGCCCGAACACCGCCGCCGTCGACACGCCGACGCCCGGATTGACCAGCAGCACCGGCCGCTTGCCCAGCGGCTCCAAGGGTTGGAGGGCATCGCCCTTCCCTTCGCCGCGCGCGGTCTTCCCGAGCAGGCAGGCAGGCACATCCGCGCCCAGTTCCGCCGCCAGCGCGAACAGCGCGGGATCATCGGTCGCGACGCCGTGCAGCCGCGCAAGCGCGCGCAAGGTTGCCGCCGCATCCGCCGAACCACCGCCAATGCCGGAGGCAACGGGCAAATGCTTGTCGAGGGTAATCGCATGGGCATCGCCCACGCCGAACTGCGCACCGAAACCGCGCGCCGCGCGCATGACGAGATTGTCGTCCTGCGACTCGCCCGCCAGCACGGCCGCAAACGGCCCGGTCAGCGTAAGGCTGGAGCTGTCCGCCCGCTCGACCGTGACGACATCGCCGTCACGGCAAAAGGCGAACAGCGTCTCCAGCTCATGATAACCATCGTCACGACGACGACGCACATGGAGCGCCAGGTTGATCTTGGCCGGGGCGGTTTCGACGATCGCGGTCATGCCCATCCCATGCGTCGCAAGCGCGCTCTCGGCAAGGCCGGTCAGCCCGCGATCTTTGCGGCCAGCCTGGCCTGCTCCGCAGCATCCGCCGTCAGGGCCGCCGCGCGCCAGGCATAACGTGCCTCGTAACGCCGCCCCAGCGCCCAATAGATGTCGCCGAGATGGTCGTTGATCTCGCTATTGGCGGGTTCGGCCATGGCAGCGCGCTCAACCAACGGCAGACCGCGCTTGGTCTGTCCCGCCTTGAAATAGGCCCAGCCGAGCGAATCGGTGATCGACGCATCGTCGGGAGCCAGCTTGCTCGCCTTTTCGAGCAGCGCGAGCGAGCCGGGCACGTCCTTGCCCCGCTCGATCCGGGCATAACCCAGATAGTTGAGCGCCAGCGGCTGGTCCGGGCCGAGTTCGACCGCCTTGGCCAGCGCAACATCCGCCTCACCCTTGCGCCCGGCCTGGTCGAGCGCCCCGCCATATTGCAGCCATGCCGCCCAGGGCAGTGCAGGGTCGGCGCGGGTTACGCGTTCATACCAGGGCACCGCGTCGGCCGGGCGCTTGGCGGCGATCAACTGGTCGGCATAGACCTGCCAGTCGTCGAGGCTGGACTCCTTCGCGGTCGCCAGCCCCTGTGCCAGCATCAGTGCCTCGCCCTGCCGCCCCGCCTCGGCGAGCAGGCCGATGCGGACGATCGCGGCGCGGTGTGCAAAGGCGCCACCCGGGCGCACGTCCCTGATCGCGGCGATGGCGGCATCCCAGGCCTCGTCCTTCGACAGGGCCTCGGCCATGATCAGCCGGGCGCGGTCATTGTCGGGGTCCGCGATCAGGGCGGTGCGGGTCAATGCGATGACCAGCGGGCGCGGCCCCTCGCTCGCCAGCTCGGCGCCGATCCGCACCAGCAGTCGCGACACGCCGAACCCGAGGTCCGGTTTGGCGCCCAGCGCCCTGCGATCGGCCAGGACGAGGGGATCGCTGAGCAGCGCGCGGGCATCGGCTTCGTCGCCACGCCCCGCCATGATCTCGGCCGCCGCGATCCGAGTGTCGGGCGCGGCGCGCATCGTCTCCAGCAGGACGCGGACCGAGGCCGGGTCGATCCGCTTGCTCGCCAGCGCGAGAAGGATGCGATGCTCGTCGGCCAGCCGCTTGGCCACCGGTTCCTTGCCCGCACTGTCGAGGCCGGGCTCGACCGGTTGCTTGCGGTCCCACGCCGCCCAGGCACGCAAGGTCGGCGAGAGGATGCGCAATGCGCCGCCATCGATCCGCTTCAGCGCCGCGTCATAGCCCGCCCGGTCACCTTTACGCGCCGCGATCGCCAGGTCGAGCAGCGCCACGTCGAGCGGCGCGACATTCTCGGCCTCCATCACCCGCGCGGATTTCAGGGCCAACGGCATGTCGCCGCTGGTCATCGCCTCGCGATAGGCACGCACCGCGACCGCCGGATCGTCCGGCCAGCCCGCCAGCGCGATCGCGTAGTCGCCGCTTGCGGCCGTCGCGCGCCCTTCCGACGCGGCCACCCGCGCCGCCAGATAGGCCGATAGCGGCGAGCGGGGCACCTCCACCGCCGCCAGCGCAGGCACGGACCAGCAGGCCCCGACCAGCAACACCCCGGTCAGGGCACGCAGAAACGAACGCTTACATATTGGGATAATTGGGTCCTCCGCCACCTTCCGGCACGACCCAGTTGATGTTCTGGGTCGGATCCTTGATGTCGCACGTCTTGCAGTGGACGCAGTTCTGGGCGTTGATCACGAATTTCGGATCGCCCTCTTCCACGCCCACCACCTCGTAAACACCGGCCGGACAGTAGCGTTGCGCGGGTTCGTCGAACAAGGGCAGGTTGTGTTCGATCGGCACATCCGCGTTCTTCAGGGTCAGGTGGACCGGCTGGTCCTCCTCGTGATTGGTGTTCGACAGGAATACCGAGGACAGGCGGTCGAAGGTCAGCACGCCATCGGGCTTGGGATAGTCGGGCTTCTTCACCTGATCCTTGCGCCACAGGCTTTCGTGATCGGGCTTGTGCTTCATGGTGAAGGGCATCTTCAGGCCCAAATGCTCGGCCCACATGGTCGCGCCCGCCAGCCCGGAACCCAGCGTGTCGCCATATTTCTTGACCAGCGGCACGACGTTGCGGACGGTCGACAGTTCCTTGTAGAGCCAGGACGCGCGGAACGCCTCCGGGTAATCGGTCAGTTCGTCGCCCTCGCGCCCTGCCTGCACGGCGGCAAAAGCGGCTTCGGCGGCCAGCATCGCCGACTTCATCGCGCCGTGCGTGCCCTTGATCCGCGGCACGTTGAGGAAGCCCGCCGAACAGCCGACCAGCACGCCGCCGGGGAAGGTCAGTTTGGGGATCGCCTGAAGCCCGCCGTCATTGATCGCCCGCGCGCCGTAGGAGACGCGCTTGCCGCCCTTCAGCAATTCGGCGATGACCGGATGGGTCTTCCACTTCTGCATCTCCTGGAACGGGGAGATATAGGGGTTGGTATAGTTCAGCCACGTCACGAAGCCGAGCGCCACCTGCCCGCCCGCCTGGTGATAGATGAAGCCGCCGCCATTGGCGTCATGGCCCAGCGGCCAGCCTTGCGTATGGATCACCCGGCCCGGCACATGCTTGGCGGGGTCGATGTCCCACAGCTCCTTGATACCGAGACCATAGACCTGCGGCTGGCTGTCACGGGCCAGATCGAACTGACGGATGATCTCCTTGGACAGGTGACCGCGAACGCCCTCGGCGAAGAAGGTGTATTTGGCGTGCAGCTCCAACCCCGGCTGATAGTCGGGCTTGCGTGTTCCGTCGCGCGCGATGCCCATGTCGCCGGTCGCGACGCCCTTCACCCGGCCATCCTCATGGAACAGGATTTCGGCGGCGGCGAAACCGGGGAAGATCTCGACGCCCAGTTCCTCGGCCTTGCCCGCCAGCCAGCGGCACAGATTGCCGAGACTCCCGGTGTAGGTGCCCTTGTTGTGCATGAAGGGCGGGGTCAGCGCGTGCGGCAGGTTGCGATGCTTGCCCGCGCTCAGGATCCAGTGGAGATTCTCGGTCACCGGCACCTCGGCCAGCGGACAGCCATCCTCGCGCCAGTCGGGCAGCAGTTCGTCGAGCGCGATCGGGTCGATCACCGCGCCCGACAGGATATGCGCGCCGACCTCCGATCCCTTTTCTAGGACGCAAACGGCGAGTTCTCCGCCCTGTTCGGCCGCCAGCTGTTTCAGGCGGATCGCCGCCGACAGGCCCGCCGGACCCGCGCCGACGATCACCACGTCATAGGGCATCGATTCGCGTTCGCTCATGGCATCCTCGCATCTGGTCCGCGCCCTGCCATACCGGCCCGCTTCGTACGGGTTCGTCCGGGCGCGGACGGGAAACATCTTGTCCCGACCGTCGATCCGACAGATTGACGCGCACGTCAACCTTGCAGCATGGGCTTACCCCATATGGGGGCTCTTCCAATGTTCGACACCGCACCGCTCGACGGTGCCCTCGCGGCCAGCATACTCGACTGGTGGCACGATGCGGGCGTCGACCTGCTGGTCGAGGACGAACCCCGCGACTGGAGCGCGCCCGAGCCTGTGCGGGCACCCCGCGTCATGCCGGGCCAGCCCCCAGCCGCCCCCCCCGTTGCCACTTCGGTCGCGTCCCTGCCCGACACACTGGAAGCGTTCCTGGCCTGGCGGCTGTCCGATGCCGCGCCGGAGGCGTCGTGGGACGGCATTTCGCTGACCGCGACCGGCCCGGCCGACGCCGCGCTGATGGTGCTGGTCGACTGCCCCGACCGCGATGACGGCGATGCGGGCCAGATCCTGTCGGGTGCGCCGGGGCGGCTGTTCGACCGGATGCTCGCCGCCATGGGCCTGTCGCGCGAGACGGTGCATATCGCCTCGGTCTGCGCGCGGCGGCCGATCGCGGGCCGTACGCCCGCCGGACTGGAGACGCGGCTGGCCGAGATCGCGCTGCACCATGTCGCGCTCATCGCCCCGCGCCGGCTGCTTCTGCTAGGCAATGCGGCGAGCCGTGCCGTGCTCGGGACCGAATTGACCGACGCACGCGGACATTCCCATGCCATTGACCATAAAAGCGGAAAAAGCACGGCCGTCGCCACCTTCCATCCGCGCTTCCTGATCGAGAAGCCGATGGCGAAGGCGGAAAGCTGGAAAGACTTGCAAAGGGTCATGGGGGATTTGCGCGCATGAAACTGGGCCGGACGATCGCGAAGGGCGCGACCATCGGGGCTTTGTTGACGGTCATCGGTAGTGCGGCCCTGGCTGCCGAACCCGGCTCCAACGCCGACGTCCGCAGCCCTGCCGCGCTCAAGGCCCCGCCCGCCATCCCCGCGCTGCTCGATGCCGATCAGAAGGCGGGCTATATGCGCGTCTTCGCCGCGATCCGGGACAGCCGCTGGACCGACGCGCAACTGGAACTGGACTCGCTCAAGCCCGGTCCGCTCCATGCCATCGCGCGCGCCGAACTCTACACCGCCAAGGGGTCCCCCAGGGTCGATGTCGAGCGGCTGGTCGCCCTGCTGAACGAAGCGCCCGAACTGCCCCAGGCCGAACAGCTGGCCCGCCTCGCCCGCTCGCGCGGCGCGCATGACCTGCCACCCCTGCCCGAAGCGCATACGCTGATCTGGCAGGACGGCGCCCCGCGCCGCACCCGCGCCAAGAGCGTGCGCAGCGATCAGATCGCCGCCGATCTGGCCGTGAGGATGCAGCCCTTCGTCAAGGCGGACGACGGCCCCTCCGCCCGCGCGCTGCTCGAATCGACGCAAGGCCTGTCGCCCGAGGCGCTGACCGAATGGCAGCAGAAGGTCGCGTGGATCTATTTCCTCAGCGGCGACGATACCAATGCCCGTATCCTGGCGGCGCAGGCCGCCGAAGGGTCGGGCGACTGGGCCGTCCAGGGCCGCTGGACCGTCGCCCTGTCGGCGTGGCGGCAGAATGACTGCCAGGCCGCCGCGACCGCCTTCGAGGGGACGGCGGCGCGCGCCACGGACGTCGATCTGCGCGCCGCTGCGCTGTATTGGGCCGCACGCGCCGACATGGTGTGCGGCCGCCCCGACAAGATCGAGGGCCGCCTGCGCTCCGCCTCGCAGTTCCGCGAAAGCTTCTACGGCCAGCTCGCTCGGCAGGCACTGGGAATGCGCGGCGATCGCGAACCCAGGGGACAGCTGGTCGCGACGGACTGGGCCGCGCTGGACCGTCGCCCCAATATCCTGGTGGCCGCAGCGCTGGTCGAAGTCGGCGAAACCGACCTCGCCGATCAGGTGATCCGCCAGCAGGCGCGGATCGGCCAGCCGTCCGAGTTCCGCAGCCTCGTCCGCCTGGCCGAATCGCTCGACCTGCCCGCGACCACCGTCTGGCTGGCACATAACTGCCCGGCCGGTGTCACCGCCACGGCCGAGGCGCGCTATCCGACGCCCAGCTGGAAGCCCGACAGCGGCTGGCGTGTCGACAAGGCGCTGGTCTATGCCCACACCCTCCAGGAGAGCGGTTTCCGCAACAAGGTGGTCAGCCCGGCGGGCGCCTATGGCCTGATGCAGATCATGCCCGCCGCCGCGACCGATTTCGCACGTGAGCGCGGCGTATCGATCGACCGCAGCGCCCTGACCAAGCCGTCGACCAACATGGATATCGGCCAGCGCCATCTGGAGCGGCTGCGCGACATGACCGGCGTGACCGGCGGCCTGCTGCCCAAGGTGATCGCGGCCTATAATGCCGGGCCGAAGCCGGTGGGCGAATGGAACAGCCTGGTCCGCGACAATGGCGATCCGCTGCTCTATATCGAGAGCATCCCCTATTGGGAGACGCGCGGATACGTCACCATGGTCCTGCGCAATTACTGGATGTATGAGAGCCAGACCGGCAAGCCGAAGTCGCCCAGCCGCGCGGCGCTGGCGCAAGGCCTGTGGCCGCGCTTTCCTGGCCTGCCGGGCGCCTCGGCGATCCGCCTGCAACGCCCGAACGTCGCACAGGCGAGCGTGACGCCCAAGAGGACCCTCGCCCTGAATGCGACGGTCAGCCCGCAGTCGAATACGACGATGCCTCAGGCGAATTGATGCGGGTTTGCGGCTGGGGGGATTCCCCTGGCCTTCGACTTCGCTCAGGCTGAGCGGGGGTTGGTGTTCGCTCCCACCTCCGTGCGCGCTGAGCCAAGTCGAAGCGCACGCCGACACAGCAGTTGCGCGCAAAAGTCATAGGTCCCCGCTCCGTTCAGCCTGAGCCAAGTCGAAGGCCACGCCGCGCCGCATCCAAAACGCCCCCGAAACCCCCGATCGGACGTTCACCCCGCCATGCCCATCGATACGACCCGCAACTTCACCCCCGTCCGCATCGCGGTCCTGACCGTCTCCGACACCCGCTCGCTGGCCGAGGATCGCTCCGGCGACACGCTCGCGGGCCTGCTCACCGACGCCGGTCATGAACTCGCCGACCGCACCATCCTGCGCGACGATGCTGACCAGATCGTCGCACAGCTCAATCGCTGGATCGACGACGCCAGCATCGACTGTATCCTGACCACCGGCGGCACCGGCGTCACCGGCCGCGATGTCACCCCCGAAGCGGTCGAGCGCGTCGCGACCAAGATGATCCCCGGCTTCGGCGAGCTGTTCCGCTGGCTGAGCTATCAGACCATCGGCACCTCGACCATCCAGTCCCGCGCCTGCGCCTGTGTGGCGCGCGGCACCTATATCTTCGCGCTCCCCGGCTCGACCGGCGCGGTCAAGGACGCCTGGAACGGCATATTGCGCGACCAGCTCGACAGCCGCCACCGTCCCTGCAACTTCGTCGAGTTGATGCCCCGCCTGCTGGAGCAATAATCAGTCGGCCTGCATCGCCGCGAGTTCATGCCCGTCGACATCGCTAAAGTGAAAGCGCCGCCCGCCCGGAAAGGCGAAGATCGGCACGACGACCGCCCCGCCTGCCGCCTCGACCGCCGCCAGCGTCGTGTCGAGATCATCGACCCGGATGACCGGCAGCGGCGCCTTAACCCTGTCCGATGCGGCATCGAGCCCGACATCGGTATCCCCGCTCATCGTCGCGGCATAATCCGGCCCGAAATCGGTGAAGGTCCAGCCAAACGCCTCCGCATAAAAATGCTTCGCCGCCGCCCGATTACCGACCGGCAATTCCAAATATTCCAGCCGCGCCATTCGCCCCTCCGTTCTCGATGCGTTCCGATGATGGTCGAATCGTCACGTCGCCGCAAGCCCCATAGGCTTGCACGCGCGTTCGCTTTATGTTCTATTCGGATCATGCCGAAGATCGCAGCTCGAGGGGCCACCCACAACGCGACGAGCCGACGCTTCGCCCTGCCGGAGCGGGAGGCGGATGGCGACTGGCTCGACGCCCGGTCGCTGGTCGACGGCGCGCCGCCGCCGCTGCGGACCAGCGTGACGGTCCTGACGCCACGCACGATCCTGACCCGAAACAGCTCACCCGACGTGCCGTTCAGCCAGTCGATCAACGCCTATGCCGGGTGCGAGCATGGCTGCATCTATTGCTTTGCCCGGCCGACCCACGCCTATCACGACCTGTCGCCGGGGCTGGATTTCGAGAGCCGCCTGTTTGCCAAGCCGGATGCCGCCGCGTTGCTTCGCGCCGAGCTGGCCAAGCCGGGCTACCGCGTCGCGCCGATCGCGCTGGGCACCAATACCGACCCATATCAGCCGATCGAGGGTGAGTGGCGGATCACGCGGTCCATCCTGGAAGTGCTGGCGGAAACGGATCATCCGGTGGCGATCACCACGAAGTCCGACCGCGTGGTGCGCGATATCGATATCCTCGCCCCGATGGCGGCCAAGGGGCTGGCGACCGTGTGCGTCTCGGTCACGTCACTCGATGCCAAGGTGGCGCGCACCGTCGAACCGCGCGCGCCGACGCCCGAGCGAAGGTTGGCTGCAGTCGCGAAACTGGCGGCGGCGGGTATCCCCACCTATGTCTCGATCGCACCCGTCATCCCCGCGATCACCGATCACGAGATCGAACATCTGGTCGCCCGCGCCGCCGAAGCGGGCGCGCGGCATGCCTTCTTCATTCCGGTCCGCCTGCCGCATGAGGTCGCGCCGCTGTTCCGCGCCTGGCTGGACACGCATTTCCCCGACCGGGCGGGTAAGGCGATGGCGATCATCCGGTCCTTGCGCGGCGGGCGGGACAATGATCCCGATTTCTTCACCCGGATGAAGGGGCAAGGGCCGTGGGCGGACCTGCTGCGCGTCCGCTTTCACCGTGCCTGTCGGCGGCACGGGCTCAATCTGGATCGGCCCATGCTCGACACCAGCCGGTTCCGTCCGCCCAAAGGGCCGCAGGGCGAGTTGTTCTGAGGATCGTCCTGCCTGTCCAAGGCGTTATGCGATGGAAGGAGAAATGCCATGATGACCGACCCCGAACAGACCAGCCCGGACAATATTCCGAACGAGGATGAGGCGGACACCTCCGGCGGCGGCTATGGCAATCACGGTGATGCCGATGAGGCAGGGCAGGATTGGCGTGAAGTCGGCGGCTGATACAAGACCAGCATGACGGAGCCGGGGACCTGGTTTACGGCCAGTAAGCAACAAAGCTGGCAGCTGCATATTCCTTCCCTGTAAGGGGAAGGGGACCAGCGTAGCTGGTGGAGGGGTATCGCCGGTCTCGATGGCGGGGCACCCCTCCGTCAGGTCTGACGGCCTGCCACCTCCCCTTCCAGGGCAGGAATAGGAGGTGTCCGTGTTCGCCGAACACTCGTCGAAGGCGTGCCGTCCTACCCCACCAGCGCCAATCGCGCCTCGGACGACTTCATCGCCACCGCCTTCACGCCGGGCAAATCCTCGATATGACTGGCCAGTTCGGCGTCGAGCAGGAAGTTCCGCCCCAGCGTCAGCAGCGTATCGCCCTCCGGCCCCTCGATCCGCGCGCGGACCTCGCCCCGGCCGTTGCGCAGCGGATCGAGCATCGCATGCAGCGCCTTGAACGCCACCTTGTCGGTCACCGTCACCTCCACCACGAATTTGGCGGTGCTGGCGAGGCCATCGAACAGCTGCACCCGCTTGACGCTGACGCGCGGAGCTTCCTCACCCGGTCGGCGGTCCAGCTCGACGGTAATGAGCGCACAGTCGCCTTCCTTCGCCGCCTTTTCCAGATCCGCCGCGACCGAGTCGTCGAAACAGGTCGCCAGAAACTGCCCCGTCGCGTCCGACAGCTGCGCCATCATGTAGCGCTTGCCGCGCGCCGATGTCCGCCAGCGCGCATCCTCGACCAGCGCCGCCATGGTCGCGCCGATCCGCGCGCCGTCGTCGGGGATAACGAGGTCGGTCAGCGAGGTATAGGTCCGCGCACCGTGCATCTTGGCGATATGCGCATGGCGGTCGACCGGGTGCGCCGAGAAATAGAAGCCGAACGCCTCTTTTTCTTGCTCCATCCGCTGCGACAGGGTCCAGCGGGTCCCGCTCGGCAGCTTGATCGCGTCGCCCGCGACTTCGGTTTCACCGAACAGTCCGCCCTGCCCGCTCGTCCGCCCCTCATGGGTGCGCGCGGCGATGGCGAGGACGGTTTCGGCGACCGCGTGGACGCCCGCGCGATTGGCTTCGATGCCGTCGAACGCACCCGCCGAAGCCAAGGTCTCCAGCTGGCGCTTGTTCATCAGGCGCGGATCGACCCGCTTGGCTAGCGCATCGAGCGAAGCGAAGGCGCCACCCGCCTGCCGCTCGACGACCAGCTTCTCCATCGCCCCCTCGCCCACCGACTTAAGCGCGCCCAGTGCATAGCGGACGGCCAAGCCATCCTCATGCGCCTCGACATCGAACTCGGCCTGGCTGGCGTTGATGCAGGGTGGCAGCATCGTCACCCCCATCCGCCGCGCGTCGTCGACGAAGATCGCCAGCTTGTCGGTCAGCGCCATGTCATAGCACATCGACGCGGCGTAGAATTCGTGCGGATGATGCGCCTTCAGCCACGCCGTCTGATAGGCAAGCAGCGCATAGGCAGCCGCATGGCTCTTGTTGAAGCCATAGCCTGCGAACTTGTCGATCAAGTCGAACAGTTCATTGGCCTTTTGCGCCGGGATGCCGTTCACCTCCTGGCATCCCTTGACGAAGATGGCGCGCTGCGCATCCATCTCCGCCTTCACCTTCTTGCCCATCGCGCGACGGAGAAGATCCGCGCCGCCCAGCGAATAGCCCGCCAGGATCTGGGCGGCCTGCATCACCTGTTCCTGATAGACGAAGATGCCGTAGGTTTCGGACAATATCTGTTCGAGCAGGGGATGCGGGTAGATGATCTCCTCGGTCCCCTGCTTGCGTCGGCCGAAGCTGGGGATATTGTCCATCGGACCCGGCCGGTACAGCGACACGAGTGCGATGATGTCGCCGAAATTGGTCGGTCGCACGGCGGACAGCGTGCGCCGCATCCCTTCCGATTCCAGCTGGAACACGCCGACCGTGTCGCCCTTCTGGAGCAGGGCATAGGTCGCCTCGTCGTCCCAGAGCAGCGCGCCGAGATCGACCACGACCCCGCGCTTGGCGAGCAACTGCACCGCCTTTTGCAGGACCGACAGGGTCTTCAGGCCCAGGAAGTCGAACTTGACCAGCCCCGCGCCCTCAACGAACTTCATGTCGAACTGCGTCACCGGCATGTCCGAGCGCGGATCGCGGTAGAGCGGCACGAGCTGCGCCAGCGGCCGGTCGCCGATCACCACACCGGCGGCGTGGGTGGACGAGTGGCGCGGCAGGCCCTCCAGCTTGGTGGCGAGATCGAGCAACCGGCGGACCTGGTTGTCGTTGGCATATTCCTTCGCCAGTTCGGGCACGCCGTTCAGTGCGCGCTTCAGGTCCCAGGGATCGGTCGGGTGGTTGGGCACCAGCTTGGCGAGCCGGTCGACCTGACCATAGCTCATCTGAAGCACGCGGCCGGTGTCCTTCAGCACCGCGCGCGCCTTCAGCTTACCGAAGGTGATGATCTGCGCGACCTGATCGCGACCATATTTCTCCTGCACGTAGCGGATGACCTCGCCACGCCGGGTTTCGCAAAAGTCGATGTCGAAGTCGGGCATCGACACGCGTTCCGGGTTCAGGAAGCGCTCGAACAGCAAACCCAGCTTCAGAGGATCGAGATCGGTGATGGTCAGCGCCCAGGCGACGACCGAGCCCGCGCCCGAACCACGCCCCGGACCCACGGGAATGTCGTGATCCTTGGCCCATTTGATGAAGTCGGCCACGATCAGGAAGTAGCCGGGGAAACCCATCTGGATGATGATGTCGACCTCGAACGTCAGCCGCTCGTGATAGGCCTCGCGCCAGCCGGGTTCGCCCTCGCCCTCCAGCTCGGCGATACGGTCGAGCCGCGCCTCCAGACCGGCGGTCGCGTCGCGGCGAAGCATCGCCGCCTCGCCCTCGCGGTCGCCCGCCAGGCTGGGCAGGATGGGCTTGCGCCACGGGGCCATGACGGCGCAGCGCTGTGCAACGACCAGCGTGTTCTCGATCGCCTCGGGCAGGTCGGCAAAGAGCTGCTTCATCATCTCGGCGGGCTTGAGCCACGCCTCGGGACAGCTTTTCGGGCGATCGTCCATTTCGACATAGGTCGAATTGGCGATGCACAGCATGGCGTCATGCGCGTCGCGGAACCCGCTATCGGTGAAACAGCAGGGGTTCGTCGCGACCAGCGGCAGGTCGCGGTCATAGGCCAGGTCGATCAGGTCCTGCTCGGCCGCCGCCTCGATGGGGTCGTCGCGGCGCGCGAGTTCGACATAGAGCCGGTCGCCGAAGATCGCCTGCAACCGGTCGGCATAGGCCTTGGCCCGATCCGGCTGCCCTTCGGCGAACAGGCGCGCGATACCCCCCTCGCCGCCCGCGGTCAGCGCGATCAGGCCCTTGCTGAACTTCTCCAGCGTGTCGAACCCGACATGCGCGGCCAGCTCGATCGGCCGATCCAGATGCGCCGCCGACACCAACGCGCACAGATTGTCATAGCCGGTCATGTCCTGCGCATAGAGCGCGACCCAATCGACCACCGCGCCGACATTGTCGGGCATGTCGGGACGCGCGATGCCCAGCATCGTGCCGATGACCGGCTGCACGCCCGCCTTCTTCGCGGCGTCCGAAAAGGCCATGGCGGCATATAGCCCGTTGCGGTCGGTCAGCCCGGCGGCGGGAAAGGCATTCGCCTTGGCCTGCGCCGCAATCGCCTTGGGATCGATCGCGCCGTCGAGCATCGTGAAGGAGGAAAAGATGCGAAGCGGCACATATCCGGAATGCATCCCCCATCCCTATCCGACCGCGCGTGATTCGACCAGTGCGGAACCCGGCCGTCGGAACACCGCCCAAGCCGATCGGTTATGCCAACAGAAGAACCAATCCAGATCAGGGCGAACGACGATGACCGACAGCGACCGTTCCTTTGCCGCCTCTTTCCAGCCCGGCGCGGGTTGGGGCTGGATCCTGGCCTATGGCATCCTGTCGGCGCTGCTCGGGCTGGCGGCGTTCCTGTTTCCGGTCCCTGCGACACTGGCGGCAACGCTGGTGATCGGGGCCTTCTTCATCGCCTCGGGACTGGTGTCGATCGGCGCCGGCATTTTCGGCAAGGGCCATGAGGGGCGCGGCTATGCGATCGGGTTCGGGCTGGTGTCGCTGATCATCGGGCTGATCATGGCGCTGGAGCCTGCCACGGGTGCGATCTCGATCACGCTGCTGGTGACCGTGTGGCTCGGCCTGCGTGGGGCATTGGAGATCGGGCTGGGCGCACGGATGCGGCGGCGGCGCGGGTGGATGATTGCGCTGGGCGTGCTGAACATCCTGCTCGCACTGTTTGTGCTGGCAACGCTGCCGTGGAGCGCGATGACGCTGCCGGGTTATATTCTGGGGCTGAGCTTCCTGTTCGGCGGGATCACCGCCATCGCCTCGGCGCTGGACCATAAGAAGGGGGCGAGCGCGTTTTCGATTTGAGCGGGCAAAACCCCGTTCAGGCTGAGCGTAGTCGAAGCCCATGCCCCGGCATCCGCCAAAAGGGCACGGTTACCCTTGGCCTTCGACTTCGCTCAGGCTGAACGGAGGTTGGGAATAATAGTTCGCCCCGTTCAGGCTGAGCGTAGTCGAGGCGCAGGCTCCGCCCTAGCGAAGCCGTGCCTCGATATCCTTTACCAGATCCTCGGGCTTGGTCGTCGGGGCATAACGCGCGACCACCTGACCATCCCGGTCCACCAGAAACTTGGTGAAGTTCCACTTGATCGCCTTGGTCCCCAGCACGCCCGGCGCCTGGGCCTTGAGCCACTGGAACAGCGGATCGGCATCGTCGCCATTGACGTCGACCTTCGCCATGACCGGAAAGCTGACGTCATAGGTCAGCGAGCAGAAGTTCGCGATCTCCGCTGCATCCCCCGGCTCCTGCGCGCCGAACTGGTTGCAGGGAAAGCCCAGCACCGTCAGACCCTGCCCCTCATAGCGGCGATGGAGCGCCTCCAGTCCTTCATATTGCGGGGTAAAGCCGCATTTCGACGCGGTGTTGACGATCAGCAGCGCGCGCCCCTCAAAGGTCGCCATGTCGAGCGCCTGACCGTCCGCCGCCTTGACGGTGAAATCCGTGATACCGCTCATGCGTGTTTCCCCAGCAGATAGTCGAGATTGGCCCGGACGCCCGGCCATTCGCGGTCGATGATCGAATAGACGACGCTGTCGCGGATGCGCCCATCGGCCATCACCTGATGCCCGCGCAGCACGCCGTCCTTCCTGGCGCCCAGCCGCTCGATCGCCGTCTGGCTGCGCGTGTTCAGCGTATCGGTGCGAATCTGGATCGCCTGGCACCCCATGACCTCGAAGGCATGGGCCAGCAGCATCCGCTTCGCCTCGCTATTGACGCCGGTCCGCTGGACGCGGGTGGCGTAGAAGGTGCCGCCGATCTCCAGCCGACGATGCTGGGCCGCGATCCGCATATAGCGCGTGGTGCCGACGACCTCGCCGCCCGGCGTCTCGACCGTGAAGATCAACGCGCGGCCCACGTCGCGCTCTTTCAGCGCCGCCGCCAGCCACCGCTCGGGCGTCTTCATCATCGCCACATTGGCGAAGAAGATATTCCAGAGATCGCCCTCGCGCGCCACCTCGACCAGCGCTGGCAGGTCAGCCTCGGCAAAGGGGCGGAGCGTGACGTGGCGGCCGGTCAGCGTCGGCGTCTCGGTCCAGACGCTCATTGCAGGCGCCCTTCGTGGAGGCGAACCACCCGGTCCATCTTCAGCGCCAGCCGTTCGTTATGCGTCGCGACCAGCGCCGCCGAGCCCTCGCCGCGGACCAGGCGTAGGAACTCGTCGAGCACGATTTGCGAGGTATGCTCATCAAGATTGCCCGTCGGCTCGTCGGCCAGCACCAGCGGCGGCTGGTTGGCGAGCGCGCGGGCGACCGCCACCCGCTGCTGCTCGCCGCCGGACAGCTGGCTCGGCCGGTGCGTCAGCCGGTGGCCAAGGCCGAGCGCGGTCAGCAATCCCTTCGCCCGCATTTCGGCGGCCTCGGGCATCGCACCCTTCACCAGCTGCGGCAGGACGACATTCTCGATCGCGTTGAAGTCCGGCAGCAGATGGTGGAACTGATAGACGAAGCCGAGATAGTCACGCCGCGCGACGGTGCGACCATGCGAGTCCAGCTTCGACACCTCCTCGCCCGCAATGCGGATCGAGCCGGAGAAACCGCCCTCCAACAGACCCACCGCCTGCAACAGCGTGGACTTACCCGAACCGGACGGCCCGAGCAGCGCGACGATCTCGCCCGGCGCGATGGCCAGGTCGACGCCGCGCAGCACCTCGATGGTCTGGCCCCCCTGGGTGAAGCTGCGGGACAATTCGCGCGTGGCCAGCACGGGCTCGGCGGCATGGGGCTGGGCGACCGTTCCCATGCGGATGATCGGATCATTCATAGCGCAGCACCTGAACCGGGTCCGTGCTCGCCGCCTTCCAGGCGGGGTAGAGCGTGGCGAGGAAAGAAAAGACGAGCGCCATCGACGCGATCACGACGATCTCGACCGGATCGGGCTTGGACGGCAACTCGGTCAGATAGCGGATCGAGGGGTCCCAGAGATTCTGACCGGTCACGAACTGGACGAAATTCACCACCGCCTGACGATAGAACAGGAACACCGCACCCAGCCCCAGGCCGGCGACCGTACCCAGCGCGCCGATGATCGTGCCCACCGTCATGAAGATGCGCATCAGCCCGCCGCGCGTCGCCCCCATCGTGCGCAGGATCGCGATGTCGCGCGTCTTGGCGCGGACCAGCATGATCAGCGAGGACAGGATGTTGAACACCGCGACCAGGATGATGATCGACAGCACGGTGAACATCGCCACCCGCTCGACCGCCAGCGCCTCGAACAGCTGCGCGTTCATCGTCCGCCAGTCGGCGATGACCGCGCGCCCGCCCAGCTTGTCGGCCAGCGGCGCCAGTATCTGGCCCACCCGGTCGGCGTCGACCGTCTGCACCTCGACCATGCCGACCGTGTCGCCCATCAGCAGCAGGGTCTGCGCATCCTCGATGGGCATGATGACATACGCCTTGTCATAGTCGTACACCCCGATCTCGAAGATGGCGCCGACCGTATAGCTGACGATGCGCGGCACGGTGCCGAACGGGGTCGTCTGCCCCTGCGGACTGATCAGCGAAATTTCCGAGCCGACCTGCGCACCCAGCGCCTCGGCCAGGCGGCTGCCGATCGCGATGCGGCCGCTGCCCGGCGTGATGCTGTTCAGATTGCCCATGATGATCTTGGAGCGGATGGCCGAATTGCCACGGATATCGGCGACCCGCATGCCGCGGACCAGCACCGCCTCGACCCGGCCGTTATAGCTGGACATCAAAGGCTGTTCGATCATCGGCACCGCGCTGGTGACACCGGGCGTGGCGCGCGCATCACGCACGATGTCGCGCCAGTCGGGCAGGCGTCCGCCCACCCCCTGCACCACGGCATGGCCGTTCAAGCCGACGATCTTGTCGAACAGCTCGGCGCGAAAGCCGTTCATCACGCTCATGACGATGACGAGCGCGGCGACGCCCAGCATGACCGCGACCAGGCTGATCGAGGCGACCAGGAAGATAAACGCCTCTCCCTTGCCCGGCAGCAGATAGCGCCGGGCGATCATCCGTTCATAGCGTGACAGGATCATTGATGTCCGATCGATCCGTGGAGAAACTGAAAAGCCCTGGGGCTGTACGGGGGGCTTCGGGTGCTGGCAATGCCGCGCCCGGATTGGGAGGCCAAACGGCCGACCCCGCCCATTGTTGCGCGCACGCCACACATCCGAGTCAATCGTAGCGCGAATGCCGCAAGAGGGATGACAAGCCGCCCCGCCGTACCGTACCACCGTCTTACTGAGACACAGGCACCAACGGCCGTGGTTCGGGGATTGCTCCAACGCTCACCCAACGAGGTTGATGCGGGAGCGGGAAAAGGGGGCTGACGAGCGATCGTCACGCAGGCGCCCGGATCGGAAACGGTCCGGGCGTTTGTCATTCGGGCCTCGTCGCGCATCACTCCACCCGCAAAGCCGCCGGAACCGGCTGAGGTACGGGGAGCTTCCAGACTCCGTCCCCAAATGCCGGCCCGGCGCCCGTTCACGGGATCTTGGCTATACCAGATCAAGATGAACCGAATGTGGACGAATCCTGAGATTCGCCTACCCAATCCTCCCCAAGCTTGCTTGGGGAGGGGGACCACAGGGCGTCAGTCCGGTGGTGGAGGGACCATGCCGTTGGCTGGCGTAACCCGCCCCTCCACCACCGCTAACGCGATGGTCCCCCTCCCCTTTGAAGATGGGGAGGATTTGTCTAGAACGACTTGGAAATGGTGAACCCATAGGTGCGCGGATCGCCTGGCTGACCCACGATCAGCCCGGTCGACCCCGATTGGGTGGCCAGCAGTTCGTAATAATCATGGTCGAACAGATTGCGCACCCAGACAAAGGCATTCCAGCTGCCCGGCGCCTTGAACCCGGCCCGAACGTTGGACAGGCTATAGCCATTGATGTCCGTATAGGCCGAGCGCGACGGATTGGATGAGAATTTCGACCGATAGCTGCCGTCATAACCCAGATAGAATTGCCCCTCGGTCCCCGCCACGGTCGCGGGCAGGTCATATTCCGCGCCATAGGAAAAGGCCCAACGCGACACGCCCGGCAGCCACTGGCTCGAGATGTTGCAATAGGGCAGCGAAGCGCCCGGCGTGCCCGCTGCCGCAGGGGTGCCCACGATCTGGCCGTTCACCACCGGCAGCGCGGTCCCGCCGGACAATTCGGGCGGGCACGGCGCATTGGTGAAACGGGTATAGCGCGCATCGGTGAAGGCGCCGTTGGCATAGACGTTGAACCGCTCCGTCGGGCGGAAGGCCGAGTCGATCTCGATCCCGCGCGTCCGCACCCGGCCCGCATTGGCGAGATAGCCGCGCAGGACGTTGACCTGAAGATTGTTCACCGTTGCCTGATAATCGCCGATCTCGGTCCAGAAGCCCGCGAAGTTCACGGTCGCGCGGCGATCCGCGAACTGGGTCTTCAGCCCCAGCTCGAAATGATTGACCTTTTCGGGCCGCACCGTCTGCGTCGCCAGGATGGGGTTGTTCTGCGCATCGAGCGGCAGGCCGGACAGGTTGATCCCGCCCGACTTATAGCTGCGGGCATAGGTGGCGTAATAATGGACGTTGGGATTGAACTCATAGGCGATGGTCAGGTCGCCGGACAGGTTCCAGTTTGTGAAGGAGGGCGTGTAGTTCTGCGGGGCGAGCACCCCACGCTGGTCGCTGGTCAGCGTCGTTGAGCCCGCCCCGTTGGTCACGGTCGAGACATAGGAGCCGTCCTTGCGATCATAGTTCAGCCGCAGGCCCGGCGACACCGACAGGCGATTGTCTACATGCCAGGTCAGCTTGCCAAACAAGGCCGCCGAGGTGTTGGTAAAGCCGATCGTATTGCGAGAGGCCAGCCCGTTCAGCGTCGCCGGATTGCGCCCCGCCACGCTGGTCGGGTTGAGCAGAAAGGCGCTGGCCGCCGGACCCTGCACCTGCAACCCTTGCGTATCGATCGACTGCCAGAAGTAGAAGGCGCCCAATACGTAATCGAGCGTCCGCTTGCCATTGGAGGCGATCCGCACTTCCTGCGTCACCTGGCTCTGCTGCGACGGGTTGGCCGAGACGGTGGTGATCGGCAGACCGATGAAATCGCGGTCGTTGGACGGATCCCAATGCCAGAAGCGCCATGCCGACATGCTGGTCAGCGTCGCCTCGCCCACATCCCAGTTCGCCACCAGCGACAGCCCGCCCAGCTCCTGTTTGGCGCGCAGATCGGTATCGACATCGGTCAGCCGGTCGAAGGCGTTGGTCGAGGGTACGCTATAGCCCTGCGCCGCCGCCAGCGCCGCATATTGCCGGTTGAGCGGCCGCTGCGTCGCGCCCACCCGCGCATAATATTGCACGCAGCAATTGGGGTTCTGCCGCGCATAATCACCCGACAGCGTCAGGTCGAGCGTCGGCGTCGCGTGCCACAGGAACTGGCTGCGCAGCGACAGATTGTCCTGCGAGTTCTGCCATTCCTGCTGGCGGGTATTATAGACGGTGCCGCGTCGCGTGGTGATCGACGTCGACAGCCGCACCGCGACCTTGTCATCGACGAGCGGGCCGGACACCGACGCCTTGCCCTGGAAGAAATCGTAATTGCCCCCACTCAGCTCGACCCGTGCCTCGGGCGTGAAGCTGGGCGGGCGGGTAATGATGTTGATCGCCCCCGCCGTGGTGTTCTTGCCATAGAGCGTACCCTGCGGCCCGCGCAGCACCTCGATCCGTTCGGTATCGGTGAAGTCGAACGTCGCCGAGGCGATGCGGCTGTAATAGACCTGATCGACATAGATGCCGACGCCCTGCTCGATCCCGTCATTGGTCAGCCCGAACGGCGCGCCCAGACCGCGGATATTGGCGGCCGAATTTCGCGGATTGGTCGAGTAGAATTGCAGCGTCGGCTGTATCTGGGTCAGCCGATTGACGTTGTAGGTCCCCGTCTCGGCCAGCGCGGTGCCGCCGATCACCGACATGGCGATGGGGACGCTCTGGATCGTCTCGGCCCGCCGCCGCGCGGTGACGACGACATCGCCCCCGCCCTGCTGCGCAGTGCCCAACCGCCCTTCATCGCGGCGGGTTTGCGCGGTCTGCGTATCGGCGTTGGGATCGGTTTGCGGAGTGGCGACGGCCGTCTGCGCCGCCAGGATGAAGGCCAGGGTCAAGGACATGGAAGCTCCCCTTTTGATTTCATCTCCTATTCACACATCGTTTTAGTAGGCATTCAAGCCAGCGATGGCTTGGCCCGTCCGAAGTTTTGCTTTTCGATCCTAAAAGGCGCTTGAAGACACCTTAAATTGAACCATATCGGTTCGCGTGCGGTGCCGTTATCGGGCCGCACGGATGGGTCGAACCGCCCCGTGCCGGGGTGGACCGACCGATCCCGTTTCAATTCGCTTCTGATGGAGGTTTTGACATGCGTATCGACCTGACTCCGTACCGCCGTTCGACCATCGGCTTCGACCGGCTGTTCGATCTGCTGGAGGCCAATTCGCGGGCCAATTCGGCGGAAAACTATCCCCCGTTCAACCTCGAGCGTCTGGCCGACGACCGTTACCGCATCACCTTGGCGGTGGCCGGTTTCGCCCGTGACGAGATCGAGATCACCGCGCAGCAGAACATGCTGCTCGTCACCGGCAAGAAGGACGACAAGGCGACCGCGCCCAACTTCCTGCATGTCGGCATCGCCAATCGCTCGTTCGAGCGGCGCTTCGAGCTGGCGGACTTCGTGTTCGTCGAGGATGCGCGCCTGAACGACGGCCTGCTCGTCATCGACCTCGTCCGCGAGGTGCCCGAGGCGATGAAGCCCAAGACGATCGCGATCAAGACGGGCCAGCCGCTCGCCGCGGTGGAACATCAGGCCGACGAGGCCCAGGCGGCGTAAACGGTTCGACGTCTTATTCTCCCTAAAGACGTCGCGGGGCGTCCGGACCGACGGGTCCGGGCGCCTTTTGGTTTTCTCCCTACCTCCGTTCAGGCTGAGCGTAGTCGAAGCCCATGTCCGAACATCCGCCAAGAGGATAAGCCCTCCCTTGGCCTTCGACTTCGCTCAGGCTGAACGGAGGGTTTGTGCCTTCCGGGAAAAGAAAAACCCCGCCTCCATTATCTGGAGGCGGGGTTTCCCATCACACCAAGCGGCTCTGCTTCACCGCCGCTTCGATGAAGCTGGCGAAGAGCGGGTGCGGGTCGAAGGGCTTGGACTTCAGCTCCGGGTGGAACTGCACGCCGACGAACCACGGATGGCCGGGCCGCTCGACGATTTCGGGCAGCGTGCCGTCCGGCGACATGCCGCTGAACACCAGGCCGCCCTTTTCCAGCGCTTCCTTATAGGTGGTGTTCACCTCATAGCGGTGACGGTGCCGCTCGGAGATGTCCTCGCTGCCATAGATCGATGCGACGACGCTGTTGCCCGCCAGCTTGGCGTCATAGGCACCCAGCCGCATCGTGCCGCCCATGTCGCCGCTCGCCTCGCGCTTCTCCAGACCATCGCGGCCCATCCATTCGGTGATGAGACCGACGATCGGCTCGGAGGTCGGACCGAACTCGGTCGAGGAGGCGTCGGCGATACCCGCCAGGTTCCGCGCACCTTCGACGCACGCCATCTGCATCCCGAAGCAGATGCCGAAATAAGGCACGCGCCGTTCGCGGGCGAAGCGGACCGCCTCGATCTTGCCCTGCGCACCGCGCTCGCCGAACGCGCCGGGGACGAGGATCGCGTGGCAGGGTTCGAGCTGCTGCGCGATCTCGCTTTCATCGCCTTCGAATAGTTCGGCGTCGATCCAGCGGATATGGACCTTTACCTTGTTGGCGATGCCGCCATGGACCAGCGCTTCGTTGAGCGACTTATAGGCGTCCTGCAGGCCGACATATTTGCCGACCACGCCGATCGTCACTTCACCTTCCGGGTTGACCAGGCGGTCGACGATCTCGGTCCAGCGCGACAGGTCGGGCGCACCCTCAGGCTCGATGCCGAACGCGCGCAGCACTTCCGAATCGAGACCCTCGGCATGATATTGGAGCGGCACCGCATAGATGCTCTTGGCGTCCAGCGCCGGGATGACCGCCGAGGGCGGTACGTTACAGAACAGGCCGATCTTGGCCCGGTCCGAGGCGGGCAGCGGATGCTCGCAGCGGCAGACCAGCACGTCGGGGGCCACGCCCAGTGCGGCGATCTCGCGCACCGAATGCTGGGTCGGCTTGGTCTTCAACTCGCCCGCCGCCGCGATGTACGGGACCAGCGTGACATGGATGCTGATCGACTTGCCGCGACCCAGCTCGTTCTTGAGCTGACGGATCGCCTCGATGAAGGGCAGCGATTCGATGTCGCCGACCGTCCCGCCGATCTCGCAGAGGATGAAGTCGATCTCCTTGCCGTTCTCGTCGAGCGTGTCGGCCTTGGCGAACGCCTTGATCGCGTCAGTGACGTGCGGAATGACCTGGACGGTCGCGCCCAGATAGTCGCCGCGCCGCTCGCGCTCGATGATCGTCTTGTAGATGCGGCCCGAGGTGACGTTGTCCGACTGGCGCGAGGAGACGCCGGTGAAACGTTCATAATGCCCCAGGTCGAGATCGGTCTCGGCACCGTCGTCGGTGACGTAGACTTCGCCATGCTGATACGGGCTCATCGTGCCCGGGTCGACGTTGAGATAGGGATCGAACTTGCGAATGCGCACACTGTAGCCGCGCGCCTGCAAGAGAGCCGCAAGAGAGGCCGCCATGAGGCCTTTGCCGAGCGACGAAACCACGCCGCCGGTGATGAAGATATACCGCGCCATGGGAAGAATCGCCTAGCTTGGATGGGGTGGATACGACAACAGCAAAGATGCGCGCCGCCGGAAATTATCGGCGGCGCGTTGGCCTATGCTGCGATGGAAACGAGGTTTAGCGGGCGAGCGGAACCGCCGAATTGTCCGCAGGCGCCTGTGCAGGAGCCGCGCCGGTCGGGACCGGGGCGGGCGCGGGCTGGGTGATCGGTGCCTGAGTCGCGGGCGTGCGGGCCAGCGAGGTGTCGATGGCGGGCGCGCCGCGCGTCGCGGCCAGCACCGCCAGCAGGATCGAGAAGCCGACGAACGCGGTGGCCAGCACCGCCGTCGCACGGCTGAGGAAGTCCGCCGCGCCGCGCGCCGACATCAGCCCAGACGGGCTGCCCCCCATGCCCAGACCGCCGCCTTCCGACCGCTGCATGAGGATCACCGTGACCAGGGTCGCGGCGATGATGGCGTGGATGACGAGCAGAAATGCGAACATGAGGCGCGTATGATCCCGAACAAGGGGTGTGCGAGGGGGCGCACATAGGCGACGTGCGTGGCGGGATCAACCGTGCGGCGGATCGGAGTTCCCTTCCCCGCCCGTCCATGCACTGAAAAGGTTCCGAAAAATCCCTGCCACAAGTTGTTCATCTCGTCGGAACAGGAGTGAAACCACCACGGATAAGGGGCGTTATGACAACGAAACAACGCCCGGCAAAGCCCGGCACAGCCATTGGAATCGCCGCCGTGTCCAATCCGCACGACCCGCAGTCGCTGTTCGCCTGGATGAGCGCCCTTGTCGATTATGTCCGTTCGGGCGAGCCCGATCTGACCAACCGGCAAATGGCGTTGCTGCTCGTCGTATACCTGCGTCCCGGCCCCCATACGGTACGCGGTTTGGCGCGCGCCTTGAACGTCTCGAAACCTGTCGTTACCCGCGCCTTGAATAGACTGGGAACGCTGGGCTATCTGCGCCGCCAACGCGATGATAGCGACAAGCGTAACATCTTTGTCGCCAGGACACCTGAAGGGGCGGACTTTCTTGAAGAATTCGGACATTTCATCGGCGCTGGCGACGCCCCAGCCCTCCAGCGGGCCAACGCGTAAGAGCTTCGCCCTGCAGGGGCGCACCGTCGGGCTCGACCCGAGAACCCATGCGGTTCGTCCCGATCTGGCCGATGTCCGGCTGGCTGAATACGTATTCGCGCCCCATTATGCAGCCCCCCTGCCCTATAGAAGCAGCGCACCGGTGACACTGCGCGAGGGACGTGCCACGAACAGCACGGTCCTGGCCGAATTGCGGTCGGGCGAGACGTTCGAAGTGCTGGAGCTGGCAGGTGGCCATGCCTGGGGCATCGCGCCCCATCTCGGGCTGGTCGGTTATTGCGATGCGGGACTGTTGGAGCGGGTGCAGTGACGAAGACGGTCTTCATCGATGGCGGCGCGGGCACGACCGGGCTGGAGATCGCCGACCGGCTGGCGGGTCGTACCGACCTGTCGATCCTGACCCTGCCCGATGATCTCCGCAAGGATGCCGATGCCCGTCGCGAGGCGATCAACGACGCCGATTTCGTCATTCTCTGCCTGCCCGACGATGCCGCGCGCGAAGCCGTTTCGCTGATCGCCAACGACCGGACACGGGTGGTCGACGCCTCGACCGCGCACCGGACCGCCGCGGGCTGGGTCTATGGTTTCGCCGAGCTGGAGCCCGAGCAGCAGGAGCGGATCGCCGCCGCCCGCTTCGTGTCCAACCCCGGCTGTTACCCGACCGGCTTCCTCGCCCTTGTCCGCCCGCTGGTGCGCGCCGGTATCATCCCGGCGGACTTCCCGGTGACGGTCAACGCCGCCTCGGGCTATTCGGGCGGCGGCAAGGCGATGATCGCCGAATATGAGTCCGCGACCGAGCGCGCCTTCCGCCCCTATGGCCTCAGCCTCGCGCACAAGCACGCGCCGGAGATGCAGCGTCATTCGGGCCTGACCCACGCGCCGATCTTCGCTCCGTCCGTCGTCGACACCTATCGCGGCATGGTCGTCGAAGTACCCCTGCCCCTTTACGCCCTGCCCGGCGCGCCCTCGCTCGACACCGTCGCGCAGGTGTTGGCCGACGCTTACGCCGACAGCCGCATCGTGCGTTTTTCGGCGGATGCCGTAGCGGCGGTGAATGTCGAGGAAAATGCCGGAACCGACCGGATGACCTTGCGCGTGTGCGGCAATGCGGCCACGGAACAGGCGCGACTGATCGCCACGCTCGACAATCTGGGCAAGGGTGCCGGGGGTGCGGCGGTCCAGAATTTGAACATCATGGCCGGGCTCGACCCGACCGCTGGCCTCGTGCTCTAAGGAGACGTCATGACGCGCAATCCCGTTGGCAAGCTGCTGCTGTTCGGCGCGACCGGCGACCTGTCGCAGCGGATGCTGCTGCCCTCGCTGTTCAACCTGCATTCGGACGGGCTGCTGCCCGAGGGGCTGACGATCACCGGCACCGCGCGGTCGGATCATGACGATGCCAGCTTCCGCGCGTTCGCGGCCAAGGCGCTCGACACCTTCCTACCCGACGACCGCAAGGACGCCGACAAGATCGCCAGCTTCCTGGAGCGGGTGCAGTATCAGTCGCTCGACGCGTCTTCGATGGACGGCTTCCCGGCGCTGGCGGAAAAGGTCGGCGACGTGTCGAACGGCCTGGCCATCTATCTCTCGACCGCGCCCAGCCTGTTCGAGTCCACCATCAAGGGCCTCGAATCGGTCGGCCTGGCGGGCGAGACGGTGCGGATCGGCCTGGAAAAGCCGCTCGGCTACGACCTCGCCTCGTCCAAGGAGATCAACGACGCGGTGGCCTTCGGCTTCCCCGAGGAGCGGACCTTCCGCATCGACCATTATCTGGGCAAGGAAACCGTCCAGAACATCCTGGCGCTGCGCTTCGGCAATTTCTTCTTCGAGCCGATCTGGAACGCGCACGGCATCGACAATGTCCAGATCACCATCGCCGAGACGGTCGGGCTGGAGGATCGCGCGGGCTATTACGAAGGTGCGGGCGCGCTGCGCGACATGGTGCAGAACCATATCCTGCAGCTGCTCGCCCTGATCGCGATGGAGCCGCCCGCGCGCTATGACGGCACGGCGATCCGGGATGAGAAGGCCAAGGTCTTCCGCTCGCTGCGCCTGATGACGCCCGAGGAAGTGCCCAACAACACCGTCACCGGCCAATATGCCGACGGCGCGGTCGGCGGCAAGATCGTCGGTTCCTATGCCGATGAACTGGGCAAGCCGTCCAAGACCGAGACCTTCGTCGCGATCAAGGCGCATGTCGACAATTGGCGCTGGCAGGGCGTGCCCTTCTACCTGCGCACCGGCAAGCGCATGGCCGCGCGACGCTCCGAAATCGCCATCCAGTTCAAGCCGGTGCCGCATTCGATGTTTGCCGGGCGCGGTGGCCTGCTCCAGCCCAACACGCTGGTCATCCGGTTGCAGCCGGAGGAATATATCCAGCTGCTGGTGATGGCGAAGGAACCGGGTCTCGACCGCGAAGGCATCCGCCTGCGCGAAGTGCCGCTGAACCTGTCGCTCGACGCCGAGTTCGCAGGGACCCGCCGCCGCATCGCCTATGAGCGGTTGCTGCTCGACCTGATCGAAGGCGACCAGACCCTGTTCGTCCGCCGCGACGAGGTGGAGGCGCAATGGACCTGGATCGACGCCATCCGCGCCGGTTGGGACGCCAACGACGTCAAGCCCAAGACCTATCCCAGCGGCAGCTGGGGGCCGTCCTCCGCCATCGCGCTGACCGAGCGTGACGGGGTGCATTGGCAGGACGACTGACCTTCGCCGTCAGACCAGAAGACGTGTGACATTATCGGCAAGGCACGGGTCCGCTGGCCCAAGGCGGCGGATCGGCCTTGCCCCGACCATCTAGGACGCAGATACCATGACCGACGAAATCGAATGGTGGGATTACGAAGACACCACCGAAATGGCGAACGCGCTGGCGGGCGACATCCAGTTCATCATCGAAAGCGCCATCGAGGCGCGCGGCGCGGCGGTGATCGCACTGTCGGGCGGCAAGACGCCGATCCCGGTCTATGAAAAGCTGGCCCAGGCCAAGCTTGACTGGAAGCGCGTGACCATCGTCCCCGCCGACGAGCGGATCGTGCCGCTGGGCGATCCGTTGTCCAATGTGACCATGATCGGCAAGATTTTCCTGCCCAAGGGCGCGCGGGTCATGCCGATCGTGCCGCAGGCGACCTCGGACTATAAGGCCGCCGGTCGCTCGGCCGATGCGCTGATGCAGGAACTGCACTGGCCGCTCGACCTCGTGCTGCTGGGAATGGGGACGGACGGGCATACCGCCTCGATCTTCCCCGGCCCGGACTATGACGAAGCGCTCAACGGCCCGAAGGAGCGCCGCGCGCTGGGCCTGATGCCCGATCCGCTGCCGCCGGAAGCGCCGGTCGCGCGCGTGACACTCAGCCGCGCGGGCATCGTCTCGGCCCGCTCGATCATGTTCGCCATTTCCGGCCCGGCCAAGAAGAAGGTGCTGGAAGACGCGATCAAGGAAGGCGCATCCTCGCCCTATCCGGTCGGCCGCGTGCTGGCCGAGGTCGAACTGCCGATCGACATCCACTGGAGCGAGCAATGAGCCTCAACGCCGCCGTCTCTGCCGTTACCGACCGGGTCATCGAACGCTCGCGTCCGGGCCGTCAGGCCTATCTCGACCTGATCGCGCACGAGGCCGAGACGGCGGTGCGCCGCCCCAGTCTGGGCTGCGCCAACCTCGCCCATGCCTATGCCGGGACCGAGGAAGACCGCGACGCCATGAAGGCGGATCGCGGCATGAATATCGGCATCGTGTCGGCCTATAACGACATGCTGTCGGCCCACGCCGTCTATTATCGCTACCCGGAACTGATGAAGGTCTGGGCGCGCGAAGTCGGTGCCACCGCGCAGGTGGCGGGCGGCGTGCCCGCCATGTGCGACGGCGTGACGCAGGGCTATGCGGGCATGGAGCTGTCGCTGTTCAGCCGCGACACCATCGCGCTGTCCACGGCGGTCGCCCTGAGCCACGGCACCTTCGAGGGGGCCGCGCTGCTCGGCATCTGCGACAAGATCGTGCCGGGCCTGCTGATGGGCGCGCTGCGTTTCGGCCATCTGCCGATGATCCTGGTCCCCGGCGGCCCGATGCCGACCGGCCTGCCCAACAAGCAGAAGGCCGCCGTCCGCGAGGCCTTTGCCGAGGGCAAGGCGGGGCGCGAGGAACTGCTCGACGCCGAGATCGCCGCCTATCATTCGAAGGGCACCTGCACCTTCTACGGCACCGCCAACACCAACCAGATGATGATGGAGGTGATGGGCCTGCACATGCCGGGCGCCGCCTTCGTCAATCCGGGCACCAAGCTGCGCCAGGAACTCAGCCGCGCCGCCGTCCACCGGCTCGCCGCCATCGGGCAGCGCGGGGACGATTACCGGCCGCTGGGCCGGTGCGTCGATGAAAAGGCGATCGTCAACGCGGCGGTCGGCCTGCTGGCGACCGGCGGTTCGACCAATCACCTGATCCACCTGCCCGCTATCGCGCGCGCGGCGGGGATCATCATCGACTGGGAGGATATGGACCGCCTGTCGGCCGCCGTGCCGCTGATCGCGCGGGTCTATCCCAACGGCTCGGCGGACGTGAACGGGTTCGAAGCGGCGGGCGGCATGCCCTATGTCATCCGCGAACTGCTGTCCGAAGGGCTGCTCCACCGCGACATCATGACGGTGGCGGGCCAGGACCTGTCCGATTACGGCCAGACCGCTGTGATCGAAGACGACAAGCTGGCGTGGACCCCGGTCGGCGACAGTGGTGACGAGACGATCCTGCGCCCCGCTGCCGCGCCCTTTTCGGCCGATGGCGGGATGCGCATCCTGTCGGGCAATCTCGGCCGCGCCTGCATCAAGGTGTCGGCGGTCGAGCGCGAGCGCTGGATCATCGAGGCCCCCGCCCGCGTCTTCTCCGACCAGTCGGAGGTGCAGGCCGCGTTCAAGGCGGGTGAGCTGGAGCGCGACGTGGTGGTCGTGGTCCGCTTCCAGGGGCCGAAGGCGAACGGCATGCCGGAACTGCACAAGCTGACCCCGCCGCTCGGCGTGCTCCAGAATCGCGGCTTCAAGGTCGCGCTGGTCACCGATGGCCGTATGTCGGGCGCGAGCGGCAAGGTCCCTTGCGCCATCCATCTCAGCCCCGAGGCGATCGGCGGCGGCGCGATCGGCCTGATCCGCGACGGCGATATCGTTCGGCTCGATGCGGTCGAGGGCACGCTGAACGCCCTGGTCGATCCGGCCGAATGGGCCGCCCGCGAACTGGCGGCGACGCCTGCCCCGGCGCAGGGCATGGGCCGCGAACTGTTCGCGCTGTTCCGCCAGGCCGCCGACGAAGCCGAGAAGGGCGCCTCGCCCATCCTCGCCGCGGCCGGCCTGTAAAACGATAAGGGGGAGGACATCATGGAAATCGTAGCCGTCGACATCGGGGGCACGCATGCGCGCTTCGCGATCGCCGAGGTCGAGAATGGCCGGGTGGTGAAGCTCGGCGAGCCCTGCACGCAAAAGACCGCAGAGCACGCCTCGCTCCAGACCGCGTGGCAGGCGTTCGAGGCGCATCTGGGCCGCCCGCTGCCCAAGGCCGCGTCTCTCGCCATCGCCTCGCCGATCACCGGCGACGTGATCCGCATGACCAACAACCCCTGGGTCATCCGCCCCTCGCTGATCCCCGAGCGGCTGGGCGCGGACGTCTATACCGTCATCAACGACTTCGGGGCGGTCGGCCATGCCGTCGCGCAGGTGCCGGAGGAGGACTTCCTCCACATTTGCGGCCCCGAGGAGCCGATGCCCGCCAACGGCGTCGTCACCGTCTGCGGCCCCGGCACCGGCCTGGGCGTCGCGCAGGTGCTGATGACGCCCAACCGCTATCATGTTATCGAAACCGAGGGCGGGCATATGGACTATGCCCCGCTCGACGGGATCGAGGATGCGATCCTGAAGCGCCTGCGCCGCACCTATACCCGCGTGTCGTGCGAGCGGATCTGCTCCGGCCCCGGCATCGTCGCCATCTACGAAACGCTCGCCACGCTGGAGGGCCGCGCGGTGCCCAGCCGTGACGACCGCGAAATCTGGACCGAGGCGCTGGATGGCACCGACTCGATCGCGCTCGCCGCGCTCGACCGCTTCTGCCTGGCGCTGGGCGCGGTCGCGGGCGACTTCGCGCTGGCGCAGGGGGCCAAGACCGTCGTGATCGCGGGCGGCCTGGGCTACCGGATCAAGGACAAGCTGCTTCGCTCGGGCTTCGACCAGCGCTTCGTCGCGAAGGGACGCTTCCAGTCGCTGATGGCGCGCATTCCCGTCAAGCTTATCACCCATCCCCAGCCCGGCCTGTTCGGCGCGGCCGCGGCCTTTGCCCAGGAGCATTCATGACCGACATCGCCACCATCATGCGTACCAGCGCGGTCATCCCCGTGCTGGTCATCGACGACGCCGCCACCGCCAAGCCCTTGGCCGAGGCGCTGGTTGCGGGCGGGCTGAAGGTGCTGGAGGTGACGCTGCGCACCCCCGCCGCGCTGGAAGCGATGGCCGAGATGAAGAAGGTCCCCGGCGCGATCGTCGGCGCAGGGACCGTGGTCAACGAGCAGCAGCTGCGCGACGTGGCGGATGCGGGTGCGGAGTTCATCGTCTCGCCCGGCCTGACCGATCGGCTGGGCGCGGCCGTCATCGAGAGCGGCATCCCCTATCTGCCCGGCATCGCCAATGCGGGCGACATCATGCGCGGGCTGGACCTGGGCCTGACCCATTTCAAGTTCTTCCCCGCCGAGACGAGCGGCGGGCTGAAGGCGCTAAAGGCACTGGCCGCGCCCTTCTATCAGGCGCGCTTCTGCCCGACCGGCGGCATCACCGAGGCGAGCGCCCCCGACTGGCTGGCGTTCGACCGCGTGCTGTGTGTCGGTGGCAGCTGGGTGACGGGCGGTTCGATGGCGGACGTGGAGGCCAAGGCACGGGCGGCGGCGGCCTTGCGCGGGTAAATCTATCCTCCCCTCGCAGGGGAAGTGGCAGCGCGAAGCGCTGACGGAGGGGTGTCCCGCTATCGAGAGGGCGACACCCCTCCACCATGTTGCGCATGGTCCGCCTCCCCTTGCAGGGGAGGAATTACCTCTACCGCCCCCAGCAACCACTGCCGAAATGCTCGCATCGCAAGCCCTTCCTTGCGCGACAGCAACCGCGTCAGCCAGTAACGCCCCGCATCGATCTCGAGCGCAAAGGGCTGGACCAGTCGCTCCGCCGCCAGCTCGCGCAGGAACATCGCGCGCGGCGCCAGCGCCACGCCCAACCCCGCCATCGCCGCCCCCGCCATCAGCGCCGAACTGTCGAACATCGGCCCACGCAAGGCAGGCGACGGAACGCCAGCGGCGTCGAACCAGCGCTCCCACTCGCTGACCCGGTAGGACCGCAACAGCCTTTCGCGTGCCAGATCGGCAGGTTGCCGCAAGCGCCCTGCGATCCGGGGCGAGCATAGGGGCGTCAGCGGCGCCGCCTGCAATGGCTCGGCATGGGTGCCGTGCCACGCCCCGTCGCCGAACCGGATCGCGTAATCGAGGCCCTCCCCGGCCAGATCGACGCGGTTGTTATTGATCGACACGCGAACATCGATGTGCGGATGGGTCGCGGCGAAATCGTCCAGCCGCTCGAGCAGCCATCCGGTCGCGAAGGTCCCCACCACGCCCAGCCCCAGCGTATATTGGAAGCGCCCGTCGGCAAACCGATCCAGCGTCGCCCCGATCCTGTCGAACGTCTCGGCCAGCACCGGGACCAGCGCATGGCCGTCATCGGTCAGCGCCAGTCCACGCGGCAGCCGGTGGAACAGCCGCGCACCCAGCCGCTTTTCGAGAGCCGCGACCTGATGGCTGACCGCGCCCTGGCTGACGCACAGCTCGATCGCGGCACGGGTAAAGTTCAGATGCCGCGCCGCCGCCTCGAAAGCGCGCAGGGCGTTCAGCGGGATTTGGGCGCGGTCCATGCCTCATCATGAATTTCCCTCATGGCTCTGTCGAGGGAAGATGCTTTGTAGGCCCTGCCGACCCGCTTCATGATGCCGGACGAAGGAGATACGCCATGCTTGCCAGACCGACCCTGCTTTCGCTGATCGCCATCGTCTCCGCGCCTGCCATGCCTCGGGCACCCGATCCCCTGACCAAGCCGATCGTGACGGACCACACCGCCGATTGGCTCGCCCCCCGCCCGCCGGTGAAGGTCTTCGGCCATAGCTATCTGGTCGGCTTTGGCGGACTGAACGTCGCGCTGATCGATACGGGCAAGGGCCTGATCCTGATCGACGGCGCCCTTCCCCAAGCCGCGCCTGCCATCCTGGCGAATGTCAGGAAGCTCGGCTTCGCTCCCCATGATATCAAATATATTCTCAGCACCGAGCCGCATTTCGACCATGCGGGTGGTTTGGCGGCGCTCGCCCGCGATACCGGTGCGACCGTCATCGCCAGTCCGCGCGGGGCCGAAGGACTGCGCACCGGGCGGCTGGCGGCCGACGACCCGCAGCGGGGCTATGACAGCCGCTTCCCGTCCGTTCGCACGGTGAAGGTGGTTCGCGACGGCGGACGACTGCCCTTGGGCAACACCATCCTCACCGCACGGGCGACGCCGGGCCACACCATGGGCAGCATGAGCTGGAGCTGGCGCGCCTGCGAAGGCCAACGGTGCAAGACGATCGTCTTTGCCTCCAGCCTGAACCCGGTGTCGACCGACGATTATCGCTTCTCCGCCCCGGCGAACAAGGCGGTGGTGGCGGCCTTCGCGCGCGGTCAGGCGGCGATGCGCGCCCTGCCCTGCGATATATTGATTACCGCCCATGCCGATCAGGACGGCGCGACCAGCCGGTTCCTGACGAAGCCCGGCGCCTGTCGGGCCTATGCGGATGCGTCACAGCGCAAGGTCGCACAACGCCTCAAGGACGAGGCGCGCTGACGCTTACATCTCGCCGCGCTGGCGGCGGATCGCGTACCATTTCTGCACATTGGCGTTATGTTCGGCCAGCGTGTCCGCAAAGACATGCCCGCCCGATCCGTCCGCCACGAAATACAGCGCCTTGCTGTCCGCCGGGTTCAGCACCGCGTCGATCGAGGCGCGGCCCGGATTGGCGATCGGGCCGACCGGCAGGCCGGGGCTGGCATAGGTGTTGTAGCCGTTCTTGGCGTGCAGTTCCGACCGCAGGATCCGGCGGCCGAGCGGGCGCCCCTTGGTGATCGGATAGATCACGGTCGGATCGGCCTGAAGCGGCATGCCGATGCGCAGTCGGTTGCCATAGACCGCCGCCACAGTCCGCCGCTCGGAGGGCTTGGCCGTCTCCTTCTCGACGATCGAGGCGAGGATGATCGCCTCCTGCGGGGTTCTCACCGCGATGCCGGGCTTCCGTTCGGCCCAGGCCTGGGCAAGATAGTCCTTCATCGCCTTCTGCATCCGCGCCACCACCGAGGCACGGGTGTCGCCCTTCTGATAGGCATAGCTGTCGGGCAGGACCGATCCTTCGGCGGGGACCGGCACGTCGCCGGTCAGCCCATCGGCCCGCAACAGCGCGTCATGGACCAGCACCGAGGGATAGCCCTCGGGCACCGGCACCAGCCGCTGGCGAACCTTGCCCTCCTGCAGCAGGGTCAGGACGTCATGCGCGCTGGCCTGTTCGGGAATGGCATATTCGCCCGCCTTGATCGCGCCGCCATCGCCGAAAATCCGGGCATAGAGGCGAAAGCGGCTGGCCGAGCGGATCGCGCCCGCCTTTTGCAATTCGTTGGCCGCGCGGGCCAGGCTGGCCCCTTCGGGCACGACGACCGCCAGCGGCTTCTCCGCCGGACCGCTGCCCGCCCAGTCATGCGCGACCCAGGCAAAGACGGCGATGCCGATCAGCCCCAGCAGCAACCCGATACAGCCGACCTTGCGCATATCTCACCCGGTTTTGACTAGGGCGCCCAGGCCCGGACATGGAACAACCCCGGCACCGATCCGGGTCCGCTCGCTTGGCCGCCCGATGGCGCGGGCCGAACCATTTTGCAAGCGGACCCGGCCGGTGCCGGGGTTGGAATTCTATCGCTGCCCTCCGTTCGCGCTGAGCGACGTCGAAGTGCACGCCCTGACCTCACCCTTTATCCCTTGGCCTTCGACTTCGCTCAGGCGGAACGGAGGTCCGGGCACTGGGCGGAACACAGGGGATGGGGGCGCACCACCGCCGTTCAGCCTGAGCGAAGTCGAAGGCCACGGGAATCCCCCGGAACACAACGACCCCGCCCCTCACGAACGGCGGTTGGGCCGATCAGACCGCCTTCATCACCAGCGAAGCATTGGTGCCGCCGAAGCCGAACGAGTTGTTCAGCACCGCCTTCACCTCACGCTTCTTGGCCTTGTGCGGCACCAGATCGACGCCCTCGGTGCCCTCATCGGGATTGTCGAGGTTCAGTGTCGGCGGCACGATCTGGTCGCGCAGCGCGAGGATGCAGAAGATGCTCTCCACCGCACCGGCACCGCCCAGCAAGTGGCCGATCGCCGACTTGGTGCTCGACATCGACGCACCCGACAGATCGTCACCGAACACGCGCTTGGCCGCGGCCAGTTCGATCGTGTCGGCCATGGTCGAGGTGCCATGCGCGTTGATATAGTCGATGTCCGACGGCTCCATTCCCGCCTTGCGCAGCGCCATGCGCATGGCGTTCTCGGCACCCTTGCCCTCGGGATGCGGCGCGGTGACGTGATAGGCGTCGCCCGACAGGCCATAGCCGACGACTTCGGCATAGATCTTCGCGCCGCGCGCCTTGGCGTGCTCATATTCCTCCAGCACGACGACACCCGCGCCCTCGCCCATCACGAAGCCGTCGCGGCCCTTGTCATAGGGGCGGCTCGCCTCGGTCGGGCGGTCGTTCATGCTCATGTTGAGCGCGCGCGCCTGGGCGAAGCCTGCCACGCCGAGCGGGTTGATCGTGCTTTCCGCGCCACCCGCCAGCATGATGTCGGCATCGTCGTCGCGGATCATCCGCGCCGCGTCGCCGATCGAATGCGCGCCGGTCGAACAGGCGGTGACGACCGCATGGTTCGGCCCCATCAGGCCGTATTTGATGCTGACCTGGCCCGAGATCAGGTTGATCAGGCGGCCATGCACGAAGTGCGGGCTGACCCGGCCGGGACCACGCTCATGCAGGTTGACCGATTCGATCTCGATGCCCGGCAGGCCGCCGATGCCCGAACCGATCGACACGCCCGCACGCAGCTTCGTCGCCTCATCCATCTCGGTGAGACCCGCGTCTTCCAGCGCCTGTCCGGCGGCGTCGATGCCATAGACGATGAACGGATCGACCTGGCGCTGGACCTTGTGGTCGACGCGCTTGTCGGGATCGAAGCCATATTCATGGTCCTTGGGCTTCACCTCGCACGCGATGGTGCATTTCTGCCCCGTCGTGTCGAAGCGGGTGATCGTCCCCGCGCCCGACTTTCCAGCGATCAGATTGGCCCAGGCGGTTTCGACGTCCGCGCCCAGTGGCGTGACAAGACCCAGACCGGTGACGACGACGCGCCGCATATTCCACTCCATTCCCAAACGAAAACGGCTCCCCGCCCGCTAGTCGGGGTCGGGGAGCCGCTTGAAACCTGGTCTTGCGACCCGTTCGGCCCGCATCATCTGCGGGCCGAGGCCCCGGTATTAGGCCTTGTTCTCGTCGATATAGGTGATCGCGTCCTTGACGGTCGTGATCTTCTCGGCGGCATCGTCCGGGATTTCGACACCGAACTCTTCCTCGAACGCCATGACGAGCTCGACGATGTCGAGGCTGTCGGCACCGAGGTCGTCGATGAAGCTCGCGTCCTCGGTCACCTTGTCGGCTTCGACGCCGAGATGCTCGACGACGATCTTCTTCACGCGGTCGGCGGTCTCGCTCATGGTAATCCCTTCTCGTAATTCATCGGGGGTTGATACTTGCTGAACGCACGTAGAACGCGCGCCCTAGTCTGGCAAGCCCGTCCAGCGACGGACTTGGTGTAGGATCGGATCATTCGAGCCCTTTTTGCGGGCTCAGAGCATCGCCATGCCGCCGTTGACGTGCAGCGTCTGGCCGGTGACATAGCCCGCCTCCTTCGACGCCAGATAGACGACGGCGGCCCCGATATCCTCGCCCTTGCCCAGGTCACCCGCCGGAATCTTGCCCAGCAGCGCGGCCTTCTGCGCTTCAGGAAGAACGTCGGTCATCGCCGAGCGCATGAAGCCGGGCGCCACGCAGTTGACGGTGATGTTGCGGCTGGCAAGTTCCTGCGCCACCGCCTTGGACATGCCGACGATGCCCGCCTTGGACGCGGCATAATTGGCCTGGCCCGGATTGCCGGTCGCGCCGACGATCGAGGTGATCGAGATGATGCGGCCGAAGCGCGCCTTCATCATCGGCTTGGCGGCGGCGCGGATCAGGCGGAAGGTCGCCTCCAGGTTGACGCGGATGACCTGGTCCCACTCCTCGTCCTTCATCCGCATGGTCAGATTGTCGCGGGTGACACCCGCATTGTTGACCAGGATGTCGAGCTTGCCGCCAAGTGCCTCGACCGCCTGCGGGATCAACGCATCGACGGCGGCGGGGTCGGACAGGTTGCACGGCACCGTGACATGATCGCCGCCCAGTTCGGCGCGAAACGCCTCCAGCTTGTCGATATTGGAGCCGGACAGCGCCAGCTTGGCCCCCTGCGCCGCCAGCGCCTTCGCCACAGCGGAACCCAGGCCGCCCGATGCGCCGGTCACGAGGGCGGTCATTCCTGTCAGGTCGAACATGCTCATTCTCCGATTCTTTGGTTCACGCGGAGACGCGGAGACGCGGAGGGAGTGTGGGAATTGACGATCCGTCGCACCCCTTCTCTCAGCGTTGCGCCGCCAAAGTTAATCAGCAGGCCGACCGGCTGCCCGGTCAGTCTCAAATAGGTCAGCAATTGCTTGGCATGAGCGGCGGTAAGCCGCTCAACCGATTTGATTTCGACGAGCAGTCGCTCGTCAACAAGGAGATCGATACGAAAAGCGGCGTCAAAGGTCATGCCGTCAAAATGAATGTCTACCGGCCGCTGTCGCGCAACCCGAAATCCCATTCGCCCCAACTTGCCCGCCAGAACAGTTTCATAAACGCTCTCAAGCAGCCCCGGCCCCAAATCGCGGTGCATATGCAGCGCAACATCGAGAACGGCTCCACTGATTTCGTCTATATCCTGCATCTCCGCGCCTCCGCGTCTCCGCGCGAAATCAAAATTTCGCCAGAAGCCCCTCGATATCGTCCATCGTCACCACGCTGACCGCATCGACGTCCGGCGCGATACGCTTGACCATGGGGCCGAGCACCTTGCCGCCGAATTCGACGCACTGCGTCACGCCCGCATCCTGCATCGCCAGCACCGATTCGCGCCAGCGGACCATGCCCGTCACCTGCGCCACCAGCAGCGCGCGGATCGCGCCCGGATCGGCGACCGGCGCCGCCTCGACATTGGCGTAGACCGGCACCAGCGGCGCGCGGATCGTCGCCTCGGCCAGCGCGGCGTCCATCGCATCGGCGGCGGGCTGCATCAGCGGGCAGTGGAACGGCGCCGACACCGGCAGCAGGACGGCGCGCTTGGCCCCCAGGTCCTTGGCCAGCGCCACCGCCTTCTCGATCGCCGCGCGGTGGCCGGAGATCACCACCTGCGACGGGTCGTTGTCGTTGGCGACCGTGCAGACCAGTTCCTCGCCGCCCTCGGCCAAGATCGCGTCGACCGCCGCACCTGCGATCGTCTTCGCCTTTTCCAGGTCCGCGCCGAGCAGCGCCGCCATCGCCCCCTCGCCCACCGGCACCGCCGCCTGCATCGCCCGGCCACGCAGCTTCAGCAGGCGTGCCGTCGTCGGCAGGTCGATCGCATCGGCCGCACACAGCGCGGTATATTCGCCCAGCGAATGGCCAGCGACGAAATCGGCCTTTTCGGACAAGCGTACGCCGCCTTCCTTCTCCAGCACGCGCAGGGTCGCAATCGCGTTGGCCATGATCGCAGGTTGTGCATTCTCGGTCAGGGTCAGTTCGTCGGCGGGGCCTTCGACCATCAGGCGATAGAGATGCTGGCCCAGCGCCTCGTCGACCTCCTGGAACACCTCGCGGGCGACGGGGCTCGCCTCGGCCAGCGCCTTGCCCATGCCGACGGCCTGGCTGCCCTGGCCCGGAAAGATGAATGCACGCATGTTCGTATCTGCCATCAAACAGTAATAGGATGGCCCGCGCGGTAGAAAGGTCCGGCATGGCTGGCAAGAGCACGCCCCCTTCCGCGCTTGCCTTTTGGCCACGATCCGCTATGAGCCAGCGCACCATTGGGCGGGAAGCACCTGCTTCACCCGCCCTCATGCCATTTTGGCGTGACGGTATTGAAGTATGGAAGACAGCCGGAGGGGCGCGCCACATGGGGTGGGCGTCAGCGATCGGCCAACATAAGGTAAGCTGCATGGCTCTTTACGAGCACGTGTTCCTTGCGCGCCAGGATCTGGCACAGGCGCAGGTGGACGCGCTGGCGGAAGCCGCCACGAAGATCGTCGAGGACAATCAGGGCAAGGTCGTGAAGACCGAGACCTGGGGCCTGCGTTCGCTGGCGTACAAGATCGCCAAGAACCGCAAGGCGCATTACGTCATGCTCGAAATCGACGCCCCCGCGGGTGTCGTCGCCGAGCTGGAGCGCCAGACCCAGATCAACGAAGACGTGATCCGCTACATGACCGTCAAGGTTGACGGCCATGAAGAAGGTCCGTCGGTGATGATGCGCAAGCAGGAGCGCGACCGCGAGCGTCGTGCCGATCGTGGCGAACGCCCCGACCGCGCTGACCGCCCCCGTCGTGATCGTGAAGAGGAAGCCGCATAATGGCCCGCCCGTTTTTCCGTCGCCGCAAGAGCTGCCCCTTCTCCGCGAAGGACGCGCCCCGGATCGACTATAAGGACGTCCGTCTGCTTCAGGGCTTCGTGTCCGAGCGCGGCAAGATCGTGCCTTCGCGCATCACCAGCGTGTCGGCCAAGAAGCAGCGCGAGCTGGCTCAGGCGATCAAGCGCGCCCGTCACCTGGGCCTCCTGCCCTACGTCGTGAAGTAAGGGGTCTTACAGATGAACGTTATTCTGCTTGAGCGCGTCGAGAAGCTCGGCGCCATCGGCGACGTGGTGACGGTGAAGGACGGCTATGCCCGTAACTTCCTGCTGCCGCGCAAGAAGGCGCTGCGCGCCAACGAAGCCAACAAGAAGGTGTTCGAGGCCAACCGCGCCCGCATCGAAGCCGAGAACGCGAACCGTCGCGCCGAGGCCGAGGTCGAGTCGAAGACCTTCGAGAACGCCACCGTCACCCTGATCCGTCAGGCGTCGAACGTCGGCCAGCTGTACGGCTCGGTCGCGGTGCGTGACCTGGTAGAGGCGCTGGTCGCCGATGGCCACAAGGTCAACAAGAGCCAGATCGTGCTCGACCGTCCGATCAAGGCGATCGGCGTGTACGACGTGCGCGTCGCGCTTCACCCGGAAGTGGCCGTGACCGTCAAGGTCAACGTCGCCCGCTCGCCGGAAGAGGCCGAAATGCAGGCGCAGGGCGTCGACGTCATGGCCTCGATGTTCGAGCGTGACGAAGCCGGCTTTACCGAGGATTACGATCCCAACGCAGAGCCCGGCGCCACCGCCGAGGTTCAGCCGGAGCAGGAAGAAGCGCAGGGCTGATCCCCAGCGCTTCGGCCTTCCGCCGACAAAGAAAGGGCCGTCCGGCATGTCCGGGCGGCCCCTTTTCGCGTCTTGGGAGATGGTGGCGAAGCGCGCTGAAGACCCGCGCGCTTCGGTTCAAGGACAGGTGACGCAGGCACCAACCATGGCGGCCAGCGGGATCAACGCAAAAATCAGTGGCATGACGTGCTTCATGGCAAAAACTGTCCAAGCTTCTCTTGAAATCGATAATAGCCGGCACCGTGTAAAAGTTGCGTTACGATGAACGAGCGGGACCAATTTTTTTCAATTCGTCGCCATATATGATCGGTTTGTCGTCGATTAAGTGATGTTTCGAGCGATCATGTAATCCTGATCGACGCTTCATCACTCATTCGCCTTGCCGGGTCATGTTGGCAATGGAGGGGGCTTCATGCGATCCGCCATGATATTGGTCGACCAGTTCCAATCGCCCCACGACCGCACCTGGTCGAAGCAGCGCACCGGGGGCAATCACGGCATTCGCGCCAATCCTGACCCCGTCACCGATCAACGCACCGAACTTTGTGACACCCGTATCGATCACACCCGACGGTACGGCGATACGAATGATTTTGTCGGTTAGCTCGTTGCGATGATTGGCGACTATCGCCCCCGCTTCGATATTGACGCCCGCCCCGACAATGGAGTCGCCGACGAAGTTGAGATGGGCCAACGCCGCGCCATCGAATATCAAACTGCTCTTGACCTTGCAGTGGGGGCCAAGCGTAGAATTTGCCGCGAGGCTGACACCGCCTCGCAGATAACAGCCGGTCGCGACCTGGCAATGTGGACCGATGATCCCGACCCCCTTCAGCGTCACCCCCGATTCGACGTTCGCGGTACGGTGGACAAGAAATCCGTCATGCCGCAGATATCCGTCGCCAAGATGCTCCATTCGCCGAGCAACCACAATTTCGGCACGCGGGACAATCTCCCATGCCAGCGACGCATTGTCGCCCCATGCCGATGTCGTCCACGCTGCGACATAGCGGGATATGGCGTGATCGTTCATCCCTGCTCCATCCCAAGCTACGACTGATGCCATCCGTCAGGTTTGGATACGGTCCCGGTCGACAATGGCTTCAATCCGTCTTCAAAGGCACCTTCCGTTTCGGCGTGCCCGAAGAAGCTGTCACTTCCGCCCGAACAGCTTCTCGATATCGCCATGCTGCAACTTCACCCAGGTCGGGCGACCATGGTTGCATTGCCCCGAATGCGGCGTGACCTCCATCTCGCGGAGCAGCGCGTTCATCTCGGCGACCGACAGGATGCGGCCCGCGCGCACCGAACCGTGACACGCCATGGTCGCGGCGACATGGTCGAGCCGCTCGCGCAAGGAAAGGGCCTGGTCGAACGCCGCCAGTTCGTCGGCAAGGTCACTGACAAGCCCCTTGGGATCGCTCTGCCCCAGCAGCGCGGGCGTCGCGCGAACCAGCATCGCGGTGGGGCCGAAACGTTCCAAGTCCAGCCCGAACTCGGCCAGTTCCTCGGCCCGCGCCTCCAGCCGGTCGCAGGCGGGCTCGTCCAGTTCGACCACCTCGGGGATCAACATCGCCTGTGACGCAATCCGTCCGCCGGTCAGCGCGGCGCGCATCCGCTCCAGCACCAGTCGCTCATGCGCGGCATGCTGGTCGACCAGCACCAGCCCGTCTTCCGCCTCCGCGACGATATAGGTCTTGGCGACCTGCCCCCGCGCGACGCCCATGGGGAATTGCCGGACCTCGGGGGGCGGCGCGAAGGCGGCTTCGGCGCGGGCCAGCGGCGGGGGGGCCGAAAAGCCGGGGCGCGGGGCGAAGAGCGATTGGCGCTCCATGACCCGCGTTTCGGGCGCGGCCTGGGGCCAGTCATCGGCGGGCGGCGGGGCCACCAGGGGCGAGGCGACCGCCTCGCTCTGCCACATGGCAAGCGCCGATTCCGGGGGCCGCTGAACGCTGCGATGCCCGGCCTCGTCGAGCGCGCGGCGCAGGCCGGAGACGATCATCCCCCGGATCAGCGCCGGATCGCGAAAGCGGACCTCGGTCTTGGCGGGGTGGACGTTCACATCGACTTCAGAGGGCGGCATGTCGAGGAACAGCGCGACGACCGCGTGGCGATCGCGTGGCAGCATCTCGGCATAAGCCCCTCGGATCGCGCCCATTAATAGGCGATCGCGGACCGGTCGGCCGTTGACGAACAGATATTGGTGGTCGGCGATCCCCCGGTTGAACGTGGGCAGCCCGGCAACGCCGCCCAGGCTCACCGCATCGCGAACCCAGTCGATCGCAACCGAATTCTCCGCCAGCGCGCGGTCGGTCAGACCCGCGACGCGCCCCGGCCGCTCCTCGCCCCCCGGCACGGTCAACACGCGGCGACCGTCATGCTCCAGCGTGAAGGCGATATCCGGCCGCGCCATCGCCAGGCGGCGCACCATGTCGAGACAGGCGGCATATTCCGAGCGTGGCGACCGCAGGAACTTGCGGCGTGCGGGCACGCGCGCGAACAAGTCCTCGACCACGATGCGGGTGCCCGGCGGCACGGCGGCGGGGCCGTCGCGCAGCACCTCGCCATTGTCGACGACCCGGCTCCAGCCGTCGCGGCCCGCCGGGCGACTTTCGATCGTCACCCGCGCGACGCTGGCGATGGAGGGGAGAGCTTCGCCGCGAAATCCGAGGGTTACGACCGATTCGATCGCCTCATCCGGCAGCTTGGAGGTGCAGTGCCGCTCCAGCGCCAGCGCCATGTCCCCGGCCGACATGCCGCAACCGTCATCGGCCACCTCGATCCGGCCGATGCCCCCCTGACCGATCGCCACGGCGATCCGGGTCGCGCCCGCATCGATGGAATTTTCGACCAGTTCCTTCAACGCACTGGCGGGCCTTTCCACCACTTCACCGGCCGCGATACGATTGACGAGATGGGGAGGCAGACGCCGTATTGACATGCGGCAAACCCTAGCCCAAGCGACGGCATCCCGCGACCCCGCAAATGACGGTGCAGGTGCCTTTGAAGGCTCTTGGGACGGCTCTTGGCGGCGGTTCGGGATATGAGTCCACGCCCACCCGGTCCATAGATGGAACGAAAGCTTCGATGCCCCTCCCCCGCTTCTTGAAATTCATGTCGCAAGACATGGCGATCGACCTCGGCACCGCGAACACCGTGGTCTATGTCCGCGGACGCGGCATCGTGCTGAACGAGCCGTCCGTCGTCGCGGTCGAGACGATCAACGGCATCAAGCGGGTCAAGGCGGTCGGCGACGACGCCAAGCTGATGATGGGCAAGACCCCCGGCAATATCGAGGCGATCCGCCCGCTTCGCGACGGCGTGATCGCGGACATCGACGTCGCCGAGCAGATGATCAAGCACTTCATCCTGAAGGTCCACGGCCCGCGCAAGTTCGCGCGCTGGCCCGAGATCGTGATCTGCGTGCCCTCGGGTTCGACCAAGGTGGAACGCCGCGCGATCCGTGACGCCGCCTCGAACGCGGGTGCGAGCCAGGTCTTCCTGATCGAGGAGCCGATGGCGGCCGCGATCGGCGCCGACATGCCCGTGACCGAGCCGATCGGCTCGATGGTCGTCGATATCGGCGGCGGCACGACCGAAGTCGCCGTGCTGAGCTTGCGCGGCCTGGCCTATACCACGAGCGTGCGCGTCGGCGGCGACAAGATGGACGAGTCCATCGTATCCTATGTGCGCCGCAACCATAATCTGCTGATCGGCGAAGCCACGGCCGAGCGTATCAAGCAGGAAGTCGGCATCGCGCGTCCCCCGGCGGACGGCATCGGCGTGACCATCCAGATCAAGGGCCGTGACCTCGTCAACGGGGTGCCCAAGGAAATCCAGATCAACCAGGGCCAGATCGCCGAGGCGCTGTCCGAGCCGGTCGCGACCATCGTCGAGGGCGTCCGTGTCGCCCTGGAGAACACCGCGCCCGAACTGGCCGCCGATATCGTCGACCAGGGCATCGTCCTGACCGGCGGCGGCGCGCTGCTGGAAGGGCTGGACGAGGTGCTGCGCGACGAAACCGGTCTGCCGGTGACGGTGGCGGAGGATCCGCTGACCTGCGTCGCGCTGGGCACCGGCCGCGCGCTGGAAGACCCGATGTATCGCGGCGTCCTGCTGAACGGCTAACCTCCAGCATAAGGGGACCGGCGCATGGCGCCCGCCCGCGACCGTCGCACCGGTTTCTCGCGACGGCGGCAATATGGAGCTTTCCTGGCCTATGTGCTCGCGGTGGCGGGTGCGGTGGTGGGTGCGGTGCTGCTTGTCGCATCGACCTTCAACCCGCCCGCCTTTGCCGCCCTGCGCATGACGCTGGGCAGCGTGACCGCGCCCATCTCCGGCACGTTCGTGGCGATCGGGGACGCGATCAGCGGCGTGCCCGATACGATCGGTCATTATTTCTTCGTCCATTCCGAAAATGACCGGCTGCGCGCCGAACTCGAACAGTCGCGCAAGGTCCTGCTGACGGCGCGGACCATCGCCCAGGACAACCGCCGCCTGCGCCGGTTGCTGGCGGTGCGCGACCGCACGCCCGATACCATCGTGACCGCGCGGCTGGTCAGCTCGACCGGGGCCAGCGGCCGCCGCTTCGCGCTGCTCAACGCAGGCCGCTGGCAGGGCGTGGAACCCGGCATGGCGGTGCGCGGGCCGGAAGGGCTGATCGGACGCGTGACCGAGTCGGGTCCCGCTGCGGCCCGCGTCCTGCTGCTGACCGATCCCGAGAGCATCGTGCCGGTACGGCGCACCCGGGACGGTATGCCCGCCATCGCGGTCGGGCGTGGCGACGGGACGCTCGACGTCCGGTCGGTGGCGACCAATGTCCGGCTGGGCAAGGGCGACCTGTTCGTGACATCGGGCACCGGCGGGCTCTATGCCCCCAATATCCCGGTCGCCCGCGTCCGCACCGATGGCGGCGACGTGGCGGTGGCGCGACCTTTCATCCATCCCGACACGCTGGATTTCGCGATCGTTCAGCGCGCCTTCATGCCGATGCCGCCATCAGCGCCGGCACCCCGGCCGTGACCCTCGACACCTATAACCCCTTCGACCCCGGACTGCCCCCCGCCCGCGCCCGTGCGCTGCCGTGGCTGACCGTGATGGCCGGTTCGCTGACCGCCATCGTGCCGGTGGTGGCGATCGTCCCGTTGCAGCCGCCGATGGGCCTGCTGATGCTGCTCGCCTGGCGGCTGGTCGCGCGTTTCGCACTGCGCCTGTGGGCCGCCGCGCCGCTTGGGCTGTTCGACGATCTGGTATCGGGGCAACCGCTCGGTTCCGCCGTGCTCCTCTGGTCGCTGACCTCGCTGGCGATCGACCTGTTCGAGCATCGGCTGGTGTTCCGCGACTTCTGGCAGGATTGGCTGATCGCCAGCGGCGCCATCGCCTTCTGCCTGATCGCGGGGCGTTTCCTGGCGGTGCCGGTCGGCGCGCAGGTCGATGCGCCGCTGGTCCTGCAGATCGCGATCACCGTCCTGCTGTTCCCGATGGCCACGAGGCTGGTCGCGTGGATCGATCGCAAACGCGGCCGGAATGAGGTAGGGGCCTGAGCATGGATCGCCCCGGCCGGATCATGACCGAGGCCGCGCAGGCCTATAGCTTTTCGCGCCGCGCCTTCGTGCTGGGCACGGCACAGGCGGGCGTCGGGCTGTTGCTGGCCGGGCGGATGGCGTGGCTGTCGATCGCGCAGAACGAGAAGTACAATCTTCTCTCCGAGAGCAACCGCGTCAACACGACGATGATCCCGCCGCGTCGCGGCTGGCTGATCGACCGGCACGGCGTGCCCATCGCCAACAACCGGACCGACTTCCGCGTCGACATCATCCCCGACCGGCTGGAAGACAAGGACCGCGTGCTGGAGCTTCTCCGCCGGATCCTGAAACTGGACGACGAGGCGATGAACCGCATCCGCCTCGATCTGGAACATGCCGCCGGGTTCCAGCCGGTCCAGGTCGCCGAGCGGCTCGACTGGGAACGCTTCGCGGCGGTTAGCGTCCGCCTGCCCGAACTGCCCGGCGTGCAGCCGACGCGCGGCTTTGCGCGTTTCTATCCGGCTGGCCCAGCCGTCGCGCATCTGACCGGCTATGTCGGCACGCCGACCGCCGAACAGTTCAAGGCGACGCACGACCAACTGCTCGTCACCCCCGGCTTCAAGCTGGGCAAGGACGGGCTGGAAAAGATGCTGGAGCCGTATCTGCGCGGCAAGCCCGGCGCCAAGCGGGTCGAAGTGACCGCGCGGGGCAAGGTCGTGGCCGAACTCGCCACACGGCCCGACACGCCCGGCAAGAATATCCGCCTGACCATCGATGCGGGGCTGCAGGAATATGCCGCACGCCGTCTGGGCACCAATTCGGGGTCGGCGGTGGTGCTCGACTGCCGTACGGGCGAGACGTTGGCGATGGTGTCGATGCCCGCCTATGACCCCAACAGCTTTTCGGACGGGATCAGCCATCTGGAATGGTCGATGCTGTCGGAAAACGACCATGTGCCCTTGATGAACAAGGTGACGCAGGGCCTCTATCCCCCCGGTTCGACCGTCAAGCCGATGAACGGCCTGGCACTGCTGGAAGCGGGCGTCGGCGCGAACGACCGCGTGCTCTGCACCGGCGCGATGCGGGTCGGCACCGGCGTCTTCCACTGCCACAAGCGGGGCGGGCACGGCGCACTCAACCTGAAGGGCGCCATCGAACAGAGCTGCGACATCTATTTCTACGAGATGATCCGGCGCATGGGCTATGACAGCATCGCGCCGATCGCGCGCATGGTCGGGCTGGGGCAGAAATTCGACCTGCCGCTCAGCACCCAGCGTTACGGCACCGTGCCCGATGCGGCGTGGAAGCTCAGGAAATACAAGACGAAATGGACCGTCGCCGACGGTCTCAACGCGTCGATCGGGCAGGGCTATGTGCTGGCCAATCCGCTCCAGCTGGCGGTGATGGCGGCGCGGCTGGCGTCGGGGCGGCATCTCCAGCCCAGCATGCTGGCGCATCAGGTTCATCTCGATGCCCCCGCTTTGCCCGTCGCCTCCGAGCATCTGGCGGTAGTGCGCGACGCCATGTTCGGCGTGGTCAACCAGGGCGGCACCGGCGGCGCGGCGCGGATGCTGGTGCCCGGCGTCAGCCTGGCGGCCAAGACCGGCACCGCGCAGGTGCGCCGCATCACCATGGCCGAGCGGCGCATGGGCGTTCTCAAGAACGGGCAATTGCCCTTCAAGCTGCGCGACCACGCGTTGCTCGTCTGCTTCGCGCCCGCCGACAATCCGCGTTATGCGGCGGCCGTCGTGCTCGAGCATAACGGCCATACCGTGCGCAATCTCGACGCGCCGCTGATCGGGCGCGACATCATGACCTATTTGTTCGATCGCGACCGGGCACTGGCCTCGCTGGCGGAAGGCGAGCAGACCTGGGGCGGTGACATCAACACCCGGATGCGCGCCGAGGAAGCCGCTTATCGCGCGGCGCACTCGCCCCAGCCCGCCGCCGCCGCGACCAAGACCGATGCGGGCGCGGCGACCGACGCACCGGCGGTCGAAGCCGCGACCAACGTCTCCGACGCGCAGGCCGAGGCGATGGCGACACGCGAAACCGATCCCGAGGATGCAGGCGACCCCAATCCATGAGCGGCCCCCGCATCATCCCCGAACCCATCGCGCAATTGCCATGGCGCGTGATCCTGCTGGTCACCGCGATCGGCTGTTTCGGCCTGGTCGTCCTCTATTCGGCGGCGGGCGGATCGCTGACCCCCTGGGCCAAGCCGCAGGGCGTGCGCTTCTTCGTCCTGCTGGCGGGGTCGCTGGTGCTGTCGCGCCTGCCGCTCGACCTGTGGCGGCGGATTGCGATGCCGGGCTATCTGGTGCTGGTGGTCGCCTTGGTGCTGGTCGAGCTGCTCGGCGCGGTGCGCGGGGGCAGCCAGCGATGGCTGGACGTAGGCTTTATCCGGCTCCAGCCGTCCGAGTTGATGAAGCTGTTCATCGTGCTGGGTGCGGCGCGCTTCTATGAACTGATGCCCCCGGCCGAGACACGGCGCTTCTCCGGCATATGGCCCGTCGCGGCGATGATCGCGGTCCCCGCCGCGCTCGTCATGAAGCAGCCCGACCTGGGCACCGCGCTGATGATCTGCGCGGGCGGTGCGACCGTCATGTTCCTCGCGGGCGTGCCGCTGCGCCTGTTCATCGGCGGGGCGATGGCGCTGGCGGTCGCGGCGCCGCTGGCGGTGAACTTCCTGCTGCACGATTATCAGCGCAACCGCGTGCTGATCTTCATGAACCCGGAAAGCGATCCGCTGGGCACCGGCTATCATATCAGCCAGTCCAAGATCGCGATCGGATCGGGCGGCATCTGGGGCAAGGGGTTTCTGAACGGCACCCAGAGTCATCTCGACTATCTGCCGGAGGGGCACACCGACTTCGTCTTCGCGACCATGGCCGAAGAATGGGGGCTGGTCGGCGGCTGCCTGCTGATCCTGGCCTTCATCCTCGTCATCCGCTGGGGCCTGAACGTCGCGCAAGCGGCGCAGACGCGCTTTGCCCGGCTGGCGGCGGCGGGGTTGTCGACCACCATCTTCATCTATGTCATGGTCAACCTGATGATGGTCATGGGCCTGGCACCCGTGGTCGGCATCCCCCTGCCCCTGGTCAGCTATGGCGGATCGTCCCAGATGACGGTGCTGTTGTGCCTGGGCATATTGATGGCGATCGACCGTGAAAATCGCCGCCCCGCGCGCTGGTAAGGCAAAAAATCCGCAAAAAGCATTTGCAAAGCGGCACAGGCCTGCTAAAGGCGCGCCTCCCGATCACGAGGCGGGCCGCCGGACGGCCTGATGAGCGTGACGAACGGACGCATAGCTCAGTTGGTAGAGCAGCTGACTCTTAATCAGCGGGTCCTTGGTTCGAGCCCAAGTGCGTCCACCAGTTTCTTCAACGGCTCTGCAGCGATGCGGGGCCGTTGTGCTATGGGGCCGTCCGGCCCCCAACGGGATAGATGATTGATGGCAGGATATAAGGTTCCCGGTTTCGCCGATCGTGCATCGGCTTCGCGCGACGCCAAGGCGGCTGCGCTGGAAAAGCTGCGCAACAAGGCCGCGCCCGACCCCGAGGTCGTCGCCGCCCGCGCCGCCGCGCGCGCGGCCAAGGAAGCCGCCGAGGCCGAGCGCCGCGCCGCCCACAAGGCCGCGATCGAGCAGGAAAAGGCCGCCCGCGAGGAAGCCCGCGCCAAGGCGAAGGCCGAAGCGGACGCCGCCGCAGAGGCCGCTGCCGCCGCAGCCCGCCCGCCGGTGGTCCCGACGGCCGCCGAGCTGAAGGCGGCGCGTGACGCCCGCTACGCCGCTCGCAAGGCGCGTCAGGGCAAGTGACCCCGCGCGAGCTGCTGGGCATCGCCGAGGTGCCGGGCGGCGAGCCCCTGCGGCTGTTCCGCCGGGGCAAGGACTTCATGATCGTGCTCGACCGCAACGAGCTGATGAGCACGCGGATGAGCGGCTCGGAAGTGGCGCTGGGCACGATGACCTGCGACCGGCTGGGCGGACGCAATGCGCCGCACCTGCTGATCGGGGGCTATGGCATGGGCTTTACGCTGCGTGCCGTGCTCGCCCGGCTGGGCCGCGATGCGCGGGTGACCGTGGCGGAGCTGGTGCCCGGCATCATCGAATGGGCACGCGGACCGATGGTCGAGCTGACCGCCGGATGCCTGGACGATCCCCGCGTCACGCTGGCCATGGGCGATGTCGGCAACGCCATCTACGCGGGGCGCGGGACGTATGACGCGATCCTGCTCGACGTCGACAATGGCCCCGACGGGCTGACCCGCCCGGCCAATGACGGGCTCTATTCGAACCGAGGACTGGACGAGGCGCGGGTCGCACTGCGTCCCGGCGGCGTGCTGGCCATCTGGTCGGCCGCACCCGACCCGGTCTTTACCCGGCGGCTGTCGCGGGCGGGGTTCCTGGTCGATGAGGTGAAGGTCCGCGCCCGCGAGAACGGCAAGGGCGCGACCCACACCATCTGGTTCGCGACGCCGCGGTAAGAGCATACCGCCACCCTCACCCTTCCCACCCGCTAACGCGGGCGGGCCCCTTCCCTCTCCCATCGGGAGAGGGAGGGAGGCGCGAAGCGCCGGAAGGGTGAGGGTATTGGCGGGTCAATCCTCCCGCTTGGCCCCGTCGAGTTTTTTACGAATCCGATCCTGCTCGGCGGCATCCCGCTGCTTCTCAGCCTTGCTCCGTCCGAACCGCGCACGGTTCTCCGCCGCCTGCTGCTCGGCCGCTCTACGCACCAGCCCCTTGCGCGCCTGACGGAAGTTGACGACCTCACCCATCAGCGCCGCCGCAGCCGCCGGAACAGTCCCTTGCGCTGGCTGAACGCCTCGAACATCTCGTCCGGCCCTTCGGGGTCGAGCACTTCGTTGTCGGCCAGCCATTCCTCGACGCTCGACAGGTCCGGCACCTCATAGGGCCGCAGGCTCCGTCCCCCCTGCCCACGCAGCGCCTCGACCGCGGCGATCAGCGAGCCGGTGCGGGCGACGGTATCGCCGACCAGCCTGGGCGCGATGCCCAGATGCTCGCCCAGCAGATCATCGCGGATCGCCGCGATCCGCCGCCCGGCCGCACTTTCCGCCTCGACCGCGATCGCCAGGTCGCATTCGGTGTCCAGCCGCATGGAGCGATTGTTGAGGTTGGACGAGCCGAGCCGGAAGACCTGGTCGTCGGAGATCAGGATCTTGGCATGGCAATAGATCGCCTCGCCCCCGGCGGTGAAGGGATGATAGAGCCGCAGCCGCCCATGCCGGTCCCGCCGCCGCAACGCCTCGACCAGCCGGGCACGGGCGGTGTCCATCGCGATCGGCTCCAGCCAGCCTTGCGCGGTCAGCGGGTTGATGATGACGAATTCCGGGCCATTCTCTTCGTCCAGTCGCCGGGCGATCGCCTCGGCCACCCGGCGCGAGGCGAAATACTGGCTCTCGATATAAACATACCGCTCGGCCCGAGCGATCTGGGCTAGGAACAACGCCTCATTCTCATGGACCGGCGCCTGATCGTCCATCTCCGGCATGGTGCGGGCGATGGCGACCGGCTGGTTGGTGAAGTCGGGCTCCAGTCCTTCCGGCCAGCAGCTTGCCCCCGGCACGGCAGGCCCCATCGGCTTGCCGCCCGCCGCATGCCAACGCTCGCGGAACAGCTCGCCCAGCGCGTGCGTCACCGGCCCCTCCACCGCGCTGATCGCGTCGTGCCATGGCTTGTAGGGCTGGGCGCCGGGCCGCTTGCGACCGGGATCGTCGTCGCGGTGTTCGCGCGTGTCCCAGCGCTCGCTGGTCATGTCGATGCCACCGCAAAAAGCGAGCTGGTCGTCGATGATGACGATCTTCTGGTGATGCGAGGCGGCGATCGGATGATGGCCGTCCAGCTTCGTATGGATACGCTTGTGCGCCATCCACTTCAGGACGGTGAAGAAGGTCCGCCCCCGGAACAGAGACTTGATCGCGCCGGTATCCCAGCGGAGCAGGAAAATCTCCAGCTCGGGCTGGCGCTGGACGCGTGAATAGATGAAATCGCCGACCGTCTCACCCGGCGCCTCGTCATGGTCGAGGACGATACGTGCGTCGAAGTCCCAACCGATCAACAGGATCTGCCGCCGCGCATTCAGCATCGCGCGGCGGGCCTTGCGGAAATATTCCTCCGCATCGACGATGACCGCCATGCGATCGGCCTGCTCGATCCGCCAGCATTCCTGTCCGACCTTCAACGACGATCTCCCCTATTGACGCCCGCGTCATGCCCGGACGACCAGCCGCTAGCAAATGCCCAAACGGCCAATGCCCGCAAAAGGTCAGGAAATTGGAGGCGAAAAGGGATCAGAAAATGCGGTAACGAACAGGGCGGATCGACAGGGACTGACCGGCAGCCGCGTCCACCGCGACGGGCAAGTCGAAGGTCAGCGGCTCGGCCGCCCCGGCAAGCTGGGCCGTGATCCGGCGGGACCGGCCGACAGGCCGGCTCGCCAGCACCGTGACGGTCAACGCATCGGCCGCGCCCGGCTCGGCCAGCTCGACATCGTGCGGCCGGATATGGATTTCGCCCTCGCCCTGCCCGCGTGCTTCGTCGGACATGGTCGCCAACCCGACGCCGATGATCGCCACGCCGTCGCGACGCGTCACGGGCAGCCGGTTGGTCTCGCCGATGAAGGACGACACGAAGGCGGTGGCAGGCGCGCTCTGCACCTCGGCGGGGGTGCCGATCTGCTCGATCACGCCGCCGCGCATCACGACGATGCGGTCGGCGATCTCCAGCGCCTCCTCCTGGTCATGCGTCACGAAGATCGAGGTCAGCCCCGTCTCGTCATGGATACGCCGCAGCCAGCCGCGCAGGTCCTTGCGCACCTGTGCATCCAGCGCGCCGAAGGGTTCGTCGAGCAGCAACAGGCGCGGCTCGATCGCCAGCGCGCGGGCCAGTGCCACACGCTGGCGCTGGCCGCCCGACAGCTGCGCCGGGTAACGGTCGCCCAGTTGCGGCAGCTGGATCAGTTCGAGCAGTTCGGCGACCTTGGCCGTGATCGCCGCCTTGGCGGGCCGGTCACGCCGCTTGCGCACCGTCAGGCCGAAGGCGATGTTGTCGGCGACCGTCATGTGGCGGAACAGCGCGTAATTCTGGAACACGAAGCCGATCCGCCGCTCGGCGGCGGGGGTGCCGGTCATGTCCTGCCCATCGAACAGGACATGACCCTCATCGGCGAAGTCCAGCCCGGCGATGGTCCGGAGGAGCGTGGTCTTGCCCGAACCGGACGGTCCAAGCAGTGCCAGGAACTCGCCCGGCTTCGTCTCCAGCGTCACACGGTCCAGCGCGGTGAACCCGCCGAAGCGGCGGGAGATATTGTCGACGACGATGCTCAATGCGCGGCTCCCGCCCGGTGGATGCCGAAACGCCATTCCAGCACGGTCTTCACTCCCAAGGTCACCAGCGCGAGCGAGGCGAGCAGAGACGCCACCGCGAACGCGCCGACAAAGTCATATTCATTGTACAGGATTTCGACATGCAGCGGCATGGTGTTGGTCAGCCCCCGGATATGCCCCGACACGACCGATACCGCGCCGAATTCGCCCATCGCGCGGGCGTTGCACAGCAGGACCCCGTAGAGCAGGCCCCAGCGGATATTGGGCAGCGTGACATGCCAGAAGGTCTGCCACCCGCTCGCCCCCAGCGACCGCGCCGCTTCCTCATCGTCGCGCCCCTGCTCCGCCATCAGCGGGATCAGCTCGCGCGCGACGAAGGGGAAGGTCACGAAGACGGTCGCCAGCACGATGCCGGGCACCGCGAAGATGATCCGCACGCCATGCGCAGTCAGCCATGGACCGAGCCAGCCCTGCGCCCCGAACAGCAGGACGAAGATCAGGCCCGACACCACCGGCGAGACGGAAAAAGGCAGATCGATCAGCGAGATGAGCAGGCTTTTTCCACGAAAATCGAACTTTGCGATCGCCCAGGAGGCGGCAACTCCGAACACGGCATTGATCGGCACCGAGATAGCCGCGACGAGCAGGGTCAGGCGGATCGCCGCCAGCGCATCCGGGTCGACCAAAGCGTCGAGGAAAACCTTCCATCCCTTCGCAAGAGCCCCGGCAAAGACCATGACCAGGGGCAGGAACAGGAACAAGGCCAGAAAGAGAAAGCCGACGCCGATCAGCGCCCGCCGCGCCCAGGGGCTTTCGATGGTGGTGGGGTTGGAGGCGCTCATCGCGCCCCTCGCTTGGCGCGCCACGCCTGGAGGAGGTTTACGAATAACAGCATCGCAAAGGACAGGACCAGCATCACGCAGGCGATGGCCGTCGCGCCGTTATAGTCGAACTGTTCCAGCTGGGTGATGATCAGCAGCGGCGCGATCTCCGACTTGAAGGGCATATTGCCCGCGATGAAGATGATCGAGCCATATTCTCCCACGCCGCGGGCGAAGGCGAGCGCAAAGCCGGTCAGCAGGGCTGGCGCGATCGCGGGCAGGATCACCCGGCCAAAGGTCTGCGCGCGGGAGGCGCCCAGCGTCGCGGCGGCCTCCTCGACGTCGCGCCCCAGATCGGCGAGCACCGGTTGGACCGAACGAACAATGAACGGCAAGCCGATGAAAACAAGGGCAATGGTCACACCCAGGGGCGTATAGGCGACCTTGATCCCAAGCGGCGTGAGCAGCGACCCGACCCAACCATTTTCCGAATAGAGCGACACCAGGGCGATACCCGCCACCGCCGTCGGCAGCGCAAAGGGCAGGTCCACCGCCGCGTCGATCAGCTTCTTGCCCGGAAACTCATAGCGGACGAGGATCCAGGCGATCAGCAGCCCGAACACCGCATTGATCGCCGCCGCCGCCAGCGCCGCCCCGAAGCTCAGGCGATAGGCGGCCAGCGCGCGCGGCGACAGCCCGACCTCGGCAAAGCCGTCCCAGCCCATGCCCGCGGCCCGGATGACGAGCGCCGACAACGGAACCAGCACGACCAGCCCCAGCCAGAAAATGGTCATGCCCATGGTCAGGCCGAACCCCGGCAGCGCCGAGCGGCGCTTCGTCCGCACCACCGCGATCAGCGCCGCTTGCCGCCGCCATAGATGGCGTCGAACACTCCGCCATCCGCGAAGAACCGCTTCTGCGCCGCGCCCCAGCCGCCGAAATCCTGGATCGTCACCATGTCCAGCTTGGGGAAGGTCGCGGCGTGCTTGGCCAGCACCGCCTGATCGCGCGGGCGATAGAAGTTGCGCGCGGCGATCTCCTGCCCCTCGGGCGTATAGAGGAACTTGAGATATTCGGTCGCGACCTGTTCGGTGCCATGCGCCTTGGCATTGGCGTCGACCACCGCGACCGGTGGCTCGGCCAGGATCGAGATGGAGGGCACCACGATATCGAACTTGCCCGCGCCCAGCTCCTTTTCGGACAGCAAGGCTTCATTCTCCCAAGCGATCAGAACATCGCCCAGCCCTCGCTCGACAAAGGTCGTCGTCGCCCCGCGTGCGCCGGAGTCCAGCACGGGCACATGGCCATAAAGGTCGGCGACATATTTCTGCGCCGCCGCATCCGAACCGCCCGCCTTCTTGCCGTAAGCCCAGGCCGCCAGGAAATTCCACCGCGCGCCGCCGCTGGTCTTCGGACTGGGGGTGATGACCTGCACGCCCGGCTTCACCAGATCGGCCCAGTCGCGAATGCCCTTGGGATTGCCCTTGCGGACCAGGAACACGATGGTCGAGGTATAGGGCGCGCTGTTGTCGGGCAGGCGGCTCTGCCAGTTGGCGGGCAGCAGCTTGGCCCGCTCGGCGATGGCATCGATGTCATAGGCCAGCGCCAGCGTCACCACATCGGCCGACAGCCCGTCGATCACCGAGCGCGACTGCTTGCCCGAACCGCCATGGCTCATCCGGAACGACACCGTCTTGCCAGTCTTGGCCTGATAGTCCCTGGCGAAGGCGGCATTGATATCCTTGTACAGCTCGCGCGTCGGATCATAGCTGACGTTCAGCAGCCCGACCGAGCCCTTGCCATTGCCGCCCCCCGAACAGCCGGCCAGACCGATCGTACCGATCATCAACGCGGCCATCATGGCCGGAAATGGTGCTCGCATCTGGACCCGTCCCTTTCGTTTCGGCGCGTAACCTATCTCGATCCCCCCGATAGGAAATGCCGTAAAGCTTGGGACGCACAAAGCCCTGCTTTTGCTCCCTCGATCCTGACAGAAGCCCGTTTCGGCCTTTCGCGGCCTTGTATCGGCAGCGGACAAGACCGATCTCCGGCCCGCATTCACCCCCCTCACCCCTTCCGAAAGGACGCCTATGACCGCCCAGCAGCTTGACGTAAAAACCGGCCTTTACATCGGCGGCGAGTGGCTGGGGCCGCAGGGGCGCGACACCCAGGACGTGCTGAACCCGGCGACCGGCCAGTCGCTGGGCGAGCTGCCGCTGGCGACCGCCGCCGACATGGACCGCGCGCTGGAGGCCGCCGCGCGCGGGTTCGAGCAGTGGCGTAAAGTCGCGCCGCAGGAGCGTGCCGCCGTCCTCCATCGCACCGCCGCGCTGGTCCGCGAGCGCGCCGAGGAACTGGCCCGACTCGCCACGCTGGAGGAAGGCAAGCCGATCGTCGAGGCACGCGGCGAAGTCGCCGCCACCGCCGCGCTGCTGGATTTCCATGCGGGCGAAGCGGTCCGTATCTATGGCCGGGTGCTGCCGCGTCCCACCGGCACCCGCTCGCTGGTGCTGCACCAGCCGGTCGGCCCGGTCGCGGCCTTCTGTGCGTGGAATTTCCCGGTCATGAACCCGGCGCGCAAGATTTCGCCCGCTATCGCCGCCGGATGCTCGGTCATCCTGAAGCCCAGCGAGGAAACCCCGGCCAGCGCCATTGCGATCATGCGCTGCTTCCAGGATGCGGGGCTGCCCGGTGACGTCGCCCAGCTGGTCTTCGGCGTACCCGATGCGGTGTCGCGCCACCTGCTCGCCTCGCCGGTCACGCGCAAGCTCAGCTTCACCGGGTCGGTGCCGGTCGGCAAGCACCTGCTGAAGCTCGCCGCCGATACGGTGAAGAAGTCGACCATGGAGCTGGGCGGCCACGGCCCGGTGCTGGTCTTCGACGATTGCGATCTCGACAAGACGCTCGACCTGCTGGTCACGCACAAGTTCCGCAATGCGGGCCAGGTCTGCGTCGCGCCCACCCGTTTCCATGTGCAGGAGGGGATTTACGAGCGCTTCGCCAAGGGCTTTGCCGAGCGCGCCGCCGCGCTGAAGATCGGTGACGGCCTGTCGAGCGACACGCAGATGGGGCCGATGGCGAACCCCCGCCGCCCCGAGGCGATCGGCGCGATGATCGAGGACGCTGTGCGGAACGGCGCACGCAAGCTGACCGGGGGCGAGGCCAAAGGCGGAGACGGCTTCTTCTTCGCGCCCACGGTACTTGCCGATGTGTCGCTCGACGCGAAGGCGATGAATGAAGAGCCGTTCGGCCCGATCGCGCTGATCCGCCCCTTCGCCACCACCGAGGATGCGATCGGCGAAGCCAATCGCCTGCCCTTCGGCCTGGGTGCCTATTGCTTTACCGAGAATGGCCGCCGCCAGAACCAGCTGGCCGACGAGATCGAGGCGGGCATGGTCGCGATCAATACCGTTCGGCTCAGCTGGGGCGATGCGCCCTTTGGCGGGGTCAAGGAAAGCGGGTACGGCTCGGAAGACGGCCCCGAAGGCATCGCCAACCATATGATAACCAAGGCGGTTCACATCGCCTGATGACAGAATGGGGTCAGGCCCGCGCGCGATAGGCCGCGCGGGCCGCCTCTACTTCGCGCTGATGTCCATCCGCCCAGCGGATCAATGCACGCATCGGCTCCAGGAACGACCGGCCCAGTTCGGTCAGGCTATATTCCACGCGTGGCGGCACCTCGGCATAGACCGTCCGCTCGACAAAGCCGTCTTCCTCCAGTCGCCGCAGGGTACGCGACAGCATCTGTTTCGACACATCACCGATCCGCCGCAGCAGCACGTTGAAGCGCAACGTCTCCGGCTCCAGCGCGGCGAGGACGAGCAGGCTCCATTGATCGCCGATCCGGTCCAGCACGTCGCGGATCGGACACCCGCCCTCCCCGGTCAGCGCCATGGTCACATCCATGTGACCTGGTCCCTCAAAAATGACGTCTTGTGGGGGAGCGGCGCCCTGCATAGCTCGACGGTCTACAAAGTGGACCATGGAAAGGAAAGACCATGAAGATCGCCCTGATCGGAGCTTCGGGCAATGCCGGCTCCCGCATCCTGAAGGAATTGTCGGATCGTGGCCATGCCGTGACCGCCATCGCGCGCAACGTCGACCGGATCGCCACCCTGCCGGGCGTCACCCCGGTCTCGGAAGATGTGAACGCGCCGGATGCGCTGGCCGAGGCGCTGCGCGGACATGACGCGGTCGTCCTCTCGCTGCCGTTTGCGCCGAACGATCCGGCCACGCTGATCGAACCCGTCCGCGTGTCGGGCGTGAAGCGCTATCTGGTCGTCGGTGGCGCGGGCAGCCTTGAGGTCACGCCCGGCCAGCGCCTGATCGACCAGCCGGGCTTCCCCGAGGAATACAAGACCGAGGCCAGCGCAGGCGCAATCTTCCTCGACCGGCTGCGCGAGGTGGAGGATCTGGAATGGACCTTCCTCTCTCCCTCCGCGATGTTCGTCCCCGGCGAGCGGACCGGCCGTTTCCGCCTGGGCACCGATACGCTCCTGTCGAACGAGCAGGGCAGCAGCATCTCGTTCGAGGACTATGCTATGGCGCTGGTCGATGAGATCGAGCAGCCCCGCCACATCCGCCAACGTTTTACGGTCGGTTATTGAAGGACTTGCGCCGTCGGGGCCGGACATTCGGTCCCGACGGCCAAAAAAATGTCAAAAACCCCCTTGGCAGGTCGGACATGCCCGGCTAATAGCCGCCCCACCAGACGGGGACTTGGCTCCCCGCCATGCCGCAGACCGGCATCGGACGCATAGCTCAGTTGGTAGAGCAGCTGACTCTTAATCAGCGGGTCCTTGGTTCGAGCCCAAGTGCGTCCACCATGATATCCCAACATTGCAATTTGCGCACACCATAAATGGTTTTTATTGCGTTCCCGCTGCAGCTTCGTACCTTTGCTGAAAAGGCGTAGGTGCCTGATGAAGATCCATCGGATATTGGCGTGAGGGCATGCAAATCATTGTTGGACGGGTCATCACAGGGAGAAGGCTGTGAACGCGAGTGAGTACATACTCAGCTTGAGCTTTGTGGAAGGACATGAGGAGTGCGGTGAAAGCTCGCCAGATGTTTTACCGACAGTTCCTAAGCTGTCCGCCGAGCGTGAGGTCGATTCACGCATTGAGCGCCTAAACCAGACATGGGGTCACGCTAATGCTACAATGCGGAACCTGAGTCATAAGTATCAAAGACTGTGGGATGGTGCCATCACCGAGCTCGCAGATTACAAGGGCACTCTCTACATAATCTGGAGGGACGAGATTAGTCGTGTGATGTTCGAAGGAGTCATTGTTGGCGCATGGGAAGCAAACGGTGAGCACATGCACTCGCATGGTTTGGCTTAAATTTACTGCGTCAACGTCGCATATCATGGACTATGAGACGTTGACGCTATAGATTTTGTGACCTGCTGTGATAACGATCCAAGTTTCACCGCGCCCCCTGTCCCGAAGGCGGCACCGGCGGGGTGGACGACTTCGCATCGCTCACCGCCTCGTCATACCAGCGGGACAAGTCCGCCTTCATGCTCCGCAGCGCGTCGGGATTCAGGTAGGTCATGTGCCCGGCCGGATAATAGGTGAAGCGCAGATTTGCCTGCTGCGCAGGCTCCAGCATCATATGGCCAAGATCGTTCTCGGTGCCGAAGAACGGGGTCGCCATGTCGTAATAGCCGTTCATCGACAGCACCTTCAGATACGGGTTCGCCCGCATCGCGGCACCCAGGTCGATTGCGGTGTTGGGATTGTTTTGCGCCCCGTCGGGCGACCGGTGCTTCCAGTTCCAGGTCCAGCCCGCCGCGTCGCGCGCCGACAGGCGATAGGGCAACTCGGTCTTGTAGCCGAGCGTCGATTGCAGATAATCCTGGAAGGATGCGATATAAGCCCCTGAAATCGCGTCGGAAGAAGCATCCTTCTCCGGCCGTTCGCCCGCCGCGTCGGTGTCGATGCCGAGGTAACGCGAGTCGAACCGCCCCACCGTCCGCGCCGATCCGCGCAGCAACTCCTTCTGGAACCGCGGCAGGTCGATGCGCAGGTTGGCACGCTTGATATAATCGGGCGAGATGCCGATCAGGCGGCTCATCTGCTCGGCGATCTGGTCGCGCTCCTGCGGCGAAATGCTCTGCCCCTTGGCCAGTGCCGACATATAGGGTCCGACCGCAAAGGCACGCGCCTGCGCCACCACGGTCGCCACATCGGCCGGACGATCGGCCAGGCGGTTGTGATACCAGGCGGTCGCGGCATAGCTGGGCAGATAGTTCAGATAGACCTGATCCAGCCCCGGCTGTCGATAGCCGTAATTCATGATCGAGCTGAGCAGCACGACGCCGTTCAGCGCCATACCCTTTTCCTGCAACTGATAGGCCAGCGCGCCCGAGCGCAGCGTGCCATAGCTTTCGCCGAGCAGGAATTTTGGGCTCATCCAGCGGCCATATTTGGTGACGTAACGCTGGATCGCGCCCGCAAAGACATCGACATCCTCGTCCACCCCGTAGAATTGCGCAGGCTTCATATCGCCCAGCGGCCGCGAATAGCCGGTGCCGATCGCGTCGAGGAAGACGAGGTCGGTCTTGTCGAGCAGCGAATCCGGGTTCGGTCCGACATCATAGGGCGCAGGCCGCACGAACTCCGGGCTGGTTGTGCGGATGCGGATCGGCGCGAACGAGCCCATGCGCAGCCAGAAGGATGGCGATCCCGGCCCGCCATTATAGAGGAACGTCACCGGCCGCTTCGTGCCTGGCTTGGTGCCGTCGAGCGTATAGGCGGTGTAGAACATCGAGGCGGTCGGCTTGCCCTCGATATCGCGCACGGTCAGCGTGCCCGCCGAGGCGATATAGGGATAGGCGCGGCCATTGATGGTCACGCTGTCGCGGTGGCGGACCTCGGTCTCCTCCAGCGGCGCGCGCGCCCAGGCGGCTTCCGCCTCGGCCTTGGCGGCCTCATGGTGTGGAGCCTTCTTCTCCCCCTCCTCCTGCGCGGCAAGCGGCGCGGTCATGGCGGTGGCGGCGAGGAGGAAAGCGAGGCTGTTGCGGATCACGAAAGGCTCACGAAATGGGTGACGGGGTCGTGATCGTTTCGTGTTTCGGGATACAAGGCAAGAGCATGCGGGGGCGTGGGGCAATTATCCTTTTGCCCCGTTCACTCTGACCAAGGTCGAAGGCCACGGGCATGGTCCCGATCCAGACCGTTCCCCGGCGAAGGCCGGGGTCCAGTTTCTATTCGGATGGGATGGCGCCATGGGTCGGCGTGGGAGGCACGGCTATCGGTCGCCTTGGCCTTCGTCGTCGCTCAGGCTGAACGGAGGGTTGGTTCGGGCTGGCGGGGGAATACCCCCCGCCAGCCTTTATATCAGCGCGACAGCCAGGCCTGGACGGCGGGCTTCAGGCGATCGGCGACCGCCTTGCGCACCGCGATCTGCGAGATCGACCGCCTGGCCCCGCCGCGCGAACCTTCGGGCAGGTTGGCATTGGCCCAGGCCTCGATCTTGCCGGGCATGGCGGGATCGTTCGACCCCGCGCCTAGTCCGACGATGAAGGTCGCACGGTTGCTTTCCTCCAGGAAGCTGTCGACCAGCGGCTTGTTCGCCACCGCCCAGTCGAACGCCATGTCGGGATGTGCCCCCGCGATCGAGCGGAGCAGCGCGGCGCGCTGCGGCGGGGTGAAGGTATTGTCCTTCAACACGCTCAGCGCCCGCCGCGCCGCCGTCTCGTCCTCGGCATAGCCCAGCAGCGAGACATAGCGGTTTTTGACCACCGGATTGCGTTCGGCCTTGGCCAGTTCGTACAGCCGGTCCCATTCATCCGCCGTCGCGCGGGTGGCATAGGTCGCCAGGATCGGCTGGCGGATGGCGCCCGGAATGGCGTCGGGGTTCCTGGCGAGCGCGGCGACATAGCCCCGTGCCCGCGCCGCGACCATCGCATCGCCGCTGGTGCCCAGCTGCCCGATCAGCGTCTCGCGCAGGTTCGAGACGAGCGCGCCGTCCTCCGGCTTCGGCTCGAACCCGATCCGTGCCAGCACCGGCGACAGGATCGCCGCCGTCCGCGCACGCAGCGGCTTTTCAAGCGGGGTGCCCTCATAAAGGCCGTTCAGGCGGGCGAGTTCGCCCGCCACCGTCTGCCATTCCAGCGGATCGGCCTCGGGCGTGACCTGCGCCATCAGGTCGAACCAGCGGCTCAGATCCTGATAGCCGCCCGCCGCCAGCGCATAGTCGTCGCCCAGCGTTCCCAGACGGTCGTTCAGCGCCAGCTTCGCATAGTCGCGCACGATCGCGGCATGGCCCGCGCCGTCATACATGACGCGCGTATAGGCCCCCTTGCCCTGGTTCAGGACCAGCGTGCCGCAGCCGCCGACCGTGACCGGGGCGGGTGCCGCGCCGGTCACGATGGCGGTCGTCTCGGCCCCGCCGATGGTCGCAACGCGGATCGGCACATGCCAGGTCTGGGCCGCCTTCGACGCCTCGTCCAGTCCGAACCGGCCCTGGGTCAGCATCGCGACCGTCTTGCCGCCCTCGCAGCGCGCACCCTGCAGCGTGACCAGCGGCACGCCACCCTGCAGCGTGAAGTCATGCGCGATCGTCGCGACATTGGTGCCCGACGCCTTGGACAGTTCCTCCCAGAGCTGCTCGGTCACCGTGTTCTGGTATTTATACTTCGCCATATAGGCACGGATGCCCTTGCGGAACGTATCGGCGCCCAGCGTCGATTCGAGCATCCCGATGACCGCCTGCCCCTTCAGATAGGTGATGCTGTCGAATGCCTCGCCGATCTGGTCGACCGTCTCGACCTTTCGGATGATCGGGTGGGTCGCGCTGGTCGCATCGATGCCCATCGCCGACTCGCGCTCGCCCGACACGCTGGCCGCCGCCGCTTCCCAACTGGGGTTCAGGTCGTTGCTGGCCTTGCCCTCCATCCACGAGGCGAAGCCCTCGTTCAGCCAGAGGTCGTCCCACCAGCGCGGGGTGACGAGGTCGCCGAACCACTGGTGCGCCATTTCATGGGCGACGACGGTGTGGATACGCTGGCGGTTGCTCTCGCTCATGACCTGCGGATTGAAGAGCAGTTCGTTCTCGAAATAGAAGATCGCGCCCCAATTCTCCATCGCGCCGAAGAACTGGCTGGAGCCCGGACCCGCGATCATGTCCATCTTGGGCAGCGGATAGGGCGTGCCAAAATAGTCGTTGTAATAAGACAGCAGCTTGGTCGCCGCGCCCAGCGAATAGTCACCCTGGTCGACCACGCCCTTGCGGCTGACCACGCCGATCTGGACGCCGTTCGCAGCCACCGTCTTGCGGTCCAGATTGCCCGAGCCGAAGAACAGCAGATAGCTGGACATCACCGGCGTCTCGCCGAAGCGATAGAGCTGGCTGCCATCGGCCTGCGTCGTCACGGCTTCGGCGGGCATGTTGCTGATCGCGCGCTGCCCCTTGGGCGCGGTGGCGGTCAGGCGGAACTTCGCCTTGAAGGCGGGTTCGTCCCACATCGGCGCGAAGCGGCGGGCGTCGGGCGCCTCGAACTGGGTCGCCAGCATCCGGTCGGCCGAGCCGTCGGCATTGGTATAGTCGATGGCGAACAGGCCATTGGCCGAACGATTGATCGTCCCCGTCCAGGCGAAGCCGACCTTGTGCCGCCCGATGCTTGCCGCCTGCGGCAGGGTAAGGGTCAGCGTCTGCGCCGCCTTGTCCGCCACGAAGGGCACCGGCTTGCCGTCGAAGGTCGCGCGCGTGACGGTCAGCTCGGCCGCGTTCAGCACGATGGTGGCGGTGGCCTGCTTCACCTCGACATCGACGGTCTCCTCGCCGGTGAAGGTCAGCGCCTTCGCATCCGGCCGCACGGTGATGTCGTACAGAACCGGCGCGACGGTCTGGGGCAGCTGGCCCGCCGCCAGCGCCGGGGTGGAGACGGTCAGGGCCAACAGGACCGATAGGGCGGACTTCATCGCAATCAGGGCCTTTCAATGGGAATGCGCAAATCTCTACGCCCTGTCCGCCGCAAAGCAAATGACGGTCATGTAATAATGTTGCAAAGACCTTGCCCGGCTGGACAGCCTTTACCTTTACGTTATCGTAAAGCCATGAGCCTTCCCCCTGACCTGAGTCGCCCCCCCCTGAACCGTTTAACCCTGCCCGTGATCGGGTCGCCGCTGTTCATCATCTCCAACCCGGACTTGGTCATCGCCCAGTGCAAGGCGGGGATTGTCGGCTCGTTCCCGGCGCTGAACGCGCGGCCTGCCAGCCTGCTCGACGAATGGCTGCACCGGATCACCGAGGAACTGGCCGCGCATGACCGGGCGCATCCCGATCGGCCCGCCGCCCCCTTCGCGGTCAACCAGATCGTGCATCGTTCCAACGATCGGCTGGAGGCCGACCTGACGGTCTGCGCCAAGTGGAAGGTGCCGATCGTCATCACCTCGCTGGGCGCGCGGGAGGATGTGAATGCGGGCGTCCATGACTGGGGCGGGATCACGCTGCATGACGTGATCGACGATCGCTTTGCACGCAAGGCGGTGGAGAAGGGCGCGGACGGGTTGATCGCTGTGGCGACGGGGGCGGGCGGCCATGCCGGCCGGCTGTCGCCCTTTGCGCTGGTGCAGGAAATCCGTGGCTGGTTCGACGGCCCGCTGGCGCTCGCAGGATCGATCGCGACCGGGGGCGCCATCCTGGCGGCGCAAGCCATGGGAGCGGACTTCGCCTATATCGGCTCACCCTTCATCGCCACCGTCGAGGCCAATGCGGCGGAGGCCTATAAGCAGGCGGTGGTTGACGGGCGCGCGAGCGACATCGTCTATTCCAGCCTGTTTACCGGCGTGCATGGCAATTACCTGCGCGCCTCGATCATTGCGGCGGGACTGGACCCGGACCATCTGCCCGAAGGCGATGTGTCGACGATGAACTTCGGCGGTGGCCAGGCGGCCAAGGCCTGGCGCGATATCTGGGGCGCGGGGCAAGGCATCGGCGCGGTCGACCGTATCGTTCCGGCTGCCGAACGGGTCGCGGAGCTTCGCCGTCAATATGAGGCGGCACGGCAGAGACTGTCGCTGACCCCTTATCCCTCCCCTGCCGAGGGGAGAATGGTCGGCGACTAGAACGCCCGGCCCAGCCGCGCCTGCAAGGCCTGGACGGGACTGATGGCCGGAACCCCGTCATCGGCCATGGCATCGAGCCGCTCGACCCGGCGGTGCAGGTCGAGGCTCGCCCGGGTCAGCCACTGCGCCGGCTCGGGCAAGGCGGCAAGCTGCGCGTCGTCGGTATCCGGCGAGGTCCCCAGGCGCCGAACCGGCTGGCGCGCCTCGGCCCAGTCCATTTCCCCCGCCTCGACCGCGCGCTGGGTCAGGATCCATGCGATGACGTGCATCAGCCGTGTCGTCACCTTCAGCGATTCGCAGGAAAAGACCACCCGCATGATCGGGTCCAGCCCATCGCGTTCGTCACGGCCCATCCCGTCGAAATAGCCACGCGCCGCCTCCGCCAGGGTCATGGCCTCGACATAAAGGCCGTCGATCAGCTTGGCATGGAACGGGGATCGGGACGCGAGGGAGGGCATGGCGCTTGGCTCGCATGACATCCGCCCCGGGAACAAGACGGCGCGCGGTGCGGGCTGTCCCGATACGAAGCGGTCTGGCGGCCGGAATCGTCAGGCGATGATGTCGGGGATCAGCCGATCTTCCAACTCGGCCAATTCGTCACGCAACCGCAACTTGCGCTTCTTCAACCGCGCGATCTGCAACTGGTCGGGGGTCGAGGATTGCAGCAGCGCGGCGATCGCATCGTCCAGGTCGCGATGCTCGGTTCGCAACATGTCGATCCGCGCGCGTGCCAGCGTGACGTCCATCCTGCTCCCCCTTTGCGACCGGCCCGGAAGACAGCCCGACACCGATCCCGCCCCTCTAGCAAGCCCGAAGGCGCACGGCGAGAGCCCGCATCACGTCATCGCGCCAAATGCCTCATCCGGTCGATTCTGACGAAAATGGATGAGGACAGACGGCGATTTTGGTGTTTTACTTACTCCCCCAAGCAATGACAGGAGGTTGAAGCCCATGCATACGGCGCATCAAACGGCCCTGGAGACCAAGCACGCCACGCTCGACCGGCGAATCAGCGCCGAATCACAGCGTCCCGTGCCAGACGCGCTGATCCTGGCGGATCTCAAGAAGCAGAAGCTCAAACTGAAAGAAGAGATCCAAGGCCTATAGCCTGGACGCGGCCGCGCGGGTCAGCCGACCCGCCGCGGCCCATGTCGGCGGCACATGCCGCCCGACACCCAACCCCGCTATCATTCCCGAATCAGTGGTGGAACGGCTTGGTCTTCAGGCCTGTCGCGGGCTTGGCATATTCCGGCGTCGATGTGCCGCCGCCTACCGGCTTGCGGACCAGCGTCGGATCGATCTGACGGTCGAAGGCGACGCCCACGCGGCCCTGGGTACACCAGGCGATACGCCCCGACACCGCACCGACGCCACGGAGGTTCAACGCGACTGGCGTGCCGATTTCCACCGAAATGGGCAGTTCGGCCATCAGGCCACCCTCGGAAATATTACGGACACGCACGTCGCGGGGGGCGGTTTCGTCGCCCAGCGTCATCTGCGCCATCAGCAACAGGCTGTCGCGCCGTCCGGCCCGGTCGCTGCGTTCCAGTTCGTCTTCCGCCATTGCAGACCCATTTTCGGGTGCGCGGTTCGTCACGTCCATGCTGATCGTTCCCGCTTGCCCGTTAACACTCGCGCGACCATGCGATACGCATCATCACGTTGCCAACCCCCTAATCAGAGCGGTTCCAGACATCTGTTGACGAACGGGACACGTCTTTCTCGTCCGTGCCCATATAGCGCGACCCGAACCCCGTACCGGCGCCCCGCGCAACGCGGACCGGGGCACCGAGCCGGTGGATCAGTCGTCGCGCGAAACCTTCTCGTTCCGCTCGTGACGCTCCTGCGCCTCGACCGTCATGGTCGCGATCGGGCGGGCTTCAAGCCGACCCAGGCTGATCGGTTCGCCGGTGACTTCGCAATAGCCATATTCGCCCTCCTCGATCCGGCGCAGCGCGGCGTCGATCTTGGAGATCAGCTTGCGCTGGCGGTCGCGGGTCCGAAGCTCGATCGACCAGTCGGTTTCGCTCGACGCACGGTCGGTCAGATCGGGCTCGCGCAGCGAGTCGATCTGAAGCTGGGACAGCGTGCCCTGCGCCTCACGCTGGATCGCCTCCTTCCAGGCGATCAGCTTGCGGCGGAAATAAGCCTGCTGCTTCAGGTTCATGAACGGCTCGTCCGCCGAGGGACGATAATTCTCGTCGATATCGTTGGCCACATCCGGGCCGGTGGATTCCGTCACGCGATTAAACACCGTCGCCATACCACTCTCCCAAAGGGCCCGTCGGTGCGACGTTCGGCACCGTGTCCTCGGGGCCGCCCCCTGATGGTCGAGAGGGCCTATAATCGGTGCCACCGTCTGCCGCAAGCGACCGGCGTTTCATCGTCTTGCCATTTTCTATAATAAAGTTGCGATGTTAACCGGACATGGACGAATTGGTGCCATTATGGTCAGTTTCCAGACCCGATCATCGAATCCCCACTGTCGCCGAGCCGCCTATGCCTCTAAAGACAGGTTCGTCCGGGGGAGCGAATCCCAAAGCTAGACGCGGACCGCCAACAATGGGTTTGACCTTAAGCCTTTGTTGGTCACTGTGATGACAGAACGCTGAAAGGGGTGCCGTTGGGCGGCCGGGCGGCGATGCCGGAACCATCGCCCGGTTTGAAGCCTTGGTCCGACCCGTGTCGTTTGCGGGCCTGAACCGTTTGAGGATGTGACGATGTCTGTGCGTATGGCCTTGGCGAAATTGACGGCCTGTGTCGCTGGCGGTGCCGTCATTGGCGGCGGGGCCGTCCACATGGTCGATCGCCCCGAGCGCCCGGCGCTGGTCAAGCAGACCAAGGTCAAGAAGCGCATCGTTCACCACCGCCCGCCGGCCGCACGGCGGCATGTGGTCAAGCGCACGACCAGGACCACCACCACGACGCCTCCTCCGACGATCGTGACCGTCACGACCCAGGAACCCCCGGTTCCCATCCCCCTCCCCGCCAGTGCGCCACCGGCGGCAACGGGCGGCGGCTATATCCCTGCGGTCATCGGCAGCTGGGGTGGCGGCTTCGGCGGTGGCTTTGGTGGTGGCTTTGGTGGTGGCTTTGGATTCGGCGGCGGCGGCGGATCGAGCGGGAATATCGTGATATCCTCGACCAGCAGCGGCGGGTCGACCTCCACTTCGTCAGCGTCGGGCGGCTCCGGGGGTTCGGGCGGCTCGTCCACGTCATCCGCGTCGGGTGGCTCGGGCGGTTCCTCCACCTCGACCGGCGGTGTCAGCAGCACCTCGTCGAGCGGCAACGTGTCCAGCACATCGTCCTCGGGCAATGTGTCGAGCACTTCGTCGACCGGCGGCTCTTCCACATCATCGGGCAATGTGTCGTCCACCTCGTCGACGGGCGGTTCCTCCACCTCGTCGGGCAATGTGTCCTCGACCAGTTCGTCGTCGGGCAATGTCAGTTCGTCGAGCGCGTCCAGCGCCTCTTCAGCGTCGTCCGCCTCCTCGGCCTCGTCGAGCGGCTATGCGTCGAGCAGCAGCGGCTGGTCGTCGAACGGCTCGTCGGCCAGCTCCGCCTCCAGCGCGTCTTCGGCGTCGAGCGCCTCCTCGGCCAGCAGCGCCTCGTCCTCGGGTGGTGTTACGCCGCCCCCGACGCCGGTGCCCGCCCCGCCGATGGTGCTGCTGTTCGGCAGCGCGGCGGCGGCCCTGGTCATCCGGCGGCGACTGGCCAAGCCGAAAACGGCCTGACCCGCCGCCGCCGCCGGGTGGCCGTTACGCCTTTTGCAGCGCGGCCTCGATCTCGGGCACGGGATGCCCGGTCAGGTCTTTGGCCAGCTCGCCGACCAGCCGGTCCTCGACCGCCTTGTGATAATGTTTGCGCAGCTCGCCCAGCGTCTTGGGCGGGGCGACGACGATCAGCGACTCATATTCATTGGCCAGCGCGCGGCGCTTGAGCATATCGGCGGTTTCGGCGGCGAAGCGATCCTCCTCCTGCTGGTGGAAATCGACCTCGCCCATCGTGCCGCCGGTGGTCGAGGAGGCCTGGCCCGCCCGGTCGGTCTTCTGGTCGCGATCGGCGGGATTATTCTGTTCGACCGCCTGTTCGACGACCAGATTGGGATATTCGGCATCCCCGTCGTTCCGAAAGAACAGGCTCTTGCGGCCATCGACGACCAGCACGAAGCTGTTATGCGGCACCTGCATCGCGTTTCTCCTTCTATGGACTGGGATAACGCGGGCGCTTCGCCACGGGTTGCGTGACGGCGGAGCGAAGGCCATAGCCTCGCCCCCATGCACGACATTCGCCTGATCCGGGACGACCCCGCCGCCTTCGACGCCGCCCTCGCCAAGCGGGGCGCGGAACCCCAGGCCGACACGCTGATCGCGATCGACGAGCGCCGCCGCGCGATCATCGCCGAGGCGCAAGAGGCGCAGACCCGCCGCAACGACCTGTCCAAGCAGATCGGCCAGGCCAAGGCGGCCAAGGACGATGCGCGCGCGCAAGGACTGATGGATGAGGTCGCCGCGCTGAAGGCCAGGCTCCCCGAACTGGAAGAGCAGGAACGCGCCGTCGAGGCCGAACTGAACACCGCGCTCGCCGCCATTCCTAACCTGCCCGCCGCCGATGTGCCGCAGGGCGCGGACGAGAATGACAATGCGCTGGTCCACCAGAAGGGCGAACCCGCGACCTTCGCGTTCGAGGCACGCGAGCATGACGCGATCGCGCCCGCGCTCGGCATGGATTTCGAGACCGGCGTGGCGCTGTCGGGCGCCCGCTTCACCCTCCTGCGCGGCCCCATGGCGCGGCTGTCGCGTGCGCTCGGCCAGTTCATGCTCGACCGGATGACCGAGAAAAACGGTTTCGAGCTGGTCCAGCCGCCGCTGCTGGTCCGCGATGAAGCGGCGTTCGGCACCGGCCAGCTGCCAAAGTTCGCCGAGGATCTGTTCCGCACCACCGACGGCCGCTGGCTGATCCCGACGGCGGAGGTCTCGCTGACCAACATCGTGCGCGAGGCGATCCTGAGCGAGGCGGAGCTGCCGCTGCGCTTCACCGCGCTTACCCCCTGTTTCCGCTCGGAAGCGGGTGCGGCGGGGCGCGACACGCGCGGCCTGATCCGCCAGCACCAGTTCGACAAGGTCGAGATGGTATCGATCACCACCCCCGACCAGTCGGATGCCGAGCATGAGCGGATGACCACCTGTGCCGAGGGGGTGCTGGAGGCGCTGGGCCTGCCCTATCGCCGGATGCTGCTCTGCACCGGCGACATGGGCTTCTCGGCGGCGCGCACCTATGACCTGGAGGTATGGCTGCCCGGACAGGCGCGCTATCGCGAGATTTCGTCCTGCTCGACCTGCACCGATTTCCAGGCGCGGCGGATGATGGCCCGCTATCGCCCCACCGAGGGCAAGGGCACGCGCTTCGTCCATACGCTCAACGGCTCGGGGCTGGCGGTCGGTCGTACGCTCGTCGCAGTGATCGAGAATTACCAGCAGGCCGACGGCTCGGTCGTCGTGCCAGAGGTTCTGCGCCCCTATCTGGGCGGGCAAGCGGTGCTGGAGCCGCGCTGATGCGCATCCTGCTCACCAATGACGACGGCTATCACGCGCCGGGGCTTGCCGCCCTGGAGCGGATCGCGGCGACGCTGTCGGACGATGTCTGGATCGTCGCCCCGGCCGAGGACCAGTCGGGAACCAGCCGCTCGCTGACCCTGACCCGGCCGATGCGGCTGCGGCAATTTGGTGAGCGACGCTTTGCCGTGACGGGCACGCCGACCGACTCGGTGTTGATGGCGCTGGGCGAGGTGATGAAGGACGCCAGGCCCGACCTGATCCTGTCGGGCGTCAATCGCGGCGCCAATCTGGGCGAAGACGTGTTCTATTCCGGGACGGTGTCGGCCGTGATGGAGGGGGCGATGGCGGGCATCCGCTCGATCGCGCTCAGCCAGCGCTATCCGACGCAGGGCGTGGGCGACCAGGTCTCGTTCGCCACGGCCGAAGCCTGGGGCGAGCGGGTGCTGCGGCCGCTGCTCGACCTGGATTTCGCGCCCCGCACGCTGATCAACGTCAACTTCCCGCCGGTCGCCCCGGACGCGGTGAAGGGCATTCGCATCGCGCGCCAGGGCCTGCGCGACTATGGCCGGGCGCGGTTCGAGAAGCGGGCCGATCCGCGCGGCTATGACTATTACTGGCTGGCGCTGGGCCGCCTGCCGCATCGGCCGGGCATGAACAGCGATCTCGATGCCATTGCCGCCGATCACATCGCGGTAACGCCTTTGCAACTCGACCTGACGCATGACCCCTCATTCGTTATGCTTAACGAAGCCTATCGCTGAACGGATCGCGAAACGGCTTTCTGGGGGGACAAGGGGTTGGATCGGACATCGGTTGCCATCGGGCGGATCTTGGGGCTGGGGCTGCTCGTATCGGGCTGCATTCCCAATATGGAGCCTCCCATGCGCGCCGCCGAGCCGGTCGCCCCCCCTGCCCCGGTCGCAACCGTGCCGCCACAGGCCGGTCCGGTGATGCGGCCCGCCCCGACAACACCCGCCCCCCGCCCCGGTATATCCCGCCCCGGCGCATCCCGGCCCGGTTCCACGCGCCCGGCCATCCGCCGCTCGGTGCCCGTCACCACGCCGCGGCCTGCCCAGCGCCCGCCTGCTGCGGGATCCATCGTACAGCAACCGGCGCCCGTATCGACCGCCCCCGTATCCTCGCTGCCCGCCCCGCGCCCGTCCTGGGAATTGCGCCCCGTCGCACCCGATGCGCGGGAGATCACGGAGAGCGTCTATGTCGTGAAGCCCGGCGACACGCTGCGCGGCGTGGCGGATCGCACGGGCGCCGGTTCGGAAGTCATCGCCCGCGCCAATGCGCTGACCCCGCCCTTCATGATCCGGGCGGGCCAGCGCCTGACCATTCCCGCTGGCCGCTATCATCTGGTCCGCTCGGGCGAGAGCGGCATCGCCATCGCACGCGCCTACGGCGTCGCCTGGTCGCGCATCGTCGAGGCCAATGCGCTCAGCGAACCCTATGTCCTGCGCGCCGGGCAGCGCATACTGATCCCCGGCACCGCCGCCGGGGCCACCCCGATCAGCAGCGCGGCGGAGCGCGCCGCCGCCTTTACGCTCGACGTCGACGACATCCTGACCGGCGGAGAGCCCGCGCTGGCCAGCAACCAGGAACCTGCAAGACCCAGCGCGACGCCGCGCCGCGTCCTGCCGCCGACCGCCGTGGTGGCGGCCCCCGCCCGGCTGCGCTCAGGCTTTGCCTGGCCCATCGACGGCCGCGTCGTGAAGCGGTTCGGCGCGGGCTCCAGCGGCGAGCGCAATGATGGCATCAAGATCGCGGCACCGCTCGGTACGCCGATCAAGGCGACGGCGGACGGCGTGGTCGCCTATGTTGGGGACGGCATCGCGGCGTTGGGCGGACTCGTGATCGTCAAGCATGGCGATGGCTGGACCAGCGTGTACGGCCATGCCTCCAAGCTGATGGTCCAGCGCGGCCAGAGCGTGAAGCGCGGCCAGACGCTGGCGCTGTCGGGCCAGACCGGCTTCGCCGACCGGCCCGAGCTGCATTTCGAGTTGCGCCGGGGCCGCACGCCCGTCGATCCGCTCAGCCAGTTGCCCAGGCCCTGACCCGTGCGCGCTTTATGAACGCTGGCTAACGGGCGGTTCAGGATTCGGAACGCCACGACCTGTCATAGGTTGAAAACGAACACGGGGCCGTTGCCCCTGGGAGTTGGCGTATGAAGAAGGTGTTCCATGTTCTGGCGGCGATCGGCCTGTCGGTGGCGGGTATCGCGACGACGACGGCGCTTCCCGTATCGAGCGCTGCGGCCCAGTCTTGGCGTGGCGATGGCCCACGTTATGATCGGGATCGGCGGGACGACCGGCGCGACTGGCGTCAAAACGACCGCCGTGACTGGCGGGGCGAGCGGCGCGGCTGGCGTGACGACCGGGGCTGGCGCGGCAATGATTGGCGTGCGCGCCGCGAGGCCCGTGTCGCACGCGAATATGACCGGGCGCGGCGCACCCCCGGCTATGTCGATCCGCGCTCGCAGGGCGACTATACCAATTATACGGGCCGGGGCTCGGGCTATCGCCCCTGCAACTATGTCGAGCGTAACGGGCGTACCGTCTGTCGCTGATCCCCCGACGCCTTTGGGGTGACGAACGCGGATCGGCGGTGTAACGGCCAGTCATCATGGCATACACTTCCGATCTGCTTCGCACCCTGGATGAACGGGGTTACGTCCACCAGATGACCGACGGCGCCGCGCTGGACCGTCTGGCCGCGGGCGGGGTGGTTCCGGGCTATATCGGCTTCGACCCGACCGCGCCCTCGCTGCATGTCGGCAGCCTGGTGCAGATCATGCTCCTGCGCCGGATGCAGCAGACGGGCCACAAGCCGATCGTCCTGATGGGCGGCGGCACCGGCAAGATCGGCGACCCCAGCTTTAAGGACGAGGCGCGCAAGCTGCTCGGCGAGGACGGGATCAAGGCCAATGTCGCCTCGATCAAGCGCATCTTCGAACGCTTCCTGACCTTTGGCGACGGGCCGACCGACGCCGTGATGGTCGACAATGCCGACTGGCTCGACAAGCTGGAATATATCCCCTTCCTGCGCGAAGTGGGCCAGCATTTCTCGGTCAACCGGATGCTGTCGTTCGACTCGGTGAAGCTGCGCCTCGACCGCGAGCAGTCGCTGAGCTTCCTCGAATTCAATTACATGATCCTTCAGGCCTATGACTTTCGCGAGCTGGCCCAGCGCCATGGTTGCCGGTTGCAGATGGGCGGTTCGGACCAGTGGGGCAATATCGTCAACGGGATCGAGCTGGCCCGCCGCATGGATGGGACCGAGGTATTCGGTGTGACCACCCCGCTCATCACGACGGCGGACGGCGGCAAGATGGGCAAGACCATGGCCGGTGCGGTCTGGTTGCATGAGGATCAGCTGCCGCATTTCGATTACTGGCAGTTCTGGCGCAACACCGACGATCGCGACGTGGGCCGCTTCCTGCGCCTGTTCACCGACCTGCCGCTGGACGAGATCGCGCGTCTGGAAAAGCTGGAAGGCGCGGAGATCAACGAGGCCAAGAAGATCCTCGCCAACGAGGCCACCGCCATGTGCCGCGGCCGCGCGGCGGCGGACGAGGCGGCGGACACCGCGCGCCGGACCTTCGAGGAAGGCGCGGCGGGCGCGACGCTGCCGAGCTTTGCGGTCGAGGGCGGGTCGGTTTCGATCGTTGATGCGCTGATCGGGCTGGGCTTTGCGAAGTCCAAGGGTGAGGCACGACGCCTGATCGCAGGCGGCGGCGCGCGCGTCGATGGCGAGAAGGTGGCGGACGAGAATGCCGTCATCGCCGTTGGGGCCGAGCCGGTAAAGCTTTCGTCGGGCAAGAAAAACCACGGGTTGCTGACGGCGGGGTAATTCCTATGGCCTTCCACTTCGGCGCCATGTGCCGAAGTTTATCCTGAGCGGCTGGCTTGCCAGCCGGCCGAAGGGCTGAGGCGGGACGGAGGTCGGGACGTACTCCCTTTCCATAGCGGCTGTTCCCGGCGAAGGCCGGGGTCCAATGGTGGCCGGTAGATAGCGCACACGAAGGTTCGGGGCGGCAGCGCCCTCCCTCACATCGGCAGGTCTCTTCGTCCAGGAAGAAGAAACTGGACCCCGGCCTTCGCCGGGGAACGGAAAGGTCGGTAGGCCACGCCCCCCTCACCCCCGCCGAACCACCACCGCGCCCGCAATGACCAGCGCTACTCCGATCACCTTACCGATCGTCACCGGCTCCACTCGCACCCCGAACAGCCCGAAATGGTCGACGATCAGCGCCGCCACCAGCTGGCTGGCGATCGCCGCCGTCAGCGCGACCGAAATCCCCAGGCGCGGCGCGGCATAGGCCAGCACCGCGACGAACCCCGCGCCGTAGAAGCCACCGAGCCACGCCCAGCCCGGCGCGCCCTTTAAAGCCGCCGGGCTGGTCCGGTCGATCGCCGCCCATGCCACCGCCAGCACCACCGTCCCGATCAGGAAAGAGGTCAGCGCCGCCAGCACGACCGACCCCGACGCCTTGGCCAGCGCGGCATTGGTCGGCGGCTGGATCGCCAGGCCGATACCGGCGATCAGGACGAGGATGAGCGGAAAGAATGCAGCCATCCGCGCCCAACGCCGACCAGACCGCTTCGTTCAGCCGGAACGCAGCAGCGCGACGCCCGCATCCCGCTCGAACAGATAGAGCGCCGTCCGCGCCGCAGCCCCACGCGGCGCCTCCAGTCCGCCGTCGCGGTCGATCAGCAACCGGGCATCGTCTTGCGCGCATTGCATCAAGTCGGCCATATTCTCGGGCGTCGCCAGCCGGAACGCCATCTCGCCCGATTGGCGCGTGCCGAGCAACTCGCCCGCCCCGCGCAGCCGCAGATCCTCCTCGGCGATGCGGAACCCGTCATTGGTCTCGCGCATCAACGCCAGCCGCGCCCGCGACGTCTCCGACAGATGCGATCCGCGCAGGAGCAGGCAGCGCGACAGCCCCCCGCCCCGCCCGACGCGCCCACGCAACTGGTGGAGCTGCGCCAGGCCGAAGCGGTCGGCATGTTCGATCACGATCAGCGTGGCATTGGGCACGTCCACGCCCACCTCGATCACCGTCGTCGCGACCAGCACGCCCAGACGCCCGCCCGCAAACGCCTCCATCACGGCGTCCTTTTCGGCAGGCTTCATCTTGCCATGGACAAGGCCTACCCGCTCGCCGAACCGGGCGCGCAGGGTCTCGGCGCGCATCTCGGCGGCGGCGAGGTCGGACTTCTCGCTTTCCTCGACCAGCGGGCACACCCAATAAGCCTGCCCCCCGTCCGACAAATGGCGGCCGAGCGCATTGACCACCTCGTCCAGCCGGTCCTCGGACACCACCCGCGTCTCGATCGGCTGGCGGCCCGGCGGCATCTCGTCCAGGCGGCTGACATCCATCTCGCCATAATTGGCGAGCGTCAGGGTGCGCGGGATCGGCGTCGCGGTCATCGCCAGCAGATGCGGCGGCGCCTTGCCCTTGGCCGACAGCATCATCCGCTGCGCCACGCCGAAACGGTGCTGCTCGTCCACCACCACCAAGGCGAGGTCGCGATAGGTCACGGTTTCCTGGAAGATCGCATGGGTGCCGACCAATATGTCGATCTCCCCCGCCGCCAGCGCCATGAGGGTCGCCTCGCGCGCCTTGCCCTTGTCGCGGCCGGTCAGCACCGCGATTTCCAGCGGCAGCCCGGCCAGCGTCTTGCGAAGCGTCTCATAATGCTGGCGCGCCAGGATTTCGGTCGGGGCCAGCATCGCCGCCTGCGCGCCCGCCTCGACCGCGATCAGCATCGCCATCGCCGCGACCAGCGTCTTGCCCGCACCCACATCGCCCTGGAGCAGCCGAAGCATCGGCGCGTCCTGCGTGAGGTCCCCCTCGATCTCGCGCACCGTCCGGCTCTGCGCGCCGGTCAAGGTATAGGGCAGCTTGAGCATGTCCCTTAAGCGCCCGTCGCCGTTGAGCGCCCGCCCCCGCCGCTTGCGGGTATCGGCCCGCACCAGCGTCATCGCCAGCTGATTGGCGAACACCTCGTCATAACCCAGCCGCTCGCGCGCCTTCGCATCCGCCGGATCGGCATGGATGCGGGCCAGCGCCTCCCGCCAGTCGGGCCAGCCGCGCTGCGCCTTCAACCCCGGTTCGATCCATTCGGGCAGTTCCGGAGCCCGCTCCACCGCCTGCACCGCCAGTGCGCCCAGCCGCCGCGAAGTGATCCCCTCCGACAGCGGATAGATCGCCTCGCGCTCGCGAAAATCCTCGGTGCTGTCACCCAGATCGGGATGCACGATCTGCAAATCCTGGCCGTAGAGGTCGAGGCGGCCAGACACGACCTTTGTCTCACCGATCGGCAGCAGCTTCTTCACCCAACCCGAATTGCCGCCGAAATAGACGAGCGCCACGCTGTTGCCCGCCGCATCCTCCGCCCGCACCCGCGTCGGCCCGCGCGGGGAGGACGAGACACGGTGCTCCTTCACAGTCAGCGAGATCGAGATGACCCGCCCCGCGTCCGACATCATCAGCTCGTCACGCGGGAAACGGTCGATATGCCCGGTCGGCAGGTGAAAGGCGACATCGACCACCCGCGCGATGCGCAGGCGTTCGAGCGGCTTGGCGAGGCCAGGCCCGACGCCTTTCAGCGACGTGACCTCGGCGAACAGCGGATTGAGGATATCGGGACGCATGACTAGATGGGTGCGTATAGCCTCAAGCCCCCGCGCGCCGCCAGAGCGTCTCGGGCCTTAATCTCGTTGGATCGGAACCCCATGGACCACGAAACCCGTATCAAGCGCCTCCGCTTCCGCGCATGGCATCGCGGCACCAAGGAAGCCGATCTGATGATCGGCGGGTTTTTCGACGCGCATCACGAGACGCTGAGCCGTGAGGAACTCGATTGGTTCGAGGCTCTGCTGGAGGAGCAGGATGTCGACATCATGGCCTGGGCCATCGGCACCCAACCCTGCCCGCCGCAATGGGACGGCCCGGTGATGCAGCGGATGCGCGCGCTGAATTTCGTGCCGATCGCCCGGTAATTTATAGGCCTGCGTACGTTCAGATGCCGAAAGTAGGATAACTTTGATCTGATCCGAGCCCCTCCCCTTCAGGAGAGGGGTTGGGGTGGGGCCTCGCCACTAGCGTCACGCTTGCGGAAGCGCCCCACCCCCCGGCCCCTCCCCTGAAGGGGAGGGGTGAATGACGCCGATGACATCAAGCCCCAACTTCTCCAGCTTCGGAACCTCATGCCCGATATCAAGACGATCCTGTCCGCCAAAAGCCCGCTGACCCTGTCGGGCGTTCCGGCGGGGTTCCTGCCCGTGCTGCTCGCCGACCTCGCCCGCGCCGCGACGACGCGCGCGGTGTTCATCTGCGCCGACGAGGCACAGATGCGCGAGTTGGCCTCGACCGCGACCTATTTCGCGCCGGAACTGGAAATCCTGCAGATCCCCGCCTGGGACTGCCTGCCCTATGACCGCGCCTCGCCTACCTTACGCGTCATGGCGGAGCGGATCGCGGGGCTGCACCGGCTTCAGGCCAAGCCCAAGGCGCCGCAGCTGGTCCTGACCACCGCCAATGCCGCGACCCAGCGCGTGCTGACGCCATTTCGCATTCGGCAACTGGTCGCACGACTCGCGCCCGGCGAGCGGATCGGGCTGGAGAAGCTGTCGGCGCTGCTCCAGGCGAACGGCTATGTCCGCACCGAGACGGTCCACGACCAGGGCGAGTTCGCGGTGCGCGGCGGGCTGGTCGACCTGTTCCCCAGCGGCGAGGACCAGGCGTTGCGCCTCGACTTCTTCGGCGACGAGATCGAGAGCGTCCGCACCTTCGATCCCGCCGACCAGCGCACGACGGGCCGGATCGAGGGCTTCACCCTGCTCCCCGCCTCCGAGGCGCTGCTCGACGAGGAGTCGATCAAGCGTTTTCGCACCCGCTACCGTGAAACCTTCGGCGCGACGGCGACCGGCGATCCGCTCTATCAGGCGGTGTCGGAGGGGCGGCGCATGGCGGGCATGGAGCATTGGCTGCCCTTGTTCGAGGACAAGCTGTCGAGCCTGTTCGAGCATCTCGGCGACGGCGCGGTGATCGTGCGCGACAGCGGCGTGGCGGCGGCAGCGGCCAGTCGGTTCGACGCCATCGCCGACTATTACGAGAACCGCAAACGCGCCGAGGCGGCGCAGCCCGGTAGCTTCCGCCCCCTGCCCGCCAAGTCGCTCTATCTGGCCCCCAAGGAGTGGGACGAGGGGCTGGAGGCCGCGACCGCGCATCTCGTCTCGCCCTTCCACGAACCGGCAAGCGCCACCGTCCTCGACTTCGAAGTCGACGGCGCACGCGACTTCGCCCCCGAACGCGCCGCCCATGCCAATATCTATGAGGCGGTGGTCGACCATGTCGAGGGCTTACGCAAGGAAGGCCGCAAGCCCGTCCTCGCCAGCTACTCAGTCGGTGCGCGCGAACGGCTCGGCAGCCTGCTCAAGGATCACGGGCTGAAGGGCGCCAAGGCGGCCGAGACCTGGCAGGAAGCGCTGGGCATCGCCGACACGTCGAAGAGCTTCGGCGTCGCCTTGGTCGTCCTGCCGCTCGACCATGGTTTCACCGCGCCGGGCATCGCGGTGCTGACCGAGCAGGACATGCTGGGCGACCGGCTGATCCGGCGGCAGAAAAGGCGCAAATCGGCCGACGCCTTCCTCGCCGAGCTGGCGACGCTCTCGCCCGGCGATCTGGTCGTCCACTCGGATCACGGTATCGGCCGATACGAGGGGCTGACCTCGATCCCGGTCGGCAAGAGCCCACATGACTGCGTCGCGCTGTCCTATGCGGGCGGCGACAAGCTGTATGTGCCGGTCGAGAATCTCGAAGTCCTGACCCGCTACGGCTCGGGCGAGGACGGCGCGACGCTCGACCGTCTGGGCGGCGAAGCGTGGCAGCGGCGCAAGGCCCGGATGAAGGAGCGCATCCGCGAGATCGCGGGTGAGCTGATCGCGGTGGCCGCCGAACGCGCGCTGCGCCCCGGTGAAGTGGCCGAGCCGGACAGTGCAGGCTATCCGGCGTTCGTCGACCGCTTCCCGTACGAGGAAACCGACGATCAGGACCGGGCTATCGACGATGTGCTGGGCGACCTGACCGCGGGCAAGCCGATGGACCGGCTGATCGTCGGTGACGTAGGCTTCGGCAAGACCGAGGTGGCCCTTCGCGCCGCCTTCGTCGCGGCGATGGCGGGGATGCAGGTGGCGGTGGTCTGCCCCACCACGCTCCTCGCGCGCCAGCATTACAACAACTTCGTTCAGCGGTTCGAAGGCTTTCCGATCAAGATCGGCCGCCTCTCCCGCCTGGTCACCGCCACCGAGGCCAAGCGGACCAAGGACGGCGCGGCGAGCGGTGACATCGATATCGTCGTCGGCACCCATGCGTTGCTGGCCAAGAATGTCGAGTTCAAGCGCTTGGGCCTCGTCATCGTCGACGAGGAACAGCGGTTCGGCGTGACCCACAAGGAGCGGCTGAAGGCGCTGAAGGCCGACGTGCATATGCTGACGCTGACCGCCACGCCGATCCCGCGCACGCTGCAAATGGCGATGTCGGGCCTGCGCGAGCTGTCGGTGATCCAGACGCCGCCGGTCGACCGTCTCGCGGTGCGCACCTATGTCATGCCTTGGGACCCCGTCGTGCTGCGTGAGGCTTTGCTGCGCGAACATTATCGCGGCGGGCAGAGCTTCCTCGTCACGCCGCGCGTCGCCGATCTGCCCGACATTGAGGAATATCTGCGCAAGGAGGTGCCCGAGGTCCGCTATGTCGTCGCGCACGGCCAGATGTCGGCGACGGAAGTTGAGGAGCGCATGTCCGCCTTCTACGACCGCAAGTTCGAGGTGCTGGTGTCGACCACCATCATCGAGAGCGGTATCGACATTCCATCGGCCAACACGATGATCGTCAACCGCGCCGACCGCTTCGGCCTGGCCCAGCTCTATCAGCTGCGCGGGCGGGTCGGCCGGTCGAAGACGCGCGCCTATGCCTATATGGTCACGCCGCCCGAGCGGATGATGACCGAGGCGGCGGAGAAGCGATTGAAGGTGCTGTCCGACCTCGACACGCTGGGCGCGGGCTTCCAGCTGGCCAGCCATGACCTCGACATTCGCGGCGCGGGCAATCTGCTCGGCGACGAACAGTCGGGGCATATCAAGGAGGTCGGCTACGAACTCTACCAGTCGATGCTGGAAGAGGCGATCCTGGAGGCCAAGGCGGGCGGCGCGTTCGAGAAGAAGCGCGACTTCTCGCCGCAGATCACCGTCGATGCCCCCATCCTGATCCCGGACGATTATGTCCCCGATCTTGACCTGCGCATGGGGCTGTATCGTCGCCTCAACGATCTGGAAAAGCATAGCGAAGTGGAGGAGTTCGCCGCCGAGATGATCGACCGCTTCGGCCCCCTGCCCGAGGCGACCGACAATCTGATCCAGGTCATCAAGATCAAGCTGAACGCGAAAAAGGCGTGTATCGCCAAGATGGATGTCGGCCCGCGCGGCGTGCTGGTCGCGTTCCACGACAATCGGCCGCCCAATGTCGACGGGCTGTTCGCCTATGTCGAGCGGCTGGGCGAACTGGCCAGGCTGCGCCCCGACGGCAAGCTGATCCTCAACCGCGCCTGGCCCGACGCCAAGGCGCGGCTGCACGGCGCGCTGCAACTATCGAAGGGGTTGGCAAAGGCGGCGGGGTAACGTCCCACTCCTCCCCATCTCCGATGGATAGGAACGGGTGTCAGCTGCTATGATCGGAGACGATCTTCCAGCCATCGGCGCGGCGCTCGAAGATCAGGGTGGTCATCCCGCTCTCGGCCTTTGCGCCGCCCGACAGGCTCCAGCGGGCGAACAGGATGCGGCGGTCGCCGATCCGCTTCAAATGGAGAAAGTCGAAGCGAAGCTGACCGCGACTGTTCGCACCACCGGCAAAACTCTTTCGATAACTATCGGCGATCGCAGGCTTTCCCTGGATCAAACCCTTGCTGCCGACAAATACCGCATCGGGCGCGTAGATGGCCATGAAGCGGTCCAGATCGCCCATGCTCCACCCCTGGGCGCTATCCAGCATCGCGGTTCGGATCGCGGCCTCCGCCGGATCGGCGACGGGTGCGGCGGCATGGACCGCCATGGGCGACAGCATAAAGGCCGCCGCGATCGTCAGGCCGCGCATTCCATTTCTCCCTCGACCATCGCCTGCAACGCCTTTTCGTCCAGTGGCGCGGCGCAGAGGAAACCCTGATAGGTTTCGCAACCCAGCCGCCCTAGCAACTGCGCCTGCCCTTCCGTCTCCACCCCCTCGGCGATGATCCCCATGCCGAGCTGCGTCGCGATGCGGATGATGCCGCGCACGACCACCCGGTCACGACGCGATCCGTCGACCTCTGTCACCAGGGCACGGTCGATCTTCAGATAGTCGATCGGCAGGCTGGTGAGATAGGCCAGGCTGGAATAGCCGGTGCCGAAATCATCGATGGCCACCCGCACGCCCTCCGTACGCAGCGTGTCGAGCACCTGCGCGGCGCGGTCCAGCTCGCGGATCAGTCCGGTCTCGGTGATCTCGACGGTCAGCCGCTCGATCGGAAAGCCGCTGGCCGCCACGCGGTCGAGGAAGATGCGGGCGAAACCCGCCCGCCCGACATCGGCGGCGGTCACGTTGATCGACAGGCGCAGATGCGACAGCCGCACAGGCCAGCGCGCCGCGCGTTGCAGGGCGACCTGCTGGATATGATCGGACAGCGCCAGGCCCAGATCGGCACGCTCGGCCGCGGCGAAAAGGGGGTCGGCGCCCAGCGGGCCCAGGGTCGGATGACGCCAGCGGGCCAGTGCCTCGACCCCCGTGATCCGCCCGGTGCGGATTGCGACCTGCGGCTGGAACACGATATCGATCTCGCCACGCTCGATGGCGTGGTGGAGGTCGGCGGCCAACACGTCCAGTGGCGCCACATCGCCGGGATGGGCGAAGCGCAGCATCGCGCCATCGCTCGCTTGCGCCTGGGCCAGCGCCTCACCCGCACGGGCGAGCAGGCTGGCGGGATCCTCATGGGCATGCGCCTCGGACAGACCAAGCCGGACGCCCAGGCGGATCGGCACCGCTCCCGCCTGGAAGGGATGGGCGAGTAGCGTCTCCAGCGTTTCGGCGATGGTCCGCGCCTGTCGGCCATGGGCGACGCCCGCCATGACGAACTCCGCCCCGCCCGACCGCGCGACGATCGCCCGGTCTCCGAACGCCTCGGCCGCGACCGCCTGCATCCGTGCCTCGACCCCGCGCAGCAGCATGTTGCCCGCCGGTCGGCCGTGCGCAGCATTGATCAGGTCCAGCCGCGACAGCGACACGACGATCGCGACACAGGGTTCGCCCTGATCCAGAATATCGGCGATCCAGCGGTGGATTTCGCCCACTTCGCCGTCCGCATGGGTCCGCCGCCGCCGCACGTCGAGCGTCCGGCGGGCATGGCGCTCGGCCAGCTTCAACGCGGCATGGACCATGGCTTCGCTCGCATCGAATTCCAGGATATGCGTGGCCCCCGCCGCGAGGAACGCGTCCAGCGTGTCGGGGGCCGAATCGGGCACCGATACCAGCATGGCCGCCCCCGTCGCGGCGATCACCGCGCCCAGCGCCTGCGCCGCGCGAAGCCCGGCATCACCCTCCCCCCGCGCATCGATCAGGGCGACGCGCGCCTCGCTGGCCAGAAAGGCGCTGACCAGCATGTCGCCCGACGGATGCTCGCCATCGCGCGGCGCCATCGACCAGATCGCCCAGCCACCACGGATGATCGCTTCGTCCAGCATTGCAGAATGACGGAACGAAAGCGCAAAGATCGCCGTTCCCCTGCGGTGGGCGTTAAAACCGAATTCATCCTGCGTCATGGGCGCACCCTATCCACCGCCACTGGGATCACCAACGGCAATCGATCTTGTTCGCGTCCCGCCTTGGGGCTACCATCATGACGATGGGGCGTGCCAATAATTCGTCCGATCATGCGGATGCCGTCGGTATGACGGATCGGCGCCCGGCCAACGGGTCGCTGGTCGATCGTCATGGCCGCACGATCCGCTATCTGCGCATTTCGGTTACCGACCGCTGCGACCTGCGTTGCCGCTATTGCATGGCCGAGCAGATGACCTTTCTGCCCCGCGCCAAGCTGCTGAGCCTGGACGAAATCGCGATCATCGCCGAGCGGTTCATCGCGCGCGGCGTGACCCGCATCCGCCTGTCGGGGGGCGAACCGCTGGTTCGGCGCGACGTCGTCGACCTGGTCAAGCGGCTGGGCGGCCATGTCAGCCAGGGCCTGGAAGAGCTGACCATGACCACCAACGGCACCCGGCTGGCCGACCATGCGCAGGGCCTGGTCGATGCGGGCGTGCGGCGGATCAATGTCAGCCTGGACAGCCGCGACCCCGAACGCTTTCGCTATATCACCCGGCACGGCGATGTCGGTCAGGTGATCCATGGCATCCTCTCCGCGCGCGACGCCGGGCTTGCGATCAAGATCAACATGGTCGCACTCAAGGGGATGAACGAAGACGAGATCGCTTCGATGCTATCGTGGTGCGTTTCGGAGCGATTGGACCTGTCCCTTATCGAGACGATGCCGCTGGGCGCGATCGATGAGGACCGGGTCGACCGCTTCCTGCCGCTGACCGCCGTGTTCGACCGGCTAGCGGCGGAATTCCCGCTGGTCCGCGCCGGGCATCGGACCGGCGGCCCCGCGCGATACTGGCAGGTGGAGGGCAGTGAGACCCGGCTCGGCCTGATCTCCCCCCTCACCGCGAATTTTTGCGACGGCTGCAACCGGGTGAGGCTGACGACCGAAGGCAAGCTGTATATGTGTCTGGGTCATGAGGATCAGGTGGATTTGAAGGCCGCGCTGCGAGACGGAGGCATCGAGGCGCTGGACACGGCGATCGATGCAGGGCTGGCGGCCAAGCCCGCCCGGCATGATTTCCGCATCGAGGCGGGATCGGCCCCGGCGGTGTCGCGCCATATGAGCGTGACCGGCGGATGACCCTTCCCGTCCGGCGGGCGCTCGTCGCATCGCCCACCGCGCAGGCTCAGGCGGCGGCCGCCGACCTGCTGCAAAGCGCCGACTGGGTCGATTTCGACGAGGCCGATTACGTCATCGCGCTGGGCGGCGACGGCTTCATGCTCCAGACGCTGCACCGGATGTTGGAGCGGCGGCGCGGCGCGGTGCCCGTGTTCGGCATGAACCTGGGCACGGTCGGCTTCCTGATGAACGAATGGCGCGGCTATGGGCTGGAGGATCGCCTCGCCCGCGCCAAGCCGTTCCGCGTCACCCCGTTGAAGATGACCGCGACAGGCATCGATGGCCGCGTCCATACCCTGCCCGCGATCAACGAGGTCTCGCTGCTGCGCGAAACCCGCCAGACCGCCAAGCTAGAGGTCATGGTGAACGAACGCATCGTCCTGCCTGAACTGGCGTGCGACGGCATCCTGGCCGCCACGCCCGCCGGATCGACCGCCTATAATTTCTCGGCACAAGGTCCGATCCTGCCGCTCGGCTCGGCGCTGATCGCACTGACCCCGATCAGCCCCTTCCGCCCCCGGCGCTGGCGCGGCGCGATCCTGCCCGACAAGGCGCGTATCTCGATCAAGGTCCTCGACCCCGGCAAGCGCCCCGTCTCGGCCGTGGCAGACCAGCGCGAGGTGCGCGACGTGGCGCAGGTGGATATCTGCATGGACCGTTCGCGCGAGCTGACGCTGATGTTCGATCCCGAACATGCGCTCGACGATCGCATCACGATGGAACAGTTCGTCTCCTAAAGTCGACAGGGGAGCTGCAAATCCTCCCCGGCACGGGGAGGTGTCAGGCCGAAGGCCTGACGGAGGGGGGCTTCCGCAAAGTGCATCCTATGTGGCGCACCCCCTCCACCATGCTGCGCATGGTCCCCCTCCCCTTGCAGGGGAGGAATGGAATGCTGATTGCCACCGTCCCGCATTTATCCACAGCTTTGACGCACAGACTTACGCAAAAGCGTCAAAAAAGGGGTTGCGGCTTTTTCCGAGCCCTTTATAGGACCCCTCCACAGCGCCGGAACATTCCCTGATAGCTCAGCGGTAGAGCTCTCGACTGTTAATCGAGCGGCCGTAGGTTCGAATCCTACTCAGGGAGCCACCGGCGCTGTCTTCTTCCAGACAGCGCCAGCCATGACGGATCAGCCGTCGATCACATGCGGTATGAACCGCGCGGTGTTCGAGGTGATCAGACCGTCCTCGCGGATACCCATCCCCGCCGGCGCACCGTCGACAACCCAGCTGCCCAGTACCGGAAAACATCCCGGCGCCGTCTCCGGCAGACGATAGAGCGACTGGTAGATATAGCCCTCCTCGCCATAGTCTCCCTCCGTCGCCGCGACGATGCTCCCCGCCTTGCGGATCGAGACGTTCGCGCCCTCGCGCGACAATAGCGGCTTGGCCACCGCATCGCCGTTCGGGACCGAGAAGCTGGCAGGCAGCAGATTGGGATGGCCGGGAAACAGGTCCCACAGCACCGGCAGGATCGCCTTGTTCGACCAAATCATCTTCCAGATCGGCTCGATCCAGCTCAGGTCGCCGCGCTCCAGATTGTCGAGCAGCGGCCCGGCAAACTCCTCATGGACCAGCCATTCCCACGGATAGAGCTTGAACAGCGCCTCGATCCGCATGTCCGCTTCATCGACGAAGCAATGCGTGTCGTGGTTCCAGCCGATCCGGTCCATCAATATGGGGATGGTGGCGATGCCCGCCGCCTCGGCCGTGTCTCGCAAATAGGCGGCGGTGACGGCGTCCTCGCCGGCCGGGTCCTCGACATGCGCGACATGCAACGTCGCGGGCAAAGCGGGCGCGATCTCGGTCCAGCGGGCGACCAGTGCCTCGTGCAGGCTGTTATACTGGTCGAGTGCGGGGAAACACTCGTCCTTCCACGCCCATTGCACGACGGCGGCCTCCAGCAGCGAAGTCGGCGTGTCGCAGTTGAACTCGAAGAGCTTCGGCGCGCCCGAACCATCATAGCCCAGGTCAAACCGCCCGAAATTCAGCGCGGGTGGCTCGGCCTCCCAGGCTTCGCGGATCGGGTCGTGAAAGACGGGCGGGATGGCAAAGCGGTTCAGAAGCTTGGGGTCGCCGACCACCGCCTCCCCCGCCGCCAGGAACAGCCGGTACAACTCGCCCGTCGCCCGCTCGATATTGTCGATCTGCGCGCGGGTAAAGCGATAGCAGGCGCTCTCGTCCCAGTAGGGCCGCTCGCGCCCCTCATGCCAGATCAGGCCCAGCGCCTCGACCTTGGCCTGCCAGTCGGGCCGGGGGGTCAGCGTCTGGCGGATCATGCGTGGATACTGCCGAAGCGACGCGCCGAACTGCCGAAGCCACCACGGCTGACGGCGGCGGACCGGGTCATCGCGCTGCCGGGCGGAGCATAGGCATAACGGGCGCCGGTCGCGGCGCGGAAGCTACCACCGGTCGCGCGTTCGCCGAACCAGGGAATCGCCCGGCCACGCCCGAGAAAATACCAGAAGGCTCCACCGCCACTGCCGACGCGATGCTGGCGACAGCGATCGTCGGGCAGGCGCACACCCTGCGCATCGGTGCAGATCGCCGTGTCGCGATCGGTCGTCCAATTGTCATCGGCTTTGGCGCGATTACAGCCGCTTGCCAGCAGTGCCGCGGCCATCGCGGTCGTCAGTCTCAGATCAAATGCCATATCGGCCCTCCCGCGCACATCATGGTGCAGCGGCGGCGTGCTTGGCCAGAAAAATGAAAGGGCGCCGGTGAACCCTGTCACCGACGCCCGTCGTTCCGCCAAGCTTAGCGGCAGCGGACCTTGCCGCGATCGATCGAGCGGCCGAGCAGCGCACCACCGCCCGCGCCCAGCAGCGTGCCCAGCGTCCCGCCGCCGATCACATTGCCCAGCACGCCACCGCCCACCGCACCGACCACCAGGCCGGTGGTGCCGTCATTGCGCTTGCAATAGGTGCGCCCGTCGCGACCACGGAAGACCTGATCGTCGCGGTTCAGTCGACGCTCGCGGTAATTGCCACGGCGGTAATCGCGCGAGGCGTCCCAATCGTCACGATCGCCATGCCAGCGATAATCACGATTTTGGGCGACGGCAGGGGTCGCGGCGATGGGGGCGGCAACGGTAACGATGGCCAAAGCGGCGAGCAGGGCTTTCATGGCAGGTCTCCTTATCCTCAAACGGGCACAACGCGCCTGCCGCAAAGCTGTTCAATTCGGCCCCGACTGGCACCGATGGAACGGGTCGGGCATTGAGAGGCCATGCGCCAAGCCACCACCATCATCACCGTCGACACCCATGGCCAGAGCCTGACCGAGATCACCCGACCCGTCACCGCCTGGGTGCGCGAACAGGGTATGGACGAAGGGCTGCTGACCCTGTTCTGTCGACACACCTCGGCCTCGCTCATCATCCAGGAAAATGCCGCGCCCGAGGTGAAGACCGACATTCTCGATTATTTCGCACGCATCGCGCCGGAGGATGCCCGCGCCTATGCCCATGACGACGAAGGGCCGGACGATATGCCCGCCCATTTGCGCAGCATCCTGACCGGCATCCAACTGTCCATCCCGCTGATCGGCGGGCGGCTGATGTTGGGCACATGGCAGGGCATTTACCTGTTCGAGCATCGCCGCGCCCCGCACCGGCGACAGATTGCTATCCATATGGCGGGCATGTGACGCACATTTCATCGCGGGAGCCAAACCGTTCATCGACCGTTCTGCCGGGATGGGTTAGACCGGTGCCAGCTACAGGGCTGTTGTCGTCGGGCCTGGTCGGGCGGCAAGGAAAGGAAGAAGTGTCCATGCAATTCGGTCGGAAGATCGCGCTCGCGCTGCTCGGCGCCAGCACCTTGATGGTCGCGGGATGCGCGACCGAAACCACCTATCGCCCGGCGACGGGTTCGGGCTTCTACCGCACCGGCTATTCGGACCAGCAGCTGGAGCCGGGTCGCTTCATCGTCAGCTTCGCGGGCAACACCGTGACGTCGCGCGACACGGTCGAGCGCTATCTGCTCTACCGCGCGGCCGAACTGACGCTGGCCAATGGCTATGACTATTTTGTGATGGCCGATCGCGACACGCAGCTGCGCTCGCGCACCTATTCGACGCCGGGCGCCTTCGGGCCGGGCTTCGGCGGCTGGGGTGGCGGCTGGTGGGGGCCATCGTGGCGCTATTACGGCCGCGGATTCGGCTGGCGCAGCTGGGACCCGTTCTGGGGTGATCCCTTCTTCGGCAACAACATGGATATCAACACCATCGACCGCTACGAAGCGACCGCCGAGGTCGTGATGCGCAAGGGTCCGATCCCGCGCGACAATCTCCGCGCCTTCGATGCGCGTGCGATCGTCAGCACGATCGGGCCGACGGTGGTGATGCCGAAGTAATTCGGCAAGGATACCGGGTCATGGGGCGGTCACCTTACGAGGTGGCCGCCCTTTTCTTTTGGGTCAGGGCTTTTCACCGCGCACGCGGCGGGCGTTGACCATGCCGCGCAATGCTTCGGTGCGGACCTGCAGCTCGCGCTCTTCGGACAGCGAAAGGCCATCCTGCGCAAAGCGCTGGCCCAACTCACCAATCGCGGCATACTCCCGCTTGAAGGATCTGGCCTCGGCGCGCGATATGTCGCCGCTGCGCCGTCCCTCGCGGATCGACCGACGAATGTCGCGTCGGTCGGCCGCGACGCTCGGCTGGTTGGGCATGGCGAGGATATCGGCGGGCGGCACGGCGCTGACGAACTGCGCGGGCGCCGCAGCGGGTAGCGCAGCTGTCATGGCGGCCAGAATCGCATAGCGTTTCATGATGGATACTCCCTGTCGGCGGAGGATCGCGCCGCGTCACTGAACGGAACCTGTCTATTCCTCCCCTGCAAGGGGAGGTGGCAGTCCGTAGGACTGACGGAGGGTGTCACCCGTTGCGAGCTCGGTCCACCTTCACCGACCGAGCTGCCCCTCCACCACCGCTTTGCGGTGGTCCCCCTCCCCAAGCGTAGCTTGGGGAGGAATAGAAAAGGCGGCGAACCGAAGCTCGCCGCCCTATCATTCCGTCGATCGAAGAACGATCAGGCCGTCACCGCCCCGTGGCAATGCTTGTACTTCAGGCCCGAGCCGCAAGGGCACGGCGCGTTCCGGTTGACGCGGCCTTCCCACTGGGCAGGATCGGTGCCCAGGTCCATGCCTTCGGGCTGCGGGATCTGCATCGGCGGCATCTGCGGCTGGAGCAGACCACGCGCCGCGGCATCCCAGTCATTCGTATTGTCCTCGCCGGTGAACGGATCGAAGTGCGAGGTGATGAAGTCCGGCAGTTCGGGCAGCTCCGGCGGTGCCTGCAACTGGAACTGGGCGTAGGCGATGGTGCGCGTGACGTCCTCGCGGATATTGTCGAGCATCCGCTGGAACAGCGAAAACGCCTCGTGCTTATACTCGTTGATCGGCGTCTTCTGCGCATAGGCGCGCAGGTGGACGACCTGGCGCAGCGCGTCGAGCGTCGCCAGATGCTCCTTCCAGTGATGGTCCAGATTCTGGAGCAGGATCGACTTCTCGACGCTGGTCCAGGTGTCGGGCTCCAGTTCCCTGGCCTTGGCCTCGACCATCGCGTCGGCCTCGGCGGTCACGCGCTCCAGCACGATCTCGGGGTCGATCGCTTCCTCGGTCATCCAGTCGTCGATGGGCAGTTCGAGGTTCAGCAGGTCCTTCAGCTGCTGCTTCATGCCCGCGACATCCCACTGCTCGGGATAGCTGTTGGGCGGGCAGGCGGTGCCGACGATCGCGTTCACCGTCTCGGCGCGCATGTCGGCCACGACCTCGCCCACCGTCTCGGCATCCATGATGTCGGCGCGCTGTTCGTAGATGACCTTGCGCTGGTCGTTCATCACGTCATCATATTCGACGACCTGCTTGCGGATGTCGTAGTTGCGCGCCTCGACCTTCTTCTGCGCGGTCTCGATCGCCTTGGACAGCCACTTGCTGCCGATCGCCTCGCCATCTTCGATATTGCTGCGCATCATCTTGGCGAACAGCGTGTCCGGGCCGAAGATGCGGAGCAGATCGTCGTCGAGGCTGAGATAGAAGCGCGACAGGCCCGGATCGCCCTGACGCCCCGAACGGCCGCGCAGCTGGTTGTCGATGCGGCGGCTCTCGTGACGCTCTGTGCCGAGCACGAACAGGCCGCCCGCCTCCAGCACCTTCTGCTTTTCCTCGATGATCTCGGCACGGATGCGGGTCGCCGCCTCCTCATATTCGGGCGTGCCCTCGACCATATCGGGATGCTCGTCGAGCATCCGGAATTCCAGATTGCCGCCCAGCTGGATATCGGTGCCGCGACCCGCCATGTTGGTCGCGATGGTGACGGCGCCCAGACGGCCCGCCTGCGCGACGATATGTGCCTCCATCTCGTGATAGCGGGCGTTCAGCACCTTATGCGGCACGGCTTCCTGGGTCAGGAACTCGCTGAGCAGTTCGGACTTCTCGATCGAGACGGTGCCGACCAGCACCGGCTGGCCCTTGGCGGCGTGGTCGCGGATCTTCTTGGCGATCGCCAGGAACTTGTCCTGGGTGTTCTTGTAGAATTCGTCCTCCTCGTCCACGCGCGCGATGGGCACGTTGGTCGGGATGGTGACGACATTGATCTTGTAGATGTCGTAGAACTCGCCCGCTTCCGTGGCGGCGGTGCCGGTCATGCCCGAAATCTTCGGGTACATGCGGAAATAATTCTGGAAGGTGATCGAGGCCATGGTCTGGTTCTCGGGCTCGATATTGACGCCCTCCTTCGCCTCGACCGCCTGGTGCAGGCCCTCCGACCAGCGACGCCCGTCCATCATGCGGCCGGTGAACTCATCGATGATGACGACCTTGCCGTCCTTCACGATGTAATCGGTGTCGCGCTTGAACATCATGTTCGCGCGCAGCGCCTGGTTCAGGTGGTGGACGACCTGCGTATTCTCGAAATCGTAGAGATTCTCGCCCTGGAGCAGCCCCGCCGCCTCCAACAGGCGCTCGGCACGCTCGGTGCCGTCCTCGGTCAGGATGATCGACTTCTGCTTTTCATCCTTCTCGTAATCGTCCTCGGTCAGCTGCTTCACGATCGCATCGACGCCGATATACAGTTCCGACTTGTCGTCGGTCGGGCCGGAGATGATCAGCGGCGTCCGCGCCTCGTCGATCAGGATCGAGTCGACCTCGTCGACGATCGCGTAGTTGAAGGGGCGCTGCACCATCGACGAGCGCTCATACTTCATGTTGTCGCGCAGATAGTCGAAACCGAACTCGTTGTTCGTGCCATAGGTGATGTCGGCATCATAGGCCGCCCGGCGCTGCGCATCGTCCAGATTGGGGATGATGGTGCCGGTGGTCAGGCCCAGGAAGTTGTAGACCCGGCCCATGGTCGCGGCGTCGCGGCTGGCGAGATAATCGTTGACCGTGACGACATGCACGCCCTTGCCGGGCAACGCGTTCAGATAGGTGGCAAGCGTGGCGACCAGCGTCTTGCCCTCGCCGGTGCGCATCTCGGCGATCTCGCCCCGGTGGAGCACGATGCCGCCGATCATCTGCACGTCATAGTGACGCTGGCCCAGCACGCGGCGTGCGGCCTCGCGCACGGTCGCGAACGCCTCGGGCAGCAGGCTGTCGAGGGTTGCGCCGTTGTCCAGCTGTTCGCGGAACTTGACCGTCTGCGCGGCGAGTTGCGCGTCGGTCATCGCCTCCATCTCGGGCTCGAACGCGGCGATCTTGGCGACGGTCGGCTTGAGCGACTTGACGTAACGGTCGTTGGACGAACCGAACAGGGACTTGGCGAGGCCGCCGAACATAAGCGATTTCCTGACTGAAATATCGTGGGAATGGCGCAGCGCCGGTCGAAGCGGGGCGCGCGCGACTGCAATGGCAAGGGACAGGGTCGGCTACGGCCGACGCCGGGGCTATTCGCGCCGACGGCCCATGAAGATCGCGGCGATCGGCCGGGGCGTCACGGCCCGGAACATGCCAAGCGGCCGGGCGCTGTCCACCAGCGCGGCGAGCGCCTGCACCGGCCGGGTCGCGGCGCGCGCGACGGCGGCCTGCTTGGCCGCGGCCACGATGCAGCGCTCGGCAACGACCCCCCGCGCCTCCTGCCCACGCGCGCTTGCGCCCACGCCGGTCAGCGCGGACAAAAGGGCAGAAAGGAGCAGAAGCAGGTTCATGCGAGGCTTGTCTTAGGCAGATACGCGCGGCGCGTCCATCCGTTGCATGGCCTCGACCGATAGCGGCTGAGGGGGTGTCAGGGGCGAGGTGGCAGGATCTGATAAATCCACTGCACCTGATCATAGCCCGACTTGGGCATATTCTGATTCTTCGCAAACGCTCGACCCGCTTCGCAACGCGTCGGTCCATGCGGGACGCCGCCCCCGCCCTGGCTGATCGACACGCGGCAATCAACCGCCTTGCCTGCCACATCGATCGCAAAATCGACCCGATAGCGCTGAAGGATGACCGCTCCTTCGGGAACGTCATCGTTGATCACTGTTCCGTCATCGAAAATGCGATCGGTAAACCCCATGTAATGGAAGCGTGGCGGGGTCCTGCTGCCACTATGCTCCATGACCGCCTTTTGCAGCCCGGCGACAGAAGGCGGGCAGGGTACGTTGGGGATCACATTATGGCCCGGCATGGTATAAACCCGGCAATCACTTACCTGACCGTCAGCCTCGACGGTCAGTTCCGAGATCGTCGACCCAGAACGCGCGACCTCATGAAATTCGGTATCTCCGTTGGGCAAGCTCCAGCGAACACGCAGAACATAATGGCCGATCATCGCCTTACCGCGCTTGTCCTTCGCCGCACGGAACAAATCGGCGCGCGACATGACTATCCGGCACGTTTGCTCGTCCAACGCCGTCGACGCCGATTCGATTATCTTGCAGTCGGCCACCAGCCCACTTGCATCGATCGTCAGATCAGCGACGACCAGCCCCTCTTCCCGTGCCCGCAGAGCCGCCGGGGGATAGTTTTCCGGGGCGAAGGCAGCGCCCATATTGCCGATAAGTTGGGGCTTGGGGCCGTCGTCCGCGGTAGCCATCATCCCTTGTCCCAGCAACGTCAGCGCCAGCAAGATCATCCCCCCGATACCCCCCAATCAAAATCGCCCGCCCCTCTATCAACCCGTTGCAGCGCAGCCGCGCAAGAGGCAAAGCACGGGGCCATGAGCACCGCCACCTCGCCCCTCGCCCAGCCCTTTCCCGCCCTGCCTGCGATCGACGGCGTGACGCTTCGCGTTGCGCGCGCGCAGTACAAGAAATGGGATCGAACCGACCTGACCTTCGTGACGCTGCCCGAGGGCACGAGCGTGGCGGGCGTGCTGACCACCAGCAAATGCCCCAGCCCGGAAGTGGAATGGTGCCGCCAGGCGCTGGTGCTGGGTCAGGCCCGTGCGCTGGTCGTCAATGCGGGCAATTCCAACGCCTTTACCGGCCATCGCGGCCGCGCCGCCGTCGAGGCGATCGCCGCGCGCACCGCCGCCGCGATGGAATGCCAGCCCTCCGACGTCTTCGTCGCCTCGACCGGGGTGATCGGTGTGCCGCTGCCCATCGACAAGGCCGAAGCCGGGCTGGACGCCGCCTTCACCGCCGAGCCCTGTGGCTGGCAAGAGGCCGCCGCGACGATCATGACCACCGACACCTTTGCCAAGGGCGCGACAACGACCGTTATCGTCGATGGCCGCACGGTGACGCTGGCCGGGATCATCAAGGGCTCGGGCATGATCGCGCCCGACATGGCGACGATGCTCGGCTTCATCTTCACCGACGCCGCCGTCGCCCCTGAATTCCTGCAACGCGCGCTCAGCGCCGCCAATGGTCGCAGCTTTTCGTGCATCACGGTCGATGGCGACACCTCGACCAGCGACACGGTGCTGGCCTTCGCGACCGGCAAGGCGGGCAATGCGCCACTGGTCGATGACGAGAGTGACGGCGCGGATGCGTTCCGCGCGGCGCTGGCCGATCTGTGCCACCAGCTCGCGTTGCTGGTGGTGCGCGATGGTGAAGGTGCGACCAAGCTGATCGAAATTCGCGTCGAGGGCGCGGAGAGCGACCGTTCTGCCCATCGCATCGCCATGTCGATCGCCAACTCGCCGCTGGTGAAGACCGCGATCGCGGGTGAGGACGCCAATTGGGGCCGCGTCGTCATGGCCGTCGGCAAGGCAGGCGAACCCGCCGAGCGCGACAGGTTGTCGATCCGTTTCGGCGAGACGCTGGTGGCCAAGGACGGTCTGGCGGTCGAGGGGTATGACGAAGCCCCGGTCGCCGCGCATCTCAAGGGGCAGGAGATCGCGGTCGGCGTCGATCTGGGCCTGGGCGAAGGCGTCGCGACGGTTTGGACCTGCGACCTGACGCACGGCTATATCTCGATCAACGCCGATTATCGGAGCTGACGCCGATGCTGACCATCTGGGGCCGGATCAACTCGCACAACGTCAAGAAGGTCGTCTGGCTGGCCGAGGAAATGGGGCTGGCCTATGACCGCCGCGACGTCGGCGGCCCGTTCGGGATGGACGAGGCGTACCGCACGCTCAATCCCAATGCGCTGATCCCGACGATCGAGGATGACGGCTTCGTCCTGTGGGAGTCGAACAGCATCCTGCGCTATCTGGCCGCGACGCATGGCGGCGAGACCTTCTATCCCGCAGCCCCGCAGGCACGGGCCTCCGTCGAACGGTGGATGGACTGGAACTTCACTTGGGCCGACGCGATCCGGCCAATCTTCTTTCAGCTGGTGCGCACCGAGTCGGACAAGCGCGATGCCGCGCTGATCGAGCGGAGCGTGGCGCGCGCGGCGGATCTGTCGGCGATCCTGGACGATGTGCTGGGGCGGCAGGAGTGGCTGTCGGGAGATGCGTTCGGGATCGGCGATATCCCGGTCGCGGCCTATGCCAATACGTGGTTCCAGCTGCCGGTCGAGCGGCCGTCGCGGCCGAATATGGAGCGCTGGTATGCGGCGTTGCAGGACCGGGCGCCGTTTCGTGATGTGGTGATGATCCCGCTGAGTTGAGGTGCTTCGGGTGGGCGGTCTCTGTGAGACCTCTTGCCCTCCCCCATCCCCTCCCGTTTACGGGAGGGGCGTGCCCAGCTCGACGCACCGGGCACAAAAAAGCCCCTCCCGCAAGCGGGAGGGGCGTGCTCAAATCAGACCTTACAGCGCGCCTTCGAGCCAGGCCTTGATCCGGCCCTTGGGCTCCGCGCCGACCTTGGTCGCGGCGGCGGCACCGCCCTTGAACAGGATCATCGTCGGGATACCGCGCACACCGTAACGGCCGGGCGCGTCGGGATTGTCGTCGATGTTCAGCTTGGCGATCGTCACCTGCTCGCCCAGTTCCTCGGACAGCTCTTCCAGCGACGGGCCGATCATCTTGCACGGTCCGCACCACTCGGCCCAGAAATCGACCAGCACCGGCTTGTCGGAGTTCAGGACGTCCGCTTCGAAGCTGGCGTCGGTGATCTGCTTGGTTGCCATAGTCTCAATACTCCTTGGATTGTCATCCATCTAGGACGCGCGCGTCGGTCGCTCAACCACCGAGCGGCAAGCTTTGCTCCCGGTCGCGATAGCCGGGCTTGTGCGCGGCCAGCAACGCGTCGGGCACGGTGATCAGGCGCGGTCCCGCCGTATAAAGCAGCGCGACCGACACCCGCCGTCCCGGAAAGATCACCTCCAGCGCGGCGGCATAGCCCGCCATCTGGGCAAGGTGGAACACCGGCACATCGTCGATCCCGCCCGGCGCGCGCCGCCCGGTCTTATAGTCGATCAGCCGGACCTCCCCTGCGTCGATCAGCAGCCGGTCGACCCGCCCCGACACGACCAGGCCGCTGGCGAGCGTCGCCGCGATCGGCGCTTCGGCCAGCGAACCCGGCCCGAACAGCGGCGCATAGGCCGGATCGTCGAGGATCGCGAACACCGCCCCCGTCACATCGGCGCGCAAGGCCGCATCCGCGACCCCCGCCGCCTGGGTCAGCCAGCGCTCTGCCGCGCCCCGCCGCGCGTCGGGCGCAACCGGCGGCAGGCGTTCGAGCAGGCCGTGGATCAACCGCCCCCGTTCGACCGCCGCGCGCATGGCGGGCGTGGGGGGCGGATCGGCCACCATGTCCTCGCCCAGCTGCGACGGTGCGAGCGGACGCGGCGGACGCGACTCCTGCGGCGCGGGCGCATGGACCCATTCGGGCAAGGCCACATCTTCGCACGGCGCGACGACGACCGCACCGGGGCGCGGCGCGACCGGCTGTTGCGGCATGGTGCCGAGGAACTGGCGCGACTGGCCATCGCCGGGCTCGACCTCGGCCACGCCCAGCGCGGTCATGGCGCGGGCGCAGGTGGCATACCAGCTGTGCATCGGCGGTACGCCCGCCGCCCGCTTGCCCAGCGCGCCGGTGACGACCAGCTGTTCCTCCGCGCGCGTCGCCGCGACGTAGAAGAGCCGCCAGTGCTCGGCCAGCTCGCGCGCGGCGATCTCGGCCGCCACGGCATCCAGCGGGCCGCCCCGTTCGTCGGCGCGCGGCGGAAACACCGGGATGGGTTGGGCGCCCGGCTCCGGTGTCCAGCGCAGGATCGAGCGCGGCGCAGCCGTCGGATCGGCGGTCGCGTCGGCGAGGATGACGAGCGGCGCCTGCAACCCCTTGGACCCATGCGCCGTCATCACCCGCACCGCATCCAGTGGCGCGGACGGATCGCGCACGATCTCGACATCGCCGCGATCGAACCAGTCGAGGAACCGCTGGAGCGAGGGCGTCGTCGTGCTCTCGAAGGTCAGCGCGGCGTTGAGTAGTTCCTCGATCGGATCGCGCGCCTCGGTTCCCAGCCGCCGGATCAGCTTGCGCCGCCCATCGAGCGGGCCGGAGAGCAATTCCTCCAGAAACTGGTAGGGCGTCGACACGTCGGCGCGCGCCAGCATCTGGCGGAGCGGCGCAAGGTCTTCGGCAGGCAGGGTCCGCGTCAGATGCCCCCAAAGCGATCCCCGCTCGCGGTGCCCGGCGGCCATCAACCGCTCCTGCGACCAGCCGATCAGCGGCGACACCAGCAGCGACGCCAGCGACAGGTCATCCTCGGGCTGGAGCGCGAACCGCACCGTCGCCAGCAGATCCTGCACCGCCAGCGGCGCGTTCAGCCGCAACCGGTCGACGCCCGCCACCGGCACCCCCTCGGCATAGAGCCGCGCAACGATCAATGAGGCGAGGTCGCCGCGCCGCTTGACCAGGATCATGATGTCCTGCGGCTCCAGCCGGCGGCCCTTGCTCTCCAGCATGACGCCATCGTCCAGCCAGCGACGGACCGCCCGCGCGATGTCGGTCGCGACCTTGCGCACCGCATCGTCGATCCAGCCTTCCTCGTCCTCGTCGCTGCCGCCCGCCACGACGGGCGGCCAGAGCGTGACGCGGCCCTGCCCCTTCACCTCACTGGCGTGGCGTTCGACTTCACCCGCCATCCCCATGCCGGGTTCGCCCAGCGCCTCGATCGCCGCGTCGACAAACTCCAGGATCGGCGTGGTCGAACGGAAGCTGTGGGTCAGCGACAGCTGGTTGAACGGCAGGCCGCGCTCTTCGGGCGGCCATTCGTCGTCGCCCGCCACCTCGTCCGCGCGACGCGAAAAATGCAGTTCGGCCGCCTGGAAGTTGATCGGGTCGGTGCCCTGGAAGCCGAAGATCGCCTGTTTGTGATCGCCGACCGTGAACAACGTGCGCGTCGAGGGCGCATAAAGCCCGCGCCCGACGAAGAACTCGTCGGCCAGCGCGCGGACGATCCGCCACTGGTGCGCATTGGTGTCCTGCGCTTCGTCGATCAGGACATGCTCGGTCACCTGATCCAGCTTGTAGCGGACCCATTCGCCGATGCCCGGCCGCTCCAGCAGTTCGACCGTAGTGCGGATCAGATCGTCGAAATCGACCGCGCCGATCGCCCGCTTCGACAGGGTATAGGCACGGGCATAGTCACGACCCACGCTCAGCGCATCGGCCAGCAGATCGGCATGACGCGCGCGAGCCGCGAGGCCGAGCAGATGGCGGCACGCCTCGCCCAGTTCGCGCGCCATGTCCTCATAATCGGGGTCGGCATCGGTCAGCTTCTTAGACGCCTTGCGCGGTTCGCCCTTGGCGGTGAAGACCGTGCCCATCAGCTCTTCGAGCAAGGCCACCCGTCCTGCCCGGTCGCTGCCGATCCAGCGTTCGAGCGTCGCCGCCGCCTTGTCGCCGGTCGCGGTGCCCCAGGCGCGGTTCGCGCCTGCCAGCCGCACGACGGCATCCTCGTCAATCTCCTCGACTCCCTCGGCGATCGCCTCGTCGATATCGCCCGAGGGAAGGTCAAGCGCGCGCCGCAACCAGGGCTGGATGCCGGTGGGCAGCGCCTCCAGCGCGCCCGGCGCGCGGGCGCAGGCGGCGAGGAAGCCTTCCGCCCCGCCCTCGCCCAGCCGCAGTGATAACGCGCCGACCGTCTCGACAGGGCCGGTGCGCCCTTCGCGCTCGGCGGCCTCGAGCATCCGGGCCAGCGCCTCGCGCGCCAGCACCGCCTCCTCGCGCGCCTCCAGCGGGCGGAAGCCCGGGGCCAGCCCAGCCTCGACCGGGAAGGCGGCGAGCAGCCCCTGGCAGAAACCGTGGATCGTCTGGATGCGAAGCCCCCCGCCCGGCGCGTCGAGCACGCGCGCGAACAGCGTCCGCGCCCGGTCGCGCAGGTCCGGCGTGGGTGTTTCCCCAAGCGCCTTCAGGTCGCGAAACAGCTCGGTCTCGGGCATCCGCACCCAGGCGGCGAGACGGCCGTTGATCCGCTGCGCCATCTCGGCCGCGCCCGCCTTGGTGAAGGTGAGGCACAGGATCGCCTCGGGCGCGACGCCGCGCAGGAGGAGGCGGAACACGCGCGCGGCCAGAACCTGCGTTTTGCCCGTGCCCGCCGAGGCGGACAGCCAGACATGCGCGGCGGGGTCGCTCGCGGCGGCCTGATCGCCCTTCAGCGGGGGGAGATTGGCCATGGGGCGGGCGCTCATGCGGCCTGCTCCGGGCGACCGGAGTCCCGTGCGCTTCGACTTCGACACGCAGCGTCGAAGTTTATCCTGAGCGGCTGGCTTGCCAGCCAGCCGAAGGGCTCAGCGTGAACGGAGGTTGGGAGGGGGTGCAATCCCCACACGCCGTTCAGCCTGAGCGAAGTCGAAGGCCACGCCCCGCCATCGCCCAGAAGGATGGTCATCCCCTGCACTTCGACTTCGCTCAGTGCGAACGGAGGTGGGGATTTACCGATCACGGCCATACCATTCATCCCGCCGCATCAGCTGGTCATATTCCGCATAGGGTGCATATTCCGGCACCAGCTTGGCCGTGAACGGCGCATCGCCGGTCAGCCACTGGCCCGCCGCCTCGGCAAAGTTCGCCGCCGCGATGGACACGAACTCGTCGGTCCGGATCCGCTCGCGCTTGCCGTCGGGATCGACCGGCGTGGCGATATAGCCCAGCCCCTCGCGCCCACGTCCCAGCGACCAATATTCGAACCCGCCCGCCTTGCCGGACACATCTTCGAACCCGCCCCGCTCGGCGATCAGGCCGAGCAGGCCGAGCTGCAGGCTGAACCCCTCCCGCACCGCCGTGGTCGAGGGCGGCTTGCCGGTCTTGTAGTCGATCACCACCAGCGATCCGTCCGCCGCCTTGTCGATCCGGTCGAACCGGCCGGTCAGCGTCACGCCCGCCAGCTTGGCCGCGCCCTTGCCCTCGGCGCTCAGGACGTGGCGGCCCTCGGCGGCCTTTGCCGCGACCTCGGCCGCGATCCAGTCGATCGCCTCGATCAGGCGCGGCTGCCACAGCGCGCGCATCATCGGATGGGTCCGCTGGTCGCGCAGCATCGCCAGCGCACGGGGGCGCAGCGCCTCGACGTCGCACCGGTCCTCCTTCCACCACATCTCCAGGATATCGTGAACGGCGGTGCCGCGCCACGCCGCGCTGGGGTCGGCATCGACCGGATCGAGCGGCGACAGGCGCAGCACCCGGCGCGCGTAAAAGGCGTAAGGATCGGCCTTCAGCCGGTCGACCTCGGTCACGGAAATGGTTGTAGGGCGTAACGCGGCGGGGGGTATGGGCTTAGGTCGCTCAGCAGGAAAATGACCAACCGGCTGATCCAGCTCGACCGCCCAGCGCGCAAGGCTGGGATGCGCCTCGAACCGCTCGCCCGCCATCGCCTGGAGCCGCAGCCAGAAACGCGACGCCAGGGTCGGCCCGCTCGCATCCCGCCTTGCACGGGTCAGGATCGCGCGCGGCGCCCCCATCGCCTTTGCCAGATCATGCGCGGCAATGCCGATCCGCTGCTCCAGCCCGACCAGACCCAGCAGCGAACGGATACGCGGCGCAAGCCACGGATCGGGCGCGGGACGGCCCGGCCAGACGCCCTCGTTCAGGCCGCCCGCGATCATCAGGTCGGCGGTCTGGAGGCGCGCCTCGATCGGGCCATAGATGGCGAGGCGCGGATGCTGCCCCTCACGCGGGATGGCGCGGATGGCGATCTCATCGAACAGACTGCGCAGGAGGGCGGGCAGCTCGGCAGGGTCGACCCGGGCGGGGCCGTGATCGGCTTCCTCTTCGTAGCCCGCGAGGAACTCCGCCGCCGCGCGACCGGCCGGGCCGGTCCATAGCGCATCGCCGCACAAGGTCTGGCCGCACTCGCGCAGACAGGCGAGCAGGCTGCGCAATCCCTGCGGCCCGTCGCCAAAGGTCCGCCCGACCGCCTCCAGCATGGGCGCGGCCTTGGCCCAGAAGGCAGCGGCGGCCGGCTTGTCGGCGAGATGCGCCGCGATACCGTCCAGCCCTGGCGCAGGGCGCGGCCCCCGCAGCGCGCGGTCGAGCGCGCGAACGCCGTCGAGCCATTCCACCCGCTCCATCTCGCCCCGGATCAGCGGATGCTTGAGCAGCGCCAGCAGCGGCAGCGGCGCGAAAGCTTGCGCGGCGGCCTCTGCCAGTTGCAGCAGGAAGGTGCCCGGCAACAGGATCGACAGGGGCCGCCCGGCGGTGTCGTCGATGAGGATGTTCCAACGCCGGCAATGCGCCGCCACCCGCCGCGCCAACGCCCGGTCGGGGGTGACGAGCGCGGCGGTGCGGCCGGGTTCCTCGATCGCCTCGCGCAGCGCCAGCGCGATGGCCTGCGCCTCCTCGGCCGGGGTGGCGAGTTCGATGGTCGAGACTCCCGACAGCCGCCGATCCTCCGCGGGCAGATCGGTCCATTTGCCGGTGAAGTCGGCCGGAGCCATGGCATTGGCGATGGCGCGGCCCCGCGCAGGTCCGGCATCATAGTCCCCGCCGCCGCGCCACACCGTCACTTCGCCGCGCCCGACACCCATCCGGTCGAGCAGCAGCTTCAGCGCATATTGCGGATGGGTTTCGATCGCGCGACGGGTGCGGCGCGTCTCGGGATCGGGCTTGTGCGGCCCCAGCGCATCCCATTCCTCGTCGGGCATGGTCAGGTCCAGCCCGGCGAACACCACCGAGCCGCCCGGCATTTCCGACACGCATCGCAGCAGCCGCGCGACCGCAGGCGCGGTATCGGTGACGCCCGCCGCGCAGACGAACCCGGCGGGTTGTGCCAAGGCCCAGCGCTTGGCGGTCCGGTCGAGCAGCAGGGTCCGCCGCCTCGCCGCATCGATCCGGCCCATCCGCTCCAGAACGGCAGGCCAGCGATCGAGCACCACCGAGAAGGTCGCCAGCGCCGACTGCCAATGCTCGGTCAGCTCGGGGCCGAGGTCGAGCGCGGCCAATTCGGCCGGGTCGACCTCTTCGACCAGCATCTGGTCGAGCGTGCGGGCCAGATCGCCCGCCAGCCGCACGGCTTCGGCCGCGGTCACCGGCTGGCCCGCGCGCTGGCGCTCCTGCTCGACCAGCCGCGCCAGGATCATCCGGCGCGCCGACGGCGCGATGGCGGGCGGCGGCGGGGCTTCGGCATCGGCGGGGTCCAGCGCGGAGCCTGCCGCCTCACCCAGTTCGGGATCGCCCAGCGCCACCATGCGCGGCAGGATCAGGCCGCCGCCGCTCGCGCGCACAAAGGCTTCGGTCACGGCGCGGACGCCACGATTGGTCGGCAGCAGGATCATGCCCTGCGCCAGCGTCAGCGGATCCCCCCCGCTGCGGCGCATCAGTCCGGCAACCAGCGCATCGGCAAAACCACGATGCGCCGGAATGGTGTGCAGCCTCGGGCGGCGCGGTTCAGCCATCCGCGAGGATCAGCTCCGTCTGCGGGATGGCGCGCGGGGTGCCGACATCGAACCACAGCCCCTGATGCACCTGCCCGAAGGCGCGCCCCGCCTCGATCGCGCGGTTCCAGAACAGGTTGGTCGAAAACGGCCCTTCGGGCGCATCGGCGATCAGGCGCGGATGCAGGATCTGAAGCCCGGTATAGGAAAAGGGCACGACCCGGCCGGGCTGACGCCGCGCGGTGATCCGGCCATCGGCACCCAGCGAGAAATCGCCCTGCCCGTCATGATTGTGCGCACGCGCCAGCGGCACCATCAGGAGGAGCGCGTCCATCGTCGCTTCGTCCCAGCGCGAGGCAAGCAGGCGGATCGCATCGACCGGCCCGTCGATCCACAGATTGTCGCTGTTGACGACCAGGATCGGATCGTCGCCGAGCAAGGGCCGGGCCTTGACCAGCCCGCCGCCGGTCTCCAGCAACTGCTCGCGCTCGTCCGAGATGATGAGTTCGATCCCAGGAAAGCGGTCCTTCAGATGCGCTTCCAGCTGGTCGGCGAGATAATGGACATTGACCACCGCGCGCTCGACGCCCGCCGCGACCAATCGGTCGAAGACATGGTCGATCAGCGGCTTGCCCGCCACCGACACCAGCGGCTTGGGACGCGTGGCGGTCAGCGGGCGCATCCGCTTGCCCAGCCCCGCCGCCATCACCATCGCGGTGCGCGGCACTTGGCCCGAGGGGGTTGGGCGAAGCGAGAGTTGCCGGGTCATCGGGAAAGCACCTTGGGATCGCCGCGCAGCTCGGGCGGCACATTGTCGTCGAACCAGGCCGCGACCGGCGCCAGCACCGGCTGCGACAGGTCACGCTCCAGATAGGCCCAGACGCGCGGGCAGAGCGCCGCATAACGCGGCTTGCCGTCGCGCTTCCAGAGGCGGGTGAAGATCCCCAGAATCTTGGCGTTCCGCTGCGCGCCCAGCACATGATAGGCGTTCAGGAACGCCTCCCCCTCGCCCGTCGCGGCCAGATAGCGCTTGAGCATCGCCTCTTCGATCGACGGCTCGACATCGCGCCGCGCATCCTGGAGCAGCGACACGAGGTCATAGGCCGGATGCCCCGCCAGCGCATCCTGGAAGTCGAGCAGGCCGAGCGTGCGCTCAGGCCCGACCAGCATCAGATTCTCGACATGATAGTCGCGCAGCACGGTAACGGGCTGGTCCGCCAGCGCATGGGCGAACACCTGATCCCAGGCGGCGCGATAGCCCTCGCCATCGACATCCAGACCGACAGCGGGCGTGTACCATTCGGGCAGCAGTGCCGCCTCGCGGTGAAGGACGGCGGCGTCATAGGGGGCCAACCCCTCCGGCGCGTGGGTCCGCAGCGCGGCCAGCAGGTCGACCGCATCGCTGTAGAGCCGGACCGTCGTATCGGGATCGGCCTCGATCGCCTCGCGCATCCGGTCGTCGCCGAAATCCTCGATCAGGACCAGACCGCGCACCTCGTCCGCGCCCAGGATCGCGGGCGCGGCAAAACCCTTGGCCAGCAGCCAGCGCGCGATCGCCATGAAGGGGCGCGGGTCCTCGTGCGGCGGCGGCGCGTCCATCAGGACGGCGCGGCGCGTCCCCAGCGTTACCCGGAAATAACGGCGGAACGAAGCGTCTCCGGCGAGCGGGGCGATCACCGCCCCCTCCCAGCCCAGCGTCGTCAGAAAGGCGGCGGCATCCGCCGGAGGGGTCATATCGGCCATCGGTTTTCCCAGCCCGAGGGTATCTTCGCTGTCAAGATACGTCCGCCGTCCGGGGCCATTTCCAGCGTCAGGGCCAGCGCCTGCGACCACGCCCCCTCACCCGCCCGGTCGGGCCATTCGACGATCAGCGCGGAGTCCCACAGCGCCTCATCAAGTCCCAATTCCTCCATCTGCTCCGGCCCATCGAGGCGGTAGAGATCGACATGCAGGACCGGGATCACGGTTTCGGGCGGGGCATAGGGCTGGACGATGGCGAAGCTGGGGGACGGTGCTTCGCCGGGCAGGCCGAGCGCGGCGAGCAACCCGCGCGCCAGGCTGGTCTTGCCCGCCCCCAGCGTGCCGGTCAGCGTCACCACGTCGCCGGGCCGGATATGCGCCGCCAGCCGCCGCCCGAATTCCTCGGTCGCGGCGGCATCGGCCAGCCGGATCGTCATGGTTTTTCCTTCTCCACTACGCGCCGGGGCAGTTCGATCGTGACCAGCGTGCCCTCACCGGGTTCGGAGAGCAGAGTGATCGTGCCGCCATGCGCCTCGACGAATTTCTTGGCGAGCGGCAGGCCCAGGCCCAGCGCGCGCTCGCCGGTCGCCTTGATCCCAGGCTCGGCAAAACGATCAAAGGCCCGTGCGACGGCTTCGCGGTCCATGCCCTGCCCGTCGTCCGACACCACGATCCGCGCCCGCGCCGAATCGCCATCGGCATGGAGCAGGATCCGCCCGCCCTCCGGCGTCTGTTCGACGGCATGGCGCAGCAGATGCTCGATCGTCTCCTGCAAGCGGCGGCGGTCGCCGGTGATCCGGCCGAGCGAGCGATGCACCTCGACCGCGAAGTCCAGCTTGCGCCGTCCCGCGATCGGCCGGATCGTATCGGCGGCGGCGCGGGCGACGCGGGCCAGCTCGACATCCTCGCGCGCGATCCCGCCATCGGCCTGGTCACGCGTCAGGTCGAGCACATCGTCGACCAGCAGCCCCAGCCGCTCGGTGGATTCGAGGATCGCCTCGACATAGCTGGTCGCCGTCTCCGGCAGCGGCCCGGCGAAACCGCCATGCAGCATCTCGGCAAAACCGCTGATCGAGGTCAGCGGCGTGCGCAACTCGTAGCTCATATTGGCGACGAAGGCGGTCTTGACCTTGTCCGACGCCTCCAGCGCGTCGGCGCGGTCGCGCAGGGCCTGTTCAGCCCGCCTGCTGTCGGTGATGTCGAGCAGGGTGAACAGCGCGTTGCCGTCGGGCAGCGGCACGCCCGCGAACTCGAAATGCCGTCCATCGGCAAAGGCGACACGCCCGCCGCGCTGCTGCCGCTCGATGGTCGCGGAGCGGACCAGATCGACGATCAACGCCGAGCGGCCCGGCGTCGCCAGCCGCTCCGCCACCCGGTCGGCAAAGGCATCGACGCGCGGGTGGCTGGTCAGGAAATCCTCCTCCAAGCCCCAGAGCGCACGGAAGCGGTTGTTCCACAGCTGCAACCGGCCATCGGCGGCGAACACGCCCAAGGCCTCGAACAGATTGTCGAAGGTCGCGGTGCGTACGCGCAGCAGCGTATCGCGCGCGGAGGCCAGCTGCACCTCCTCGGTCCGGTCCTCGAAGATCATCAGCAGGCCGCCATCGGGCAACGGCTGCGCCACGACACGCAGGTGCGTGCCACCGGGCAGATGCCATTGCTCCTCGATCCCGCCGCTCGCCTGGCGGAACCAGCCGACCCGCTCCGCCTTCCAGCCGGGGAAGTCGCGGACCTCGGGGCTGCGATTGGCCTCGCGCATCCGCTCCAGGATGCGGTCGAACTCGGGATGGTCGGCCAGCCACTCGGCGCGCATCGCGAACATGCGGCGGAAGGGCTGGTTGCAGAAGACGAGCCCTCGATCCGGCCCGAAATGCGCGACCGCCGCCGACAGCCGGTCGAGCATCGCACGCTGTGCCTCGGCAAAACGCTTGGCACCCGCGCGGGACTGTTCCAGATCCTCGATATCGACCGCGAACCCGGCAATCCCGCCGGTCGGCAGCGGTACGTCGAAGATGCGCAAGGCCCGGCGCGCGCCGTCGATGGTTGCGGGCAGCACCTGCTCATGCGGCCGCCCCCGGTCGCGCGCCGCCGCCGCGCCCGCCAGCGGACCGCCGCGCCCTGACCCCTCGACCAGTTCCAGTCCGCGTCCGACGACATCGGCGGCGTCCCGTCCCTCGACCGCCTCGACATAGGCGGTGTTGACCATGGCGAGGCGCAGATCAGCCCCGCGATACCACATGGGCAAGGGTGCCGCCTCGATCAGCCCGGTCAGCGCCTGGAACGCATCGCCCAGCCGCCGCGCCTCGCCGTCGAGCCGGACGATCTCGTCCTGCGTCTCGGTCATGTCGAAGACCCAGATGACGACTTCTCCGGCCGCCCCCTGATGTGCGGGCGCGCGGGCACCGTCGAACAGCAAGGTGCGAACCGATCCCTGCGGCCGGACGATCCGGCGGAACCGGCGCCCGGTCTTCTGCGCGGCGTTCAGGTCGGCGGCGAGCAGCGCCTTGTCCTCAGGCGTAAGCCCGGCATCCTCATAGGCCAGCTCCTCGAGGAAGCGCGCAACATCGGCCAGGCCCAGCCAGTCGGCCAGCCGCCGGGGCATTTCGATCCGCCCGTCGCTGCGGATCACCATCGCCTGGGCAGGACCGGCGCGCAGCATCGCGTCGAGCCGGTCACGCTCCAGCCGCACTGACGACGCCTCCGCCCGGGCGCGAACACCCAGATAGAGCAGGATCATGCCGATCACGATCAGGGCACAGGCCCCCGCGCCCAACAGGACCGCCTCGGTATCACCGATCGCAATCATCCAAGAAAGGCCGGGCCGAAACGCTGCATCCACCCATCTCTAGCCCGATCGGCAGGCGATACGCCATAACGAAGGCCAAAGAAAAAGGGCCGCCCTTTCGGACGGCCCTTCTCGTTCAGGCAAGGCCCGAAGCGGGATCAGTAACGATAGTGATCCGGCTTGAACGGACCTTCGACCGGCACGCCGATATAGGCGGCCTGCTTCTCCGACAGCTTCGACAGCTGGACGCCCAGCTTTTCGAGGTGGAGCGCGGCGACCTTCTCGTCGAGGTGCTTCGGGAGCACATAGACTTCGTTCTTGTAGTTCTCGGACCGGGTCCACAGCTCGATCTGGGCGAGCGTCTGGTTGGTGAACGAGGCCGACATGACGAAAGACGGGTGGCCGGTCGCGCAGCCCAGGTTCACCAGGCGGCCCTTGGCCAGCACGATGATCTGCTTGCCGTCCGGGAACTCGACCAGGTCGGTGCCGGGCTTCACTTCGGTCCACTTGTAGTTCGACAGCGCCGCGATCTGGATTTCGCTATCGAAGTGGCCGATGTTGCAGACGATCGACATGGGCTTCATCGCCTTCATGTGATCGGCGGTGATGACGTCGGCGTTGCCGGTCGCGGTGACGAAGATGTCGGCGCGCTTCACGGCCTCGTCCATCGTCACGACCTCGAAGCCCTCCATCGCCGCCTGCAGCGCGCAGATCGGGTCGATTTCGGTCACGAGCACACGCGCACCGCCATTGCGGAGCGACTGGGCCGAGCCCTTGCCCACGTCACCGAAACCGGCGACCGCGGCAACCTTGCCCGCCAGCATGACGTCGGTGGCGCGACGGATCGCGTCGACCAGCGATTCCTTGCAGCCGTAAAGGTTGTCGAACTTCGACTTGGTGACCGAGTCGTTGACGTTGATGGCGGGGAAAGGCAGCTCGCCCTTCTTCGCGATCTCGTACAGGCGGTGGACGCCGGTGGTCGTCTCTTCCGACACGCCCTTCAGGTTCTTGACGGTCTCGGTCAGATAGCCCGGATACTTGGCGATGAACGCCTTCACCGAACGCTGGAACTCGACTTCCTCTTCATTCTCGGGCTCGGCGAAGGTCGCGCCGGCTTCCAGCTTCGCGCCCCACAGCGCGAACATGGTCGCGTCGCCGCCGTCGTCGAGGATGATGTTGGCGGTCTGACCGGTGGTGCCCGCACCCCAGTTGAAGATGTCGCCGACATAGTCCCAATATTCGGCCAGCGTCTCGCCCTTCACGGCGAAGACGGGGATGCCGGCCGCGGCGATGGCGGCGGCGGCGTGGTCCTGGGTCGAATAGATGTTGCAGGTCGCCCAGCGCACATCGGCGCCGAGCGCGGTCAGCGTTTCGATCAGCACGGCGGTCTGGATCGTCATGTGCAGCGAGCCGGTGATGCGCGCGCCCTTCAGCGGCTGAGCAGCGCCGAATTCCTCGCGCAGGGCCATCAGGCCGGGCATCTCGGTCTCGGCGATCTTGATCTCGGCGCGGCCGAAATCAGCGAGGCTGATATCCTTGATGACGTAATCGTTCTTGGTGGCAGCAGTCGTGGACACGACGAAACTCCGTGCAAAATGGGGCCGACCAAGACGTGGGATACGCCGATCGGCACGGCCGACGCCTTAGCGGCGATCGTCATGGGGATCAAATATAAAGATATCTTTATATCGTTGAGCGTGAGTCACTCGATCCCGCATATTCCTCCCCTGGCAGGGGAGGAATGCAAGTTGGTCAGGCCGTACCGCCGCCCGTCACCAGCTGGCGCGGATCGACACCGGCCGCGCCGTAAGCCGCCTGCCAGCGATCCTCGGCGGCCACGTCGAACAGGATTTCCGGCTCGCCCCCGACATTGAACCAGGTTCCCGGCTCGCGCAGTTCCTGCTCCAGCTGGCCTGCGTCCCATCCGGCATAGCCCAGCGCGACGATCCACCGCGCCGGTCCGTTACCCTCCGCGATGGCGCGCAGCACGTCGACCGTGCTCGACAGGACCCAGCGGCCGCCGACATCGACACTATCCTGTCCCTGCCAGTCGTGGCTGTGCAGCACGAAGCCGCGCCGCGGCTCGACCGGCCCGCCATAATGGACCGGCACGTCGGGGACATCGCCATGCGCGATCTCGAACTGGTCGAGCAGCGTGTGAAAACCGATGCCGTCGATCGTCGCACCCAGCCCGATGCCGAGCGCGCCGCCCTCGTCATGCGCGCACATCGCGATGATGGCATGTTCGAAACGGGGATCCCCCATGCCGGGCAGGGCCAGCAGGAATTGGCCGGAAAGATAGGTCAGTTGATGCACGCCATCGATTATAGGCATGGCCGCGCCGCCTCGCCATGCTTGAAATCCATAGGGTCCCTGCCCCATGAACGCCGCGTGGCCCGGCATGATGCCGTGGCAAAGCTTCCGCGAAGGATCCGCACGATGACGATCAAGGTCGGAGACCGCCTGCCCAGCATCACGCTGGTCAAGGTGACGCCCGAAGGCCCCGAACAGGTCAACACCGCCGATTATTTTGCGGGCAAGCGCGTCGCGCTGTTCGCGGTGCCCGGCGCCTTCACCCCTACCTGCTCGGCGCAGCACCTGCCCGGCTTCATCGCCCAGGCGGATGCCGTGAAGGCCAAGGGCGTGAACGAGATCGCCTGCACCTCGGTCAACGACGTGTTCGTCATGAAGGCCTGGCGCCAGACGAACAACGCGGGCGAGATCACCATGCTGGCCGATGGCAATGCCGATCTGGCCAAGGCGGTCGGCCTGACACTGGACGGCTCGAAATTCGGCATGGGCACGCGCAGCCAGCGCTATACGATGCTCGTCAATGACGGCGTGGTCGAGCAGCTGTTCGTCGAGGCCCCGGGCGAGTTCAAGGTCAGCTCGGCCGAGCATCTCCTCTCGGTCCTCTGATCCGTGCCGCTGATCCGGTCGGTCGCACGGCCGGTCGGATCGGTGGTGGAACAGTGCTGGAGGCTCCGGCGTTTTTTGCCCATCGAAGGATCGGCATAAACAAGAGGAGCCTTGCCATGACCACCTATGTCCCACCCGAAAAGCAGGCACAGGCAAAGAGCTTCACCGAAAAGGCGCAGGGCGCCGCCAAGGCAGCCGGCGACAAGGTGAAGGAGCACCCCTATGCCGCCGCCGGTATCGCGGCGGGCGTGGCGGCGGCGGTGGCCGGCGCGGCGTTCGGCGCATCGAAGCTGCGCGCGCCCGGTGACGATGAGAACTCGGCGCTGGGGGCCTGAGCCCCTGACCAGGGCGCGGGCGATCGAACGTCGTCCGCGCCCGCTTGCCAGCATCAAAAACAGGGCTTAGCTCTGGACGATGACTCAAGCTGCCATGATCGTCGAGGAACTCGACCGCCTTTACACCGCCTCCGTCACGCGCCTGAAGGAGGCGCTGACCCTTTACCTGCGCGACGGCACCGCCCCCACGATCGAGGACCGGGCGCATGGCTGTTTCGCCTATCCCGAAATCCGCCTAACCTATCGCGGCGAGGGTGGACGTCCCGCCCCGATGCGTTCGTTCGGCCGTCTGGTATCGCCCGGCGATTACCGGATTAGCGTCACCAAGCCCGCCCTGTTCAAGGACTATCTGGTCGAACAGCTGACCCTGCTGATCGAGGATTACGACGTCTCGGTCGAGGCGGTGCCGGGGCGGCAGGAAATCCCCTTCCCCTATGTCCTCGATCCCGGCCACGCGCTGAGCCTGGACACGGTATCAGCGGCCGAACTGGCGCGATTCTTCCCCGCAACCGAACTGGCGCATATCGGCGACGAGATCGCCGACGGCCTGTGGATGACCGCCGATGGGAACCGGCCGCTGGCGCTGTTCGACGGGCTGCGGACCGACTTCTCGCTCGCCCGGCTGCGGCATTATACCGGCACGCCGCCCGAGCATTGCCAGCGCTTCGTGCTGTTCACCAACTATCACCGCTATGTCGATGAATTCGTTCGCTGGGGCGCATCGCAGTTGGGCGAAGGTTCGCGCTTCACCGCGCTGTCCGGCGCGGGCGGCGTCGTGATCGAGCGGCCCGAGGATGTCGACAAGATCGTCACCGACAGCGCATGGCGGCGGCACCAGATGCCCGCCTATCACCTGGTCGCCAAGGACGGCACCGGCATCACGCTCGTCAATATCGGCGTCGGCCCGTCCAACGCGAAGACGATCTGCGACCATCTGGCGGTGATGCGGCCCGAGGCATGGCTGATGATCGGCCATTGCGGCGGGCTTCGCCCCAGCCAGCGGATCGGCGACTATGTGCTGGCGCATGCCTATCTACGCGACGATCATGTGCTCGACGACGTGCTGCCTCCGGAAATTCCGGTGCCCGCCATTGCCGAGGTCCAGGTCGCGCTCGCCAAGGCGGCCGAGATCGTCTCGGGCCAGTCGGGCGACGAACTGAAGCGCCGCCTGCGCACCGGCACCATCGTCACCACCGACGACCGCAACTGGGAACTGCGCTACTCCAAGTCGGCGCTGCGTTTCTCGCTCAGCCGCGCGGTCGGCATCGACATGGAGTCGGCGACGATCGCGGCGCAGGGTTATCGCTTCCGCGTGCCGTACGGGACGCTGCTCTGCGTGTCGGACAAGCCACTGCACGGCGAACTCAAGCTGCCGGGCCAAGCCAACCGCTTCTATGAGCGCGCCATCAGCGAGCATATGCGGATCGGCATCGAGACTTGCGAACAGCTTCGCCGCGAGGGCAACAAGCTACATAGCCGCAAGCTGCGCGCGTTCAACGAGCCGCCCTTCCGCTGACAAGCAACCGGGGGCGGGCGCAAGCGTTACGGTGACGAACCGAAGCTGCTTTGTTTGAATGGGGGATTTCGTCATGGTCGACACCAGCGAGCCGAAAAAGCCACGCCCGCCCCGCCGCCGCGCCACGCCCAAGGCGGCGGGCGCGCCCGCCCCGCGCAAGCGCCCGGCCGTCAAGGTCGAGCCAGTGACGGACGAAACCACGCCCCCGGCCGAGCCGGTCGAGGGTGTCGACGCGCCCAAGCCCCCCGTCAAGGCCAAGGCGCCACCCAAGCCCCGCTCTACCAAGCGCACCGCGCCCCGCAAGGCGCCCCCGCGCAAACCCGCCGCTATCAAGCCTGCCCCCGCGCCTGCCCTGGGCAAGCACGGGTTGGACCGGGTCGGCGGCAAATGGGGCGTGGCCTCGATCCTGGGGAGCCTTGCGGCGGCCGCAGGGCTGGCCGCGGCGCTGCTGTCGCTCAAGGGGAGCAGCGCAAAGCGGGACGGCGACGAGGACGACCGGGACTGATCCCCGGCTCCGTTCAGCCTGAGCGAAGTCGAAGGCTAAGGGAAAACCTGTCCCCTTTGCCTATGTCCGGGCATGGGCTTCGACTTCGTTCAGCCTGAACGGCGGTTGGGATTTTGGTCCGGCGGGAGAAAGTCCCGAATTCCTCCCCTGTAAGGAGAGGTGGCGGCCCGAAGGGCTGACGGAGGGGTGTCACCGCTGGCGACCCCTGCCCCTCCACCACCGCTGCGCGGCGGTCCCCCTCCCCAAGCAAGCTTGGGGAGGATTTACGAAGGCCCGCCCCATTCCTCCCCATCTCTGATGGGGACGGGGACCGCGCGCGTCAGCGCGTGGTGGAGGGGCAGACCAACACCGGTGCGGAAAACCATCACCAACCCTGCGGCTTGCCCTTGTTCTGCTGATCCAGCCAGGTCTTCAACGGCGCGAAATACTCCACCAGCGCCTTGCCCGACATCTCGCGGCTGCCGGTGAACACCTGAAGCGCATCCGGCCACGGCTTGGACTGGCCCATCGCCAGCATCGCGTTCAGCTTCTTGCCGACCTCCTTGTTGCCATAGAAGGAACAGCGATGAAGCGGCCCCTTCCATCCGGCCTGCTGGCACGCCGCCTTGTAGAACTGGAACTGCAGCACCCGCGCCAGGAAGTAGCGCGCATAGGGCACGCCCGCCGGGATGTGGTACTTGGCGCCCGGATCGAACTTCGTCTCGTCGCGCGCGACCGGCGGCACCACGCCCTGATATTTCAGGCGCAGCGCGTCCCAGCCCGCCTGATACTGGCTGGCCGGGATCTGGCCCGAGAACACGCCCCAGCGCCACTTGTCGATCAGCAGGCCGAAGGGCAGGAACGCCACCTTGTCCATCGCCTGGCGCAGCAACAGGCCGATATCCTTGTCCGCACTCGGCACCTTGGCCGGATCGAGCAGCCCGATCTTCACCAGATAGTCGGGCGTGATCGACAGGGCGACGGTGTCGCCGATCGCCTCATGGAAACCGTCATTGGCGCCGTTCTTGTAAAGGAACGGCTGGTCCTTGTACGCGCGCTGGTAATAATTGTGCCCCAGCTCGTGGTGGATGGTCACGAAGTCGTCGGCATTGACCTTCGTACACATCTTGATGCGGATATCGTCCTTATTGTCGATATCCCAGGCCGAGGCGTGGCAGATCACTTCGCGGTCGGCGGGCTTCACGATCTGCGAGCGCTGCCAGAAGGTCTGCGGCAGGGGCGCGAAGCCCAGCGAGGAATAGAAGCCCTCGCCCGCCTTCACCATCCTGATCGGGTCATACCCCTTGGCCTTCAGCAGATCGCCGGTGTCGTATCCGACATCGCCTGCCCCCTTGGGCGCGACGAGGTCGTAGATATTGCCCCATTCCTGCGCCCACATATTGCCGAGCAGGTCGGCGCGGATCGGGCCGGTCCTGGCCTGCACCGCATCGCCATATTTCTCGTTCAGCTTCCAGCGGACATAGGTGTGCAGCGCCTTGTAGAGCGGCTCCAGTTCACCCCAGATCCTGTCGGTCACCTGTGCGAACTGCTCCGGCGACATGTCATAGCCCGAACGCCACAGCGACCCGGCATCGGCATAGCCCAGTTCCTTGGCGCCCTGGTTCGCCAGCGCGGTCATCTGGGCATAATCGGCCCGCATCGGCGCGCCGACATTGTCGTGCCAGCTGACCCACATCTCCTTCAGCTTCGCGGGATCGCGCTCGCTGCCCATCGCGGCCTCGATGTCCGATCCGTTGATCGGCTGGCCGTTCAGCAGCCCCTTGCCCTTGCCATAGGATGAGGACATGCGCGTCGTCAGCATCGACAGCTGCGCCGAGGCCCCCGGCGTGGTCGGCGCGGGCAAGGTGATCCCGCCGCGCAGCAGGTCCAGCTTGCGCTTGGTGTCATAGGACAGGCCCGGCAGCGCCTGATAGCGTGCCGCGCCCAGGCCGTAGCGGACGGCGAGATCCGTCATTTCCGCGCCCGACGCGGCGGCGAGCGCATCGGTGTCGTCGGTGATATAGGTCGCGTTGACCCAGGCGACCTGCTGCGCACCGACCGACTTTTCGGCCAGCGTCTTTTCGGCCTCGGCGACAAAGGCATCCGCCCCCGCGACGGTCGCGGGTGGCTGGGTCGCTGGCGCGGAAGTTTGGGCCTGTGCGGCACTGGCCAACAGGAAGGCGAGTACGGTGCCGGAAACGGCGGAACGGATCATGCTATCCCCTAACATTCTGAAACGCCCTCGAAACGGGACGGATGGCGCGCAGTTGCGCGGCTTTGGCCGCCGCCGTCAAGCGGTGAGGAACTGCGCGATCGCCGCGCCCAGCTCGGGCTTTGTCACCGAGGCCATGTGGTTGCCCGGAATCTCGACATAGCGCCCGCGCGGCAAGGCCTCGGCCAGCTCGACCGCTGCGCCGTTGTCGAAATCGTCGACGCCCGCCACGACCAGGGTCGGCAGGTCGAAGCCCTCGATCACCGGGAGCGGCGTGTCGGCAAAGGTCTGGAGGATATGAAGCAGCGCCACCGGATCGCCACCGGTGGTCTTCAGGAACGCCTCGGCCATCCATTCGGGGGTGCCGCGCCGATGCTCACCCAGCCGGGTCAGGATATTGGTGAAGTGCGCGACCCGGCGGTCGGTATGGAGCAGCCCCTCCAGCCCCATGCCCGCAAAGATCGCCTTGCCCGGCTCCGCGCCGGTCGCCAGCATCCGGCTGACCGTCCGGGCGCCCAGCGAATAGCCGCCCAGATCATAATCGGTCAGCCCCAGATGCTCGACCAGCGCATGGCCGTCGCGGGTCAGCGCGTCCTTGGGATAGGCGGCGGGGTCGTGCGGCTTCCCGCTTTCGCCATGCGCACGCAGGTCGGGCATGATCACCCGGAAGCCCCTGGCGGCAATGGCGGCGGCATGGCCGTAGCGGATCCAGTTGGTATAGGCGTCGGAGAAATAGCCATGGATCAACACCACGGGCCGCCCCTCCCCCATTTCACGCCAGGCGATCGAGGTGCCGTCGAAGCTGTCGAAGAAGCGGGTTTCGGGGGCGGTGTCGGCCAAGGGTTCGGTCTCCGGCGATGAAGCTGTACGAGGACCTACTAATCCGGTCGGCCGAAATGTGCACGTGGTCATCCAGATGACCGCTCGCACTGAGCGAAGTCGAAGTGCATGTATCGACTTTTTCTTACGCGATCATCGCGTGGCCTTCGACTTCGCTCAGGCTGAACGGTCGATGGAACGTCAGCCGACATAAATCCCGGCGACCCGCCACTCGCCATTCTCCCGCTCCAACGTCACCGTCTCGACGATCGCCGCCGACGTCCCGAACCGCGTGTTGAACCGCACCATCCGATAACCGGCGGGCGGCGCGGGGATGTCGTCCTGGCTCAGGAAGGTTCGCGACGCCATTTTCCCCAAGGGTGCCCGTGCCTTCTCCGACGTAGTTGCCCAGACCTGTTCGGTATTGAGCGTGCGGAAGCTGGCTGTGGTCAGGCGATAGCTGTCGGCCCAGCGGCCCTGGTCGATCATTTGTACGAAACGCTGCGCCACCTCGACCGCCGCCGGATCGGTCGCAGCGTTCGAAGTTGGGGCCGCCTGGGGCGGCGCGGAGGCCATGTGGGTCAGGCCGCCAAGGGCCAGCAGGCTGAAGGCAAGGGTCATGAGCGTCGCTCCGATGATGATCCGGGCACGGCGGCTGCCGGCCCTCGCACCGACGATCGGCACCGGTTCGTCATCGGCCACCGAGGCCACAGAATCTTCCCCGATCCTCATGTCCCCCACATATTCGGGGGTGGGCAGCGATGTGTCGCCCTCGACCTCCAGCAGCATCCGCGCCGCCTCACGGCTGCTCGACACGGCCAGCTTGCGGCGGGCGTCGCGCAGGCGTTCGTTGATGGTGTGGACCGACAGGTTCAGCTCGCGCGCGATCGACTTGGCGTCATGCCCCCGGACGATCAGCCGCAGCGTCTGCTTTTCCCGGTCGGTCAGCGCGCCGATACCCGCTTTGGCCTGCATGGTCATGGCGCCGACTATGCCGGAGCCGGGCCTGCCGACCACCCTCAAAAAATTGTACCTTGACCCTGTCCGTGCGGGCCAAGCCAGCGGCTTGAGTCCCATTCCAAGCGGCCCGTCACAAAATGGCGGGAATCCGCGCTTTTTTATGATTCGCAGCGAGTCGCACTCATGGACAAAAGGGGTACAAGCCGTTAGCCGCCGCCCATGGCAGCATCCCTATTCCTTCTTCTCGCGGTGATCTTGGCGTTCGCCGGTGGAGGAGGCCCGTGGATGCTGATCGCATGCGTAGCGACAGCGACGGCGGCGGGGACGCGGCTGCCCGATCTCGATACCCCGCTCCAGCTCCAGCATCGCAGCGCGCTGGTACACAGTGTCCTGCCCTTCTATGTCGCGACGCTCGACCTGCGGACATGGCCGGTCGCAGCGGGGCTGGGGTTCGGCGTGGGCTTTCACCTGGCGGCGGATCTGTTTCCCGGCACGATGCGCGGCTTTGCGACGATCAAGATCCCGCTGATCGGGTCGATCGGGGCTTTCCCATCCTATTTATGGATCGCGGTCAACGCGGCGGCGAACATGGTCGGCGCGTTCGTCATCCTGGAATGGATCGCCGCCGACCGGGTGGCCGCCTGCGCGCTTGCCGCGACGGGGGTATTGGGGGCCAGCTATCTGCTGCGGACCAAGGGCGGCTTCTATGCACTGGTGGTGATGATCGCGCTGGGCTGGCTGATCCTGGGCTGAGCCAGGCAATTGGCGTTTCGCCGCGATTGCGATATGGGACGGCTCTCTGCCGCCAAGAAGCAGGCCAATCGGGAGCGGATGCCGGACCCTTGATCCGGACCCTCGATGACCGCAGCGACCGCCTCTTCTGCCGAAACCCTGCCGCCCAGCCCGATCGGGCGTCCGCACAGCCTGCTCGAAGACGCCTATGCGATCTTCATCGGCGTGACGCTGCTCGTCGTCGGGCTGATGTTCCTGAAGGCGGCGGGACTGGTGACGGGCGGGATCGCGGGCGTCGCGCTGCTGCTGTCCTATCTGCTGCCGCTGCCGGCGGGCGTGCTGTTCACGCTGGTCAACATCCCCTTCTTCCTGTTCGCCCACAAGGTGATGGGCGCGCGGTTCGCGGTGAAGACGGTGCTGGTCAATCTCGGCATCGGCGTCGCCTCGGCGATCACGCGGGTGTCGGTCCATGTCGACGGGGTACATCCGGCCTTTGCCGCGCTGGTCGGCGGCACGGTGATCGGCATGGGCATATTGTCGCTCGCCCGGCATCAGGCCGGGGTCGGCGGAACCGGGGTCATTACCATCTGGCTCTATCGCAAGCGCGGGTGGAACATGGGGCTGACCCAGGTCGCGCTCGACGTTTTCATCCTGGCGATGGCGATCCCGGTGGTCTCGGGGGTGCAGATGATCTGGTCGGCGATCAGCGCGGCCGCGATCAGCCTGATCCTGTTCGCCTGGCACCGTCCGGGATTGTATATGGGGCGGTAACCCCTTTTCCTCCCCTTGCAGGGGAGGTGGCAGGCCGTCAGGCCTGACGGAGGGGTGTCGCCCTCTCGATAGCGGGACACCCCTCCACCAGCTTCGCTGGTCCTCCTCCCCTTGCAGGGGAGGAATTAGATGGGCTCAGTCGCCCTTCTTCAGGTGGCGACGGCCGAGCAGCTCGGCGATCTGCACGGCGTTCAGCGCCGCACCTTTCCGCAGATTGTCCGACACGCACCACAGCGACAGGCCGTTATCGACCGTCGAGTCCTCACGCACGCGGCTGATGAAGGTCGCATAGTCGCCGACGCACTCGACCGGGGTGACGTATCCACCGTCCTCACGCTTGTCGATCAGCATGACGCCGGGGGCCTCGCGCAGGATATCCTGGGCTTCCTGGGCCGAGATCTCGTTCTCGAACTCGATATTCAGCGCCTCGGAATGGCCGACGAACACCGGCACGCGCACACAGGTCGCCGTCACCTTGATCTTGGGATCGAGGATCTTCTTGGTCTCGGCGACCATCTTCCACTCTTCCTTGGTCGAACCGTCGTCCAGGAAGCTGTCGATGTGCGGGATCACGTTGAAGGCGATCTGCTTGGTGAACTTCTTTGGCTCGGCGGGGTCGCCGACGAAGATATTGCGGCTCTGTTCGAACAGCTCGTCCATGCCCGCCTTGCCCGCGCCCGACACCGACTGATAGGTCGCGACGACGACACGCTTGATCGTCGCCTTGTCATGCAGGGGCTTCAGCGCAACGACCATCTGCGCGGTCGAGCAATTGGGGTTGGCGATGATGTTCTTCGCCTTGTAGCCGTCGATCGCGTCCGGGTTCACCTCCGGCACGATCAGCGGAACGTCCGGGTCCATGCGATAGAGCGACGAATTGTCGATCACGACGCAACCGGCGGCCGCGAATTTGGGCGCGTATACCTTGGTCGCGTCCGATCCGATGGCGAACAACGCCATGTCCCAGCCGGTCGGATCGAAATGCTCGATATTCTTGATGGTGAGCATCTTGCCCGTCTCACCATATTCGATCTGGTCGCCCTGGCTGCGCGACGAGGCGACGACCGCCAGCTCGTCGATCGGGAATTCCCGCTCCGCCAGAATGTTGATCATTTCCCGGCCGACATTGCCCGTCGCCCCGGCGACCACCACGCGATAACCCATTATATCCTCCACTCGGAAGCGTGAGCCGGTAGCGTCATTGCGCGGACACGTCCACCAACTTTGCGAAAAGTGCGCGTTTCGCCGGGACAAGCGGGAGTTTAACGCACCCCCGGCCGCCCCTCGGGTCGCCCCTCAGGCCGCATGGCCAAGCCTACGGGCTTCCAGCCAGTCGGGCATGCTCTGAGGACGGATGGCCGCCGCATCGATCCTCGGCGCGATGACGGCAAAGCGATCGCCCTCGACCATGACCTCGGCCGCCAGTGCCCGGCTGTTGTAGCAGGAGGCCATGGAGGCGCCATAGGCTCCGGCGTCGCGCAGGACGGCCAGGTCGCCTTCCCTCACCCGGTCGATCAACCGGCCCTTGGCGAAGCGGTCGCTGCTCTCGCAGACGGGGCCGACGACATGCGCGCGCATCGTCGCGCCGTTCGGGGCGACCGCCGCGAATTCATGCCACGCGTCGTAGAGCGCGGGCCGGGCCAGATCGTTCATGCCCGCATCGATGACGACGAACGGGCATTCCTCACCCGGCTTGACCCAGAGCACGCGGGTCAGCAGCACCCCGGCATGGGCCGCGATATAGCGCCCCGGCTCGAACATCAGGGTCACGTCCCAATCATGCGTGACCCGCGCGACCATCTCCCCATAAGCGGCGACGTCGCCGTCCGGACCGTCATGATAATCGACGCCCAGGCCACCGCCCAGATCGACATGGGTGATGACATGCCCCCGCGCCCGCAGCGCCGCGACCAGCTCGCCGATCCGGCGATAGGCCGTCTCCAGCGGCTTCAGGTCCATGATCTGGCTGCCGATATGGACCGCCACGCCGTGCAGCGTCAGGCCGGGACGCCTGGCCAGTCGGTCGAAGATGCCGATCGCATCCGCGAAGGCGACGCCGAACTTGCTGTCGCTGGTGCCCGTCGTGATCTTGGCATGGGTCCCCGCATCGACATCGGGATTGATCCGCAGCATCGCGGTTGCCTCGACGCCCATCCGAACGGCGGTCGCCGCCAGCGCGTCTCCTTCGCGCTCGCCCTCCAGATTGACGTGCCCGACCCCGGCACGCAGCGCCTGGGCGAGTTCCTCCGGGGTCTTGCCCACGCCCGAATAGACGATATCCTCCGCCGCCATGCCCGCCGCCAGCGCGGCGGTCAGTTCGCCGCCCGATACGATATCGGCGCCGAACCCCTCGCCGCGCAGGACCGACAGCACGGCCAGCGACGGATTGGCCTTAACGGCAAAGGCGAGCGACTTGCGCGGGATGGGAGCCAGCGCTTCGCGGAACCGCCGGGCGGCGGCGCGCAAGGCTCCCGTCGAATAGACATAGGTCGGCGTGCCCACCGCCTGCGCGATCCGGCCGAGCGCTACGCCCTCGGCATGGAGCGCGCCGCCCCGCAGCACAAAGCCCGTATCCCGGCTCATGACCGCCGCCCCCGACGGATACGCGCGGCATGAATGGCCTCGGCGGTGTAATAATGCCCGCGTCGCTCGGCCCGGAGCGCCTGGATCATATGCTTTCCGTTCAGCATCAGTACCACGCCGCCCAGCGCCACGAAGAACCAGAACAGCGCCAGCAGCGATTCCGATGGTCCGCTCAACGTCGCCGCGACCGCACCCAGCGTCATCAGACCGCCCAGCGACCGCCATGCCATGTCCCGCCCGCTCATGCCGCCATCTCCCCTACCGGATCGCCGATCACACAGGCCGCAGCGGCGCGCATCTGCGTGCCGCACCGATGACAGACCAGGATGTCCGCGGGAAAGTCACGTTCCTCGGCCAGCGCGTCGGCCGCATCGCCGGCTTCGAACACCAGCCCCATCGCGGCGTGGCGATGACGCTTCGCCGCCGCCCGCGCGCGTCCGACCATCGCGGGCGAGCCACCAAGGCCGCGTCCTTCGATCGCGGTGAAGCCCATCGTCCGCGCCTGTTCGGCGACCGCGATCAGGAAGCCGCCCGCGCCGCAATCGGCGTCTACGATCCGAACTGCGCAGCGATGCCGCTCGCGCAGGGAACCCAGCGCCGCCTCGATAGCGGGCCAGCGTGGGTCGTGCCGATATTTGCTGTCGATCTGCATGGTCACCCCCTCCCTTACGCCGCACGCGACAGCATGGGGGCGTCGGCCGCCACCGGGTCGAACGACACCAGCGGGGTCAGCGCGGCTTGCGCGACCGCGACGCTGGCATGGTAGATTTCGGCTTCCTCGACCGCATAGCGCATGGCCGCGCCACGCGAGATGAAGCGCCCCTCCAGCTGGCCTGCGCTATCCTGGACCAGCCAGTGACCCGCATGGTCCTGGCCGACATAGATCAGCCGCGCCTCGCGGTCGGGTTCGATAGGGAAATCGGTACACATGGATACTGGAAACCTCTGCCGATCGGGCGTTCGATCGCCCGCCCGGATCAGCTACGCCTCGCCCCATAGGGTTTCGAGACTGATTTCCCGCTATCGCATAGCGCCCGCATAGTGTCGGTCATATCCGCCGCCAGCGGGCGCTGACCTGCACCTCGTCGAACAGATGCTCGCCCATGATCGCCAGCGCGCTCCCCAGGCTGGCGAAGAGAAAGCCGGCGGTCGCCAGCGCATAGCCCGCCAGCCCGGCACGGCCACCATGCCCCGCCATGGCCATCAGATACACGATCATTCGCCAGGTAAGGACGCAAAGCCCGACGCCCAGCAATCGCAGCGCCAATCCCTGCCGCCAAGTCATGGTCCGTTCCGCCATACCGCCTCCTCGAGAGGTTCAGCGGCTATTCCCGGCGGCCATAGCAATGCGAGAGCGATTCCCCGGTTTCGCATAGTGTCGGCATAGGGGCAGCGGTGCGATGGTCCCGGCTGATCGACGTCCGGGACCGCGCGCTTATTCCCAACCGTGGATCGAGAAATCCCGGATTGGAAAGATCGAGCACACCTCAGTCGTGGGTGCTGGCGGCCCAGGTGGCATGCGCGATGCCGTGGACGGACTGGAAATGGTCGGTGATCCGGTCCAGCTCCCCCGCCTCGACGATGGTGCTGGTCAGGGTCGCGGCGACCGTCACCTGATCCTCGCCCAGTTCCTCCGTCTCCAGCTCGGCGACGGGCAGTCCGGCACGCTCCAGATGCTCGACCAGCATGTCGCCGACCGGCCCGGCCTGCGCGGCGCTGGTGGTCAGGCTGACCGAATAGGTCGCCTCGACATGGCGTCCCTCGACCGGGATACGGTTGATCGCGTCGACCAGCGGGCGCAGCGCGGTGTTGGCGAGCAGCACCACGCCGGTCAGCAGTACCGCCTCGGCCACCATGTCGCTGCCCGCGATCGAACCGACCGCCGCCGAGCACCAGAGGGTCGCCGCGGTGTTCAGCCCGCGGACGTTCATCCCCTCCTTCATGATGACGCCCGCGCCCAGGAAGCCGATGCCGGAGACGACATAGGCGATGATGCGGATCGACTCGACATCGCCGCCCAGCCGCTGACCGAGATCGACGAACGCCGCCGCGCCGATCGCGACCAGGGCGTTGGTGCGCAGTCCCGCCGTGCGCTGGCGATATTGCCGCTCCGCGCCAATCACGGTGCCGAGGACGAAGGCGGTCAGATAGCTGACCAGCGTGTCGAGGAACGGCCAGAGGTGGAAAGTCTTCAGGAATGCCATGTGCATGTCCATAGATCCTCCCCGTTACGGGGAGGTGGCAGCGCGTAAGCGCTGACGGAGGGGGCGTGCCGCGCAGGTCGACCTTTGTGG
>NZ_BBPI01000004.1 GCF_000787715.1 Sphingomonas parapaucimobilis NBRC 15100
CTTCCTCATTAGACAGTCCTCGCGGCGATCCCCCTCCACCAGCTTCGCTGGTCCCCCTCCCCGTGCCGGGGAGGATTATTTTGCCTGCCAATACCGCACATAATCCACCTTCATCGCCTGGGGCAGCGCGGCATCGTCCACGCCCCTCTGCCCGCCCCAGTCGCCCCCGACCGCCAGGTTCAGGATCAGCGAATAGGGGCGCGTGAACGGCCAGGCCGCCGCGCCGCCCGGCTGGTCGTTCTTCACGCGCATATAGGCGCGCCCGTCGACACCGATCGTGATCGTCCCAGGCGTCCATTCCAGCTGATAGCGGTGATAGCCCGTACACGCCCCCGCCACGCGCACCTCGGCGCCGCGCTGTGTCTTCAGCCGGTGGTTGAAGGCGGCGGAATGCACCGTGGCGTGGATCACCTCGGGGTCGAAGCCGACCATCTCCATGATGTCGATCTCCCCGCCATCGGGCCAGCGCGATCCATCCATCGGCAGCAGCCAGATGGCGGGCCACATGCCGCGCCCGCAGGGCAGCTGCGCGCGTACCTCGTAAAAGCCGTATCCCAGCGTCTGCTTCGTCGCGAGCTTGGCGGAGCTATAGCGCTGGCCGCCCCAATCGGCTTCCTTACGCAGCGCCTCGGCCCGCGCTTCGATGACCAGCGCGCCCTTTTCGATCCGGGCATTGGTCCCGTCGGGACCGGCATAATATTGCAGCTCGTGATTGGGCCAGCCCGTGCTGTTCTGGCCCGTGTCCCAGCGCCAACGGCGCATGTCGATCGTCCCGCTGAACTCGTCTCCGAAGCTGGGCCGTGTGGCCGGGGCCGCCATAGCCCCGTCATAGGCATAGTTGGTCGCACCAAGCGACGGTGTATCCATCTGTTGCGCGGACGCCCCGGTGGCCAGCAGCGTCACGCCCGCCAGCCACCACGTCATTTTCTTCACGGTCATCCCTCCCGGCTTTTGGGGAGGGTATGGCGGATCAACCCGCGATGGTGAAGACCGAACCGGAGTCGACGCGGATGCCCGCCCCGTTGATGAAGCTCGCCCGTTCCGACACCAGGAAGGCGACGGCGGCGGCGACCTCTTCGGGGCGACCGCGCCGCTTGAGCGCCATGCCAGGGCGCTCCTCGTCCAGAAACGTCTCGATCGCCTCGTCGAAGCTAACGCCCTTCTCCTCGGCGCGCTTCTTCATCATCTTGTCGGTCATCGGCGTCGCGATGAAGGCGGGCGAGACGGTGTTCACCAGCACATTGTCGGGGCCATAGGCCTTGGACAGCCCCTTGGCGAGGCTGAGGATACCGGCCTTCGCCGCGCAATAGGGCAGTTCGTCGACATAGGGCTGCACCGCATCCTCGGAGGCAAACAGCACGATTCGTCCCCAGCCTTTGCTTCGCATCGCCGGGATCGCCTCACGACACATGCGCACCGCGCCCATCAGGTCGATATCGATCGTCTCTTGCCAGCCCTTGTCGTCGATCTCCAGGAAGTCGCCGGTCGCGCCGGTGACGCCCGCTGCGTTCACATAGATGTCGGGATCGCCCAGCCGCTCGCGCACCTCGGCCCAGATCGCGCGGACCTGATCGACCTGGGTCACGTCGCCGGTGACCGCGATCACCTCACCCAGGGGGGACAGCTCCTCGACCGCCTCGTCCAGCGTCCCGTCCGGCTTGTCGGTCAGCGCGACGCGCACACCCGCTTCCAGCAACAGGCGCGCGGTTTCCTTGCCCATACCGGAGTCCGCGCCGCTGATGAGCGCGATGCGCCCCTTGATACCCAGATCCATCGTCATTCTCCTTGGACATTGCGGCCGGCGGCGCATGCTGATGTCGATCATCGATACGGATCAACCGTCCCGGCCTTGAAGTGCCGAGGTCCGATAGGGTTCCGTCACTTGGCGGCGATAAGTCTTTGATCTCCGGCGGAACGGCCGACCGCCCCACCCGTTCGAAAAGCCCCGCCATGTTTGCTGGAGTGCCGGTCGTTGCGCATGTTGTCCGAAGCCGAGATCGCCACCATGCCGCCCGCCGGAGACGGCCCCGTACCGCTGCCGGGCATCGCCGAACTGGCGGCGGGCGCGGCGGAACTCCTTGACCGGTCGGACATCATCCTCGCCGTCACCGACGAGACCCGCGCGCTGGGCGTGACGCGGATGCTGGAGGCGATGGCGCCCGACGCGACCCTGTTGTTCTGCCCCGGTTCCGATGCCCTGCCGGGCGACGACGCCCCCGCCTCGCCCGCCAATGTCGGGCAGCGCGTGTCGGCGCTGCATCGTGCGCAGGCGGCGTTGGCCGCGAAGGACCGGGGCCGTATCGCGCTGGTCACCTCGGGCGAAGCACTGGCCCGCGCGCTGCCGCCGCCCGAGACCTTCGCCGCCGAGCCGCCCTGTGTCGCGATCGACGACCCGTGCGATCTGGCGCAGCTCCACGCGACGCTGCTCGACCTGGGCTATATCGCCGACGAACGGGCCGACGAGCCCGGCGAAGTCGCATTGCGCGGCCATGTGCTGGACGTGTTTCCCGCCGACTCCGAACAGCCTTTGCGCATCGAGGTCGCGGAAGGCCGGATCATCGCGATCCGGTCCTACGACCCCGCCGACCAGCGCAGCACGGGCGAGATCGACCGCCGCGAACTGGGCCGGGTGGCCGAACCGCCGCTTGGCCAGACGCACACCAGCCTGCTCGACCACCTGCCGCAAGCCCGCGTCATCATCGAGCCCGCCGCCGATGAGCGTCGCCGTCGCCTGTTGCTGCTGAGCGCCGATGTCGCCAAGCGCGGATCGAAGCGCGCCGCGCGCGACATGGTCGACGAGCGTCACTGGAAGAAGGCGCTCGACCAGCGTCAAACCGCTCGCATCGCCCGCATCGCCGAACCACCGCCGCGCTTCGTCGAAAGCCGCTCGCCCCTGCGTGACTTCGCCGCCGCCGCCCGCACGGCGAAGAAGGAGGGCACACGCATCGTCCTGATCGGCAGCGAACGCGACCTGCGCTTCCTGGGCAAGCGGGTCGACAATGTCCTGCGCCAGACGGCCAGGCGTGCGGAAAACTGGCGTGACGTGGTCAAGGCCGAGGCCGGATCCCTCCTGACGCTCGTTGCGCCTGCCCAACGCGGCTTCGTGCGTGACGGCATCCTCGCGGTCAGCGCCGCCGACCTGCTCGGCAGCCGGGCCGAACGGGAGGACGGGGTCGCCCCGCATGTCGACCTGTCGCTGATGCAGACCGCCGAAATCCGCGTCGGCGACACCGTCATTCACGAAGATCACGGCATCGCCACCGTCGTCGGACTGGAGGCGATCGACGGGCAGGACGGCGTATCGGGTGACGCGATCAAGCTGGAATATGCACGCGGCACGACCCGGCTGGTCCCCGTGGTGGAGGCCGATCGGTTGTGGCGCTATGGCGGCGAGGATGACGCGGTCCGCCTCGATACGCTCGACGGCAAGAGCTGGCACGAACGGCGGCGTGGCATCGACGAAGCGATCGCGACGACCGCCCGCCAGCTGACCGATATGGCCGCCGAGCGCGCCGAACGCCATGCGCCCGTGCTCGATCCCCCCGTCGCCGATTATGAGCGGTTCGCGGCAGGCTTTCCCTATAGCGAGACGCCGGACCAGTTGGCCGCCATCGAGGCGGTCCGCGCCGATCTCGCTTCCGGCCGCCCGATGGACCGGCTGGTCGTCGGCGATGTCGGCTTTGGCAAGACCGAGGTCGCCCTGCGCGCTGCCGCCATCGCGGCACTCGCAGGACGACAGGTGGTGGTCGCCGCGCCGACCACCGTGCTGGCCCGCCAGCATCTCGACAGCTTCGCCGCGCGCTTCGAGGAGGCGGGCATCGCGGTGGCCGGCCTCTCGCGCCTGTCCACCGCCGCCGAGAAACGGAAGGTCAAGGCCGGGCTGGCCGATGGCAGTGTCCGCATCGTCATCGGCACCGGCGCGGTGGCGGCCAAGGGGGTGACCTATAAGGACCTGGCGCTGGTCATCGTCGATGAGGAACAGCGTTTCGGCGCCGCCGACAAGGCCCGGCTTCAGGCGCTGTCCTCTGGTCATGTCCTGACCCTGTCCGCCACGCCGATCCCGCGTACGCTCCAGGCCGCGCTGGTCGGCCTGCGCCAGCTGTCGATGATCGCCACCCCGCCCGCACGACGCCAGCCGATCCGTACCGCCGTCTCCACCTTCTCGCCCGAGACGTTGCGTGCCGCCCTGTTGCGGGAGCGGTCGCGTGGAGGGCAGAGCTTCGTCGTGGTGCCGCGCATCGCCGACATGGCCCCGCTTGCCGAGAAGCTCGCCCGCATCGTGCCCGAACTGGAGGTGATGCAGGCGCACGGCAAGCTGCCCGCCGCCGAGATCGACGACGTCATGGTGCGCTTCGGCCGGGGCGAAGGCGATGTGCTGCTGGCGACCAACATCATCGAGGCGGGGCTGGACGTGCCACGCGCCAATACCATGGCGATCGTCCATGCCGATCGTTTCGGCCTGGCCCAGCTCCACCAGTTGCGCGGACGCGTGGGGCGTGGGCACCGGCGGGGGCAGGTCCTGCTGTTCGCCAAGGGTGAGGACGCCATCGCGCCGCGTACCCTGAAACGGCTGCGCACGCTGGAGGCGTTCGACCGGCTGGGCGCAGGTTTCGCGATCAGCGCCCGCGACCTCGATATGCGCGGCGCGGGCGATCTGCTGGGCGATACGCAAGCCGGTCACATGCGGCTGATCGGGGTCGAGCTGTACCAGCAATTGCTGGAGGATGCGCTGCGCACCGCGCGCGGCGAGACGGTCGAGCGCTGGACGCCCGAATTGCGCATCGGTGTCGAGGGTCGCCTGCCCGAGGCCTGGGTCCCCGATGAGGATTTGCGCATTTCGCTCTATGCCCGGCTGGGGCGCTTACGCGACGATGCCGCGCTGGATGCGTTCGAGGCGGAACTGGAGGATCGGTTCGGCGAATTGCCGGAGGATGCCGCCACGTTGTTGGCGCTGGCCCGGTTGCGCGAGCGGATGCGGATGCGGTCGATCGCGCGGATCGATGCTGGCCCCGCCGCCATCGCGCTGACCCCGCATGGCCAGGAACCCGACCTGGGCGGTATCGAGGGGCTGGAGGAAAAGGACGGTCGTCATCTCCTGAAGGAGCGGCACGACAGTCCCACCGATCGGCTTTCGCGGCTGGGCGCGTTGCTCGCGTGAGCCATGCCATTGGCGGCGACGCCCGCGCAGCGTAGGGCCGCCCCCGAACAGAGAGGATTTTCGCCATGGCTTTTCCCGAACCCTATACCGCCGACCCCGCGCGTTACGACGGCCGGATGCCCTATCGCCGGACCGGGCGCAGCGGCCTGAAGCTGCCCGCGATCAGCCTGGGGCTGTGGCAGAATTTCGGCGGGACGGATGTCTTCGAGACGGGTCGCGCGATCCTGCGCCGGGCCTTCGACCGGGGCGTCACCCATTTCGACCTCGCGAACAATTACGGGCCGCCCTATGGCTCGGCGGAGGAAAATTTCGGGCGGGTGATGGCGAGCGATTTCTCCCGTCACCGCGACGAACTGATCCTGTCGACCAAGGCGGGCTGGGACATGTGGCCGGGTCCCTATGGCGATGTCGGTTCGTCGAAGAAGTATCTGATCGCCAGTTGCGACCAGAGCCTGAAGCGGATGGGCGTCGATTATGTCGACATCTTCTATTCGCACCGCGTCGACCCCACGACGCCGCTGGAAGAGACGATGGGTGCGCTGGTCCAGCTGCACCGGCAAGGCAAGGCGCTCTATGTCGGCATTTCCTCCTACGATGCGGGGCTGACCCGGCGCGCGGCGGCGATCCTGGCGGAGGAGAAGGTGCCGCTCTTCATCCACCAGCCCAGCTATTCGATCCTGAATCGCTGGGTCGAGCCCGAGCTGTTGGCCACGCTGGAGGAACTGGGCACGGGCTGCATCGCCTTTTCCCCGCTGGCACAAGGCATGTTAACGGGCAAGTATCTGGACGGTGTGCCGAAGGATGCCCGCGCCAGCCGGGGTGGTTCGCTGTCGCAGTCGCTGCTGACCGAGCAAAATCTGGCCGTGATCCGGCGGCTGAACGACATCGCCCAAGCGCGCGGGCAGACGCTGGCGCAGATGGCGATCGCCTGGGTGCTGCGCGATCCGCGTGTCACCTCCGCGCTGATCGGCGCACGGACGGTCGAGCAACTCGACGACTCGCTCGATGCGGTGGCGCGGCTTGATTTCACTCCCGACGAACTGGCGGCGATCGACCGGGCGGCGCAGGACGGCGGCATCAACCTCTGGGCCGAATCCTCCGACATTGCCGAGCTGCCTGCGACACAGGGCGTCCCGGCCTGACATTGTCGTGAGAACGGGCGGTCGCGGCCGAACCGCCCGTTCCGACATATTTTGTCACGGGCGAATGCTGGTATTTGTCGGACAGTTGAATTAGCCTCCCTCAAAAAAGGGGAGAGCTTCGTGAAGACATTGTTCCGCAGTTGCGCCGTCATCGGCGCCCTTTTCGCGACCACGGCGATCCATGCCGGTGGACAGGTGCCCGCCACGGCCCCTCGCCGCCTGGAGATCGTGGCGAAGGACAGCCTGCCCAGGCCGCCCGCCACGCGCGATGCGCGGACCGCCTATCTGATGACCTTCTTCACTGACGAGGACCATTCGCTTCACTTCGCGACATCGCGCGACGGATACAGCTTCACCGACGTCAACGGCGGCAAGCCGGTCATGGACGGGCGGGAAGCGGCCGAGCAGAAGGGCATTCGCGACCCGCACATCATGCGCGGTCCCGATGGCGGTTTCTATATGTCGATGACCGACCTCCACATCTTCGCCAAGCGCGAAGGGTTGCGCGACACCGAATGGGAACGCCCCGAGGCGCAATATAGCTGGGGCAACAACCGCAACATGATCTTCATGAAGTCCTATGACCTCATCCACTGGTCCCGGTCCCGGGTCACGCCATCGGCGCTGTTCCCGCGCTACCGCGACGCGGGCAATATGTGGGCGCCCGAGACGATCTACGATCCGCAGCGCAAACGCCTGATGGTCTATTTCACCACCCGCGACGGCAACGGGCCGAACTATCTGGTCTATTCCTATGCCGACCAGGACTTCAGCACCCTGACCGAAGAGCCGAAGAAGCTGTTCGACTATCCCGATCCCAAGGTGAACGTGATCGACGCCGACATCACCAGGGTCGGCGACAAATATCACATGTTCTATGTCGCACATCAGGCGCCCGGCAATATCCGCCATTCGGAGTCGTCGCAGATCAATAGCGGCTGGACCAAGGACCTGCGCAAGGTCGATCCCGAAACCGTCGGGACGGAAGCGCCGACATTGTGGCGGCGAAACGGCACGAACACCTATGTCCTGATGTACGATGTGTTCGGCATCAACCCGAACAATATGGGCTTTTCCGAAACCACCGACTTTGTGACCTATCGGAATATCGGGCGCTTCAACGAGCCCGGATCGCCGATGAAGGCCACGAACTTCACCCGGCCCAAACATGGCGCGGTGGTCGCGATCAGCCCGGCCGAGGCCACGCGACTGGAACGATATTTCGCCGCGCGTTGAACGTGAAGTTGCGCCCGACCCCGGCAGGTCGGGCGCAACGGTCGGTCTGGGTTACTTCGCGGCGCTGCTCACATCACCCTGGCCCATGGCCGATACCAAGACATTGCCCGAGCCGGAGAAGTTGGCGGCGGGCAGGTTGGCGACCTTGTCACCCACCTTCACCAGCACCCGCTCGACGGCGCCCCGGGCGTTGGTGCGGACCGACTGAACAGCACCGATCGCCCGGCCCTGCGCATCGTTGACGACCATGCCGGTATCGACCGGAAAGGCCCCGCCCTGCGCCGCGCCGCTACCGGCCAGCGCCAGATTGCCCGCCAGCGAACCGTTGCCGCCCGCCGCCGATGCGTTGCCCGAACCCGAGCCTGCCACGCTGCCACCCGCATTGGCGGCATGATTGGTCAGATTGGGGGCCGTGCCCCGCGCCCGGTTGCCGACCGCCCCGGCCGTGTCACGCACCCGCCCGGCAACGTTGCCGACCGCGTTCACGCCGCGCCCCGCGGTCTCGCGCACCGCATCGGTGCCAACCAGCTGGGCATCCACGCCGCCGCCGACCGCACCCGAGGCCGAACCGTTTGCGCCGCCCGACTGGCTGCCGACCCGCGTCGCACTGTCCAGCGTCGAGCCGCCAACGGCTTCACCCGAAGCCGCCACCCGGCCACGGCGCAGATCAACATTGCGGTCGCCGCGCACCGATCCACGCGTCCGGGTCGCCGTGTTGGTCGCGGCGCGACCGGTCTGGCCAGCTGCGCTCAGCGTGCCGTTCGCCCCGCCGGTCAGGCCGCCGGTGACACCGCCCAGCTGACCGCCCAGGGCGCCACCACCAACCAGGCCACCGCCGCCACCCAGCAGCTGCGCCGAAGCGGGCATTGCGACAAGCGCCGCAGCGAGGATCGTGGTGCCGGAAAAAAGGGTCTTCATCATCATTCTCCTGACTTCTGGAGAGACAACGGAAGGCCCTTCCCGTTTCATCCCTAAAAAATGCGCCCCTCACGGCGCGGGCGTTCGGCAATCCGTGCAAACCACTCCACGGCCGAGGAATTTCTCCTCGCCTCTGCGGCCATTTTTTTGGGCTTGGGCATCGATATCGCCCAGCGCAGTGCGGATTTGAGCAGGGTCGAGCGACGGATAGGCGGCGGCCACGCGGCCCGCGACCAGCGGCGCGGCAAAGGACGTGCCGCGTACCTTGAAACGACGTCCGCCCACCCCGGCGGCCAGCATGTCCGCCCCCGGTGCGGCATAATCGACATGGCTCGCCCGCCCCGCCTCGATCAGCGGACGTCCCCGCCCGTCGACACCGGTCACGGCAATGACGCCGGGATAGGAGGCCGGATAGGCGGGCGGCGCGGCCGGGCCGTTATTGCCGACCGCCGCCACGATGATCAGGCCCCGCTTCTGCGCCGCCGCGACGACGCGCGCAAGCAGCGGGTTGGGGGGACCGACCAGGCTGATCGTCGCCACCGACACGCGCTGTTCGACCAGCCAGCCCAGTGCCTTGGCGATGGCGGTCGCATTGCCGCCCGCCGGATCGCTGCCATAGACATCGGCCGAGGCGATCCGCGCGCCGGGCAGCGATCCCCGGATGCCATTGCCCCCCGCGATCAGCGAGGCGACCGCCGTGCCATGGTCATTGGCGCGCGGCGCGCCGGTCGCGAACCCCTTGGTCCGTTCCGCGCCTTCTGCGCCACCGTCGATCACACCAACCATCGTACCGCGCCCTGCGACGGTTTCGGCAGTGGACAAGGCGGCACGTGCCCCTCCCCCGCTCGGCAGATGGAGCTGATCGGCGCTCACCTCCCCGCCCAGCTTTTCGAGGACACCCAAGGCGGCCTTCAACGACTGGCCCGGCGGCACCCGCAACCGGACGAAGCCGACGCCCAGCACATCGTCGCGCTCGATCACCGTGAAGCCCAGCGGCCCGACCGCCGCGGGCAGTGAGTCGCTCGGGCCGTCCACCACCACCTCACCCGCCCGTGCCGGAAAGCCCGACGGGTCCAGCGCGATCGCGTTGGGATGATCGCGGACCAGTTGGGCGAAGGTGGCGCGGCGGACCTGCTCCAGCTGTCGCACGGTCGCGCGCGAAGCGGCATCCACCCGGTCGATCACCGGGTCGGCCAGCGATGCAATCCCCCGTCCGACCGGGGGCAGGCCACCCGGCAGCGACGGCATTCCCGGCAGCGAGGGGAGCAGTTGCGCCCGCCCCGCCGTCACACCCAGCACAAGCCCCGCCGCCGCCATCGATAATGCCAGATAGCGCGTCGTCCGCTTCATCGCCGTTCACCCATTGTCAAAATGCACGCTGACATGGATGAAACGATGAACCTCATCCGTTTCATCCCGGCAACAAGGAAAACAGGTTTGGCCGCTTTCGAGACCGAGTTGCTGGCGCTGCTCCCGCGACTGCGGCGGTTCGCGCGATCGCTCACCCATGACGGGGCGGATGCGGACGATCTGTGCCAGGTCACGATCGAAAAGGCGCTGATCGCGCGCGGTTCGTGGCAGGCGGGGACACGATTGGACAGCTGGATGTACCGGATCATGCGCAACGCCTGGATCGACACCGCCCGCGCCCGGTCGCGCGCGGCGGAAACCTTCGTCGCCGAAGAGGCGGGGCTGGGTGTCGGACGTGCCGGCCATGCCGAGGCGCGGGTCGCGCTGAACGAGGTGGACGCCGCGATGCGCACCCTGCCCGACGAACAGCGCGAGGCGGTGGCGCTCGTCCTGGTCGAGGGGTTCGCCTATAAGGAAGCCGCCGAGATATTGGACATTCCGATGGGCACCCTGACCTCGCGACTGGTTCGGGGCAGGCAGGCGCTGATGGCACGGCTGGGAGAAGCGGCATGACGATCGAACCCGAATTGCTGATGGCCTATGCCGACGACGCGCTCGACCCGCTGACGACCAAGCGCGTGGAGCGTGCCATCGCCGCCGATCCCGCGCTGGCCGAGGAGGTCGCGCGCCACCGCCGCCTGAAGGCGAAACTGGGTGCGGCCTATGCCCCGATTGCGGACGATCCCGTGCCCGACCGACTGGCGGCGATGCTGACCGGCAATGTCGTACAAATGCCGAAGCGCCAACCGCGTCCCCCACGCATCTCGGCCGCCTGGCGATCGGCGGCGGCGATGGCGGCGTGCCTCGTCGTCGGGGTGCTGGTCGGGCGCGGCGTACAACGGGAAGGACCTGTCGTCGCGACCGACCATGGCCTCTACGCCGCCGGTTCGCTCGCCAGGGCGCTGGACGATCAGGCCAGCGGTGCGAAGGGGCCGGTGCGCATCGCGGTCAGCTTCCGTGCGCAGGACAATGGCTTTTGCCGCGTGTTCCAGTCGGCCGAGGCGGACGGCATCGCCTGTCGCGACCCGAAGGGCTGGGCCTTGCGCCGGACCATGCCGGGCAGCACGCCCGGCGCAGGAAGCGGCTATGTCCAGGCGGGATCGTCGGACGCCGAACTGATGGCGGCGGCGCAGGACATGATGGCCGACATGCCGCTGGACGCGGCGGCCGAAAAGAAGGCGATGGCGGGCCACTGGCGCGCGCGCTGAGCGATGATTTCGGAAAGCGATCGTTTCCACCACGTCAGTGGACCGACCGCACATTCGCCCTATCTTGAGCGCATGAAAAAGATCGGTTTTCTCTCGTTCGGCCATTGGTCGCCCTCGCCCCAGTCCGCCACGCGCTCGGCGCAGGACGTGCTGCTCCAGTCGATCGACCTTGCCCTCGCCGCCGAGGAGCTGGGCGCGGACGGGGCCTATTACCGGGTCCATCACTTCGCGCAGCAGCTCGCCTCCCCCTTTCCGCTGCTCGCCGCCGTGGGCGCGCGGACCAGCCGGATCGAAATCGGGACCGGCGTGATCGACATGCGATACGAAAACCCGTTCTACATGGTCGAGGATGCTGGCTCGGCCGACCTGATCAGCGGCGGGCGCCTGCAACTCGGCATCAGCCGCGGTTCGCCCGAACAGGTGGTCGATGGCTGGCGGCATTTCGGCTATGGCCCCGCGCAGGGCGAGACGGACGCCGATATGGGCCGCCGCCATGCCGAGGTGTTCCTGCACCTGCTCAAGGGCCAGGGCTTCGCCAAGCCCAATCCTCGCCCGATGTTCCCCAACCCGCCGGGCCTGCTGCGGCTGGAGCCGCATTCGGCCGGGCTGCGCGACCGCATCTGGTGGGGTTCCGCCTCCAACGCCACGGCGATCTGGGCCGCCCAACAGGGCATGAACCTGCAAAGCTCGACGCTGAAGGCCGATGAGAGCGGGGAGCCCTTCCATGTCCAGCAGGCCCGGCAAATCCGCGCTTATCGCGAGGCCTGGGCGACGGCGGGGCATGACCATAGCCCACGCGTCTCCGTCTCCCGCTCGATCTTTGCGCTGACCACCGATCAGGACCGCGCCTATTTCGGCCGCGACGACAGCCAGGATCAGGTCGGTATCATCGACAATATGCGCGCGGTCTTCGGCAGGTCCTATGCGGCCGAACCGGAAAAGCTGATCGAACAGCTGCGCGCCGACGAAGCGATCGCGGAGGCCGACACGCTGCTGCTGACCGTGCCCAACCAGCTGGGCGTCGATTACAACGCACATGTGATCGAGAACATCCTGCGCCACATCGCGCCTGCGCTGGGCTGGCGCTGACCACGGGACAGGCTCCGGCTGCGGTCGGGGCCGAAGCCCATGGTGCAGATGATGGTGAAAGAAATGGCGCGCCCGGAACGATTCGAACGTCCGACCCTCAGATTCGTAGTCTGATGCTCTATCCAGCTGAGCTACGGGCGCGCATGGGGTCCCTGTCGAGACCTGATTTTGATCCACTGGCGCGCCCGGAACGATTCGAACGTCCGACCCTCAGATTCGTAGTCTGATGCTCTATCCAGCTGAGCTACGGGCGCGCTGTGGAGGTGGGCTGATAGAAGCGCTTCGGAATCTTGGCAACCCCTTTGCGAAGGTTATCCACATTTTTTGTGGAACCGGACCCGGACAGGCTTTCCGGCATTTGGTCCGGCACCCCTGTTGCGGTTAGGAAGATCGCGATGACCCCCTATCGCCCTGCCCCATTCGCCCTGCGCGCCTCTCACCTGCGCACCTGTGTCCTTCTTGCCGGCCTGACCCTGGCCGGATGCGCACGGGACCGCGACACGACGCCCTATCCTTCGCTGGCGGTTCGGCCGGTCGAGAAACAGGGTTTCGCCGAACCCGCCGTGAAGCCGGTCGTGCTTCGCCCCGATCCGGCGCTGGATACGCAGATCGCGGAGATGACCCGCCGCCTGACCGCCGTCGAAGAGGAGTTCACCAAGGCGCATGACCAGGCACGCACCGACGCCGCCAGGGCGCGCGGCGCGGCAGTGGGCAGCGAGGCATGGCTGACCGCGCAGACCGAGCTGGCGACGCTGGACGAAATCCGCGCGCGGGCCTCGTCGCTGCTGACCGAGATCGACGATCGCGCCATCCAGCGGGCCGCCGCGCTGGAGCCGGATTATCCCACGCTGACCGCGCTGCGGGAGCGGGCATCGGCGGCGGTCACGCGGCAGGCGGCGCAGATCAAGGCGATCAGCGACAGCCTGCCCGCCGCCTGACCCCGTCAGAACTGGCGGATAAAGGGCAGGATGCTGGAATAATCGTCGGTCCAGGCCGCAAGACCCGCTGGCGCCACCGCCGGGGTCCAGTCGCCGCCCTGCGCCTCCAGCGTCTTCAGCACGCGCGCATCCCGCGACAGCGCCAGCCAGACCGAGGCGGTCGCCTGCGCCTCGCGATCCAGATCGGTCGGCACATAGCTCATCCGCGCAATCGCCCAGCCCCCCTCGCGCGCGGCGGCGGCGACCAGCGGCTCGAGATCGACGAAGCGGTTGGAGATATGGACGAGCAGCAGCCCACGAGGTGACAGGACCCGCCCATAGGTCGCGAACGCCTCGCGGGTCAGCAGATGCGCCGGAACCGCGTCGGAGGAAAAGGCATCGAGCGCCAGCAGGTCCAGGCTGGCGGGGGCTTCGGCGGCGAGGCGGATGCGCGCATCGCCGATGCGGATGACGGGATCGGGCTGGCAGCGGCGCAGATAGCTGAACTGGCCGGTATCGCGCGCGATGCGGACGATGACCGGATCGATCTCGTAGAAGCGCCAGCTCTGGCCTGGCCGGGCATAGCAGGCGAGCGTTCCCGTCCCCAGCCCGACCACACCGATTCGCGCCGCCGGGCCATAAAGCATCGGCGCGGCGCGCATGGCGCGCCCGACCCCCGAATAGGGCGCATAATAGGTGGTCGGCGTCCGCTCCCGCGCCTCCGAGCCGCGAAGCTGGATGCCGTGGACGGTCGAGCCATGGTCCAGTTCGCGATAACCCGCTCCGTCGCGGACGGTATAGACGCCGAAATAGCTGCGCATCCGCGCATCGCGCTCCATCGACAGCGATAGCGCGCGATAACCGCCGAACAGCACCAGCGCGCCGCCCAGCAGCAGCACGAAACCGGTACGCGCGCCGATGGTCAGGAACCCCAGCGCGGCGATCGCCAGGAACACCGTCCCCTGCCGCTCCTCGCCGAACCATGCCGCAGGACCGACCAGCCGCAACGCAAGAACCAGGCCGATCATCCCCGCCAGCGCAGCCAGCATCGCGCGCGGATGCCGCCACCAAAGGTCGCGGATCGCCGGCAGGATGAATTGCTGCGGGATCAGCATTCCCGCCGCCAGGATCAGCAGCGGATATTCGTACGTCCAGTCGAACAGCACCGGCGCCAGAATGCCCGCGAACACGCCGCCCAGCGCACCACCGACCGCCATCCACAGGTAAAAGCCGGTGAGCCGATCGACCGCAGGCCGCGCGCGGTACAGGGCGGTGTGCAGCGCCACCGACACCATGAACAGCAGCAGCAACGCGACGACGACATTGGAATAGGGCCGCTCAGGATAACCGCCCATGATGACTCCCCCGAACAGCAGGAGCGTTACCGGCGCGATTCGGGTCAGCGTATCCGCCCCGCCCCGCCGGGTGGCGAAGGCGATGATGAAGCTCGCCAGATACAGCCCCAGCGGCAACACCCACAGCAGCGGCATCGCGACGATATCGGTCGTGATATAGGTCGAGGTCGCCAGCACCAGTCCCGAGGGCACCGCCGCCAGCGCGACCCAATAACCGATGCGCCGCCATCCCGGCGCGGCCGAACCGGGTGCAGGGTCTGCCGCCGGGTCGCGCGACGCCGGGAGTCGCGTCCCACACGCCACGACCAGCAGCGCCAACAGGCCATAGCCCAGGCTCCACAACCGGCTCTGACCATGAAGCGTCATCGCCGGTTCGACCAGCAGCGGATAGGCGATCAGCCCGGCAAAGCTTCCCAGATTGGAGGCCGCATAAAGCGCGTACGGATTACGCCCCGGCTGGGCCAGCGCGAACCAGCGTTGGATCAGCGGGGCCTGCGCCGACACGGCAAAGAACAGTGGCCCGATCGACAGGCCAAGCAGCCATGGCACCCACAGCGCCGGTTCGGCATCGGGCGGCAGGTCCACCGCCATCAACCCGATCGGCAACCACAAGGCCGCCGCCGCCAGCACCAGGATATGCACCCCCGCCTGCACCTTGGGCCGCCACCGTCCCAGCGCATGGGCATAGGCATAGCCGCCCAGCAACAGCGCCTGATAGACGAACATCGCCGAGTTCCAGACGGCGGGCGCCCCGCCCAGCCGGGGTAGCGCCATACGCGCAACCAGCGGCTGGACCAGAAACAGCAGGAACGATCCGGTCAGGATCGTCGCCACGAACAGCGCACGCACCGCCAGATCCGGGATACGGCGTGCCACCGGGAACAGGGTCAGGCGTTCAGCAATCGTGCGGCATGGGCGGCGTGATAGGTCAGCACCCCCGAGCATCCGGCGCGCTTGAACGCCATCAGCGTCTCCAGCACCATCGCGTCACGGTCGGCCGCACCCGCCGCCACCGCCGTCTCGATCATCGCGTACTCACCCGAGACCTGATAGGCGAAGGTCGGCACGCGGAACTCGTCCTTCACGCGGCGGATGATGTCGAGATAGGGCAGGCCCGGCTTCACCATGACGCTGTCAGCACCCTCGGCCAGGTCGAGCGCCACTTCGCGCAGCGCTTCCTCGGCATTGGCATGATCCATCTGATAGGTGCGCTTGTCGCCCTTCAGCAGACCGCGCGTGTTCACCGCGTCGCGGAACGGCCCGTAAAAGGCGCTGGCATATTTGGCGGCATAGGCCATGATCTGGACGTTGACGAAGCCTTCGGCCTCCAGCGCGGCGCGGATCATGCCGATCCGCCCGTCCATCATGTCCGATGGCGCGATGACGTCCGATCCGGCCCGCGCCTGGGTCAGCGCCTGCTCGACCAGCGCATTGGCGGTGTCGTCGTTCACGACATAACCCGCCGCATCGACCAGCCCGTCATGGCCATGCGTCGTATAGGGATCGAGCGCGACATCGGTCAGCACGCCGATATCGGGCACCGCGTCCTTGATCGCGCGGATCGCCCGACACATCAGATTGTCGGGGTTCATCGCCTCGCGGCCGTCATCGGTGCGCAGGTGCGAGGGCGTGTTGGGGAACAGCGCCAGACAGGGAATGCCGAGCGCCGCAGCTTCCCTGGCCCGCGCGACGATCCCGTCCAGCGACCAGCGCGATACGCCGGGCAGGCTGGCGATCGGTTCCTCCACGCCCTGCCCCTCAGTCACGAACAGCGGCCAGATCAGATCGGCCGGGGTCAGCACCGTTTCCGCATGAAGCCGACGGCTCCACTGCGAGGCGCGGGTACGACGGAGGCGAAGCGCGGGATAAGATGCAGTCATCAAATGGGCTTTTGCGGGATCGGACCGCGCTTGCCAAGCGTTGCGTGCAAAGCGTTCCGGGGGCGAAAGGAATTGACGGGTGCGAGAAATTCGATCGGCAGCGATGGTGGTGAACGCCAAGTCGCGGCGCGGACAAGCCCTGTTTCAGCAGGCCTGTGCGGCGATGTCCGACCTCCCCTTTCCGGTCGACGCCCGCGCGGTGGAGGACCCGAAGGATCTGGAACCGACCGTCCGCGAGTTGCTGGCGGACAAGCCCGACCTGTTGATCCTGGGCGGCGGTGACGGCACGATCAGCGGGCTGGTCGACCTGATGGTCGGGCATGACGTGATGCTGGGCGTCCTGCCGCTCGGCACCGCGAACAGCTTCGCCCGCTCGCTCGGCATTCCGCTGACGATCGAGGGCGCGGTCAAGGTGATCCGCAACGGTCGCCCGCGCCGCATCGATCTGGGCATGATCGACAATGACTATTACGCCAATTGCGCCGCGATGGGGATCAGTCCCAAGATCGCCGAGACGGTCCCGCACGGCCTGAAGCGCGTGGGTGGTCGGCTGGGCTATCTGGCCTGGGCCGCCTATCAGTTCGTGCGCTTCCGCCCCTTCACCCTGATCGTCGAGCAGAATGGGACGCGCGAGCGGCTGCGCGTCGTCGAGGTGCGCATCTCCAACGGCCCCTATCATGGCGGCACCGAACTGGTGGACGCCGCCGCCGTCGACTCGGGCGAGATCGTCGTTCAGGCGGTGTGCGGCCACGTGAAACGCCGCCTGATCGTCAACTGGGCCGCGAGCATCCTGCGCAGCGACTATCGCAAGGAAAAGGTCCGCGACTTCCGGGGGCGCGAGATCAAGCTCACCACCATCCCGCCGCTGCCCATTTCGATCGACGGCGAGGTGCTGGCGCGTACGCCGGTGACGGCAAAGATCGCAGCGGGCATTATCGAAGTGATTGCGCCCGCCGCGTGACTATTCCTCCCCCGTAAAGGGAAGCTGGCAGGGCGCAGCCCTGACGGAGGGGTGTCACCGCCAGCGGGGATACCCCTCCACCATCCTTGGGATGGTCTCCTCCCCTTGCAGGGAGGAGTTTTTTTGCCTCTTATCCGACCGGCATCGCCTTGTTGGTCGGCTGTCCCTCGGCCAGCGCCTGTTCCTCGCACTCTTCCTTGCCCGCGGTCGGCGCGATCCGCCCCTTCCGCCAACCGCCATGCCGGTAATAACCGATGGTCATCAGCATCGAGGCGAGCGATCCGGCCGGAAAGCTCCACCAGATCGCATCCGCGCCCAGGCTCGGCTCCAGCAGGTTGGCGAGACCAAAGCGCACCGGGAACATCGCAATCGCCAGGATGACGAGCGGCCCGACCACCGCGCCATTGGCGCGCACGGTCGCCGCCAGCACCATCGACACGCCGAACAGCATGAAGCTCCAGCCGCCGATCAAATTGATCTTGGCCGCGATGCCGATCGCATTCTGCTCGTTGCCCAGGAACAGCCACAGGACATGCCGGTCGAGCAAAGTCACCGCGAGCACCAGCACGCCGGTCAGCAACAGGTTCATGCGAAGCCCGGCACGGGTGATCCGGTCGACCCGGTCCCACTCCCCTGCACCGATATTCTGCGCCGCCATGGCACTGACCGCCGCGCCCACCGCCATGGCGGGCATCTGGATATAGGTCCATAGCTGGTTCGCCGCGCCGTAAGCCGCGGTCGTCGAGGTGCCGTGCCGGTTGACCAGCCCCATCATCGCCAGCGCCGAGGTGGAGACGACCAGCATCTGGAGTCCCATTGGAAACCCCTTGACCACGATGGTCTTGAGCAGCTCGACGGTGGGTAGCAGATAGCGCCACTCCACACCGCGCAGCCGGATGACCAGATCCTTGGCATAGAGATAGGTGACGAGCGCCAGCAGCGATCCGGTATTGGCGATCAATGTCGCGATCGCCGATCCCTCGATCCCCAGCGCCGGGATCGGCCCCAGCCCCAGGATGAACACCGGGTTGAGCGCCACGTCGAGGACCGACCCCAGCGCCATGAATTTCAGCGGCGTGATCGAATCGCCCACGCCGCGCAGCGCCATGGTCAGCAACACAGAGATGAAGCCCGGCGGCATCGCGACGAAGATCACCCGCAGATAGGCAAGCGCCAGCGGAAACACCTCCGCCGGGGTCGCCAGCGCGCGCAGGATGGCAGGTGCGGCCAGCCAGCCGATCCCGACGGTCGCGGTCGAGATCACCGCGAACAATCCCAGTGCCGACCCCAGCACCCGCCGCACCGCCTCCACATCGCGCCGCCCCATCGCCTGACCGATCAGGATGGTCGCCGCCATGCCGAAGCCGAAGGTCGCCGCGACGAGCAGGAACATGATGATATTGGCGTTGGTCGTCGCCGCCAGCGCCCGCTCGCCCAGAAACTGGCCGATCCAGATCGCGTTGATCGATCCGTTCAGCGATTGCAGCACGCTCGACCCCAGGGTCGGCAGCGCGAACAGCAACAGGGTCTTGCCGATCGGCCCGGCGGTCAGGTCGCGGCGTCCGCTTGGGGGTTTCACGGTGTCTTGTCTCCGGCGATCCATTCGTCTTCGATGAAACGCGCCATCGCGGCATGTTGAAACATCGGCGATCGATTTCCGTGCCCCGTGCAATGGCCGCGCGGATAGCCCCAGTCGAACGCCCGCGGCTCTTCGGGCGGGGCGCTATCGTCGAACAGCGACTGGACGGCCGAAATCCCATCGCCGCGGGGCGTGACGGCCGGCACGATGCCCTGCGCCTTGCCGATACAAGGTGACATTGCCCGGCACTGCCGGATCATTTGCCTGCGGTTTCCTCGCGGATGGCGCGCGTCATCTCCGATACCTGCTGCACCCCTCGGGCATGGGGGCGGCTGCCATAGAGTCCGTTCAGCAATCCCCGGTCGAACGCCGTCAGTTCCGCAGGAGCGACCGCATCGGTGTCGAACAGGGTCAGGATCGTCGCAGACGTCATCCCCTCCACGGGCTTGGTGGCGGCCATGGTCCGCATCACGGCGTAATCGGCAATCTGACCCAGTGTCTTGTTCAGCAGGGCCTGACGCTTGATGACCACCACCGAGGCGGCGATGTCCTGGCGGATCGGGCTCAAAAGCCGTGACGCCGCGCCGACCTTCATCTCGGGCCAGTTCGCGGTGGGGCTGTCCTGTTGCAGCACCAGATCCCCGTCGCGCGACACGCGCATGGCGGCGTTCCAGGCATAGACGGGTCCCGCCCCCTTCACGATGCGGCTGACGGCCGGGCGGGACAGGTCCCCGAATATCTGGGGAGAACGCTCGCGCAACGCCAAGAGCTGTTGCTGCGGATCGTCGGCGAACAGGACCAGGATATTGGGTGTGCAGCCATCGGGGGCCATTTTCATGCCCAGCGACTCGACCGTCACCATCATGCGGCGAAGGATTTCCTCGCTCGCCGCGACCGGCAGCCCGGCGGTGCCGATGCAGACCGGCGCGCGAAACCGCATGAGCGGCATGTCCGACTTCGGCCGCCCGGTGACACCGATGACCTGATCGCGCACCTCCCGCTCGGTAGCCTGGGGTCGGGCCGTCACGACGACCGTCTCGCCGGTCGTGCCGGGCGGAGTGGGGGTCTGCGGCGCTGCCGATTGCGCCATGAGCGGCGACGGCAAGAGAAGCATGGCCCCCATCAAGAAGGCCGTAGTCCATCCCCTGCGCATCGCCACTCTCCCCCTGGCTGGTGAAATTACCCCGCGATCGCGTCCCGTACCGCCTGAAGCGCCTCGGCACCCTTGGTACCGTCGGGGCCGCCGCCCTGCGCCATGTCGGGACGGCCGCCGCCGCCCTGCCCGCCCAGCGCCGCCACCGCCTTGCGCAACAGTTCGACGGCATTGTGCCTGGCGGTCAGATCGTCGGTCACCCCAACCGCCACCGAGGCGCGGCCGTCATTGACCGCGACCATCACCGCGACGCCCGATCCGCCCAGACGCTGCTTGGCATCGTCGACCGCACCGCGCAGCCCCTTGGCCTCGAAGCCGTCGAGCACCTGGCCGATAAACGCCACATCGCCGATCTGCTCCGGCCCGGCGGCCGCGCCACCGGCTCCGCCGCCCATGGCCAGCGCCTTCTTGGCCTCGGCCAGTTCACGCTCCAGGCGGCGGCGGTCCTCGACCAGTGCGGCGATGCGCGCGGGCACCTCGTCCGGCGTGGTCTTGAGGGTCGCCGCAGCGGCCTTCAGCATGTCGTCGCGATGCGACAGATAGGCGCGTGCGCCTTCGCCGGTCAGCGCCTCGACACGGCGCACGCCGCTCGACACCGCGCCTTCCGACACGATCTTGAATACGCCGATTTCGCCCAGCGCGTTGACGTGGGTGCCGCCGCAGAGTTCGAGCGAGTAGGTGCCGTCGGCATCCTCGCCCATCGACACGACGCGGACCTCGTCGCCGTACTTCTCACCGAACAGCGCCATCGCGCCCATTTCGATCGCTTCGTCGGGCGTCATCAACCGGGTGACGACCGGGCCGTTGCCGCGCACCTGCTCGTTCACCTTCGCCTCGACCTCGGCAATGTCGTCGGCGGTCATGCCGACCGGCTGCGAGAAGTCGAAGCGCAGGCGCTCCGGCGCGACCAGCGAGCCCTTCTGCGCGACATGGGTGCCCAGCCGCTGGCGCAGCGCCTCGTGCAGCAGGTGCGTCGCGGAATGGTTTGCGCGGATCGCGGCGCGGCGGGTGGTGTCGATCGCCAGCTTCACGCTGTCGCCGACCTTGATGCCGCCCTCCCGGATCTCGGCATTGTGGACGAACACGCGACCGAGCTGCTTGGAGGTGTCGGTGACGACCGCCGTCAGCCCGGTATCGCTGGAGATGGTGCCGCTGTCGCCGACCTGGCCGCCGCTCTCGCCATAGAAGGGAGTCTGGTTGACGATGATCGATACCGTGTCGCCAGCGGCGGCGCTGTCGACCCGCGCCCCGTCCTTGACCAGCGCCAGCACTTCGCCTTCGCCCGTATCGGACGCATAGCCCAGAAATTCGGTCGAGCCGGTTTCCTCGGCAATGTCGAACCAGACATCGTCCGAAGCCTTCGCGCCCGAGCCCTTCCAGGCGGCCCGCGCGGCGCGCTTCTGCTCGGCCATGGCGGCGTCGAAGCCCGCGCGATCGACCGACAGGTTCTGCGCGCGCAATGCGTCCTCGGTCAGGTCGTACGGAAAACCGAACGTGTCATAGAGCTTGAACGCCGTCTCACCCGCCAGCGTCGCGCCGGGCGCCATGCCCGCGGTCGCTTCGTCGAGCAGCTTCAGCCCCTTGTCGAGCGTCTGGCGGAAGCGCGTTTCCTCCTGCTTCAACGTCGCTTCGATCAGCGGCTGCGCGCGGACCAGCTCGGGATAGGCCGCGCCCATCTCGGCGACGAGCGCAGGCACCAGCCGGTGCATCAACGGCTCCTTCGCACCCAGCAGATGCGCGTGACGCATGGCGCGGCGCATGATGCGACGAAGCACATAACCGCGCCCTTCATTGGCGGGCAGCACCCCGTCCGCCACCAGGAACCCGGCCGAGCGAAGGTGATCGGCGATCACGCGGTGCGATGCCTTCTGGCCGTCCTCGGCCTTTGTGTGTGTCAGTTCACACGAAGCCGAGATAAGCGCCTTGAACGTGTCCGTGTCATAATTGTCGTGAACGCCTTGCAGGACGGCGGCGATCCGCTCCAGCCCCATGCCGGTATCGATCGACTTCTTGGGCAGCTCGCCGACGATCTCATTGGCTTCCTGCTCGAACTGCATGAAGACCAGGTTCCAGATCTCGACGAATCGGTCGCCGTCCTCCTCCGGGCTGCCGGGAGGACCGCCATAGATATGGTCGCCGTGATCGTAGAAGATTTCGGAGCACGGACCGCATGGCCCATTCTCGCCCATCGCCCAGAAATTGTCCTTGGTCGGGATGCGGATGATCCTGTGGTCGGGCAGGCCCGCAATCTTCTTCCACAGGTCGAACGCCTCGTCGTCCGTATGATAGACGGTGGCGGTCAGCTTGTCGGGATTGATCCCCCAGACCTTGGTCAGCAGGGTCCAGGCATGGGTGATCGCCTGTTCCTTGAAATAGTCGCCGAACGAGAAATTGCCCAGCATTTCAAAGAAGGTATGGTGCCGCGCGGTATAGCCGACATTGTCGAGATCGTTATGCTTGCCACCGGCGCGCACGCATTTCTGCGAGCTGGTGGCGGTGGAATAGGGCCGCGATTCCAGGCCGGTGAACACGTTCTTGAACGGCACCATGCCCGCATTCACGAACATCAGCGTCGGGTCGTTCTGCGGCACGAGCGGCGCGGACGGCACGATCTGGTGCCCTTCGCTTCCGAAATAGTCGAGAAAGCCGCGGCGGATGTCGTTGGTCGAGGTCATGGACGCGGGCTTAGGCGAGGTTTCGCGCGCGCTCAAGCGCCCGCGCGTTCGGGGCGGTCCACCGCATCGGTCGGCGGTGCCGATTTACGCCACCAGAGATGGCAGATCGCCGCCACGCCCAGCCCGACGCCCAGCATCAGCCCGCCCATGCCACCGCTCGACCTTTCGCAACCCGCCCGGCAAGTCGTCGATCGAGAGGTTGAGGGGCAGCTCGTCTTATCCCTCTCCCCTGGATAGGGGAGAGGGTTAGCGGAGCTTGCCAGCTTGGCTGGCTTGCGCAGCTTGGGTGAGGGGTTGAGCGAGCCCAAGGCTCGCGCGCGCCTTGCGCGCCCACCCCTCACCCAGCTCCAATTAAGTCTTTGCTGCGCAAAAACTAAGTCTGCGCAACCCTCTCCCCTCTTCGAGGGGCGAGGGAAGAAGAAACCTAAGCCGACATAGGTCCGTCCCGGGCCGGTCCGAACCTCATCCGATCGGAGCCTCGATGCGGCGCGGCGGCGTCGAGAACCAAACCGGCCCGCTGGCCGTCATGTGGAAGCAGTCCTCGATCCGAATGCCGAACTTGCCCGGCAGATAGAGCCCCGGCTCGTCGGAAAAGCACATGCCCGTTGCCAACGGCGTCGCCTCGCCGCGGACAAGGTTGACCGGCTCATGCCCGTCCATGCCGATGCCGTGCCCGGTCCGGTGCGACAGGCCCGGCAGGCGATAGCCGGGACCATATCCCTGGCTTTCATAGAAACGCCGCACCGCATCGTCGATGCTGCCCGCCGGTGCCCCGATCCTTGCGGCGGAGAGGGCGACCTGTTGGCCCTTCGCCACCGTGTCCCAGACTTTGCGCTGCTCGGCACTCGGGGCGCCATGCACCCAGCTGCGCGAGACGTCGGACTGGTAACCCTCGACCGTGCAACCGCAGTCCATCAGGACGACCTGTCCGTCGGCCACCCGGTGAACCTGCTTGCTGCCATGCGGATAGGCCGAGGCTTCGCCGATCAGCGCCATGCTGAATTCCGGGCTGCCGCCCAGCTTGCGCGTCGCCGCCGTCATCAGCGCGCCGACCTCCGCGCCGGTCATCCCCACCTCGACACGAGGATAGACCCAGCGATAGGCGGCCATCGTCACGTCGGTCGCCAACTGCATCAGCGCGATCTCTGGGGCCGTCTTCACCATCCGGCACCCGCGCACGACCGGATTGGCCGATACCAGCCGGACGCCGGGCAACGCCTGTTGCAGCCCGTCAAAGGCGAAGAAGCGCGCCGTCTCTTCGATCCCGACCGGCCGCCCGGCCAGCTTGCGGTCGCGCAGGAACCCTGCGACCACGGCCAGCGGGTTCCGATCCTCCTGCCACACCCGTATCTCGGCGGGCACGGCCAGCGTCTCGCGGACCGAGGGTTCCTCGAAATATGGCGTGACGATGCACGGCTGTCCCTCGACAGGAATGATAACGGCCGTCAGCCGTTCGCTGCGCCACCATTGGACGCCGGTGAAATAGACCATGGTCGAGCCGGGCTCGATCAGGATCGCGCCGATCCCGTTCGCCTTCATCAAGCCCTGCGCCCGCGCCAGCCGCCCCGCGCGCTCCTCCGGGCCGATCGGCACCGCGCCGCCGGTGATGTCGGACAGCCCCGACAGGTCCGGCTCCGCGGCGCGCAGCAGCCCCGGCCGGACGAGGAACGGCAGGGCGGCGGCCGCGATCATGGCGCGGCGGGACAACGGGGTCTGCATGACGGTGACGATAGAATTCTTGACCTGAGCGCCGCAATGCCCTTGGCTCGCCCGTGGATTTTAATTTGGGGTATGCATGGCCAAGCGGCTGACCTTGTACATCTTCATCGGCCTCGTCCTGGGGCTGGTCGTGGGGCTCTCGCTCAACCTGTCGTTGAACGACGGCAGCGCGGCGGCGAGCGCGCAACTCAAGACGATCGCCAGCTATTTCGCGATCGTCACCGGCCTGTTCCTTCGCCTGATCAAGATGATCATCGCGCCTCTGGTCTTCGCGACCCTGGTGTCGGGAATCGCGCAGATGGGCGATACCAAGGCGCTGGGGCGGATCGGGGTGCGGTCGCTGGCCTGGTTCATCTCGGCCAGTCTCGTTTCGCTCAGCCTGGGCATGTTGCTGGTCAACCTGCTGCATCCGGGCGTCGGCCTGAACCTGCCGCTGCCCGCCGTCACCGCCGATAGCGGGGTGGTGAAGGCCGGGTTCGACCTGCAGAAATTCGTGACCCACCTCGTCCCCGCCTCGCTGATCGAGGCGATGGCGACCAACGAGGTGCTGCAGATCGTCATCGGTTCGCTGTTTCTGGGCGTCGCGATCACGGCGGTCGGCGAGCGCGCCGCGCCGCTGGTCCGCGCGGTCGACGCGCTGGTCGCGGTGATGTTGCAGGTGACGGATTACGTCATGCGGGTCGCGCCGGTCGCGGTGTTCGCCGCCGTTGCGGGCACGCTGACCGAGCAGGGGCCGTCGGTGATCGGCAAGCTCGCCATCTTCATGGGCAGCTTCTATCTGGGCCTGTTGCTGCTGTGGTGCGTGCTGCTCGGCGTTGCGGCGCTGTTCATCGGTCCGCGCATCCGCGACCTGATCGCACATATCCGTGCGCCATTGATCCTCGCCTTCTCGACCGCCTCGTCGGAGGCCGCCTATCCGCGTATCCTGGAGGGGCTGGACCGGTTCGGGGTGCCGCCGCGCATCGCCAGCTTCGTGTTGCCGCTGGGCTACTCGTTCAACCTCGACGGCTCGATGATGTACATGACCTTCGCATCGCTGTTCATCGCCCAGGCCTACGGCATCGACCTGTCGATCGGGCAGCAGATCACGATGCTGCTGGTCCTGATGGTCACGTCGAAGGGCATTGCGGGCGTGCCGCGCGCCTCGCTGGTGGTCATCGCGGCGACCATGCCGATGTTCAACATTCCGGAGGCGGGGTTGCTGCTGATCCTGGCCGTCGACCATTTCCTCGACATGGGCCGCTCGGCGACCAACGTCATCGGCAATGCGGTGGCCAGTGCGGTCATCGCGAAGTGGGAAGGGCCGCTCGACCCGCCCGAGCCGGTCGATGTGGCGTCGCTCCATGCACCGTCGGGCACGCCCCCGAAGGACGCCCCCGACAGCTTCCGCCAGATCGGCGGGCATTGATCGGCGGACCTTGTGCCTCAGGCATAGGCATAGGCATAGGCATAGGGTCCGCCCTTGGCGAGCGCCGCCTGATAGGCCGGGCGGGCGTGGATACGCTCCAGCCAGGCAAGGCTCGCCGGGCGGCGCTCGTCCAGCCCGGCGCGCGAGCGGGCGGCTTCCAGCGGGAAGCTCATGATGATGTCGGCGGCCGTCATCTGATCGCCCGCGAACCATGGCGAGCGCGCCAGTTCGCTTTCGACATAATCGAGATGGCGGTCGACCATCGGCTGGAAACGCTTCATCGCCACCTTGCCCATGACCGGGATGCGGCTGAGCACCAGCGTGACGAACAACGGCGGCATCAGCGACCCTTCGGCATAATGCAGCCAGAAGCGCCAGCGCTGCATCGCCTCCCGGTGCGCGGGCGGCCCCAGGCGACCATCGCCTTTGCCCACCAGATATTCGATGATCGCGCCCGTCTCGGCGATCACCAGCCCGTCATCCTCGATCACCGGCGACTTGCCGAGCGGATGCACGGCGCGAAGTTCGCGCGGGGCCAACATGGTCTTGGGGTCGCGCTTATAGTGCTTGACCTCATAGGGGAGGCCCAGTTCCTCCAGCATCCACAGGATGCGCTGCGACCGGCTGTTTTCCAGATGGTGGACGATGATCGTCATGGCTTTTCCCCTCGATTGGGCGGCTCAACGCGCCAAAGGTGATAGCGGACGCATCGGAAAGACTCGTACTCCGTTGCAGGCCGAACGCTCACGGAGAAAATCGCCGTCCGAAGCCGCAAACAACCGATGACGACGCAGGTCGGGATTCGATCGGGTCAGCGCCGATGAACGACCACAATCAGAGTGTAACCGGGCTCAGCCTGCGCCGGGATATGCGTTGGAGACGGAAGGTCGACCTCCCCAACCATTTTGATGCGAACACCGATCGACATTCGGGCTTTTCCCCGTCCCTTCCCTGGACAAGGGAAGGAGTTAGAGCCTGCTGCCATCAGCTTGATCTAGAGTCGAA
>NZ_BBPI01000003.1 GCF_000787715.1 Sphingomonas parapaucimobilis NBRC 15100
CTCTAACCTCTCAGATCGTCGGCAAGCCCCGCTCCACGATCTTGCGGATCAAGTCGCGGTGCTTCGGCAGGCCCGCCAGCAATCGCCCGGTCTGCACGTCATTCTCCCGCCGCGCCCGCTCGGCGGCGACGGTCTCGGCGATCAGGCTGCCCGGCGCAATGTCGGTGCGCTGGCCCATGCCGTACAGGACATATTGATAGCTGGCCGAGGGAAACACCTCTTCCACCCGGTCGAATTCGTCATGCATCCACGGCGCTTGATAGCGCCAGAGCTCCATCAATTCCTGCAACCGATCCGGCATCGTCTCGGGGCGGCAATTGTCCCGCCAGAAGTCGCTGTCGGTCCGCTTCGTCAGCGAATAATGCAGCTTGAGGAAATCGACGATCCGGCCCCAGCGGTACAAGGTCGTGTCGTTGAAACGCTTGGCGACGGTATCCATCACCTCGCGACAGGCGGGCATCTGCTCGGCGATCAGCTTGGCGGACAGCTCGATCAGCACGATGGCCGACGCCTCCAGCGGTTCCAGGAACCCTGCCGCCAGCCCGACGCCGACGCAATTGCGTTCCCAGAAACGGGTGCGATGCCCCGCCCGGATCTTCAACTCGCGCACGGGCAGGTCACGCCCCGCCTCGCCCAGATAGGCGCGCAACTCACGCTCGGCGTCGTCGCGGTCGATATGGCTGCTGGAAAAGACATGGCCCACGCCGCGCCGGGTCGGCAGGCCGATATCCCAGATCCAGCCCGAAGACTGCGCCGTCGAGATGGTGTGCGAGGCGATCGGTGCCTCGGGATCGTCATAGGGCACCTGTATGGCGAGCGCGGTGTCGCAGAACAGCACGTCGTTCAGCGGCTGGAACGGCACTCCCATCGCCTCGCCCAGCAACAGCGAGCGAAAGCCAGTACAGTCGACGAACAGGTCACCTGTCACCTCACCCGCCTGCGCCGTCCGAACGCTGCGAATGTCGCCGCTTTCGGTCAGCAGGACCTCCTCGACATCGGCCAGCACATGCCGCACGCCCAGTTGCTCGCAGCAATGGCGGCGCAGGAAGTCGGCGAATTTGCCCGCGTCGAGGTGATAGGCATAATTGGCGATCGCCTCGTATTCGGGCGTCGCGATCGTCTTCGGGGCCAGCCCCGCGTCGCAGATCCGGCCCTGCGGCGTCACCGCGTCGCAGAAGCTGACCGCGTCATCGTCCACCATCAGCCAGTGCGGCGCCAAGTTCACCTGTGCAAAGCTCTGTGGCAGCATCAGCGGGTGGTAATAACCGTCGTCCGCCGCGCCAGTGGTCCAGCGATTGAACCGTGCGCCCTGTTTGAAGGACGCGTCACATTCGCGTAAGAAAGCCGTCTCCGACACGCCCATGCGCTTGAGGGTGGTGCGCAGCGTCGGCCACGTCCCCTCCCCCACGCCGATGATCGGCACATTGGGGGATTCGACTAGGGTGACGGTAAAGCCATGCGGCCGCCGCCCCTGATGCCGGGCGGCGATGACGCCCGCGGTCAGCCAACCGGCCGTACCGCCGCCGACGATCACGATGTTCTGAACGGGCTGAACCATGGATCAGTAGGTCCAAGAAGCGGCGGGGAAGTCAAGCCGATGCCTGCCATCCCCGCCATCGGCTATCATCAGAAGCGATAGCGCGCGCCGAGCGTGAAGCGACGGCCATAGTCGAACACGTCGAGCAGCTGGTTCTTGAACCGGCCATGCGTGCTCTGCTTGTTCTTGTTGATATTGAGCGCTTCACCGAAGATCGAGAAGTTCTTCGTGACGTCGTAGCTGCTGGTCAAATCGACCTGGAAGCTCTGGTTCACGAAGGTCGGCTCGGCGCCGTACGACCCGGTATTCTGGTTCTGGCCGAAGCCCGACAGATATTCGTCACGCCAGTTCAGCGCGGTACGGAACTGGAAGCCGTTCTTGTCATAGAAGCCGACGAAATTCGCCGAGTTCGCAAGGCCGGTCACCGCAAAACCGCTCTGCCCGACGATCTTCGGGTCATAGGGCTTGTTGGTGTTGACGAAGGTGCCGTTGGCCTGGAAGCCGAAGCCGCTGTCGCCGAACACCTGCTGCCACGCGATTTCGACACCACGGACCGTCGCATCGGGGCCGTTGACCTGCGCCGTGATGGCGAAGACCGCAGGGTTGCCCGTCGTCGGGTCGATCACGCCGCCCACCGTCTGGTTGGTTACGCCGCCAACGATGAAGTTGCTGACGTTCTTCAGGAACAGGTCGACCGCGATGTACGAGTTGCGCTGGTAATACCATTCCGCCGCCACGTCGAAATTGCTGGCGAGATAGGGCTTCAGGTTCGGATTGCCACCGCTGCCCGACAGGGCACCTACACGCTGGCCGTTGCCGATGCCGACGACCGGGTTCAGCAGGCTGAGGGCCGGACGGGTCAGCGTGCGCGACGCATCGAAACGCAACTGAAGCTTATCGGTCACTTCCAGTCGCAGATCGACCGAAGGCAGCACATAGGTGTAGCTGCTGCGGTTCGAAATCGGCTGGACGTCGGTAAAGGCGATCGACAGCAGCGTCGGATCGGCGGCACTGCGCGTGATGGCCGTGGGCGCACGACCCTGGCCGATCGACCGGAGACGCGTATTCTCGGTCCGCACGCCAAAGGCGGCGTGCAGCGGCATGTTGCCGATCTGACCTTCCATCTTGCCGCTGAAGAACAGCGACAGGGTCTTTTCGTTGACCGACAGGATGCTGCCCGGATCGACCGCTTCGGTGAACTGCCCGGTGAAGCCGTTCACGCCACCGTTATAGTTGAAGCCGGGGACGTTCTGCGCCTGCGGACTGCCCAGGCTGGTCAGATAGTTCTGATAGGCCTGCGGGCTGTAGATCAGGACCGAGGGCGGCAGCGTGCCGCCAAAGCCCGGAATGAAGTTGTTGAGGCTGATCGATCCCTGATACAGGCTCGAGGGCAGCGGCGATACGCCCGAACCCTGGCCCGACGGTGCGCCATAACCGGCATAGGCCTGCCAGAAATTGTTGGTGAAAGTGCTGCGGTTCAGCAGGTTGAACGTGTCGTCGGTATACTGACCACCCGCCTTGAGGGTGATATTGTCGTCTTTCCACGTCACGACGCCACGGAATTGCTTCAGCTCGTCGGTGTTCTTCTGGGTTTGCAGGACGGTGACGTGCGACCCGATCGCCGTCGGATCGGCCCAACGGCCACCGTTACCGGCGGGGCCGAAATTGCTGATCGACGGGAACGCCTTGTTGCTGTCGGCGGTGATATTGAAGCCGAGGTTGGTGCCGAGCGCGCCGCCATAACCGATGTCGCCGTTGCTGCTGCCGATGGTGTTGCCGGGGTTCAGCCAGCTCTTGGCATAGGCCCCGTCCGCCTCGACGGTCAGCTTGTCGGTGACGTCCCACTTGACGTTCAGACCCGTCTGGTTGGTCTGAAGGATCTGCTTGTTCATCGCCGCGGTGAAGTCGGTCGGCGAACCGGCCTGGGTAAAGCTGACCGCCGTGCCGTTGGCGTCCTGCTTGACGTTGCGCAGCGACTCCTGGCTGAACCACACGCCGAAGCCGTAAATGTCCGTCGAGATGGTCTGACGCGAGAAGTTGTTGTCCAGCGTGACCATCAGGCCATCGGACGGATGCCATTGCAGCGCCACGCGGCCGTCGACGCGCTCGTCCTGGGTCCGCTGCTGTTCCGCGCCATATTGCTGCGGGAACCAGCCGGTCAGGGTGCGGCGGTCGCTGGCGGCGGCGGTGGCGCTGGTGGTCGGGTTGCAGGTCGCAGCCGTGCTGCCGGTCAGCTGGCAAGGCGCGAAGTTACCGCCCGGCCAACCCGACACATAGACGCGGTTGGTATCGGTATCACGCCGGGTATAGATAAAGCTCGACAGGATACCCAATGTATCATCGGCAAAGGTATCGCTGACCAGCGCGCCGAGCGTCGGCACGACATGGCCCGCCCGGTCCTGAAGCGAACCCGAGGCGCTGACCGCGGCGCGGAAGCCGGGATGATCGAACGGCTTGGGGAACTGGATGTCGACGGTCGCACCGATCGAGCTGGACGCGAGCGTCACGTCGGGCGTCTTCAGGACGCTGATCCCGCCGATAAAGTCCGAGCCGACGGTGCTGAAGTCGATCTGGCGACCGCCGGTCGCGGTCGAGATGCGGCGGCCGTCATACAGCGTGGTGTTGAAGTCGCCGCCAAAGCCGCGAACGGTGATGCCGGTCGGCTCGCCGCGTGCGCCCGAGCGTTGGATCGAGACGCCGGGCAGCCGCTGGAGCGAGGCCGCGACGTTCGAATCGGGAAATTTGCCAATATCTTCGGCCGAGATCGCATCGACGACACCGGTCGCGGTACGCTTGATATCGAGGTTGCGCTGCAAGGAGCTGCGCAGTCCGGTGACGACGATGTCGGCGGTCGTCGCCTCGCCGGACGGAGACGGACTGTTATCCGCTTCGCTGGGGGCAGTGGCCTGGTCCTGCGGGGTTCCGGCCTGCTGGGCGGTGGTTGCTGTCTGGGCAAAGGCCGTTCCCGGCGACACCATGGCGAGGGCCATGAGTGGCGAGACGCCTGCCATCAAGGTCCGGCGCGAAACGAATGCGGCCACAAAAGCTGCGCGAGCCACCATCTTCCCCTCTCCTACATTTATCATATTCATGCGCGATCGACGTTCTTGCGCCGTACCGCCCATTCGATGAATTGATGTTAGCGTTATAATAGATGCTCTACAAGCCATTTGTCAGAGCGGACGCGAACGGCTATCCCAAGGCTTGACGGCAGGCGCATGGGGCGGACACAGTCCCGGCCTGACCGCTCCGTTTCGCATCCGCCGCGACGGGGCCAGAGGGGATGAAGGGATCGACCGGCATGGCCGAAATGGAATTGCTCGACAGCGCGCGTCATGCGGCCCTGCGCGTCTCCGCCGCCCCCGATGCGGGGCGGCACTTCGTCCAGCTGGTCGCCGACGAATTTCTGCCCGCCGCGCTGCATTACCCGATCCTGATGGCCCGCCATCCCGAGACCGGCGATCTGTATCCCGGCGCATTGATGGGGCTGGTGCCGGATGAAAATCTCTGTCTCGCCCCGGACGGCACGCTGGCGGAGTATAGACCCGCCGATCTGGAGCGGCAGGGCTTCTACGTCTCGGGCGAGAATATCGCGATCGACGTGCATCATCCTGCGCTGACCCAGCTGGGCGGCGCGGCCGTGTTCGACCAGGACGGCGGCCCGGCCCCTGCGCTTCGCCGGGTCCAGGCGGCGTTGCGGCGGCTGCATGTCGGCTTGCCGGAGACCGAGCAGTTCCTGCGGCGGCTGGAGGAGAACAGGCTGGTCGAGCCGATCGACCTGAACTTCCAGTTCGACAATGGCGAAAGCCTGCGGCTCGACTCGCTCTACACGATCAGCCTGGATGCGGTTCACGCGCTTCCCGACGAGGTCGCCCTGACGTTGTTCCGGTCGGGCGACCTCCAGCTCATCTATGCGATCACCGGATCGGTCCGGCATATCCCGACGCTGGCCCGGCGGCGCAACGAGCGACTGAGCGGCCTCACCCGATGACCCAGGCGGCGGCCGAGATCGACCGTGCGGCACTGGACGGGCATGACGCCTTTCGGCGGCTGGTCGTCGAGCCGTGCCGCCCGGTCGTCATTCACGGCGCGGCGTCGGACTGGCCGCTGGCCAAAGTCGCAAAGGCAGGCGGTGACGCCCTGACCTCCTATCTCGCGCGCTTCGATGCGGGTCGGCAGGTCGAGGCGTTCGTCGGCGATGCGGCGATCAGCGGCCGCTACGATTATAATGACGACCTGTCGGGCTTCAATTTCCGGCGACAGGCGATGCCGCTGGGCGAGGCGGTGGGGCGCATCGCCGCGGGAAGCGACAACGAGACGCTTTATGTCGGCTCCCTGCCGATCACCAACACCCTGCCCGGTCTGGCCGAGGACAACCGCCTGCCCTTCGCGCCGCCGGGTGTGTCGCCGCTGATCTGGATCGGCCACGCGTCGACCGTCGCCTGCCATTACGACATGATGGACAATATCGCCTGCGTGGTGGCCGGGCGGCGGACCTTCACCTTGTACCCCCCCGACGCGATCGGCGACCTCTATGTCGGCCCCATCGACCATACGATGGCGGGTCAGCCCGTCGCCCTCGCCGCCGGCGCCGAACCCGGCGATCCGCGCTATCCCCGGTTCGAGCAGGCGCGCGACCGGGCGATCACCATCGAGCTGGGGCCGGGCGATGCGCTCTACATGCCCAAGCTCTGGTGGCACCGGGTCGAGGCGACGGGCACGCTCAACATCCTGGTCAATTACTGGTGGGACGCCTTCCCGGTCGCGCCGGACCAGCCCTTCCCGACGATGCTCCTCGCGATGAGCGCGATCGTGGGCCGACCGCCCGCCGAGCGAGCCGCGTGGCGGGCCTGGTTCGACCATTATGTCTTCCGCCCCGACGGCCACCCGCTCGCCCATCTGCCCGAGGATCGCCACGGAGTTCTAAGTGACGGTCCGGACCATGCCAAGATGGTCCGGGCGCACGCGATGCGGATGCTCCGAGCAGGTTAGCGCGGGCTGAGCGTCACTCCCTCGACCACCACTTCGGGATCGACCAGCCATAGGGTGACGCGGTGCTTGCCTGCGGACAAAGCGGGCAGCACGGTCGAGGCGACGCGCCGGTTCTCGATCACCGACCGGCCCCAGCTATCTTCGGTCTCGGCCGCCATCAGGTTCAGGACGACCGGCGCGCCATCATCGACGGAAACCGCTACCCGGTGCTTGCCGCCGCCGCGCACGTCCAGGCCCGGTGCCGCGATCACGCCCAGCATCACCGGCCCGCCCTTTGTCCAGTTCACGTCATAAACGATATGCGGGCTGTCGCCGCCGGGCCGCTCGATAATGGGTGCGGTGGTCGGCGTCGCGACCATCGCCGCGCCTTCCGCAGTGAAGCCCGCCACACGCTGCCACTTGATGCCACGGCCGTCGACCGGCCGACCGGCATCGGCCGCTATCCTGACCAGAGGCTCCGGCGCGACCGACGGCAGCGGCAACGGCTTTTCGACCGTCGCCAGCGCAGGCAGCACATCGCGGTCGGGCTGCTGCCATCCGGTATAGCCGATATGGGTCTGGGCCATCATGCTGGTCCATTTGCCGTCCGCGGTATCGACCTCGTAGCGGCGACGGATCGCGGCATCCTGCGCGAAATAGCCGCGCGCCGCGTCCGCGAAGCGCTTCGCCTTGGCGGCATCCCCCATCTGCGCCGCCGCGCGATTGGCGGCGACCGCTTCGTACAGCCGGTGGAGATTGGTCATCGCCTCGATCCGGTGGAGCACCAGCTCGTAATAGGCATCACGCAAAGGAGCGGGCAGCGTCGCCTCGACCCGGCGGGCCTGCGCATCCAGAGCGTTCCATTCGCCCAGCACCCGCGCCCATTCGCCATCGGCATAACCATAGGTCGTCGCATCGATCAGTTCGGGCTTACGGCGACTGGCCAGCTGGCCATAGCGGGTCAGGAGCGCACCGATCTCGGCCCCATGCGCCGCGCCAAACTGCTCGCTGGCCCAGCGCGCGGGATAGGCCTGCATCGTGGCCAGATCCATGCGCTTCGGGTTCCAGGCCATGTCGAGGAAGAAGCTGATCGGATATTCCATCGGCTTCAGGTCGCCGACATTCACGATCCACAGACGATCCGCGCCATAGTCGTCCGCCATCCGCATCTGCTGCCAGACGCGCGGGATGGCGTTGGTATCCAGCCACTTATAGTTGCGCGGGCCGCCGACGTAGTCGAAGTGGTAATAGACACCCGCACCGCCCGCCCGGCGCTCCCCGATCGGCGGCAGGCGGCGGATATTGCCCCAATTGTCATCGGCGAACAGCAGGGTCACGTCGTCGGGGACGCGCATCCCCTTGTCGTAATAATCCTGCACCTCCTTGTAGAGCGCCCAGACCTGTGGCGTCTCGGCGGCCGGGCGCCTGGTCACGTCGGTGATGATCTGGCGCTGGTCGCGGACGATCCGCTCCAGCAGGTCGGTCGCGGTGCCCTCGGTCATCGGCTCGTCGCCGTCGCCGCGCATCCCGATGGTCACCGGGTCCTCGGCCGTGCCGCGCCGCTCGATCCCCTTGCGCCAGAAGGCCCGGAGGGTGGCGGCGTTCTTGGTATAGTCCCACGGCCCGCTGCCCTCGCGCTTCCAGTCGGCCTGGGCGCGCTGCATCGGTTCGTGATGCGAGGTGCCGAGCAGCACCCCCATTTCCTGCGCCAGCGGGGCGGAGGCGGGGTCGTCCTCCCATAGCGACTTGCCCCACATGGCGGGCCAGATGAAATTGGCCTTGGAACGGAGCAGCAGGTTGAACACCTTCTCATAGGCCAGGTGGTTGACCCCGCCGAACGTGGTGCGCGCCCAGTTGCCGAAGCCCGGTTCTTCATCGTTGATGAAGATGCCACGATATTTGACGGCCGGATGATCCGCGACGCGCCCTGCCGTCAGATAGAGGGTCGGGTGACGTTGCGCGGGTACATCGGCCCACCAGGTCCAGGGGCTGACCCCCGCCTTCGCGCTGATGTCGTACAGGCCGAAGATCGTACCGCGCCGATCCGATCCGGCGATGACCAGCGCGCGCGCCACGCCGGGCGCGGGGTTGTCGACCACCTGCTCGACATAGCCCTCCCACTGGCTGCCAAGGCCCGTGACGTCCAGCTTGCCCGCCTTTACCAGCGCATCGATCAGCGCGCTGTGGCCCAGCGTCCCGGCGATCACCGTCGCGCCGCCCGAAACCTCGCGGGCGAGCCGGACATCGCCGCCGCCGACCGCTTTCAGGTCGGCGGCCAGATCCCTCGCGGCCCGCGCGACGCCGGGCTCGTCACCCGCATCGATAACGACCGTCGCGACGCGCCCCGGCATCAGCAGCGACAGCGCACCCGCCGTCGCCCGCTCGCACGCCGCGACCGGTCCACGACAATCGGGCGCGGCCCAGGCGGCACCGGGGATCGGCGCCAGCAGCGCGGCCGACAAAAACAGGTGGCGCATCATATCTCTCCCGGCCCCGTCGTTCGACCGCGAGGCGTTCTTCGTTGGATTTCCCGTCCGTTATCGCTACCATCCGGGCAAGCCGCAAGCGCGGATCGACGAATGAGAGAGGATGCGGATGACGCCGTTCAGCCATTTCTACCGGGCCACAGGGCTGATCGCGGTCGCCATGGCGATGACGGCCGCCGCGCCGATGCAAAGCGCACGCTGGACCCACGCCTGGGGTTCGTCGCAGATGCGGATCGACGGCGCGAATGCCGAAAAGCTTGCCAAGGCCGGTCCCGCCACGATCCGCCAGATCATGCACCTGACTGCCAGCGGGAAGACGCTGCGGCTGCGGCTGTCCAACGTCGCGGGGACCACTCCACTGAAGATCGGCGCGGCGAGCATCGGGTTGGCGACGCCGGGCCGTTCGGACGTGCCCGCGATCCTGCCGGTGCGCTTCGACGGCGCGGCGGCCGTGATCGTGCCGCCGGGAGCCGAGCTCTATTCTGATCCCGTCACGCTGCCGGTCGAGGCGGGGCGCGACGTGGCGGTCAGCCTGTTCTTCCCCGAGGCCGTCACCACCCCGACCGGCCATTCGGGCGCGCGCTCGAAGACCTTTCTGATCGCGGGCGATGCCACCGAGCGGACCGCCCTGCCCGACGCGCAGGTGATCGGGGGCTGGTGGGGCCTGTCGGATATCGAGATACGCGACGCCGTTCAGAAACAGACGGTCGTGACGATCGGCGACTCGATCACCGATGGCTATGGCATCACCGACGACAGCAACACCCGCTGGCCCGACGATCTGGCACAGCGGCTGGCGGCCTCGCCCGCGACGCGGCATTTCTCAGTGGTCAATGCCGGGATCGGCGGCAACCGCGTGCTGCTCGACGGACTCGGCCCCAATCTGATGGCCCGCTTCGACCGCGACGTGATCGCCCGGCCGGGCGTCACCCATGTGGTCCTGCTGGAGGGCGTCAACGATCTGGGCGTCATGACTCGCGAACAGCCGGTCGATGCCGCCACGCATCAGGCGATGGTGCGCCGGATCACCCAGGCCTATCGCCAGCTGGCCGAGCGCGCGCACGCCCATGGCATCAAGCTGATCGTCGGGACGATCACGCCGTTCCAGGGCAATGACTATTATCACCCCGGCCCGGAAACCGAGGCCGACCGGCAGGCGATCAACCGCTTCATCCGCACGGCGGGCATTTTCGATGGCGTGGTCGATTTCGACCGGGTGGTGCGCGATCCGGCCAAGCCCGACCGGCTGCTCCCCGCTTATGATACGGGCGATCACCTGCACCCCAGCATGACCGGCTATCGCGCCATGGCCGACGCCATCCCCCTGTCGCTGTTCACGCGCCGTTGATCAGAAGGCGGCGTCCAGCCCGATCCGAAGCGTGCGCGGCCGCAGCGGCGTCACCTGATCGCGTCCCGTCGTAAAGGGCGTGCCCAGTGCGAAGCGGTTGCCGCGCACATCGGCCAGGTTGGTGATCCCCGCCGTCACGCCGTAGCGGCCCAGCCCCAGCCGCGCGGTGACGCCGCTGTCGAGATAGCTGCCCTGCTGCTCGCCCAGGATCGGCCCGACGCCCAGCCGCGACGATCCGACATAGCGCAGCCAGCCGTCGACGCGCAGGTCATGGCCGCTCGCCAGCGTCCGGCGATAGACCGCCCCCGCCCGCCCGGTGAAGCGCGCGATATTGGGGATCTGACTCAACCGCGCGAGGATCGTCGCCCGGTCGACGGCCATTCCGTCCATCAGCGCAAAGGCCTGCGCGCTCGACGGCTCGTCGATGCGGCTGTCATTGTAGGAAACTGCGCCCTCCACCCGCAGCCCCGGCGCGATACGGAAGCCCGCCAGCGCCTCGATCGTCCACAGCTGGCCGTCGCCGATATTGGCGGTGCTGGGCAGGCCGGCGGCGTCGATGAAGTCGGCCTGGATGTCGCGCCATGCCGTGTGCGCCAGCGTCAGCGATCCGTCGAAGCGGTCCCGCCCCGGCTGTCCGCTGCGCAGGCCCGCCTCGATGGTCGCGACCCGGTCGTTGCGGAAACGGCGCACCAGCGGCCCCTCGATCGTCAATCCGCCCGGCCGAAAACCCTGCTGATAGCGAAGGAACAGCTGCGCCCCCGGCGTCAGGTCGATCAGCGCCGAAGCGGAGGGCAGCAGGATCGTCTGCGCCCGCCGCGCCGTCACTTCGCGCAGCCGCGCCAGCGCCTGAAGCGATAGAGCGAGCGGCAGATCCTCTCCCTCCCCGTCAAGCACCGACCGGGTGACACGCAGGCCGCCGGTGGTCAGGAGGCCGGGCAGCAACCGCAGGCTCGCCTCGCCATAGAGTGTCGCCTCCTCCACCGTGTTGACGACGCCGGTGCGCGGCAGCAACTCTCCCAGCTCGCCGAACAAGCGGGTCAGGCGGGTGCGGTTGTGGACATAGCTGAACCCCGCCAACCAGCCCGATCCATCCGGCGCGGAGTACCAGGCACGGGTTTCATTGGCCTGCATCCGGGTCGCATTGGCCTGGGCGAACAGCTGGACGGGGCCACCCGGCGGCGTCGCGTCATAGCGCTCCATCAGGTCATGGGCGGTGATGCCGCTGCTGGAGCGGAAGCGCACCTGCCCCATCCGGCCGGACAGGATCAGCTGCGCCTGCCCGAAATTGGCGGAAAATCCTTCGGTGACGGGGGCGGAGCGGGTCAGCGGCGGGCCGTCGCGATCGGCATATTGGCTGTCGGCGCCGCGGATATGCTGGCCGATCCCGACCGCCTCGATGCTCCAGCCGCCGCCCAGATCGGCCTTTACCGCCGCGCGACCGCCCGCAATCCGGGTGCGGTTGACGTCGGTGCGACCGAGCAGCGGCTTGTCGATATAGCCGCCCTCGCTCGCGCTGTCGGCGACCAGGCGAATCGCCAGCCGGTCGGCGATGACGGGCAGGTTCAGCACCGCCTGCGCATCCGCCCCCGGCGCACCGTTGGTGGTGGCCGAGCCACCGAGCATTGCCGAACCCCCGAACCGCGTCGGATCGGGCGCATTGGGCACCAGGCGGATCAAGCCGCCCAGCGATCCCGCACCGTAAAGCGTGCCCTGCGGCCCTTCCAGCACCTCGACCGCCGCCAGATCGGCCAGCCGCAGGTCGGGATCGGGGGCATTGTAGCTGAGGCGCAGGTCGCCGAAATATTGCCCCACCGTCGCCTGGGTCGGGCCGGTGAAGCTGGAATCGGCAATGCCCCGAATGAACAGCTTGTTGCGCCCCGCCCCCAGATAGGTGGAGGCGATGGCGGTCATCCGGTCGGCCAGCTTCGATGTGCCGCCCGCCCCGCCCAATTCCAGATCGGCCCCGGCCACCTGCACCACCTGCCCTGCGAAGTGATCGCGGGTCGTGTCGCGCTTGCTGGCGGTGACGACGACATCCTCGCCCTGTACATCCGCTGGCGGCCGGGGCCGGGGACGCGGCCCTGGCTTGGGTGCGGGCGAATGAAGGCGGGGCCTCAGTCGCCAGCTACCCGGCCCCAGCGCCTCGACCCGTGCGCCGCTGCCCCGTGCGATGACGGCGAGCGCCTGCTCGACCGAAAAGGCCCCGCGCAGGGAAGGCACCGGGCGACGCCACAACCCGGCATCGGGCACCACGATATTGGCACGCGCCGCGCGGCCGAGCGCCATCACCTGCGCCCCCACGGTTCCGGCAGGCAGGTCGAGCGAAACGCGATCGGCGGCGCTCGCGGGCATCGCCGCCGCCATCGCCACCAGACCGCCGATCCCGCCCCCGATGGATCTCACTCGCGCGGTTCCAGCGTCCAGCCGGTCGCCGCCCGCCGCACCCTCACATCCATCAGCGGCCCCAGCACCGCCGGATCGCGCCGGACCGCTTCCAGGTCGATCGTCCCCCGGAAAGGCCGCGCGGCGATGGCGGGCGCGACCGTCACCGGCTGGGCCAGGAAGCGCGACACATCCTCCGCCACCATGCCCAGCGGCGCGCCGTCAAAGGCCAGCCTGCCCTCGCGCCAGCCGCCGACCTCATCGGGCGGCACGCTCGAGCGGACCAGATGGTCGCCATCGACCGTCACCGCCTGTCCGGCATCGAGGCGGAGCGCCGCTCCCTTGGGGTCGACCATCACCGCCCCCTGGGCCACGGCGACACGGGTCTGCCGACCCATGCGAACATCGAAGACCGTGCCCAGATCGACCAGGGCCAGCGTCCCGGCCTGGACCGCGAAGGGGTGCTGCGCATCGTGCCGCACCTGGAACAGCGCCTGCCCATGCGCCAGCACCGCGCGGCGTGGTTCGGCACGGTCCAGCTCGACCCGGCTCAGCCCCGCCAGGGTGACGCTGCTGCCGTCGGACAGTGGGACGCGGCGGGTTTCCCCGGCAGCCGTCTCGACCGCATAAGGCTGGGACCGATCCTGCCAGGCGGTCACGCCGATCGCACCGACCAGGGCCGCCGCCATGGCCCCGCCGACCCAGCGCCGTGGATGCCGCCGCACAGGCTCCCGCTCGACGACGACGGGCGCCGCGACATCGGGTTGCGCCGCCAGCGCTTCCGCGGCGTCCAACAGGGTCGCGGCCGCACGGTCGTAGCGCTCGGCATGACCGGGATCGGCCTCCAGCCAGTCGGTAAAGGCGTCCCAGTCGGCGCGGGCCGGATCGGCCATGCGCAGCGCCCAGTCGAGCGCGACCGTATCGACGCTATTCGTGGGCAAAGTGCGGTCCTGGCTCATCCGATCCGTTCCTTCAGTGCGGCCAGCGCATGGGCCGCCATACGGAGATCGCTTTCGATAGTGCTGATGCTGACACCCAGCTCGGCCGCCACCTGACGCTGGGGGATACCGTCGACCCGGACGCGGCGAAAGACGGTGGCCGGTCGATCACCCAAAGCCGCCAGCGTGGCAGCGACCTGTTCGGCGGTCTGGCGCGCCGCCACTGCGCGTTCGGCACCGGGGGGCGGCTCGGCACCCTCCCCTTCCGCCCAATCCCGCTCGCGCAGCTCGGCCTGTCGCCGCGACCGATAGCGGTCGATCATCAACATGTCGGCCGCACGGTAGAGATAGGCCAGCGGATTGCCGATCGGCCCGTCCATCCGGCCCGCCACCTTCAGCCACAGGTCCTGCACCAGATCCTCCGCCACATCGCCCGCCCCGCGCGCCGTCAGGAAACGGACGAGCTTGTCGCGATTGGCAAGGAAAACGGCCTCAAGCCCGGTGGGCGGCATGGTGGAAACCGGCAAAATCAAATGGGAGTGCCGCCGTGTAGACCAAGCAGGCTCCCGTGAAAAGGAGCCCCACCGGGACGCATGGTGGGGCTCCTGCCGTCCGCGCGCGCTACAGGGGGGATGCACGCGGACGAACCTTGTCAGAAGGCGAATTGCAGGGCGGCGCGCGCCGACAGCGCGACATTGCCCAGCCGCTGTTCGGCGTTCACCTCGCCGCTCAGGCGGATCTCGCTGGTGCCGGTGATCGCACGCACCCGCCCGACCCAGCCGCCGCTGCGGGCCTCGGGATCGAGGATGAAGGGCGTGCCGTCGCCGAAGCTGGCGACCGTACGGCCCAGGGTCCCGGCGATCCGCTCACGCCGACCGCCCTCGACCTCCAACCGGCTCCACTGCGAATAGCGGTCATTGCCCCCGAAGTTGATGCCCGCCGCGACGCTGGCGGTCAGCGCGAGTTCGTCGCTGGTCCGCTTGCGCACCGTCAGGTCATAGCCGGTGCCGCCGCCCGTCTCGCGATAAGCATCCTCGTTCAGCCGGTAATAGTCGACCGCCAGGATGGGCCGCACGTTGAACTGGCCGACCCAATGCTCCCACGACACCGAGCCGGAACCGGAATAGAGCATGCCCTTCCAGTCGGCGGTGGCGCGGCGCTGTACCGCCTCGGTTCCGACCACACCGTCGAACTGGCGCTGCGAATCGAAGGACAGGAACGCCGCCGAGCCGCGCGCCTGCGCCGCCAGCGCACCCCAGCGGGCGCGCCAGAAACCGGCCAGCTCATATTGGCTGTGGTTGACGCGGTTGACCGCGGTCCCCTCATTGTCGCGCCCATTCATATACGAGAGCGAGGCACCGAAATTGCCCGCATCGGTCTTGCGCTCGATCCCGCCGCTGATGCCCCAGCCACGCACGTCATAGCTGCGGGTCGAGCGTGTGCGCTTGGATGCGTCCCAGCCGAGCGGGGTCAGCCAGTATCCCCATTTGCCTTCCTCGCTGAACTCGCCCGCCGGTTCGCGAAGCTGCGCCGCCGCCGCGCGCGAGGCCAGCGTCACGCCCTCGAACACGCTGCCGGTATAGTTGGGCAGCATCTGTTCGACGGCGCCCCGGAAGGCCGCGCCGTCATAGATACCCCGGATCGCGTCGGACAGCTTGGCGTCGCGGCCGATCGCGGCGTCGATCGCGTCGAAGGCGCTGACGCCCGCGTTGTTGAGGCCGAGTTCGGTCTTGGCCTTGCGGCTGACCTCGACCGCGATCTCGTTGGGCTGTGCCGCGACGATCGCGCCCTTGTAGAGGAAGGGCATGGCCGAGGGGGCGAGCGTCAGGTTGTTCGCGCCGGTCAGCGTGCCGGACCGCAGCACGACATAGCGGCCGGTCACGTCGGTCCCGCCCGACACGCGCAGCGCCAGCTGGCTGTTCGCGCCGATCGTCGTCGCCCCGCCGACCTGGATCAGGTTGGCGGTCGGGTTCGCCTTGTCGAGCGCGACGCTGAGGATCGACTGATTCCCCAGGCTGAGCGAGGCGATGTTGGTCACGCCGTTCGCCGCGAAGGTGCCACCACCATTCGCGACCGTCACCGCGACATGCGACGCGTTGGCAACACGCCCGGCAAAGACGCCCTTGCCGGTGATCGCCAGCAGGTCCTGCCCCTGCCCTGCGAAATCCGCCACACCGTTGAAGCGCGCGGTATCGCCGATTGTCAGCGTGTCTGCCCCGGCGCCGAAAGTCGCGGTGCCCGCATAGGTGCCGGTGCCGCTCATCTCCAGCCGGTTGGTGCCGGTGCCGAAGCTGACATCGCCGCTGACCGAGCCCGCGCCGATCTGAAGCCGGTCGTCACCGCTGCCGAAGCGGATCGCGCCGGTGATGCTGGGTGCGGCGGCTCCAGCGGCGGGAGCGATCTGGCGCACGACCGCGCCGCTGGTGTTCGCCGACAGGTCGATGGCGACACTGCGCGAACTGTCGGCGCCCGCGCCTGCGATGGTGCCCGCATTCTCGACCAGCGTCAGGCCGCCGGTGCGGTCGAGGATCGCGGTGGCGTTGGCCGAGGCGGACGCCGCCCGGATCGATCCGGTGTTGCGGATGGTCGGAACCGATGCCCCCGCCTCGATCAGGACGGCGGTGGTCAGCACGCCCGGCGTGCCGCCGCCGGTCGCCGAGATGGTACCGCCGTTGCGCAGCTCGGGCGTCGAGGCCCCCGCGGCAAAGCGGATCGCGGTCGCCTCCGCGCCATTGGCGGTCGCCTGCACCGTGCCGCCGATCGCGACGCCCTGCGCGATCTGGACATTGCCGCCCAGCCCGCCGATCGCCAGCGCGGTCGATCGCACCCCGCTATAGACCCCGGCCGAGGTGATGCGGCCATTGACGACCAGCCCGGGTGCGGGCGTCGTGCCACCGGTCGCGCCGATCACGACCGCGCGGGTCGCCGATCCGATCTGCATCGTCGGCGCCGCACCGTTGGTGACGAGGTCCGCCGCCTTGCCGGTCGCATTGCCCAGCGTGATGCCGCCCGCGACATTGCCGCCCACGACCAGCGCCGACCCGCCCTGGAGCAGATCGTCGGGGTCGAGCTTCGATACATCGGCCGGAGGCGTCGTATAGCGGTAGCCGGTCGAACCGATCCCGCCCTCGATATTCAGCGCGCCGCCGATATCGCCATCGATCCGCGCACCAACCGCGCCTTCACCGATCGCCACGATCGAGCCGCCGATGGTGACATTGCCCGACACCGCGCCCGTGCGCATGCCGACCGAGCGATCGCCCAGTATGTTGATCTTGCCCGACTGGACCAGATTGCCGGTCAGCGGCCCGTTCAGATAGATCGCGGCCGAGTCGTTACCCTTGATGGTGATCTCACCGCCATTGGTGATATTCCCGACAAAGGCCCCCGCCGTACGGATGCCCGTCCGCCGCGCCCCTTGCGCAAAGGGACCATCCAGATCGCCATCCTTGTCGATGTCGACCGGGACGTAGTTCTCATCGATGATGATCTTGCCGGTGTTCGTGATCTCGCCCTTCACGCCCGCCGCCGCACCGATACCGACCGCATCATTGGCGCCGGTCGTCTGGATCGTCCCGGCGTTGCTCAGCTTGTTGTTGCTGTCGAGCGTGACGGCGGTGCCGCTGCCGGTCGTCACCACGCTGCCCGCGGCAACGATGCTGACGTCGGCGGCGGCACCGTTGTTGACGGTGGCGCTACGAACCGGCGTGGTCCGCTTGGAGTCGATCACGGTCTGGGCCGAGGCGGCCGTCCCCGCCGCCAGTGCGAGGGTGGCGGTCGAGGCGAAGAGCAGGCGATGCACGGATAAGGTCCCCTTTATGTGCCTTTGCCCTTCCAGACGGAGCCGCGCGGCCGAAACCTTGGTGCCCGGATTAAAATTTCGTCACGTCGCGCGCGGGTGTTGACGATTGCAGCGCGCAGGATCAGAGGGCGGCTCAGGCGTGGGAGCCCCCACGCCGTTCCAGAAAGCGAGAACATGTCCAGCGACAGTTCCAGTAGCGCCGCACGCCTCGGGGTCGTCCGCTAGTTTTCGTAACTGGCTTTCGTCCGCCCCGGGTCGTGCGGACGAAAGGTTTGAAATGGTCAACGATCTGATTGCCGGTGTCGCCGCCGGTTTCCGTTCCTCCCGGCGTGGCCTGTCCATCGCCGATCTCGTCGATACGCTGCAGTCGCTTTCCGTCGAGGAAGCGGCCGATGCGCTGACGCAAATGCCCGACGCGCGTGCCGTCGCGGTGCTCGACAGCCCGGAACTGCGCTCGGCCGCCGATATCCTGGCGCATCTGACCCCGGCGCGCGCCGCCGCCCTACTGTCGCAAATGGCCGAGGATCGCGCCGCCGACGTGCTGACCGACATGGACGAGGATGACGCCCTCGCGATCCGTGCCGAGTTGCCCGCACCCGTCCTCGCCTCGATCGACACGCTGCTGCACTGGCCACCCGACAGCGCGGGCGGCATGATGACGACCGAATATGTCGCCTCTTCCGCCGACGCGACCGTCGCCGACGTGCTGGCGCATATCCGCACGGTCGAGCGCAGCCGCGAGACCGTCTATTCGGTTTTCCTGCTGGAGCCGCAGGGACGGCTGGTCGCCACCGTCTCGCTGCGCCAGCTGATCGCCGCCGAGCCGACATCGCGTGCGATCGACCTGGCGCGCGGGCACGATCCGATCACCGTCGCCCCGAGCACCGACCGGGAGGAGGTCGCGCATCTGATCCGCCGCCACGACCTGCTGGCGCTGCCCGTGGTCGACGAACAGGGCCGCCCGATGGGGATCGTCACTGTCGACGACGTGCTGGACGCGCTGGTCGCCGCGCATACCGAGGACACGCAGAAGTTCGGCGGCGTCGAGGCGCTGGACGGCCCCTATCTGGAAACCGGCTTCCTCGCGATGATCCGCAAGCGGGCCGGGTGGCTGAGCATCCTGTTCTTCTCGGAAATGCTCACCGCCAGCGCGATGCAGCATTTCGAGAGCGAGCTGGAGCGCGCGGTCGTGCTGACCCTGTTCATCCCGCTCATCATGAGCTCGGGCGGCAATAGCGGCAGCCAGGCGACCTCGCTGATCATCCGGGCGCTGGCGCTGGGGCAGGTCCGCCTGCGCGACTGGTGGCGGGTGGCGCTGCGTGAACTTCCGGCGGGCATGACTCTGGGGGCAATCCTGGGGCTGCTGGGCATGGCGCGGATCGCGCTGTGGCAAACCCTGGGTTTCTACGACTATGGGCCGCATTGGGTGCTGGTGGCGACCACGGTCGGCACCGGGCTGGTCGGCATCGTGACCTTCGGCTCGCTGGCCGGATCGATGCTGCCCTTCCTGCTGCAACGCCTGGGCTTCGATCCCGCCAGCGCCTCGGCGCCGTTCGTGGCAACGCTGGTCGATGTGACCGGGCTGGTGATCTATTTCAGCATCGCGCTCGCCATCCTGTCGGGGACGCTCCTGTAATTCCTCCCCGATACGGGGAGGTGGCAGCACACAGCGCTGACGGAGGGGGGCTTCCTCATTAGACAGTCCTCGCGGCGA
>NZ_BBPI01000002.1 GCF_000787715.1 Sphingomonas parapaucimobilis NBRC 15100
TTAGACTCTAAATTTCCGTTCAGCCTGAGCGAAGTCGAAGGCCACGCCATCCGGCCAACAAAAAGGGGCGTATCCGAACCACCGGATGCGCCCCTTTTTCGCAGGTGAAGCGGGTCCGAAGACCCGCCCCCTCTTACTTGCCCGAGTGGACGATGCGGTTGACGAGGTTCTCGATCCGCTCCTGACGGCCCGAACGCGGCTTCGGATCGATCGCCTTCTGCTCGGCAAGGTCTGCGATCCCGGCGAGGTCGAGGCCGCCGATCTGCTGGCCGAAATCGGCGTCCCAACCGGCATAACGCTCGGACTTGATCGCATCCAGGCGACCGTCCTCGATCAGCGCAGCGGCGTTGAGCAGGCCCTTGGCGACGACGTCGATACCTCCGACATGGCCGTGGAACAGGTCGACCGCATCCATCGACTGGCGACGCACCTTGGCGTCGAAGTTGAAGCCGCCGGTGGTGAAGCCACCCGCCCGGATAATCTCCAGCACGGCCAGCGTCAGTTCCTCGACCGAGTTGGGGAATTGATCGGTATCCCAGCCATTCTGGTGGTCGCCGCGATTGGCGTCGATCGAGCCGAAGATGCCCAGCGCACCCGCCGTGGCGATCTCATGCTCGAAGGTGTGACCCGCCAGCGTGGCGTGGTTCGCCTCGATATTGACCTTCACTTCGTTCTCGAGACCGTAGGCCTTGAGGAAGCCGTACACGGTCGCCGTGTCGAAATCATACTGGTGTTTGGTCGGCTCGTGCGGCTTCGGCTCGATCAGGATGGTGCCGGTGAAGCCGATCTTGTGCTTGTGCTCGACGACCAGCGACAGGAAGCGGCCCAGATTGTCCAGCTCGCGCTTCATATTGGTGTTGAGCAGCGTCTCGTAACCCTCGCGACCGCCCCACAGCACATAGTTGGCGCCGCCCAGACGGTGCGTCGCTTCGAGAGCATCGCGGACCTGCATCGCGCCGAACGCATAGACTTCGGGGTCCGGGTTGGTCGCGCCACCGGCGGCGAAGCGCGGATGGCTGAACAGGTTGGCGGTGCCCCAGAGCAGCTTGCGGCCCGACGAGGCCTGCAGCTTTTCGAGGTGATCGACCGCTTCGGCGAAGTAACGGCGATGCTCGGCCACGCCCTGCGCATCGGCCATCACGTCGACGTCGTGGAAGCAGTAATAGGGCACGTCGAGCTTGGAGAAGAAGTCGAACGCCACCTCACGCTTCTGTGCCGCGGCCGCGCTGTCGTTCGCGCCCGCATGCCACGGGCGGTTGAAGGTGCCGCCGCCGAACACGTCCGAACCCGGCCAGCAGAAGGTGTGCCAGAAGCACGCGGCGAAGCGGAGATGCTCCTCCATCGTCTTGCCCAGCACGACGCGGTTCTTGTCGTAGAAGCGGTAAGCGAGTTCGTTGTCGCTGTCCGGACCCTCGTAACGGATCGTCGGGATGTCGGCGAAAAAGTCGGTAGCCATTTAACGGTTCCTCGGAGTGATACGGGAATAGCTGTCGCGGAAGCGCGCGATCTTGGGGGCGAAACGCTCGGCGAGCGCGGCGTCGGGGGCGATGCTGTGGCTGACGGGCGGCGGCGCGCAAACCTCCTCCGGCGAGCCGCCATCGACCGCCAGCTGGGCCAGACGCGCCGCCCCCAGCGCGGGACCGACCTCGCCGCCCTTCAGATAGACCAGCTCGACGTTCAGCGCGGCGGCCAGCGTCTGGCCCCAATAGGACGAACGCGCCCCGCCACCGATCACCGACAGCTGCGACAGCTCGGTCCCGGCATCGCGCAGCACCGACAGGCCGTCGGCCAGCGCAAAGGCCACGCCCTCCAGCACCGCCTGCGCCAGCCGCTCCGGCGTGGTGTCGTGGTCGAGGCCCAGGAAGGCGCCGCGAACCTCGGCATCGTTATGCGGCGTGCGCTCACCCGAAAGATAGGGCAGGAAGATTTCCGGGCCGCTCGCGGGACCCACGCTCTCGGCGCGGGCGAACAGCTCAGCCGCACCGGGCGTGCCCGTCAATCGTGCGACCCAATCGATGCAGGCCGCCGCCGACAGATGGACCGACATCTGGTGCCACATATTCGGCAGACAGTGGCAGAAGGCATGAACCGCACCCGCCGGATTGGGGCGGAATTCCTTGGTCGCGGCGAAGATAACGCCCGACGTGCCCAGCGACAGCAAGGCGTCGCCGTCCTTGACCACGCCCACGCCAGCGGCCCCGGCGGCATTGTCGCCACCGCCGCCCGCGACCGGCACCTGATCGATGCCCCAGGCTTCCGCCACCTCGGCGCGCAGCTTGCCGGTCTGCGCCGTGCCTTCGACCGCCTGCGGCATCTGTTCGCGGGTCAGGCCGGTGGCGGCGAGGATATCGTCGCTCCACTCCCGGCGATCCACGTCCAGCCAGAGCGTGCCCGCCGCATCCGACACGTCGGACGCCTTTTCACCCGTCATGCGCAGGCGGACATAATCCTTGGGCAGCAACACGGTGCGGATTTTCGCGAAGATTTCCGGCTCGTGATGCGCGACCCAGAGCAGCTTGGGCGCGGTGAAGCCCGGCATCGCCAGATTACCCGCGATGCGATGCAGATCGGGGGCCTTGGCCTCCAATTCAGCGCACTCGGCCTCGCTGCGCCCGTCATTCCACAAGATGCCGGGCCGCAGCACCTGATCGTCCGCGCCCAGCAAGGTGGCGCCGTGCATCTGCCCGGCAAGCCCGATGCCGCGCACCGCCCGGCGCACCGCCGGGTCGATCGCGCGGACGGCGGCGGTCGTCGCCTGCCACCAGGCATCCGGGTCCTGTTCGGACCAGAGCGGCTGGGGACGCTGCACGGTCAGCGCCGCCGTCCCCTGCCCCACCACCGCGCCATGTTCGTCCAGCACGACGGCTTTCACGCCCGACGTGCCGATATCAATCCCCAGGAACATCGTCGTCCTTACTTCACGAACGGGTCGATGGTCGGGATCGTCCCGTCCGGGTTGAACTTCAACTCGGTCATCTTGACGTTACGCAGGTGGTTCTTGTCCGACAACTGAGTATCGGCGTAGAAAAGCCACCACTTGCCCTTCCACTCCACGATCGAGTGATGGGTGGTCCAGCCCTGCACCGGCTTCAGGATATGCCCCTTATAGGTGAACGGGCCATAAGGGCTCGTGCCAATCGCATAGTTCAGGAAATGCGTGTCGCCGGTCGAATAGGTGTAATAATATTTGCCGTCGCGCTTGAAGACCCAGGACGCCTCGAAGAAGCGCTTGTCATGGTCGCCACCCAGCACCGGCTTGCCCTTTTCGTCGAGGATCACGACGTCGCGCGGGGTTTCGGCGAAGGTCTTCATGTCCGGGTTCATCTTGGCGATCTTGCCCGAGATGGCGGGCTGGTCGTCCTGCTTCAGGTCGGTATCGCTGCCGTTCGGATCATATTTGCCGTCCTTCCAGCGCTGAAGCTGGCCGCCCCAGATGCCGCCGAAATACATGTACGCGGTGCCGTCCGTGTCCTGATAGACGGCCGGGTCCATCGAGAAGCTGCCGGGGATGGCCTCCGGCTCGGCCTTGAACGGACCCATCGGGTTCTTCGAGGTCGCGACGCCGATGCGGAACGCGCCCAGGCCGTTCTTGTCCTTGGTCTTATCGCGCGCGGGGAAATAGAGATAATAGGTGCCGTCCTTATAGGCGGCATCGGGCGCCCACATCTGCTGCGAGGCCCAGGGCACGTCCTTCACGTCGAGGGCGACGGGGCCGACCGAGACCTTGCCGCCCGGCTCGTCCATGCGCAGCACACGATAGTCGCGCATCGCATACTGGTTGCCCAGATCGTCGTTCGGCGTGTCGGTCGGCACGTCATGGCTGGGGTAGATATAGAGCTTGCCATCGCTCCAGACATGCGCGGACGGATCGGCGGTGAAGATCTCGCGCACCAGCGGCTGCGAGAGATAATGGCGACCATCGGGCGAGGTCGGGTTGGCATCGTTCGACGCCGTCGTCGTGTTTTCCGCCACGGTATTGTCGGCCGTATGCTGCGTCCCGCAGGCCGCGGTGCCGAGACCCAGCACAAGGCTGGCCATCATCAAGCGCTTCATCGCTTTTCCTCTCCAAGCGCCCCGTCTTCGGAGCTTTGCAGGCACGATAGCGCTATCAGGATGAGGGATGCAAGGCCGGTTGGGCGTTTTGCGATGGGACAGGTGGGAACGTGGCCTTCGACTTCGCTCAGGCTGAACGGAGCGAAGGATTATGCCCAAGCCACCAAACCTCGTTCAGCCTGAGCGAAGTCGAAGGCCAAGGGAATCCAGCGCCGATACGGCCGCTTGACAATATAAACCCCGCATTGTTGGTAACGATATCCGACCCCGCCCCTTCCCTCGCGGGTCGCCCCCTACAAGACCGACACCCCATGTCGGCGCGTTTTCAGGACAGAGGATGACCCGCATGGCCCTTCGCTTTTCGCCTGCCAAATGGCTGCTCGCCGCCGGGGTCGCGCTGCTGCCCATTGCGGCCGCGCCTGCCCAGATGGCTACCCAGTCTCCGACCGTCGTGCCCGGCGCCAAGCCGGTCACGGTCGAGCGGATCAAGGTCCATTCCGCCGCGATCGAGGGCAATCTGGAGGGCAACAGCGCCGACCGCGACGTCATCGTCGTCCTGCCGCCCGACTATGCCAGGAACCGCACGCGCCGCTATCCGGTCGTCTATGCGCTGCACGGCTATTCGATCGGCGCGGACCAGTGGACCAAGGAAATCCACGTCCCCGCCTCGGTCGAAGGGGCGTTCGCGCGCGGCGTCCCACCAATGATCCTGGTCTTTCCCGATAGCAAGACGATGCACAACGGATCGATGTACGCATCGTCCCAGACGGTCGGCGATTTCGAGCGGTTCATCAGCCACGACCTGATCGCCGCGATCGATGCGCGCTATCGCACGATCCCGCGCCGCGAAGCCCGCGGCCTCGCCGGTCATTCGATGGGCGGCTATGGCACCGCGCGAATCGGCATGAAGCATGCCGATATGTACGGGGCGATCTATATGATGAGCCCCTGCTGCCTGTCGCCGCGTGCGATGGCGCGGCCCGAGGGCACTGATGAAAAGCTGCTGACCAGCCTCGCCTCGCCCGCTGAGTCCGCCAAGCTGAACTGGGGCCAGCGCGCGATGCTCGCCGCCTCGGCCGCCTGGTCGCCCAATCCCAAGAACCCGCCGCTCTATCTCGACCTGCCGGTCAAGGACGGCAAGGTGCGGGACGATATCGTCGCCAAGTGGCTGGCCAACATCCCGCTGGCCTTCGTGGACCAATATGTCACGCCCTTGCGCAGCTATCGCGCGATCGGGCTGGATGTCGGATCGCAGGACGGGCTGAAGGCGGATGCGCAGAAGCTGCACGAGGCGCTCGACAGCTATGGCATCGCCCACAAGTTCGAGATTTACGAGGGCGACCATGTGAACCGGATCGGGGTGCGCTTTCAGGAGCAGGTCCTGCCTTTCTTCGGGCGGGCGCTGGCGACGAAGTGAATTCATTCCTCCCCTGCAAGGGGAGGTGGCAGGGCGAAGCCCTGACGGAGGGGGCGGGCCGCAGGATACGTCCTTTATGGCAA
>NZ_BBPI01000001.1 GCF_000787715.1 Sphingomonas parapaucimobilis NBRC 15100
CCGGGTGGCCTGGACATACGCGTCCGCCACCCGGTCACAAAGAGCTCTGCGACCGTGTTTGGTCTTGCGACCGGCTTTTACTGCAGGGTTTCGACGCCCCGGCCTGCGGAACTGAAAGTCTCGCAGGCCGCCTCAGGCTATAGCCGGATCGTTAACAAATTCCTAGCGGCGCGGTTGGTTGTGGTCTTCCGGGACAACCGACCGCATTCTGCAAACACCTCTGTTGTCCCGTAGAACCGGTACCAAACTGGGCTGTTGACCCAAAAATCGAGATTATCTGGGATATAGCCCATTTTGTGGACAAACCGCTTATCCGCAAAATACCTGATTTTTGGGACAAGGCGTTTTTGGGGCCATTCGCTGTCGATCCTTGCAACGGCTCAGAAAGCGCTGTTTTTGTAGCTATGCCGATTTTCGGGGCAAACGCGGATACGACTATGCCTGACTGCGGCATCAGACCATTCCATTGGGCGGTCGACTACCGGCAATCCACAGCCAAATCGCCCATAAGCCTTTGATTTAGCGTTTATCCTTAAAATGCGGTATTTTAGGTCAAACCAAAATATTGATTTTTGGGTCAAACCCGAAAACCTTATCCAGAAAATGCCCTATTTTTGCAGAATAGGGCGAAAAGCCGCCTCTGCGGACACCATCCGGCATTTTCCGGATAACCAGATTGGTACAAATTCGGACCTGCACCGCCGACCTCCATGGTCGGACGGGTAAAGGGATAAATTCATATCAGGCGCAATACCGTAGTTGTGTGGCAAGCCACACAACTACTGCGCCACCCCCGTGCTTCGGGGGTGGTTGGCTCGCATACGCTCGTTTGGGCTCGGCGCGAGGCGCCTCGGGTCGGACGCACGGCGTCCTCGGGCGCCCCGATGCGGCTTCGACCGCATCGGGGCTGGGGCGTTCGCTTGGCGCGAACGCCCGACCAACATAGAACCACCGACACTGTCGGGACATCATCATAAACGAACTCTACGCCGCGTTTAAGCATCTCGCCCGCCGTTTTCATGGCCGCTGGAGCAGGCTCGACGACGCACTGACCCGCATTCGGTCCACCAGCGGCGCAAAGACCAGCGAAGGCGAACGTACCCGCCGAATGCTCGTGAACGCCTTCCGAGTTCAGACCTATCCGGACAGCATTCGTGGGAGATTACAGACCGACCGGCTGAACGCGATGCGGGCGCTGGGCGAACCGCTGAGCAAGGCGCTCGGACATATCGTCACGATCGAGCTGGCCGAGGAGATGCTTAGCGCGCTGGATGATGCGGAACGCCAACGTGCCCGTGAGGTCGACGCCGCGTCAGATTTCGAGAAGAACGACACGGTCTACGGTCCTTTCGTCGCGGCGATGCACCGGCATGGCATCGTGCGTGGCGATCATGAGGTCATGACCGAGAAGGATTGGGCCGTCGTCGCCAAGTACATACGCCGCAAGGTCGCGGCCCGGCTGCGCGACGTCCCGCCCATTCGTACCGACAAGGAATGCCGCACCCCGGACGTGCGGCTTCATCCGTTTACCGCATGCCGCTTGATCAGGTGGATGGTGAGGAAAAGGTGAGAGGCACACCGGCCCCGCCGCCGCGCTGATCGTGCCCGCGGACATCGTCCCGCTTTCCAGAGCATGAGGTGACCTATGCGTTCTTCACAGCGCCCGTCTAGCCACGCCCGCGTACCGGGCTCCATCCTGGCCTATGACATCGAGACGATCGCCCCGGCGATGCCGGACGGTGCGTTCCCGCCCTGGCCGCTGCACCGGCCGGTGGCGATCGGCTTTGCCGCCGCGTCCCGCCGGAATGGCGAATGGACGTTCGACATCAAGGCGCTGGTCGCAACCGGCGATACCGACGAGGCCGATCTGATCCGCGCGGCCGACCGCCGCTTCTCCCAGGCGCAGGTCGTTACCGGCTATAACTCGACCCAGTTCGATGCGCTGGTCCTGCGGCTGGCCGCCCAGCGCTGCAGGTTGTGGAACCTGCCGGCGCTGGCAGATCATGCCGCCGCGCATCGCTATGGCGGCGAGCATCTTGATCTCGCCGACCGCTATGCGAGCTTCGGTCGCAAGGTGGGATTGGCGGCGCTGTGCGACCAGATCGGCATCCCGGTGAAGACCGATGTCGCGGGCGGCGATGTCGCCGCCTTGTGGGAGGCGGGCGAGCATGAACGCATCGGCCGCTATGTGATGGAGGATGCGGTCGCCACTCTCGTTCTGTGGTTCGCCTGGACGGCTGCGCGCCACGCTGACGAGGCGCTGGTGACGCGACCGCTGGCAGCGCTTGCGAGACGGATCGAGGCGACGCCGGAAATCCATCATCTCCACGCCTTCGTCGACTGTCCGCTGATGCGCTGGTCGCGCCCACGGGCGCTCGCCGCTGACGTGGGTGCCGCGCTGGACTGCGTCACCGCGACGCTCCGCCGTGAAGCCGATGAGCGGGCCTTCGCCGCCGCCTGACCACGACCATCATCAACGAGTCTCCCCGGACGGCCCGGCCATCAACGCAGATGGCCGGGCCGTTGTCATTTAAGGACCCCCGTCATGACCACCGACACCCTTGTCCTGTCCGTCGCCTGCATCCGCCAACCGGCCATGGCGCAACGACCGGCGCGCACTTTGCTGATCGGCGCCGCAACACTCGCGGTACGCCGAAGCTTCGGCACCTATGGCTTCGATCTCGTTGCCGACAGCACCACCGTCACCGACGATCCGGCCCAAACGATCGCCTGGCTGGCCGACCGCCTACGCCATCCGCCCGGAAGGCTGCTGCTATGGCGCGCCGAGGACATCGTCGTTCCTGCCCTGATCGAATGCGCCGGCACCGCGCGCAACGCGGTCGCCGCCGCCCGGATGTTGTGCGGACTGCATGCGGCGCTGGAAGGCGAGATGGTCGACGTCGCCGACGCCTTTGGCGGTTCCGCCGCGACGTCGTTCGACGCCATCGCCCACCGCGCCGGTCTGCCGTTCGTGCCGATGTCGGCCAACGCGCTCGCCGACGCGCACCGGAACGGCAATCACGGCGATATCGAAGATCACCTTGCCGCCCGTGCCAAAGCCACATGGCGTCTGTGGCTGGACGGCCAGCCGGACACTGGCCCGGTCCGCGCCGCCGCCGAAGCCTGGCTCGCCACACCGGCGGCAGAGGTGCGGTCGTGATGATGGTCATCAATTGCAGGCCGCATGTCCGTCCGTGCCGCTCGATCCCGTCCGACGGTCTGGCGGACAACGAATGGAGCACCTCAATCCCCACGCAGTATGCGATGCTCACCCAGCCGCTGCCGCTCGCCGGCGGCGCAATGCTGGAGCGCGCAGGCAGCAGCGGCGAGGCACGGCTGGCGGCGGCGCTGCGCGCCGAGGCACCGTGGATGGCGGCATTCGCCGACCGGATCGCAGAACGCGCCGCGCTGAGCATCTGGGCGGGGCGGCCATGGCTGGCGTTGCGCCCTATGTTGCTTGTCGGACCGCCGGGGGCGGGCAAGACGTATCTGGCGCGCAGGTTGGGGGCCTTGTCGGGCTGCGGCGATGCAGTGCTGTCCTTCGCCGGGGTCAACAGCAACGCGGTACTGGCGGGCAATCCGAGGGGCTTTCGGCATCCGCAGCCCAGCCTGCCTGCGATGATCATGCAGCGGACCAAAACCGCCAATCCGGTGATCGTCATCGATGAAGTCGAGAAGGCGGTGGCGAGCGACCTCGGCGATGCGGTCGCGACGCTGGTCGGCATGCTGGAGGGAGGTGGTGCCAGCCGCTACTTCGACGGCTGCCTCGCCGCCGAGATCGACCTGTCGCACATCAACTGGGTGATGACGGCCAACCGCATCGACCGATTGCCCGCAGCCCTTCTGTCGCGGGTCGAGGTCATCCACGTGTCGGGGCCACGACCGGAAGATGCCGAACTGGTGCTGCCCGCCCTCTGGCGGGACGTTGCCCATCAGCTCGGCCTGCCGCCATCGGCACTGCCGCAGGTCGAACAGGCCGCCGAAAACGCGCTGCTGCGCCTGTTCCGACGGACGCGCTCCATACGCCGGCTGAGCCAGGCGATCGAGACGCTGGTCGCCGTGTCGGCACGCCACCGGCTCCGCGAAGTCCATTGATGATCATCGAAGGCGGTGCGGTGAGCACCGTCAGGAACGGGAAAAAATGCTCCGGCCGGGAAGCGGCCGTCACCAGAAAGGAATGCACCCATGGAAATGATCGTCCGCCACCAGAACTTCATGCTCGCGCTGCGTCAGCTGATGGGCTGGCCCACCTTCGCGCCGGTGAACAACGCGATCGCATTTACCTCGGGCCAGACGATGTCAGCGCCGGTTGGCGTTGAGCTTGGCCGTATCGCACAGGCGCTGAACAAGGACCTTGTCTATTCGGGATGGTCGACCATCACCGCCAGGGAACCGGATGGCTTCGCGGTGGCCTTTCGCGATCTGGTCACGGTCGACATCATCGATCGGCTTGTTCCCTTCGCTGCGGACGATCGCGCACGCGTGATCCTGGTCAGCACCTCCACCGACGAGCATTTCGCGATCGACACGCGGGGTTCGCTGATCCGCATGGCGGGTCGGCCGAAGGCCGTGCGCGACGGCCGTGCGCTGGCGATGTCGCGGATCAAGGCGGTGGCCGCCACCCGCAGCAGCGACTTGCTGCCGGATAACCAGTTCGTTGCCACCGGTGCCGCCGTTACCTGCCCGCAGCCCTTGCACGAGACGATCGTCCGCTTCGCCTGACTTACCCGGCGGCACCAGTTGGTGGCCGCTAATTCCTGATTGTTCTAGAGACCTTACATGCCCCTCGAAGCCACAACGCCTCGCCCACGACGCAGCTGGATCGTGCTCGATATTGAGTCCGCCGTTCTCGATCATGCCGCCCACCAGCGCTACCAGCAGATGGAGCGCTGGACGCCGTCGCCGAACAAACCAATCCGCCGTGGCTACACCCGCAGCGAAGACCCGCTGACCTGTCCGCGATGGATTTTCCAGACGCTCTGCGTCGCGTCGATCATGGTGCTGGTCGAGGATGCTGAGGGCGGTTTTGATGTGCGAAGCTTCGAGACGTTGTCCGCCCCGGAATTGGATGAACGCGGTGTTGTGGCCGGCGTTCTTCGCGTGCTGGCCGACGCCCCGCCAGAGGCTGAACTCTGCACCTGGATGGGATTGGTCCATGACATCCCTGTGCTGATTGCGGCCGCGATGCGGCACGGTCTGTCGCTACCGAAATGCTGGGGCTGGCTATCGCATGGTGGTTTCCACCGCGACCGGCATATCGACCTGGCCCGCGCGCTGACCGCAGGCATGAAGATCAAGCCGATCCATCTGGCCGAGGTTCTCGCCGCGATGGACCTGCCAGGCAAGATCACCTGTCCGCCCTTCGCGGTCACCCGGCTGATCGAGACGGGACGATGGGAAGAGGTGGCGTCCGCCTGCGAGGTCGACGTCATCTCGACCGCACTGTTGCTGGCCCGCTGGCGGCGGCTGACGGACCCCCGCGCCGAAGCCGAGGCGGTCGAGGATCGCATCCTTCGCCGCGTCATCGAACAGCGACCGGATCGGGGATATATCGCAGCGTTGCAGGCGCATCGGGATCGGCGCTTCGCCGCAAAATATGCGAAAGCCGCCAACGATGCCGCGATCTTGGCGCCGTGGTTGGATCAGGACGCCGCCTGACCCTTCACCCTTGCTTCACCAACCTGCGTTAGCCTCGCCGTCATGACAAGGCTGGTCCTACTCTCACATGCGCCATTACGGAAAAACGCGGACAGCCTGTCTGCAAATTCTCGGCGTGGCGCATGAGGAAGTAGGACCTGTCATGTCCAAGCCCTTCGTTCCTGCCGAGGACGCCCGCCAACTCACCCGCGACGAAATCAAGGCGGAGCTGGTCAGGATCGATATGGCGCCCGGCGCCGCAATGACGCGCTGCGCCGACCAATTCGCCGCCGATTATCCGGGTGAAGGGCGTGATCTCCTACAGACGGCAATCGTCGGTGCGCTGACAACGCGTACGTGTCGTGAAGGTGTGTCGGGCGAGCGGTTCCTGGCGGGCATCATGCGCAGCATCGCCTCGACCCATCGCCGCGCTCGTGAACGGCGCGGCGAGGACGTCGTGTCGCTGCCAGTCGAGGTCCTGGCCGAACAAATGGCGATGGGCGGCTATACCGTCTTGGCGGCCGACGACGTCATCGAGATCGAACGCGTCCGGCTGGTGTGCGAACGCATCCTCGACCAGCTCAGTGCTGCCTCACCGCGTCAGGCCGCGCTGGTCGACGGGATCGGCCTTGGGTTGCGCGGGCAGGCGCTTGCCGACCACCTGGGCCTGTCCATGCAGGATCTCGCCACCGTGCGTCGCGCGCTGAAGCGTCACGCACAACGTCTGTGGATCGACTTCGATACGCAGATCTTCCGATCCGAGGCGTCAGCCGGCGCACAGTAAAAGATGGAGCCGCGTGGGCTTCTATCCAGCTTTCGCGCAATCCAGGGTGGCGCGGCACTGGCCGCAGACGAGATGGCAAGATCTGCTGTCAAGATGGCTGCACGTAAAAATCAACAAGGAGAGGTGAATGGAATATATTTCGCTAGCGGGCCTCGCGTGGCTGGCACGGTACGGCCTAAATATCGATTTGATGATGGATCGATGGAAAAATGGCCGTGGCGTCACACCTCGCCGCATATCATCCGACCAAAATCCAGATTGTAGAGATGAATATTTTCCTGACGGCGGCATCATCTATCATGGTAGATTTTGGCTGACGTATCAGATGCGTGATGGAATTTTTTATGACGAGATGCGCAATCGGCGTGCTAAACTGGTCATTCGAGGGAATACCCTTTCCGAAGCCGTTATCGCCAAGCTCTACCGATCCGCCACACCGCTCGGAGATGTCGTGGAATTACCCGAACATTTCATCGTTACCTTCGCCAATGCCAATATAATCCGAGCAAGGAATTTGGAAAAGAATGCGGTGGAGTTCCTGTTGCGGGTAGATTGGATGACGACCACGCAGGCTTACAACCTCGAGCGGATGTGAGCATATGTAACCCGTACTGACGCCGCCGGCGGCAGTACGGGCGCTGTTAGGTCAGCTTTCCATTTTACCCTGCTCGTCAGCGGTGCCGCCGCTCCAGATTTCACTCATCGGCATCGTATCGGGTTCAGCATCGCCCGCCGATACGGTCCCGCTACTGTGCGACCCTTCGATCGTCTCGGGCTGCTCGCTGCGGATTTGAATGTCGGCGTCGGTGTCAGCAACGGGTTCGCGATCGTCATGGTCGCCGTCCGGCCTGTCATTCGACTTGATCTCAGCCGAAGGCTGATCGCTCGCACCGAGTTCGACCCCGCCGACCTTGGTGATCGTGGGCTTATCCGACTGAATAGAAAGTTGCTCCAGCCGTCCGATCAGTCGATCTTCACGACGACGGGCATCATCGAGCTGAGCCCTGAGCTGGTTGCTTTCGGCTCTTGCGTTATCACGTTCCTGCTCCGTTTTAATCCAGCGCTCCATCAGCGTGCTAACCTCGGCTTCGCTCCTGCTGACGCGCTGTTCGGCCGTCGCGATACGGAGCGAAGCCTCGCGATGTATCGCATTGACCGTATCCCGGAAGGCGCTGAGCAAGGTATTCATTCCATCCGCTGTGAACCGGTCGAAAAGGCTCTCAAACGCTGCGCGGACTTCGGGCGGGACTTCGAGCGCCGGCGGAGCGTCCCTTTCAGCCCCGGCGGCCACCCAGAGCCTCACATTTTTGTAAAAGAGGCCGTTGGGCTCGACGCCCAACAAGGCCGCCGCCTTATTAATACAGCCATCCGGTTTCCACTGTCCGGACTTGACCAAATTTTCGAGCTTCTCCGCCAAGACATTGGGACGGAGCCAATCCTCACTCTTCTTCATGGTATCACTCGCCGTCTGCGAGCCCGACTGATCCTGCGAAAGCTGCGAGACCTGCGATATCGCAGGTCTCGCAGGAGACGGCATTCAACAGGTCGATCCGACTGGCACATTGTCATCTTGCGCCAGAGCCAATTGGGTCAGGCGCGGGATTTGGTGACGATGGCGGTTATGGTGCGGCCCAATGTTGGGGCGGACGATTCAACGACCGTTGCAGCGCAAGTGGGTCGAACGCAGCGCTAATACGACGGATGCCCGATTGCAGACGCAGCCAAACCAGCATGCCGATCGAAAATAGCGTCACGATGATCGACTGCAGGCAACGATATACACCGGCGCCGCCGCGACGGCGGTCAGCCCTTGCACCGACGATGCGCGACACGGCGGCAAGCAGTGTTCCGATCGCGTCACACCGCTGGGCGCTCAAGGGCGCAGACAGGGTCTGAGAAGGGGCCGAACTGCTCATTGTCTGTCTTTATAGGCTGGCGCGTCCACGCCGCCAACTCGATGGCAATCGCATGAAGAAAGTCTGCTCCTAGCAGAATCTGACTTGGGTAAGATCGGGTAGGCCGAAGCGATCCATTAGGATGACAATAGCGACGAATCCACTATGCTGGATATATGGAAACTGATTCGGCAATCGCTGCATTCGGCGCTCTCGCACAGGCAACGCGCCTAGAAGTGTTCCGCCTGCTGGTGCGCCACGAACCCGCCGGGATGGCCGCTGGCGAAATCGCCCGCCAACTCAAAGTCCCGCAGAACACCATGTCCGCGCACCTCGGTATTCTCGCCCGCGCGGGACTGGTCCGCTCCGAACGCCATAGCCGGTCTATCATCTACCGCGCCGACCTAGACGGCCTGCGGGCGCTGACGCTGTTCCTCGTCAAGGATTGCTGCGCCAGCAACGCGGAACTGTGCGCGCCGCTTATCGCCGAACTCGCCCCCTGCTGCTGAAAAGACGCCCCGTGGCTGTCGATATCGTCATCTATCACAATCCGGAATGCGGCACGTCGCGCAACGCCCTTGGGCTGATCCGCAATGCCGGCATCGAGCCGCATGTGGTCGAGTATCTGAAGACCCCACCCGCGCGTGCGCTGCTGGTCGCGCTGATCGACCGCGCCGGCATGACGCCCCGCGATCTGCTACGCGAGAAGGGGACGCCCTATGCGGAGCTGGGCTTGGGCGACACGTCGCTGTCCGATGAAGCGCTGATAGATGCGATGATGGCGCATCCCGTCCTCGTCAACCGACCCCTGGTCGTCTCGCCGCTCGGCGTGAAGCTGTGCCGCCCTTCTCAAGCCGTCCTTGATCTGCTGCCGAGCGGCCAGCTTGCCGCGTTCGCAAAGGAGGACGGCGAAGAGGTGGTCGATGCGTCGGGCCATCGCGTCGCCTGATGCTTCTTGCCATCCTGATCTTCGTCGCGACGATCACGCTCGTCATCTGGCAGCCCAAAGGCCTTGGGATCGGGTGGAGCGCGATGGGCGGGGCCGTCGTGGCGCTGCTCGCGGGCGTCGTCACCCTATCCGACGTGCCAGTGGTATGGGGCATCGTATGGAACGCGACCGCTGCGTTCGTCGCGATCATCCTCATCAGCCTGTTGCTCGATGAAGCCGGGTTCTTCGAGTGGGCGGCGCTGCATGTCGCCCGCTGGGGCGGGGGGAATGGTTGTCGGCTGTTCGTTCTGATCGTGCTGCTCGGCGCAGGCGTGTCCGCGCTGTTCGCCAATGACGGTGCGGCGCTGATCCTGACGCCGATCGTCATCGCCATGCTGCGGGCGCTGGGGTTCGAGGACAAGGCGACGCTGGCGTTCGTCATGGCGGCCGGGTTCATTGCCGACACCGCCAGCCTGCCGCTGGTCGTGTCGAACCTCGTCAACATCGTGTCGGCCGACTTTTTCCAAGTCGGGTTCGGTGACTATGCGTCCGTTATGGTGCCGGTCGACCTCGTGTCGATCGCTGCGACGCTGGCGGCGCTGCTGCTGTTCTTCTGGCGCGACATACCGACAGACTATGACGTGCGGGCGCTGCGCGCGCCGCGCGAGGCGATCCGCGATGCCGCAACGTTCCGCGCTGGATGGATCGTGCTCGCTTTGCTGCTCGCCGGCTTCTTCCTGCTCGAACCGCTCGGCGTGCCGGTCAGCGCCGTGGCCGCTGCCGGCGCGATCCTGCTGCTTGTGATCGCAGGGAGGGGCCACGTGATCCCAACGGCCAAGGTGCTGAGCGGCGCCCCGTGGCAGGTCGTGATCTTCTCGCTCGGCATGTACTTGGTCGTCTATGGCCTACGGAACGCAGGGTTGACCAATCATCTGGCGGCGCTGCTCGATAGCAGCGCGCAAGGCGGCGTGTGGGGCGCTGCGCTGGGCACGGGCGTCATCGCAGCGGTCCTGTCGTCGGTGATGAACAACATGCCGACCGTGCTGGTGGGCGCTCTGTCGATCGACGCAACGCACGCGACCGGGGCCGTCAGGGAAGCGATGATCTACGCCAACGTGATCGGCTGCGACCTCGGCCCCAAGCTGACGCCGATCGGCTCGCTCGCGACGCTGCTGTGGCTGCATGTCCTAGGGCAGAAGGGCGTCAGGATCGGATGGGGCTATTACTTCCGGGTCGGGGTCACGCTGACTCTGCCTGTCCTGCTCATAACGCTAGCGGCGCTCGCGCTGCGAATTGGGATTGCCTGATGCCCCTCCGCGACCTTGCCGACGCCGACCATCTGCCCGCGCTCGACCGGCGCTACGCGCTCGATCGGCCCGTCCTCGGGCTGGGCGCTGGCGATCCGCCGCCCCGCATCCTGCTGCTCTACGGGGCGCTGCGTGAGCGGTCTTATCCGCGCCTGTGCATCGAGGAGGCGGCGCGACTGCTCCGTTTCTTCGGCTGCGAAACGCGCATCTTCGATCCATCGAGGCTGCTGAATCTGTGGTAGGCAAGGCGCATTGATCTGGGCACCAAACTGTAGCACATAGCCTTTCGGACGATCTAGAAACCGCAGTTTTCTGCGGGTTTCAGTGTGGCAAAATCATGGAACGGAATCCCTTCACCCGCTCCCCATTAGCGCGAACCCCCGGATTTCCGCTATTCCGGCGTCCGGCCGCGCTTGGCGGGACACCGGGCTGCAACATCAGGCTGCGCGCACACCGCCGTCGTCCACCCGCAGTCGAAGTCCGCGCCGGTGATCGTATAAGACGTGGATGTGACCTTGCCCACCTATCTCTACCAGCGAAGCGCCGCCAACCATTTTATGAGCAAGACGGCCGACCCGGTCGAGGCCGGACGCCTCGTCCCCCGGCTGTCGGCCCGATGGGAGATGATGGCCTTGCACCGAAACTCGCATGGGCAACGCCCGCGGCGGGCACTACGAATTCCCCGTTGAAACAGGCCCTTGGGGAAATCCAAACGATGGAAACCAAGACGGCGCGCAGCGATCCGTACAGCCTTGGTTGGCCCCGTTTTTATGCAAGCGCTGGTCGATATCTTCGAAAATATGGTGATCAATATATGCGGCAAAATTTCTCGCGGGGATCAAGGCGCCAAGCAGGTCATCATCAATGACATCATCGGCCATATCCGGGCGGCTACAAATCCCGCAAGCCAGGGTTCGCTAAGGCCGGTGCGGCAATCATTCGGACGCGGCTTGGCCTGCTGTGCGACGCGACGCCGAACCTGACGGCGCATCGCACATTTGCCCCGCTGTCGCGGCACGATCGCTCGCGGACGGGATCGTACAAGGAATGCCCATTGCGGCGAAAGGCATCGATCTTTCGTCAGCGTCTCGGCAGTGCATAGGCGAGCGTGTAATCCCCGTATCGCGTGCCCAGCGCGCCATGACCGCCTGCGGTGATGACGACATATTGCCGCCCGTCCCGACCGCGATAGGTCATCGGCGTCGCCTGCGCCCCGGCGGGCAGCCGTGCCTTCCAAACCACTTTGCCCGTATTGAGGTCGTAAGCGCGCAGATACTGGTCCGTCGTCGCCCCGATAAAGGCGAGTCCGCCCGCAGTGATGATGGATCCACCCAGATTCGGGACGCCGGTTTTGATCGGCACGCCCAGGTGCGACCCGAACAGTCCGGTGTCGCGCGCGGTGCCCAGCACTTTCCTCCACAGCACGCGCCGGGTGCCGAGATCGACTGCGGTCAAATGCCCCCAGGGCGGCGCGACGCACGGAGCGCCGAAGATGCCGACCCATGCCTTCACCACCGCGACATAGGGCGTGTTGTACTGGGTCTGGAGCTGCGCCTGCATGGCGTTCTCGCCGCCCTGCTTCTGCTTCATCATCGGCGCGACCCGTGGATCGTCGCGCCGCATCAGCCATAGCTTGAACGGCATCTCCATCGTGTTGACAGTCATGATCCCGCGCACGGGATCGACAGCCGCGCCGCCCCAGTCGGTGACCCCGTCGAACGCCGGATGACCGATGATCGGCTTCAGCCCCATCGGCTGGTAGATGCCGGTCCCCTGTGCGCGGCGGATGTCGATGCGGCAGAACAGTTGGTCGATCGGCGTTGCCCCCCAGGTCGCAACTTCGGTTGGCGCAGGCGGCGTGAAGCTGGGCATGCCGGTCGAGAAGGGCTGCGTCGGCGAGACGCGGACGCCCGGCGTCGCGCCATCGGTGCGCACCGGCCGCTCGGTGATCGCGGCGATCGGCGCGCCGGTCAGGCGGTTGAGAAAGAAGACCTGCCCCATCTTCGTCGTCTGGATCAGTGCGGGGATCACTTGGCCATCGGGCGCGCGATAGTCGAACAGCGACGGACCGATCGGCAGGTCCATGTCCCACATGTCACGGTGGACCAGCTGCCGCGTCCAGCGCAACTTCCCCGTTGCCACCTCCAGCGCGACGATAGACGAACCGAAGCGGTCGTCGAACGGTCGGCGGTAACCGATCCAATAATCCGGCGAGGCATTGCCCGTGCCGAGATAGACGAGACCGTTGGCCGCATCAGCCGTGATCGCGCCCCAGACGTTGGGCGTACCACGCGTGTAGGTCTGCCCCGCCGGCAGCGGCGCGATCGCGTCCGGCGAACGGCCCACGTCCCACGCCCAGACCGGCGCGCCCGACACCGGATCATAGGCCCGCACGACGCCGGACGGGATGTCGCGGTTGACGTTGTCGATGATCCGCTCGCCGATGATGAGCCGACCGTTGACCACCACCGGTGGCGTCGTGCCAATTTGGTCGGATGGCTTGGACGTGCCCATATTGGCGCGCAGGTCGATCGCGCCGCCGCTGGCGAAGCTCGGGCACAGGCGTCCCGTGTCCGCGTCCAGCGCGACCAACCGGGCGTTGAACGTCGGCGCGAAGATGCGACGAGGGCATGGAGTCCCCGCCGGTGCCTCGAAATAGGTGACGCCACGGCAGACGAGATAGTTATTGCCCTCGATCTTCGCATTCTCGTGCCAGCTCCACTTGGTCTTGCCAGTGGTCGCATCGATCGCCTGCACGAAGGAATGGGGCGTACAGGTGAAAAGCGTGTCGCCGATGTGGATCGGCGTCGCTTCGGAGTGATATTCGCGCTTATGCTCCTTGGATTCGGCTTCCATTGGCAGGTCGCCGGTGCGCTGCGTCCAGGCAAGCTCCAGCCGTCCGACATTCCCCGGCGTGATGTCGGCCAGCGCGGAATAGCGCCGTCCCGACAGCGTGCCGCCGTAATCGCGCCAGTCCGCGTCGGCCTCGCCCGTGGGTGCGGCTGGAAGCACAGCGCCTTGGGGCGCCTCCTGTGCGGTGATCGGATCGCCGTGGAGGATGACGCCGCCGACCCCGAGGGCGAGCACCGCCGCGGCGACTGCGGGCGCGGCATGGGCACGCGATCGCCAGGATCGGGATCGCCAACCCGTCAGCAGGACGAGCACCAGCAATACGGTGGGAGCGACGAGACGGGGAACCAGTTGCAGGGCGTCAAGGCCGACCTCCCAAAGCGACCACAGGAGCGTTCCGACCCAGATCCCTACAAACAGCCAGCGGCCGAGGGGTTTGTCACGGCCGATCAACGCCCCGCTGGCGATCATCGCGATCCCGGCAATGACATAATAGGTCGATCCGCCAATCGATGCGAGTACCCCGCCCGCCACCGCGAAGAAGCCGCCGAGAATAGCGACGAACCAACCCAGGCCCCGGACCAACACCCCCCTCATCACCCAATCTCCCGGCGTTTACAGCCGCTCAACGCCTGTCACGAGGAAAAGTCGCCGCCGCGCCAATAAACCCAGCGCACGAAGCTGCTGCACGGCCGGATCGACGAAAACCGTAAAGCTATGGACTTAGGTGAAATCCATCGGACACAGCCCATTCGGGGCCGGGCGACTGGTCGAACTGGGCGAGGTGATCGATGCGCGTCTCGAGCGTGGCAGTCCGATCCTGTTCCGGCGCGACGCCGGCGCAGCGGACATGGTGACCGCGGAATTGGCGGGGACGTTCGAGGCTCCGGTCTGTGGCATCATCGCGATCAATCGCGCGATCGCGGCGCATGACTGGGCGGCGCAGGGACTGGTCCGGCCGGTGACCCGCCTGCACGGTCGACCGGAGGATGAACGGCGACCGACGATCCTGTGGGACGGCGAATGGGAGATCACCTGGGTCACCTTCCGCGACATGGGGCCACGTTCGGTGCGGCGTTGCTCGGCATCTACGTCCTTGTCATCGCGCAATTCTGCAGCTTCCGCCTGCCGCTCATCGGTATCGTTATCGGTCACCTGATCTTCGGCGCATCGTTCACCGCCACCTCTATGATCGGCTTCATCGCGCTGGCGGGCATCATCGTGCGCAACTCGATCCTGCTGGTCGATTTCATTCGCCACGGCCGACCCCCCGACAGAGCGCTGCGCGAGGTGTTGATCGAGGCCGGGGCAATCCGCTTCAAGCCGATCCTGCTGATCGCATTGGCGGCCATGATCGGTGCCGCCGTGATCCTGACCGACCCGATCTTCCAGGGACTTGCGATCTCGCCGCTATTCGGCCTCAACGCTGCTGACGGTACTACTCATTCCAGCTATCTACGTCATCTTCTACCGTTGCTGACCTTATCGCACAACGGAATGCCCCGCTTGCCCGGACAGCAGGCCACTGGGGTCGAATAGTCGCACCTCGGCACCAGACAGGACCGGAAGACGCGCCACTCCCTTGACCGCGAGACGACGGAACGACCGCTCGCTTGCCGAGCTATGGAACAGGAGGACAGGCAGCGGCTGAGCATCGTCCACGCCTTGGATGGCTCCGCACGGCTCCCGCTGCTACCATATGGTGTCATTTCCTTCTGGCAAAGAATATGTCCTCCCCATTCGCTGGAACAAGGAGCGCCGATTTGGAACGTCTGCTGACCATCATGAAACGCCTCCGCGATCCGCAGAGCGGTTGCGAATGGGATATAGCGCAAAGCTTCGAGAGCATCGCGCCTTACACCATCGAGGAAGCGCATGAAGTCGCCGATGCCATCGCGCGCGGAGACATGGCGGACTTGCAGGACGAACTCGGCGATCTCCTCCTGCAAGTGGTCTTCCATGCACAGATTGCCGAGGATCACGGGCAGTTCGCCTTTCCCGATGTCGTCGCGGCGATCAGCGACAAGATGGAACGGCGCCACCCTCATATCTTCGGCGATCACGCCGAAGGTGGCCATCATCTGTGGGAACAGATCAAGGCCGAGGAACGCAGGGCCAAAGCAGCGGGTGGTGCGCTGGACGGTGTGGCACTGGGCCTCCCGGCGTTGATGCGAGCGGAAAAACTTCAGAAGCGTGCCGCCAGAGTCGGCTTCGACTGGCCCGATGCCCAAGGATCGCGCGCGAAGGTCGACGAGGAGATTCGGGAAATCACCGAAGCCCCGCCCGAGATGCTGGCGGAGGAATTCGGCGACTTGCTGTTCTCGGTCGTCAACTGGGCGCGCCATTGCGGCGTGGATGCCGAAGCGGCGCTCCGTTATGCCAATGGCAAGTTCGAGCGCCGCTTTCGGGCGATGGAAGCACAGGCGGGCGACGCATTCCCCGCGCTCGATCTGGAAGCCAAGGAAGCCCTATGGCAGACCGTCAAGCATCGCGACGGGTGAACCGTTCATAGTCGGACTCGGCAAGGCGGACATCGTAGACCGCCCGGTCGTCCTCGATCACCTGATCCAGCACCTCGCCATGGGCGTGCAACCAGGCGGCCCCCGCCCCGTCGCCCGCGTCCAGCGTGACGCGGTACCGCCGATGCCCGGCGGTCAGCGTCGCCGCGACGTGTTCGATCAGGTCGTCAATGCCCTCCCCCGTCATCGCCGACACCGCGACGATATGGGGGCGGCGTTCGGCATCGACCAGCACATCCTCGCGGGTGTCCCCCTCGATCAGGTCGATCTTGTTCCACGCCTCGAACCGCGGCGTTTCGGGATCGACACCGATCTCGGTCAGCACGGCCTCGACATCCGCGCGCTGCGCCTCGGTGTCGGGGTGCGCGATGTCGCGGACATGGATCAGCAGATCCGCCGAAACCACCTCTTCCAGCGTCGCCTTGAATGCGGCGACCAGCTGCGTCGGCAGATCGGAGACGAAGCCCACCGTGTCGGACAGGATCGCCTTGTCGATGCCGGGCAAGGAAAGCTGGCGCAAGGTCGGATCAAGCGTGGCGAAGAGAAGATCCTTCGCCATGACATGAGCGCCAGTCAAGCGATTAAAAAGCGTCGATTTTCCGGCATTTGTATAGCCGACCAACGCGATCACCGGCCAAGGCGCGCGCTGACGGCGTTCGCGATGGAGGCCGCGCGTCCGGCTGACCTGATCCAGTTCGCGCCGGAGCCGCGCCATGCGATCGCGGATCATCCGGCGATCGGCCTCGATCTGCGTTTCCCCCGGACCGCCCAGGAAGCCGAAGCCGCCGCGCTGCCGCTCCAGATGAGTCCAGCTGCGCACCAACCGGCCCGCTTGATAGTCGAGATGCGCGAGTTCGACCTGCAACCGCCCTTCGGCGGTGGCGGCGCGCTCGCCGAAGATTTCAAGGATCAGGCCGGTCCGGTCTATGACCTTGGCCTCCAGCGCGGTTTCAAGGTTGCGCTGCTGCACCGGGGTCAGCGAGGCGTCAAAGACGACCAACTGGGCTTCTTCCATCCGGACCTGCTGCGCGACCTGCTCGACCTGGCCGCTGCCGATCAGCGTGGCGGGCTTGGGGGTGCGGACGCGGACCGCCACGCGCTCGACCACATCCAGGCCGATCGCCATGGCGAGTCCGGCGGTTTCCTCCAGACGCGCTTCGGCGTCACGCACGGCATCGCCCTGGTCGGGCAGGACGATGACCGTGCGGGCGCCGCGCGTGAATTCACCGCGATCGCGATCGAAACCCGTGCTCAATCCTCGGCCGATCCCGCCTGCTCTTCGGCCAGGTTCAGCGGCCGTGCGGGCTGAATGGTCGAAACGGCGTGCTTGTAGACGAGCTGGGCCATGCCCTCACGCTGAAGCAACATGCAGAACAGGTCGAAGCCCGCAATCTGGCCCTGCAGCATGACGCCGTTGATCAGGAACATGGTGACGGGGTCTTCGGACTTGCGCACCGCGTTCAGGAAAATTTCCTGCAAAAGCGGATTCTTGCGCTGCTGTTCGTTCACGCCGTCAACGATCGCCGCGACGTCCAGCGGGCCGGATGGCATGATGGTGGAGATGGCGTGCTTGTAGATCAGCTGCGACTGGCCATCGCGGCGCAGCAGCACCGAGAAATTGTCGAACCAGGTGACGATGCCCTGGAGCTTGACACCTTTGACGAGGAACATGGTCACAGGCGCCTTGGAACGGCGCAGTGCGTTCAGAAACAGGTCCTGTAGCGAACCCGATTTGTCGGCCATGGGAAAGCCCTTGTTCTTGGCGGGTCCGTGCCCGCGAGTAGCGCCGTTTCCCGGCGTCGGAATTGCGCCCGTGTGCCGGGCGCATCCGGTATTTATGGTCTCGGCAGGCATTCGTCCAGAGGCGGCGATCAATCCTCGCGTGTCTCGCTGATGCCCAGCAGCTTCAGCTTCCGGTGCAGCGCCGAGCGTTCCATCCCGATGAAGCTGGCCGTACGCGAGATATTTCCGGAAAAACGCCGGATCTGGACGCGCAGATATTCGCGCTCCCAGCTTTCGCGGGCTTCGCGCAACGGCGCGCCCATGATTGCGGTCGCGCCACCGCCGCCCATATCGGCCCCCTCACCCAGCACCTCGGCGGGCAGCAGGTCCAGGTCGATCCGCCCCACTCGGTCACCCGGCGCCAGGATGATCGTCCGTTCGACGACATTGCGGAGCTGGCGGACATTGCCCGGCCAGTCATAGGATTGCATCGCCACCATGGCGTCGGGCGCGATCTCCGGGGTGCGGACGCGCCGCTCGGTCGCATAATGCGCCATGAAATGCTCGACCAGTGGCGGGATGTCCTCACGCCGCTCGGCGAGTGACGGGATGGTCACGGGCACGACGTTGAGGCGGTAATACAGGTCCTCCCGGAACCGTCCTTCGGCGATTTCCTGGGTCAGGTCGCGTGCGGTCGCGGACACGACGCGGACATCGACCTTGACGACACGGGTGCCGCCGACACGCGTGAAGCTCTGGTCGGTCAGCACCCGCAGGATGCGGGCCTGGGTCGCGATCGGCATGTCGGCGATCTCGTCGAGAAACAGCGTGCCGCCATGCGCCTGTTCGAGCAGGCCGGTGCGGACCAGATCGCCGCCCTCCTCCACACCGAACAGCTCCTCCTCGACCCGTTCGGGCGTCATGCGCGCCGCGCTGACGACGACGAACGGGGCTTCGGCCCGATTGCTCCAGCCGTGGAGCAGGCGCGCGGCGACTTCCTTGCCGACACCCGCGGACCCCATGATGAGCACCCGACTGCCCGTCGCGGCCACGCGCTTCAGGGTCGCACGGATGCCATTTATCGCACTCGACGATCCGGTCAGATCGGTCTCACGCCCGGCCGAAGCACGCAGCGAGGCGTTTTCCCGGCGCAGCCGTTCGGTTTCGGTCGCGCGTGCCACCATCAGGAGCAGGCGTTCGGCCTCGAACGGCTTTTCGATGAAATCGGCCGCCCCCTTGCGGATCGCGGCGACGGCCGTGTCGAGATTGCCATGGCCGGAGATGACGAGCACCGGGATCGACGGATCGCGCCGCTTGATCTCGTCGAGCAGTTCCAGCCCGTCGAGCTTGGAGCCCTGTAGCCAGACGTCGAGCAGCACAAGCGACGGACGTCGCACCGCCACCGCCTCCAACGCGGAGTCGCTATCGGCCGCGACGCGGGCGTCATAGCCCTCGTCCTCCAGCACGCCCGCGACGAGTTCGCGGATATCGAGTTCGTCGTCGACGACGAGGATGTCCAAAGCCATGATCTTTTTACGTCCGGGTACGAGTCAAAGCGGTGAGCTGGCCCTCCCCAGCCAGTTCGGGTTCGGCGCCTCCCTGATCCAGCGCCGCCAGAGCACCGGCGTCGAACATCATCGAAACGATGGTCCCACCGGCGGGATTGTCGGAAAAGCCGATCGTACCGGCATGTTCCGCAATGATCTTGTTGACGATGGCGAGGCCCAGTCCGGTGCCGCGCGCGCGCGTCGTCATATAGGGCTCGATGATCCGGTCGCGTTCGGGCGGCAGGCCGATGCCATTGTCGGTCACCGTGATGGTGACCATGCCACCCTGCTGGCCAACCGTCATCACGACTTCGCCGCCCGCCATGCCTTCGGGCCGGGATGCAATGGCTTCCACCGCGTTCTTGACGATGTTGGTCAGCGCCTGGCTCATCTGGCGACGGTCGCAGACCAGCGTGGGAGCGGGTTCTTCCTGATCGAGCTGGAACCGCACCTCGGGGTGCGCGACCTCGTGCAGGAACATCGCCTGGGCACAGATATCGGCGATCGCCTCTTCGCGGAATACCGGCTTGGGCATCCGTGCGAAGGACGAAAACTCGTCGACCATACGGCGCAGATCGCCGACCTGGCGGACGATCGTCTCGGTCAGGCGGCCGAAGGTGGGATCTTCCGGCCCGATGACCTTGCCATAGCGGCGCTGGAGCCGTTCGGCGGCAAGCTGGATCGGGGTCAGCGGGTTCTTGATCTCATGCGCGATGCGGCGCGCCACGTCCGACCAGGCGGCGCGGCGCTGGTCGAGCAATTGCTGGGTTATGTCGTCAAAGGTCAGAATGGGGCCGTCGCCGGTCTGGGCTATCCGCACCGCAAGCGTGCGCATGTCGCCATTCAGCTCTACCTGCACAGTGGCTTCGCGCCGCCCCTGGTCGAGCAGCTCGTCCAGCTCGGGTGCGACCTCGCCCAACTTCCGCCCGACCAATCCACCCTGGTCCGCGCCCAGCAGGATGTCGGCCGAATTGTTCGCGATCCGCACCTGCCGATCGCGTCCGATCGCCACGACGCCCGCGGAAACGCCCGCCATCACCGCCTCGATCAGCGCGCGCCGGTTGTTGAGCTGGGCGTTGGCCGTCACCAGCTCGGTATTCTGGCGCTCCAGCTGGCCGGTCATCTGGTTGAAGGCGTTGGCGAGCGTCCCGACCTCGTCACGGGTCTTGGGATCGGGCACGCGTGCGGTCAGGTCACCGCCCGCGATCCGCCGCGCGGCGTCGACCAGCTCGCCCACGGGACGGACGAGGCGATCCGCCACCGCCAGGGCGATCCAGACTGCGATGCCCACGATCAGCAAGGCGATCGCGAACAGGACGAGGTTGAACTTCAGCTGGAGCGACCGGGCACGCCCCTGGAGCGCGCGATAATCGTCGAAGACATCCTCGGCGGCGAAATGCTGCTTGCTCAGGAACTCGGCATTCACCGGCGTGCCGATATAAAGCATCAGTCCGTTGCCCTCGGGAAGAGGGGTGACCACCCAGACGCGCTGCTCATTGATGCCGACCTCGGGACGGCTCAGCTTGCTCGCCTGCTGGATCATTTCCGGCGTCACCAGCTCGCGAAAGGTCGTGTCCGAAGGCTGGTTGAAGAAGTCGTAGAATTTGAAGCCCTGCTTGGGGTCGTAGGAGAAGAGGACCGACTCCACCGTGTCGCGCACGACCGTCTGCTGGACGAGATAGTCATGGAAATCGCGCCGGTTCTCGCGCAGCGCGGGCAGGTTACGGCCAAGATCCTGCGACATGGCCCGCCCGGTATCGACCCAGCGCTTGATGATCTGCTGCTGGGACTGGCGGGCGATATCCATGGCGTCGCCAAAGGCCTGGCGCGCGCGGTCGGAAATCCAGAATTCGGCCGAGGACTGGAACAGGACGGAAGCGGTGACGACGGTCAACAGGATCGGAATGCTCGCCGTCAGCGAGAACAGTGCAACCAACCGGACATGAAGCCGTCCACCACCGCCGACCGGCGACTGGGCCGCCCGCCGCATCGCCACCCGCCGACCCAGCAGCATCAGCAGCAGCACACCGGGCACCAGATTGAGCGCCAGCAAGCCCGCCATCACCGGCGGGGCGATCAGGCCCTGCGCATCATGGCGACTGTCGATATAGACATAGGTGCCGACCGCCACCGCGACCGCCCCCAGAATGACCGCGACCTCCATGACCGGAGTGACCGCGAAGCGAGAGCGCGGCCCTTCGGCAGGTTCAGCGGTCTTCACGGACGCCAACATCGTTGCAACCGTACAACGTGAAGCGTGTCCTGCAAGCCACAATTCGTGAAAATTATGTCAAGGCCTCGCCACCCTCGTCATCGCCGTTGACCGGGATGTTGAGCGTATCAAGCCGCTTGCGCAGGGTATTGCGATTGATCCCCATGGCGCGGGCGGCGCGAAGCTGGTTGCCGCCATGGCGTGCCAGCATCGCCTCGATCAAGGGGCGTTCGACCTCGCCGATGATCCGGTCATAAAGCGTGCCGTCATCCAGCGAAGTCGGATGCGCCATGGCAAGCCGCGCGATATAGGCGCGCACCGCCGCCGACAAGTCGCCATCGGCGGCCCCGGCTCCGGCCGATCCAGAGGCCGACCGCGCCTTGCCCAATATGGTCCGCACCGCCTCTGCATCGATCACCTCGTCGCGCGCGAGCACGGCGAGACGGCGCATCATATTCTCCAGCTCTCGGACATTGCCCGGCCAGTCATGGGTGACCAGCACGTCGAGCGCATGGGTATCGATCCGGCGCTTGGGCAGGCCCTGGAGCGCGGCATTCTCCAGGAAGTGCCGGGCGAGCAGCGGAATATCCTGCCGCCGTTCGCGAAGCGCCGGCAAGGCGATCGGCACGACGTTCAGGCGGTAGAACAGATCCTCGCGGAACTGGCCCGAGGCGACCTGCTGGCTGAGGTCACGGTTGGTCGCCGCCACGATGCGGACATCGGTGCGGATCGTCCGTGCGCCGCCGACCGTCGTGAACTCCCCCGATTGCAGGACGCGCAGCAGGCGGGTCTGCGCCTCCATCGGCATGTCGCCGATCTCGTCGAGGAACAGCGTACCGCCCGCCGCCTGCTCGAACCGGCCCGCGTTGCGCTGGGCCGCGCCGGTAAAGGCACCGCGTTCGTGACCGAACAGCTCGGCCTCGATAAGCTCGCGCGGGATCGCGGCCATGTTGAGCGCGACGAAGGGCGCGGCGCGGCGGGGACCAAGGTCGTGGATCGCCCGGGCGACCAGTTCCTTGCCGGTCCCCGATTCGCCCGAGACGAGGACGGTCAGATCGGTCGACACGACGCGGGCGATCACACGGTACACGCCCTGCATGGCCTGTGACCGGCCGATCAGCGGCAGCGCGCGGTCATCCTCACCCAGCCCGTCCTCGACCAGCACACCGCGTCGGGCAAGCGCGCCCGCGACAGCATGGGTCAACGCGTCGAGATCGAAGGGCTTGGGCAGATACTCATACGCCCCCACTTCCGCCGCGCGGACTGCGGTGGTCAGGGTGTTCTGCGCCGACAAAATGATGATCGGCAGGGCGGGAAACCGCTCGGCGACGCCCCGGATATGATCGATCCCGTCGCCGTCCGGCAGGATCACGTCCGTGACCAGCACGTCCGGCGCGCCACCCGCAAGGATCCGGTCCAGCCGCGCCAGCGTCTCGACCGCCGTCACCTCATGCCCGGCCCGCCGCAGGGCCTGACCGACGACGGTACGGATGGCGGCGTCGTCATCGACGACGAGGACGTGGCTCATGATGGGCGGCTCATGGATGGGCTCTCGGCAGAAGCAGGCGGAGGACCGTCATTTCCGGCGTACCCTCCCTCGCATATTGGATGATCCCGCTCATGTCGCGGACGAGCTTGTCGACGAGCGCGAGGCCCAGCCCCTGCCCTTCGCGCCGCCCCGACACGAACGGGTCGAACAGATGGTCTACGATATCGACGGGCGCGCCGGGGCCATTGTCGATCACGCAGATCTCGATCGGCAGCGGCAGACGGGGCCGCCCCTCCCCTGCGCTGACCGACATGCCATGGCGATAAGCGGTGGTCAGGACGATGTGCGGGTTGCGAACCGCACGAACGGCCTCGCGAGCATTTTTCAGCAAGTTGATGACGATCTGGAGCAGCGCGTCGCGATTGATCCGGGCCGGAGGCAGTGAGGGGTCGAACCGCTCCTCGATGGGAATGCCCCGCGCAAAGCCCGCCAGCGCAACGCCGCGGGCGTGGCCGAGCAGCGGATAGATATTCTCCGACGCCAGCGGCAGCGGCCGGGTATCGCTGAAATCCTGCATCCGGTCGATCAGTGCGGCGATGCGGTCCACCTCAGTCGTGATGAGTGTGGTCAGTTCGCCGCCATTCAGCAACTGCGCCGCGCCGCGGATGCCCGACAGCGGGTTCTTGATCTCATGGGCCAGCATCGCGGCAGCACCGACCGCCGCCCGCGCGCCTGCGCTGCGATCGGACGCATGGGCCAGTCGCCGTGAAGGGGCGGCACTATGCAAGGTGATGGCACGCCAGCCGGGATAATCCGGGATTTGCGCCTCGACGAAATCGACGCGGATTTTCGGCCCGTGCGGTATGGCGATCACCGTGTCGTACACGGCGAAGCCATGCCCGTCGCGGCTGCGCGGCGCATCGGGCGGGGGCAGGATCGCGGCGAGCGGCTGCCCGATCATCAACCGCTCGGACAGGTTGAGCAGTTGCTCGGCCAGTCCATTGGCATGGGCAATGCGATCGTCGGGATCGACCACGACCACGGCGACCGGCAGCGCGGCGAACAACGCGCCGAAGCCGGGCCGACCGTGACCCGCCGTGTCAGGCAGCCGCTGCAAGCTCGATCTGCGGCATGTAGAAATCGTACAGCATCGCCTTGACCCGCTCGGCGCTGGCCTCATGGTTCACCGTGTTGCGGAACTCGGCCGAACCGTGCAGGCCACGCGTGTACCAGCCGATATGCTTGCGGGCCATGTTGACGCCCGTCTCGGTGCCATAATGGTCGAGCATTGCGTCATAATGCTCGGTAACGGCGCGATATTGTTCGTCGAGCGCCGGGTCGTCCTGGCGTTCGCCGGTGGCGAACCAATGCATCACCTGCCCCAGCAGCCAGGGACGGCCATAGGCGCCGCGCCCGATCATGATGCCGTCTGCCCCCGACTGGTCGAGCGCCTTGTCGGCATCGTCGATCGAGCAGATATCGCCATTGGCGATGACGGGGATCGACACCGCATCCTTGACGTTGCGGATGAACGCCCAGTCGGCGCTGCCCTTGTACATCTGGTTGCGGGTGCGGCCATGGACGGTGATCATCTTGACCCCGATATCCTCGGCGATGCGAGACAGCTCGGGCGCGTTCAGGCTGTCATGGCACCAGCCCATCCGCATCTTCAGCGTGACGGGGACATCGACCGCCTTGACGGTCGCCTCGATGATCGCCGAAGCCAGCTTCAGGTCGCGCATCAGCGCCGAACCTGCGTCGCCGTTGACGACCTTGCGTACGGGGCAGCCCATATTGATGTCGATGATCGCGGCGCCGCGATCGGCGTTCAGCTTGGCAGCCTCGCCCATCTCATACGGGGTGCAGCCGACCAGCTGCATCGACACCGGCTCTTCCAGCGGATGCCATGCGGCCTTCTGGATCGACTGGCGCGTTTCGCGGATCGCGGCCTGGCTGGCGATCATCTCGGTGACGTTGAGACCCGAGCCATAGCGGCGGACAAGCGTACGGAACGGCATGTCGGTGACGCCGGTCATCGGCGCCAGCACGACGGGGCTGTCGATCGTCACCGGACCGACCTGGATGGGAGCGAGGTTACGCATCATACTGCCTGAAAATTAAGCAGCCCCCATACGGGAATGGGGCCAACATGGCAAGATTGGCGAGCGCCGTCAAAAGCCGCTAGGCGGACGACATGAGCCAGGATGGAAAGATCGCCGCACTGATCGTCGCGGCGGGCGGGGGTTCCCGCATGGGTGACGGCATGCCGAAGCAGTTTCGCGAACTTGGTGGACGGCCGATGCTTGCCTGGAGCCACGCCGCCTTCGCCGCGCACCCTGCCGTCGACACCGTCCTGACGGTGGTCGCGGAGGGGCAGATGGATCGTGCCCAGTCGATCCTACCCGGCGCGTGGGTGGAGGCGGGCGGCGCCAGTCGGCGGGAATCGGTGGCGCGCGGGCTTCGTCACCTCGCGTTGAACGGCGTGACGCGGGTGCTGATCCATGACGCCGCGCGTCCGTTCCTGTCGGCAGACGTCATCGACCGCGTACTGGCGGGGCTCGAGTCCGCCGATGGCGCGATGCCTGTCCTGCCCGTTGCCGACACGCTCGCCCGGTCGCTGGACGATGTTCTGGGCGAGATCGTCCCCCGCGATGGCGTCGTCCGCGTCCAGACCCCCCAGGGTTTCCAACTGCAAGCCGTGATCGCCGCCCACGCCGCCTGGCCCGCCGAAGCGGAAGCGACGGACGACGCACAGATGGTGCGACGGCTTGGCGGGCGCGTCGCTTTGGTGCAGGGCGATCCCATGCTCGAGAAAATCACCTATCCCGACGACATGACCGGCGCCGATATGCGCCTGACCTGGGAAACCCGGACCGCGATGGGCTATGATGTCCACCGGCTGGAGGATGGCGAGGAATTGTGGCTCGGCGGCGTGCTGATCCCGCACCATCAGGGGTTGTCGGGTCATAGCGATGCGGACGTCGCGCTCCACGCGCTGACCGATGCACTGCTGGGCACGATCGCGGCAGGCGATATCGGCACCCACTTCCCCCCCAGCGATCCGCAGTGGAAGGGTGCCGAGTCGGGCCAGTTCCTGCAGCATGCGGCCAAGCTGATCGCCGACAAGGGCGGCCGGATCGATTTCGTCGACCTGACCATCATCTGCGAAGCACCCAAGATCGGCCCGCACCGCGCCGCCATGGTCGAGCGGATCGCGGGTCTGCTGAACATCGCCCAGAGCCGGGTCAGCCTGAAGGCCACGACGACCGAGCGTCTGGGCTTTACCGGACGCGGCGAGGGCATCGCGACCCAGGCGGTGGCGACCGTCCGCCTGCCGGGCGGGGCAGAGGCATGAAACGGCTGGGCCTGATCGTCGCGCTCGCCGCACTGACCGCGCCGGAGATGGCGACGGCCCAGCGGGCCTGCATCACCGCGCCCGAGGCGGAAGCGATGACGCTGGTCTCCATGCCCGACATATTGCACGAGACGGGACGAGTTTGCGGCGCACGACTGCCCGCGAGCAGCCTGATCCGGGGCAATGGCACGCTGATCTCAAAATATGAAGGCGCGGCAGACCAGGCGTGGCCGACGGCTCGCGCCGCCATCGTCAAGCTGTCCGATCCGGCGATCGATACGCTGCTTCAATCGGATTATGCCCGGCCTCTGCTGACGTCACTGCTCGTGCCCTTCATCGTGGGGCGCATCGGACTGGAGGATTGCGGGACGATCGACAGGCTCGTGACCCAGTTGGCTCCCCTGCCCCCGCGCAACATGGCGTCGGTCGTCGTGACCGCGCTGCAATATCTGAAGACCGAAAAGGCGCGCGGACGGCAGGTTGCCGTGCCCGACCTTCCACTCTGCACCAACGGAAATCGCTGATGGACGTGCTTCTTCCCCGCGAACTGGTCGAACTGGCCGAACGGGTGGTCATCGCCAATCGTGCGGCCGGTCGTCGTGTCGCCGTGGCCGAGAGCTGCACCGGCGGGCTGGTTTCGGCGGCCCTGACCGAAATCCCCGGTTCGTCGGATGTGGTCGAGGCGGGCTTCGTCACCTATTCGAACCAGGCCAAGATCGCGCTGCTGAACGTCAACCCCGAAGTCATCGAGACGTTCGGCGCGGTGTCGACGGCGACCGCCTGGGGCATGGCACGGGGCGCCCTGGCCGCGACCGAGGCGGACGTCGCCGTCGCCATTACCGGTGTCGCAGGCCCCGGCGGCGGCACGGCCAAGAAGCCGGTCGGCACCGTCGTGTTCGCCCGCGCCCTACGCGGCGGCGACCCGGACGAAATGAAGGCCGAACGTCACGAATTCGGCGATATCGGTCGCGGCGCGATCCGGCTTCAGGCGGCGCTGCTGGCGCTGGAGCTGCTGCTGCCGTAAAGCCTGGCGGCGCGGTCCTCGAACGCGCCGATCATGCGGCGCAGCGCGGTGCCGAACACCTGTCCGGCCAGCATTTCGAACACGCGGTTCTTGAATGCGAAGTCGACGGTGAAATCGACCGCGCAGCCCTGTTCCTCGGGCCGGAAACGCCAGTTGTTGCGCAGATATTTGAGCGGCCCGTCGAGATATTCGACGTCGATCGCACCGGGCCGATCCTTGGTCACGCGGCTGGTGAAGGTCTCGCGCAGCCCCTTGAACCCGACGATCATGTCCGCCACCGTTTCGGTCGGCGTGTCCGAACGGACACGCATCGCCGAAACCCAGGGCAGGAATTCCGGATAGCGCGCCACATCGGCGACCAGGTCGAACATCTGCTCCGGCGTATAGGGCAGATGCCGCGTCTCGCTATGCTTGGGCATCAGCGCGCGCTTGCGAACTTCGCCTCGCGGGCCGACCGCAACCGTTCGAAATCGTCGCCCGCATGATAGCTCGACCGGGTCAGCGGCGAACTGGCGACCAGCAGGAAGCCCTTGGCCCGCGCGATCGCGGCATAGGCGTCGAACGCCTTGGGCGTCACGAACTCGGCAACCTTGGCATGGCGCGGCGTCGGCTGGAGATACTGGCCCATGGTCAGGAAATCGATATCGGCCGAGCGCATGTCGTCCATAACCTGATGGACCTCCAGCCGCTCTTCGCCCAGGCCGAGCATCACGCCCGACTTGGTGAAGATCGACGGATCATGGCGCTTCACGCTCTCCAGCAGGCGCAGCGACGCATAATAGCGCGCGCCCGGCCGGATCGTCGGATAGAGGCGTGGGACCGTTTCCAGATTATGGTTGTAGACGTCCGGCCGTGCCTCGACGATCGACTCGATCGCGGCCTGCGCCTTGTTCCGGAAATCGGGGGTCAGGATCTCGATCGTCGTATCGGGCGTCGTGCGGCGCAGCGCCTGGATCACCTTCACGAACTGCGACGCGCCGCCATCGGGCAGGTCGTCCCGATCGACCGAGGTGACGACGATATGCTTCAGCCCCATCTGCGCGGCGGCGTCCGCCACATTCTGCGGCTCCATCGCATCGACCTTGCGCGGCATGCCGGTCTTCACGTTGCAGAAGGCGCAGGCGCGGGTGCAGGTATCGCCCAGGATCATGACGGTCGCGTGCTTCTTCGACCAGCATTCCCCGATGTTGGGACACGCCGCTTCTTCGCACACGGTCGTCAGGCTCTTGGCACGCATCAGCTCGCGGGTCGCGGCGAAACCGGCGCTCGTCGGGGCCTTGACGCGGATCCAGTCCGGCTTGCGCGCGCGCACCGGCGCGGCCAACGGTGTCAACTCGTTCATGCCCGCGAAATAGCGATGCTGCCCGCCCGACACAATGCCCACGAACACAGCCGACATATCTCTGGACAGACACATTTTGATATGGAACCGAAACGGCCATGCTCGGGTTCGCCTGCTACAGCATCGTTTCCTTATCTGGATAAGAGAGAGCAATGACCGACTTTAACGACCTTGTGGATGGCTATCAGCGCTTTCGGACCTCCGATTGGCGTCGCCAGCGCGACCGCTGGGCCGAGTTGAAGGAAGGCCAGAGCCCCAAGGTGATGGTCATCGCCTGCTCGGACAGCCGCGTCGATCCGGCGCAGATTTTCGACACCCTGCCCGGCGAAATCTTCGTCGTGCGTAACGTCGCCAACCTCGTTCCCCCGTTCGAGACGGGCGGCGGCCATCACGGCGTGTCGGCCGCGCTGGAATTCGCGGTGACGCAGCTGGAAGTGACCGATGTCGTCATCATGGGCCACGGCGCCTGCGGCGGCTGCAAGGCCGCACTGACGCAAGGGTTCGCACATGCGCCGCAGGGTGAAGGCGGTTTTGTCTCCGACTGGGTGAGCCTGCTCGACGGCGCTCGCGAGAAGGTTATCGCCAAGCATGGCGACGGTGCCGATGCCAATGCGATGCGCGAGATGGAGCTGGAATCGGTCCGTACCTCCATCGCGAACCTGCGTACTTTCCCCTTCGTCACCAAGCGTGAGGACGCGGGCAAGCTGACGCTGCGCGGCGCCTATTTCGCGATCGCCGACGGCGTGCTGCACCTGATGGACGAAAGCGGCGAGTTCAAGCCCGCCGCCGCGGCACTGACTGCGGCCTAAGAAACTCGGTCCGGGACCCGGACCCGAGGCAAAAACAAGGGCGGACGCCGCATCCGGCGCCCGCCCTTTTTCTTACCCCGTCATTCGGGATCAGCCGGCCGAAGCGACGACCTGATCGACATCCTTCTTCGCTTCCGCCGTCGAGCGCAGCGACAGCTCGCGCATCTGCTTGTTGCTGGGCAGGCTGGGCGCGCCCATCAACAGGTCTTCGGCACGCTGGTTCATCGGGAACAGCGAGATTTCGCGCAGGTTCTGCGCACCGCAGATCAGCATGACGATGCGATCGACACCGGCGGCCATGCCACCATGCGGCGGCGCGCCATATTGGAAGGCGCGGTAGAGGCCACCAAAGCGCTCTTCGACATCCGCCTTGGACAGGCCGACCTTCTCGAACGCCGCGACCATCAACTCGGGCGACTGGTTGCGGATCGAACCCGACGCAATCTCAAAGCCGTTGCAGACCAGGTCATACTGATAGGCCTTCAGCGACAACGGATCGGCGGAGTTCAGCGCCTCCATGCCACCCTGCGGCATCGAGAAGGGATTGTGCGCGAATTCGACCTTCTTCTCGTCCTCGTCCCACTCGTAGAAGGGGAAGTCAACGATCCAGCACAGGCGGAACGCGCCTTCCTCGATCAGGCCGAGCTGTTCGGCGACCCGCGTACGTGCGAGCCCTGCCAGCTTGGCCGCCGCCTCGACCTTGCCCGCCGCGAAGAACAGGCCGTCATCGGGACCGAGGCCGAGCGCGGCGTAGATCGCCTCCATGCCCTCGGTGCCATGGTTCTTGGCGATCGGACCGCCGAACTCGCCGCCCTTGCGGGTGACATAGCCCAGGCCCGCATGACCCTCGGCGCGCGCCCACTCGTTCATCTCGTCGAAGAACTTGCGGCTCTTCTCCGCGGTCTTGGGCGCGGGGATCGCGCGGACGACGCCGCCCGAACCGACGATCTTCTCGAACAGGCCGAAGCCCGAAGTCGTGAAATGCTCGGAGACATCGGTGATGATCAGCGGGTTGCGCAGATCGGGCTTGTCGTTGCCGTACTTCAGCATCGACTCCGAATATGGGATGCGCGGGAACTGGCCGATCGGGGTCACGGTGCGGCCATCGGCGAACTTCTCGAAGATGCCGCCGATCACCGGCTCCATCGTTTCCCACACCTCTTCCTGGGTGACGAAGCTCATCTCCAGGTCGAGCTGGTAGAACTCGCCCGGCAGACGGTCGGCGCGCGGATCCTCGTCGCGGAAGCAGGGCGCGATCTGGAAGTAACGGTCGAAACCCGCGACCATCAGCAGCTGCTTATACTGCTGCGGCGCCTGGGGCAGTGCGTAGAACTTGCCCGGATGGATGCGGCTGGGCACCAGGAAGTCGCGCGCGCCCTCGGGCGACGATGCGGTCAGGATCGGGGTCGAATATTCGGTGAAGCCGCCTGCCTCCATGCGGCGACGCATGTCGGAGATCACCTGGGTCCGGCGGACGATATTGGCGTGCAGCGTCTCGCGGCGCAGGTCCAGGAAGCGATAGCGCAGGCGGATATCCTCGGGATATTCCTGCTCACCCGCCACCGGCATCGGCAGTTCCTCGGCCGCCGACAACACGGTCGCGCCGCGCGCGAACACCTCGATCTCGCCGGTCGCCAGGTTGGCGTTGACGGTGCCCGCCGAGCGCGCCTTCACCACGCCGTCGATCGTCACGACCGACTCGACCCGGACGCTCTCCAGGATGGCGAGCGCGGGGGTGTCGCTGTCGGCGACGATCTGGGTGATGCCGTAATGGTCGCGAAGATCGACGAACAGCACGCCGCCATGATCGCGCTTGCGATGGACCCAGCCGGACAGGCGAACCGTCTCGCCGACCGCCTCAGCGGTCAGCGCGGCGCAGGTGTGGGTACGATAGGCGTGCATGGCGGACATTCTCTGTACGTCTGGGGAAAGTGCTGCCGCTTCCCCGCCCTACTGGTTTTTGTCAATCCTAATGTGCCCGAACGGGCTTCTCTCGCGTTCCTCTTTGTCAACCCGCGTGAGCCGGGCTATGTGCATGCGATGCACGTTCATCCGTTGATTACCGACAGCGCCACGCTCGCCAATCTCTGCGCCCGCCTCTCCCAGGCCGACTATGTGATGGTCGATACCGAGTTCATGCGCGAAAGCACCTATTGGCCAGAACTCTGCCTGATTCAGATCGCCGACACGCAAGAGGCCGCCGCGATCGATCCCAAGGCGCCGGGGCTGGACATGACCCCGCTGCTCGACCTGCTGGTCAACAATGACCAGGTGCTCAAGGTCTTCCATGCCGGTGGGCAGGATATCGAGATCATCTACAACCTGACCGGCAAGACCCCGCATCCGCTGTTCGATACCCAGATCGCGGCGATGGCGCTGGGTCAGGGCGAACAGATCGGTTACTCCAACCTGGTCGACAGCTGGCTGGGCATTTCGGTCGACAAGGGCGCGCGCTTCACGGACTGGTCACGCCGCCCGCTCGACCAGCGCCAGGTCGATTACGCCATCGGCGACGTCACCCATCTGGCGGCGATCTTCCCCAAGATGCTGGAGCGGCTGCGCAAGACCGGGCGCGGCGCGTGGCTGGACCAGGAAATGGAGCGGCTGGCCGACCCGGCGCACTATGCCAACGACCCTGACGTGGCGTGGAAGCGTGTCCGCGTCTCGGGCCGCAAGCCCGACATGCTCGGCCGCCTGAAGGCGCTGGCCCGCTGGCGCGAGCTGGAGGCGCAAGCCAAGGACCTGCCGCGCGGCCGTATCGTCAAGGACGAGACGCTGGCCGACCTCGCCGGGCATCCGCCGCGCAAGCAGGCCGACCTCGCCAAGGTGCGCGGCCTGTCGGCGACCTGGGCGGGCAATGACATCGGTGCGCGCCTGATGGATGCGCTGGACGGTGCCGAACCGCTGGGCGCCGACGAACTGCCCGCGCGCGACGATCGCAAGCCGGGCATGGGTCGTGAGGGTGCGCTGGTCGCCGATCTCCTCAAGCTGCTGCTGAAAATCCGGGCGCGCGACATCGACGTGGCACCCCGTCTGCTGGCCCGTGCCGACGATTTGGAAATGCTGGCCGCCGGTGTCCGCTCCGGCCTGTCGGTGCTCGACGGCTGGCGGTTCGAGCAGTTCGGCCGCGACGCACTCGATCTGGTCGAGGGGCGCACCGGCTTTATCGTGAAGGGCGGCAAGTTGAAGATGGTTCGCACCGCCGAGGACGAGGCATGATACGCGCGGCGGCTCTCTTCGTTTTACTGCCGCTCGCGGCCTGCACGACGACGCCTGAGGTCGCAGGGCTGCCCGATATGTCTGGATGCGGCGATACCAAGGTGGCCAACCTAATCGGCAAGCACTGGACCGAGGCGCTCCGCGCGCCGACCCAGAAGCGCGCCGGCACGCAAAATCTGCGGGTCATCGCGCCGGGCGATGCGGTGACGATGGATTATCGACCCGACCGGCTGAACATCGAAACCGATGCGGACGGCCGGGTCGCTCGCCTTAAGTGCGGCTAAGCCGGACCGGCGTCTTGCCCAACGCGGTCGCCAGCGTCGCATGGCGGCGCTCGACCGCCTCGCCATAAAAGCCCCGGTCGGCCTCCAGCATCTCCAGACCCAGGCGGCTGTCGTCCAGAACCAGGCCCGTCCGCTCCAGCGGCCCGGCCAGTCCGCCGCTGAGCCGCTGGCCCAGCCGGATCGCCAGGCCCCAGCTCGTCGCGAGCTTCAACTGCGCGGGGCTGGCCAGTTCGGCGAGCGGCGACGGCACGTCCAGACCACCGCCCAGACTGGTATGGAGCGCCTGCGCCAGCATCGCCCGCGCCTCCGCATCGATGCCGACCCAATTGCCGTGCAGTGCGATCTCGACGCCACGCTCGGCGCGGAATTCCGGGTTCGCCCGCCAGCCGACATCGGCGAGCAGGCAAGCCGCGTGACGCAGCCGTGCTTCCGCTGCCGCTTCCCCGGCGAACAGCGGCGCGATCCAGCTTTCCAGCAGATCGCCATGTTCGGGGAATCGGCCGAGCAACCGCCCTTCCTCGCGCGCGGCGACGATCAACGGATCGAGCGCGCGGGTCTTCGCATCCAGCCCGCCATAGAGAAGCCCCTCGCGAAGGCCGAAGGCGGACACCACGGTCGTGCTGCTACCCAGATGCTTGAGCAGCACGCTGAGCAGCGCCGTCGCATCGGCCAGCGTCGCGGCGCGGCTGGACGACAGTCCCTTCACCTCGCGCAGGCGGGCCTTGCTGAGATGCGGGATCGTCCGCGTCAGGCGCAAAATGTCGAGCGGCGTCAGTTCGTAATGATGGATGATCGGCAGGGGATAATCGGCCAGCGTCATGTCCAGCCGTGCCAGCGCGCGCCACGATCCACCGACAAGGTAGAAAGGCAGGCCACGCCCACGCCCTTCCCAGCCCGCGTCATCGATCAGGCGACCGATATGCCGCTCGAACGCCTTGCTGCCCTTCTCACGCAGCGCAGGAATGCGCAGCACGCCCAGCGGAAAGGACACCCGATCCTCGACGCTGCCCTCGCGGACGCGAACGAGCTCCAGGCTGCCGCCGCCCAGATCACCGACGATCCCGTCAGCATCGGGAATGGCGGAGAGAACCCCCTCCCCCGCCGCCTTGGCCTCCTGTTCGCCGGACAGGAGTTCGACCTCCAGCCCCAGCGACTCGGCACAGGCGATCAGTTCGCCGCCATTGGCCGCGTCGCGCACCGCCGCCGTCGCGACCGTGCGGAGCGTGGTGACGCCCATTTCGCGCGCCAGGCTGGCGAAACGGGCCAGCGCGACCTGGGCCTTGACCAGCGAGGCCGGATCGATCGCCCCGGTCGCCGCCAGGCCGCGCCCCAGCCCGGCCATCACCTTTTCGTTGAACAGGATCGCGGGGAGGCGCGGCGGTCCCTGATAGACGACCAGCCGAACCGAGTTGGAGCCGATATCGATGATCGCCGTGCGCGGCGCGCGAGTGCCTGCCATGTCTCAGCGGTCGCCCGTCAACGCTGCCGCCGGAGCGACAGGGTCGGCACGGCCTTGCTGGTGTCGAGCGCGGCGCCGCGCCCGGAAAGCGAGGGATTGGTCATGAAATACCGATGCAGGTTGAAGGGGCGATCGCCGGGCTGGTCGCGGACATAGCTGCCGTCCGGCTCCAGTTCCCAACTCTGTTCATTGTCGAGCAGATTGGCGACCATCACCTGGTCCAGGATCTGGTCGTGGACGGTCGGGTTGAGGATCGGCAGCATATATTCGACGCGCCGGTCGAAGTTGCGCGGCATCCAGTCGGCCGAGGAAATGAAGACCTTCGCCGCGTCATGGGGCAGAGCCTTGCCGTCGCCGAACGCCCAGATGCGGCTGTGTTCCAGGAAGCGGCCGATGACCGACTTGACCCGGATATTCTCCGACATGCCCGGCACGCCAGGGCGCAGGCAGCAGATGCCGCGTACGATCAGGTCGATCTCGACCCCCGCGCCGCTCGCCTCGTACAGCTTCTCGATGACCTGCGGATCGACCAGCGAGTTGACCTTCGCCCACAGGCTGCCGGTCCGTCCCGCACGGGCATGCGCGATCTCGGCGTCGATCAGCGCCATCAGGTTATGGCGCAGGTCGCGCGGCGAGAGGCTCACCCGGTTCATGGCCACGGGTTCGACATAGCCCGTGATATAATTGAACATCTGCGCCGCATCGCGGCCCAGCAGCGGATCGGCGGTGAAGAAGCTCAGATCGGTATAGATACGCGCGGTGATCGGGTGGTAATTGCCCGTGCCGAAATGGCAGTAGGTGCGAAAATCGCTGCCCTCGCGCCGCACGACCATCGACACCTTGGCATGCGTCTTCCAGTCGATGAAGCCATAGACGACCTGCACGCCCGCCCGCTCCAAGGCGGAGGCCCAATACAGGTTCTGCTCTTCGTCGAAGCGCGCCTTCAACTCGACGATCGCCGTCACGGACTTGCCCGCCTCGGCCGCCGCGATCAGCGCGTTGATGATCGCCGATTGCTTGCCCGCACGGTAGAGCGTCTGCTTGATTGCCACGACATCCGGGTCCGCCGCCGCCTGCTTCAGGAAGGCGATCACCACCTCGAACGTTTCATAGGGGTGGTGGACGACAATATCCTTGGCCTTGATCGCGGCAAAGCAATCGCCCGCAAATTCCCGGATCCGCTCGGGAAATCGGGGTGCATAAGGCGGAAATTTCAGGTCGGGACGATCCGAGTCGACCAGCGTGTCGAGGTCGCCGATCCCCAGCATATTGCCGCTCTCGGTGATGATCGCATCCACGCCGCCCAACTCGCCGCGCAGCACATCGGCCAGCTCGTCGGGCATGCCCGTCTCCAGCTCCAGCCGGATCACCCGCCCGCGCCGCCGCCGCTTGATGGCGTTGGCGAAATAGCGGACCAGATCCTCCGCCTCTTCCTCGATCTCGATATCGCTGTCGCGCAGCACGCGGAAGGTCGCGGCGCCATTGACCACATACCCCGGAAACAACAGCCCGGAGAAACGACGCAAGATCGTCTCGATCGAGACATAGCGCGCGCCCTCACCCGGCAGGCGAACGAAACGCGGCATGGTCGGCGGGATCATCACCAGCTCGCGAATCGGTGCCTTGTCCGACACGCGGGTCAGGTCGAAGATCATCGACAGGCCCTTGTTCGGGATGAACGGAAAGGGATGTGCCGGGTCGAGCGCTTGCGGGGTCAGGATCGGAAAGATCTGCTCGCGGACATGCGTCTCCAGCCAGGTGCTCGCCTCCGGGTCGATCGCATCGCGCCGGAGAACGAAGATGCCTGCCTCGTCCAGCAAATTGCGCAGGTCGCCCCAGACCTCTTGCTGGCTCGCCATCAGGCGGTCCGCCTCGGCGACGATACCGCTCAGCTGCTGGCCCGGCGTCAGGCCGTCGACCGACCGCTGCTCGACATCCTGCGCCTGCTGCCCCTTCAGGCCCGCCACCCGGACCATGAAGAACTCGTCGAGATTCGACCCCGAGATCGACAGAAAGCGCAACCGCTCCAGCAGCGGGTGCGCCGTGTTGCAGGCCTCCTCCAGCACGCGGCGGTTGAAGGCCAGCCATGAAAGTTCGCGGTTGAAGTACCGCCCATTCGGCTCCGTCGCGAAATGATCGTCGTCGGGTTCTGACATTTGCGCGATATGGGCAGGACGGGTCATCGTGTCTCGCTTAGGGCTTACGGCTCGGCGATCAGACCGGCCGCGATCAGAGTGGAGCGTGCAAGGGGAATGGACAAGCGCGCACGCCGTTCCATCGCCCCCTGGTCGAGCATATCCACTGCGCGGATGACAGAAAGGTGACTACGCTCGATCCGAAGCGTCAGCCACTCGATCAGATCGGGCCGCGCATCCAGGCCCCGCCGCTCGAACAGATGCTCGAACAGCCCGGCGACCAGTTCGTCGTCGGGCGCGCCGATCTCGGCCAGGCTGCTGTTCGCCAGGCGCGAGCGAAGGTCGGGCAGCTTCACCTGCCAGCGCGGCGGCGGCGAATCGGCGACGATCAGCAGTGGCAGCCGATCGGCCTGTGCCCGGTTCCAGGCGTGGAAGATCTGCACCTCGGGCACGCGCTCGGCATCGTCGATGATCGTGCCCCCGCTCTTGGCCGCGAAGATGCGCGCCAGCAGCGACCGGCCCGACTTGCGCGGGCCGGTGAGGATCGCGGCCATGGTCGGCCACGCTTCCCATTGTTCCAGCATCCGTGCCGCCATTCGGTTGGAATCGGTCAGCAGGAACGCATCGGATCGGGGGTCCGCCGGCCATTGCAGCGGCAGCGCCATCTGGTTCATCCGGTAATCACAGTATCCGCTGGAGGCACCGGCGCGGGCACTTGCGGAGCGCGCCGAATGCGAAGGGTGGTGCCCGATCCGGACACCTGAAGACCGCGCTGTTCAAGCGCACGGCGAAGCTGATCGGGGTCGCCGTCATAGGTGACGGCCATGATCGACACGCCCCCCAATGCCAGGCTGGTCGTACCGGCGCGCACCACGCCCGGGATGCCCCGGACAAGGCTTTCGGCGTTGGCGACCGCGCTGGCGGTCGGCGCATCATATTGCAGCGTGACGGCGATCCCCGCTCCCGACGAGGCGATGGTCGCATCCAGCCCGGCAATCGGTTCCTCGCCCGGCGTCGCATCGTCGATGACCACGGCCTGCGACCTGGGCGGCGGGGCGAGCGTCGTATCGGGGTTTAGCGAACCACTGGCCAGCGCCCTCTGATACAGCCCATCGAGGCGCGCGACGCCGGTATCCAGCAGCTGCGACAACCCGTCGGTGCTGCCGACACGCAAGGTGATCGTGCCAAGAAGGGTGTTGTCCGGCCCATGCCGCGCCTCGAACACGCCGATCACCGGGCCACCGGGCCATTGGCGATAGAGATGCACGACGGGGATCAGGATATCCGACGCGCCATATTGGTCGAGGATAGACCGCCACCAGCCGCGCGAACGCCGCCCGACCTGCCCGGCATTCATCCGCAGCGGCTCGGCGCCGGTGCCCGATGGGCGTATATAGTCGATCGTGCTGTTCCCGGTCCGGAACCGAGCCCATGCCTGTTGCCAGGGCGTGCGCGCCTCGAACATCTGCGACACGCCGCCCGAAACCTGCAGCGGCATGACCAGCATCGGCGGCGAGCGATCGGCATAGGCCGACACGCCCAGCACCGATGCAGCGCGAACACGGTCGAACAACACGCCCAGCTTGGCGACATAGCGGGTCGGGCCGATCTGTTCATTCTCGACCACGATGCCGCTGACCAGCGAATCGAGCAGACCGTCCGACGCCGCGGTGCCGCCGCGGCCCAGGCGCTGGGCCAATATCGCCCAGGCTTTCCGCTGCGCGATCCGCCAGCCGCCGAGCCGCGCGGCCTCGGGCGTCTTGCCCGATACGTCGACCGCGACGCCGGTGACCTCATAGGAGCCGCCATTGTCGACCGGCGCGACGCCGCGCGTCTGTCCCTCGATCTGGGCGAGGACCGCGCCGCCCCCTATGCCAAGCCCGGCAAGGGCGGCCAGACCGGCCATGATGGAGGGCAATCGCAAACGCATCGCGGCCTTTTGGCGAAGCAGGCGTGGAAATCCAAGCGCGATATAGCTAACGGGCAAACATGACCGACAACAGCACGCCGTCCACCAGCCCTTCGCCCTCCGAAAAGGGCGCGTCCTACACCTATGCCGATGCTGGCGTTTCGATCGCCGCCGGTAACGCGCTGGTCCGCGCGATCGGCCCGCTCGCCAAGGCGACGCGGCGGCCGGGCGCGGATGCCGACCTGGGCGGCTTTGGCGGTTTCTTCGACTTGAAGGCCGCCGGTTTCACCGATCCGCTGCTGGTCGCGGCCAATGACGGCGTCGGCACCAAGCTGAAACTCGCGATCGAGCATGACCGCCATGACGGCGTGGGCATCGATCTGGTCGCCATGTGCGCCAACGACCTCGTGGTGCAGGGCGCCGAGCCGCTGTTTTTCCTCGATTATTACGCCACCGCCAAGCTGGAAGGCGATGTGCCGGAACGTGTGATCGCCTCGATCGCCGAAGGGTGCCGCATCGCCGGATGCGCGCTGATCGGTGGTGAGACGGCCGAGATGCCGGGCATGTATGCGCCGGGTGATTACGACCTTGCGGGCTTCTGTGTCGGTGCGGTCGAGCGCGACCAGGTGCTGACCGGCGCGACCATCGGTGACGGCGACGTGATCCTGGGCCTGGCCTCCTCCGGCGTCCATTCCAACGGCTTTTCGCTGGTCCGCCGTCTGGCCGCCGACAAGGGCTGGAAGCTCGATCGCCCGGCGCTGTTCGATCAGGACGTGCTGCTGATCGAGGCGCTGATGGCTCCGACTCGAATCTATGTCCGCTCGCTGCTCCCCTCGATCAAGGCGGGTACGATCAAGGGCCTCGCCCATATCACCGGCGGCGGCCTGCTCGAAAACATCCCGCGCGTGCTGCCCAAGGGTGCCCATGCCGTGGTCGATGCGGATGGCTGGGAACAGCCGCGCCTGATGGCTTTCCTCCAGGCACAGGGCGGCATCGAGCCGGAGGAAATGGCGCGCACCTTCAACTGCGGGGTCGGCATGGCGGTGATCGTCGCGGCCGACCAGGCCGAAGCACTGGCCGAAACGCTGCGCGCCGAAGGCGAGACGGTCGTCACCATCGGCCGGGTCGAAGCGGGTGAGCGCGGCTGCACCGTCAAGGGTTCGGCCGGGACCTGGAGCGCCAAGGCGGACTGGACCGCGACCCATGTCGGCTGACGGGCTGGTTAAGGATGGGCTGATCAAAGTCGGCATCCTGATTTCCGGCCGCGGCTCCAACATGCAGTCGCTGGTGGCGGCGTCCAAAAGGGCGGACGCCGCCTATGCCGTTGCCTTGGTCGCCTCCGACAAGCCGGAGGCAGCCGGGCTGGCCTGGGCGAAGGACCAGGGGATCGCCACCTTCGCCCTGTCGCCCAAGGGGATCGGCAAGCCTGCCTACGAAGCCGCGATCGATCAGGCGCTGCGCGATGCGGGTGTCGAGGTTATCGCACTGGCGGGCTATATGCGGCTGCTGTCGGGCGATTTCGTATCGCGCTGGCAGGGACGCATCCTGAACGTCCATCCCTCGCTGCTGCCGCTCTACAAGGGGCTCGACACGCATGAGCGCGCCATCGCGGCGGGCGATGCCAAGGCGGGCTGCTCGGTCCATGTCGTGACCGAGGCGCTGGATGACGGCGAAGTGCTGGGTCAGGCGGAGGTTTCGATCCTGCCCGGCGACGACGCAGCGGCACTTGCGGCGCGCGTGCTCGTTGAGGAGCATCGATTGTACCCGCAAATACTCACGGAGTTCGTGCGTCGATGACCGATTTCCTGTCCCGCATCCGCGACATCGCCCTGCTGCTGCCCGGCACGACCGAACAGGCTGGCGATGGCGAAACCCGCTTTCTGGTCGAGGATGCGCCCTTCCTCCGGGTGAGCCGCACGTCGTCGGCCATCCATCTTTGCATCGCGGATGAAGGACAGGAACCGCACTGGACCGAGGTGACGCTCGACACCGATAGCGACTGGACGCTGGTCGAGGACCGGATCGCGCGCAGCTGGGAACTGGTCGCGCCGACCGAGTTGCTGGAGGCGGGCGGGCGATGAACGGACCGGCGAGCGAAGAGGCCGCCGAGCGCGCCAAGTCGCGGCGGCGCCTGTTGACGCTGGCCGAGTTCGTGGCGGTTGCCGGGCTGATGGTGGCCGCGCTGACGCTGTACCTCAACTGGTCGCAGCGGCGCAGCGACGCCGAGGACAAGGCCGCCTCCGCCACCGCCCAGCGGCAGGAACGCGCCCGGCTCGACCTGACCGCCACGGTCGAGGGGGACGGACGCCGCCTGCTGCTGCGCGATCCGAATCACGATCTTCAGGATGTCGCGATCGACTTTCCCAAGGCGTCGGGTATCGGCCGTCAGGCCCCGGTCGGTGATCCCGCCATCGAGGCCGAGCCGATCGCCGGACCGATGCTCGCACTGACGGACGGCAAGGCGGATACGCGCGAGGGACGGCTGCCAGCGCTGATCACCGTCCGCTATTGGGATGGCGATACCGCACGGACCGTCACCGGGCTCTACGACATCATCTGGAGCACCCATGGCCGCCTGCTGCGCGGCCGGACGCTGCGACTGGAGGGATTGCGGCTGCGTGACCGGAACGGCACCACCGCCAAACTCGACGCCGCCTGGACAGCACGGCGCGGATAGAAGCATCCCAATCCCCCCCCTTTAAGGGGGGGAATGCAAAGCCCGTCGACTTTCAGATACCCCGCGCATAGACGACGTCGTCGAAGACGGTGTCGCCGACCCGGAAGCGCCGCGTCCCCGCAAGGATGAAGCCTTCGCGCTCATAAAAAGCACGGGCGCGCTCGTTGATGCCAAGTACGCCGAGCAGCATACGGCGGCGGCCCAAAGCGCGCGCATCGTCAATCGCCCAGGCCATCAGCCTGTGGCCCAGGCCGGAGCTGTTCGTCAGGGACAGGGTGTAGATGCGGCGAAGCTCGATATCCCGCGCATCGGTCTCGACCGGCAGATCGGGCGGGGTGAGCAACGTATAGCCGACCGGCGCCGCGCCGTCGGGATGCTCTGCGAGTGTCGCCACGCAGGCCGGATCGGCGATCCAGGCGTCGAACTTGGCGGGCGAGCTGTTGAGGGTGCAGTGGCGCACCATGTCGGGACCGGCGATGGTCCCGGCAAACGTCTCGAGGAAGGTGGCGGCCGCGACGAGCGACAGCGCAGGCGCATCGCCCGGCCCTGCCCGTCGCAGCCGCCATTCCATCAGCCGACGATTTCTTCCGGCTTGAAGAAATACGCGATCTCGATCGCGGCATTCTCGTCCGAGTCCGAACCGTGGACGGTGTTGGCTTCGATCGACTCGGCCAGTTCCTTGCGGATCGTGCCCGGTTCGGCGTTCGCCGGGTTGGTCGCGCCCATGATGTCGCGGTTGCGCTGCATCGCGTTCTCGCCCTCGAGCACCTGCACGACGACCGGACCCGAGATCATGAACTCGACCAGATCGTTGAAGAAGGGGCGCTCCTTGTGGACCGCGTAGAAGCCTTCCGCCTGCTCGCGGGTCATCTGGATGCGCTTCGAGGCGACGACGCGCAGGCCGGCTTCCTCCAGCATCTTGGTGACGGCGCCGGTCAGGTTGCGGCGGGTCGCGTCGGGCTTGATGATCGAAAAGGTACGGTTCGCGGCCATGATGGTCACGCAGCTCCTGAATAAATGAGTTGGCTGGAAGTGGCGCCGCCCTAGTCGGGGGCGGCCAGTATTGCAATGTCTGATGGTGATCCGACCCTCCCCGGCACGGGGAGGTGGCAGACCGAAGGTCTGACGGAGGGGGGCTTCCGCACAGAACATCCTTAACGGCTAACCCCCTCCACCAGCTTTGCTGGTCCCCCTCCCCGTACCGGGGAGGATTCAGGCCGCCTGTTCCCAGCGGCCCTGGTCGTTCTGCTTCCAGTAGCGCCGCTCAACCCCTTCGCGGTCGGCCAGCGCCCGCCACGCAGCACGCGCCTCGCCGATACGGTCGCCGTCGAAGAAGTGAAATGCCCGGTCGAAGCTCAGCGCTTCGTCACGCCATACGCCATCCGCCAGCGCCACATGACGTGCGCCGTTCGTCGGCTGGACTTCGCCCGCGATCAGCACCGGCTGGGCGGCATCGTCGCCGTCGCCCGCCTGGGCATGGGGAAGGAAGCCGTCCGCCGGTATCATCCAGAGCTGCCGGTCGAGTGCGGCGCGCTGGTCCGCGTCACCGCTGACGATCAGCAACCGCCCGCCCCCTGCCGTCACGCGCTCTGCGATGACAGGCAGCAGACGGTCGAGCGGCGCGATCGTCAGATGATAGAAATCGACCTGCATCGCGCCGCCCCTTACCTGCCTTACGCCTCGAACCGGTCCGCGACGAACTGGTCGAGCAGGCGAACGCCGTAACCGGTCGCACCCTTGTCGTGGTTGACGCCCGGCTTGTCGGACCAGACCATGCCCGCGATATCCAGATGCGCCCAGGCGACGCCCTCGTTGATGTAGCGCTTCAGGAACTGGGCCGCGGTGATCGAACCCGCGCCGCGCGGGCCGACATTCTTCATGTCCGCAATCTGGCTGTCGATCAGCTTGTCATAGGCATCGGCCAGGGGGAAGCGCCACAGCTTCTCGCCGGTCGCGGTGCCCGCCGCCAGCAGCGATTCGGCCAGCGTGTCGTCATTGGCGAACAGGCCGCCATGCTCGCTGCCGAGGCTGATGATCATCGCGCCAGTCAGGGTGGCGAGGTCGACGATGGTAGAGGGCGAATGCGTCTTCTGGACCCAGGTCAGCGCATCGCACAGGACCAGGCGGCCTTCCGCGTCGGTATTGATGACCTCGATCGTCTGGCCCGACATGGACGTGACGACGTCACCGGGACGCTGCGCATTGCCGTCGGGCATGTTCTCGACCAGGCCCATGACGCCGACCACATTGGCCTTCGCCTTGCGCGCCGCAATCGCCTTCATGGCACCGGCGACCGCACCCGCGCCGCCCATGTCCCACTTCATGTCTTCCATGCCCGCGGCGGGCTTGATCGAGATGCCGCCGGTGTCGAAGGTCACGCCCTTGCCGACGAGAGCCAGCGTTTCGGCATCGGCCGCGCCGCCATTCCACTTCAGGACCAGCAGCCGCCCTTCGCGCACCGAACCCTGGCTGACGCCCAGCAGCGCGCCCATGCCCAAGTCGCGCATCTGCGCCTCGTCCAGTACGGTGACTTCCAGGCCCAGGCCCTCGACATCGTTCAGGACGCGCTCGACAAAGCTTTCCGGGTAGAGCTTGTTCGGCGGCTCGGACACCAGCGTGCGGGTCAGCTCCAGCCCGCCATTGACCGCGTGGATACGCGCATAGGCGGCCTCGGCCTCGTCACCCGCGCCGACGATGGCGATACGGGTCAGCATCGGCTTTGAGGTTTCGGGCAGCTTGGTGCGGTACACGTCATGCCGCCAGCCCCGCTGTACAGCGGCACCGGCAAAGCTCGCCACCGCATCGGCGGCAGGCTTGGTCGGAAGCCCATTCAGATCGACCGAGACCGAGGAGGCATTGGTCAACAACCTGGCGGTCACCGCGCCGCCAGCCTTGCGCCAATCGGCTTCCTTGCCTTCGCCCACACCGAGCAGCAGGACACGGCGGGCTGCGCCACCGATGGTGGCGAACAGCTCGACGATCGAACCGGCCTCTCCCTTGAAGCGCGCGGCGTCGACGGCCGCCTTGGCGAGCGCGGCCGCACCCTCCCCTTCGATCCGGCCGGTATCGACCGCATCCTTCGGAAAGGGAAGGACGAGCACGTCACCGGCTTCGACGGTGGAGGTAAAGGCGATCTGCATGGAAACCCTCTGCTGAACTGGTAACAGTTGCTATCATCTAGGCTCTTGGACCGTCGTGGCAAGCGCGCGATTGCAGCAAGCCGCCGGTGATGCGATAGGCAGGCCTTTCAAGGCGTCGCCCTGCCGGGGGAGGCTTCATCATCGTGTCGGCAAGGACGGAACAGCTATCATCGTGCGCAGAATGACGCTTCTGACCGGCAGCGCCCTGCCCTTCGCCCTGTGTGTGGCCATGCCTGCCGTCGCGCAGGATCTTCAGGATCGCCCCGTCTCGCCGCCGCCCAGCGAAGGCCCGGCCCCGGCCAATCCCGATCAGGTCCGCTTCAGCGCCGACCAGCTGGAATATGATATCAACGCCGATATCGTGACGGCGACCGGCGAAGTCCGGATGCTTCGCGAGGGCGAGCGGCTGCGCGCCGACAAGGTGACGTGGAACCGCAAGACCGGAAAGGTGCTGGCGACCGGCAATATCGCCGTCACCAATCCGCAGGGCGATATCGCTTATGGCGACCAGATCGAGCTGACCGATTCGCTGAAGGACGGCGTGGTCGACAATATGCTGGTCGTCCTCGAACAGGGTGGCCGCCTGGCCGCCGTTCGCGGCACCCGTCAGCAGGACGGCACGGTCAATCTGGAACGCGCCGCCTATACGCCGTGCGCGGTCGAGACGTCGGAGGGCTGCCCCAAGGAGCCGTCCTGGAAGATCACCGCCATCCGCGTCACCTATCGCCCCGATCGCGAGCGTGTCTATTTCAACGGGGCCAAGCTCAACCTGTTCGGCCTGCCGACCATTCCGCTGCCGCGCCTGTCCGCCCCCGTCGGCTCGGGCGGCGACAGCGGGTTCCTGACGCCCGACATCCGGCTGGACCGGGTGAACGGGGTCGAGATCGCGGTGCCCTATTACTGGCGCCTCGCCCCCAACAAGGGCCTGACCGTCACGCCGCACGTCTTCACCGCCGTGCTGCCGATGCTGGAAGCGCAATATGAGGCGCTGACTACCAAGGGTGCGTTCCGCATCACCGGCTATGGCACGGCCAGCCGTCGCAGCGACGACCTGAACACGTTGAACCCCACCGATACCAGCCAGGCGTTTCGTGGCTATCTGGATGCGGTCGGCCGCTACCAGTTCTCGCCGGAATGGAGCCTGTCGGGGTCGATGCGGATCACCACCGACCGCACCTTTCTGCGTCGCTATGACATTTCCCGCGACGACCGGCTGCGCACCACCGCCAGCCTGGAGCATATCGACGCCAACAGCTATTTCTCGCTGACCGGATGGTATGTCGAAACGCTGCGGGTCAACGATCCGCAGGGTCAGCAGCCGATCGCGCTGCCCGAGCTGGACTATCGTCGCCGGTTCGACGACGGGCTGCTCGGCGGCAAGTTCGAGGTGCAGCTCAACACCCTGGCCATCAGCCGGACGGCGGGTCAGGATACGCAGCGCGCCTTTGCCAGCATGCGCTGGGACCTGCGCCGCCTGACCAACTGGGGCCAGGAAGTGACCTTCACCGCCTATGGCCGGGCCGACGCCTATAATGCCAACAACATCGCCTCCACGCCCCTGGTCTATCAGGGGCTGGCCGGGTTCCAGGGGCGCGGCATCGGCGCACTGGCGGTGGACGTCAAATGGCCGTTTGTCGGCGAACTCTGGGGCGGCAGCCAGCGCTTCACCCCGCGTGTCCAGATCGTCGCCAGCCCCAAGATCAAGAATATCGAGATCCCCAACGAGGACGCCCGCTCGGTCGATCTGGAGGATTCCAACCTCTTCGCGCTGAACCGCTTCCCCGGTTACGACCGGTTCGAGGATTCGACGCGCATCACCTACGGCGCGCAATGGGCGCTGACCCTGCCGGGCTTCACCTTCGACACGCTCGTCGGGCAGAGCTTCCGCCTGAACGACCGGCCGACGATCCTCTATCCAGGCACCGGCCTGTCGGACCGGTGGTCGGATATCGTCGGGCGGACGGAAATGCGCTTCCGGGACTTCGTCTCGCTGACCCACCGTTTCCGGCTCGACAAGGACAGCTTCGCGGTGCGCCGGAACGAGATCGACGCGACGGTCGGATCACGCACCACCTACGGGCAGATCGGTTATCTGCGGCTGAAGCGGAACATCTTCACCTCGATCGAGGATTTGCAGGATCGCGAGGAAGTCCGGCTGGCGGGCCGGGTGCAGTTCGCCCGCTTCTGGTCGGCTTTTGGCTCCACGGTCATCGACCTGACCGACCGGTCGGAGGATGCGCTGTCGCTGTCGAACGGGTTCGATCCGATTCGGCACCGGATTGGCGTACAATATGAGGATGACTGCCTGCGGCTCGGCTTCACCTGGCGGCGCGACTATGTGCAGACGGGTGACGCGCGGGCGGGCAACAGCTTTCTGTTGACTCTGGCCTTCACCAATCTCGGCCGCTAAGCCGGTATTCAGCATGGTCGACCCATATCGCGACGGTTACGCGCCCCATCAGGCGCGATGAGGATCACAGACACGGTGAAGCACGACATTCGTACCAAGGGCCGCGGCATCCGCGCGGGCGCAACGCTGATGCTGGTCGCACTGGCGACCGGCGCGCTGGCGCAGACCGTTCCGGATCAGGCCGTACCGGACACCGGCGGGCTGAACATCCCCTCGAACCTGCAGCTTTTCGGCAAGCTGGACCCCAATGTCCGCAAGCCGACCGCGATCGTCAACGACACGGTGCTGACCCAGACCGACATCGACCAGCGCATGGCACTGGCCATGGCGCTGAACAACGTGACCAACCTGTCGGCCGAGGATCGCGACCGTCTGCGCATGCAGATCCTGCGTCAGTTGATCGACGAGACGTTGCAGATCCAGGAGGCCAAGACCGCCGAGGTCACCGTCACCGCCGACGAGATCAACCAGGCCTATGCCCGTTTCTCCAAGCAGTTCGGCAAGACGCCAGCCGAAATGAACACCTTCCTGCGGCAGGTCGGCTCGTCCGAGAAATCGATGCGCCGCCAGATCGAGGGCGAGCTGGCCTGGAGCCGCTATCTGCGCAAACGGGTCGAGCCGTTCGTCAATGTCGGCGACGAGGAGGTGAACGCGATCCGCGCCCGCCTGGAAGCGGCCAAGGGCACCGAGGAATATAATCTCAAGGAGATCTTCCTCTCCGCCAACGAGGCGACCGGGCAGCAGGTGTTCAACAATGCCCGCCAGATCATCGGCGAAATCCAGAAGGGCCAGCAGCCTTTCGAATATTTCGCGCGCAGCTTTTCCGAGGCCTCGACCCGGGCGGTGAACGGCGATCTGGGCTGGGTCCGCGCGGCGCAGCTGCCGCCCGAGCTTCAGGCCGCCGTGGGGCAGATGCAGGTCGGCCAGGTTGCCGGGCCGATCCAGATCCCTGGCGGCTTCTCGATCCTGTACCTGACCGACAAGCGCCAGGTCCTGACCGCCGACCCGCGCGATTCGCGCCTGTCGCTCAAGCAGCTGACGGTCAAGTTCCCGGCGGGCACCACCCAGGCGCAGGCCAGCGCGCGCGCGGCCGAGTTCGCCAAGGCGACGCAGGCGATCCGCGGCTGCGGCGACGTGCAGCGTGTCGCGACCGCGCTGAAGGCCGAGGTGGTCGACAACGATCAGGTGACGATCCGCCAGTTGCCCGCCCCGCTTCAGGAAATCCTGTTGAAGCTTCAGGTCGGTGAGGCGACGCCGCCCTTCGGGTCGCCGGAACAGGGCGTCCGTTCGCTGGTCCTGTGCGGCCGCGAGGAACCGCGCTCGGGCAACCTGCCGACCAACGACCAGATCCAGAATCAGGTCGAGCAGCAGCGGGTGAACCTGCGCGCGAACCAGAAGATGCGCGACCTTCGTCGCGACGCGGTGATCGAATATCGCTAAGATGATCCGGCCGCTCGCGATCTCGATGGGCGACCCGGCCGGGATCGGGCCGGAGATCATCGCCAAGGCCTGGGCCGCGCGCCGGGAGGCGGTGCTGCCGCCCTTCCTCGCGGTGGGTGACTCGCGTGCCATCGCGCGGGTCTGGAACGGCCCGACCGTCCGTGTCTCGGACATGGCGTCTGCGGTTGCCGTCTTCGAAGAGGCGCTGCCGATCCTGTCGGTCGACGATGCGGGCGAGATCCGCCCCGGCCAGCCCGATGTCGAAGGCGCGCGGTGCGCCCTCCACGCATTGGAGCTGGCCGTCGGGCTGGTACGCTCGGACGCGGCCAGCGCGCTCGTGACCGGGCCGGTCAGCAAGGCGCAGCTTTACGATATCGGCTTCACCCATCCCGGCCAGACCGAGTTCGTGGCCGAACGCTGCGGCGTGGCGGGCGAGAATGCGGTGATGATGCTGGCAGGCCCGTCCTTGCGGGTCGTGCCGATCACCACCCATGTTCCGCTGGCGGCGGTGTCGAGCCTGTTGTCGGTCGAGCTGATCGTCGCCAAGGGTCGCGCCACAGCGCGCGGGCTGTGCAAGAATTTCGGAATCCGCGAACCGCGGCTCGTCTTTGCCGGACTGAACCCCCATGCGGGTGAAAGCGGCGCGATCGGGCGTGAGGAAATCGACTTCATCGAACCCGCCATTGCGCAGCTTCGCGCCGAAGGCATCGACGCGAGCGGGCCATTCGCGGCGGATACGCTGTTCCATCCGCGTGCGCGTGCCCGCTACGACGCCGCGCTCTGCTGTTATCACGATCAGGCGCTGGTGCCGATCAAGACGCTGCATTTCGACGAAGGCGTCAACATCACGCTCGGCCTGCCGATCGTGCGCACCTCGCCCGATCACGGCACCGCCTTCGGGCTGGCGGGACAGGATGCCGCGCATCCCGGTGCGATGATCGCGGCGATTGCGATGGCCGGTGACGCCGCGCGGCGTCGTGCGGAAGCGGCCGCCTGACATGGATCCCGTCACGCCGCTTCCCCCGTTGCGCGATGTCATTGCGCGCCATGGCCTGTCCGCCGCCAAGTCGCTGGGTCAGAATTTCCTGTTCGATGGCCAGCTGCTGGCCCGGATCGCCGCGATCCCCGGTGATCTGACCGACCGCCAGGTGCTGGAGATCGGTCCCGGCCCCGGCGGCCTGACCCGCGCGCTGTTGATGGCGGGGGCCAAGGTCACCGCGATCGAACGCGACCGTCGCTGCATTCCGGCGCTCGCGGAACTGGCCGAGGCCTTTCCCGATAGGCTCAAGGTGATCGAGGGCGATGCCCTGCGCATCAACGCGCCCGAGCTGTTCGAGAGCAAGCCGCATATCGTCTCCAACCTGCCCTATAATGTCGGCACGCCGCTGCTCGTCGGTTGGCTGTCGGGCGCGTGGCTGCCCTGGTGGCAGTCCTGCACGCTGATGTTCCAGAAGGAAGTGGCGGAGCGGATCGTCGCCGCGCCCGACCAGTCCGCCTATGGCCGTCTGGCCGTGCTGACCCAGTGGCGGAGCGAATCCCGGATCGCGATGCCGGTTCACCGCTCGGCCTTCACACCGCCGCCCAAAGTCATGTCGGCCGTCGTCCACATCACGCCCAAGCCTGCCCCTGAAGGTGTCAGCTTCCGCACGCTGGAACGCCTGACGGCCGCCGCCTTCGGCCAGCGTCGCAAAATGCTGCGCCAGAGTTTGAAGCCGGTTGCCGGTGCGGTGGAGGCAATGGAATCGATCGGCCTCGATCCCGCCCGTCGGGCTGAAACGTTGTCGGTGGACGAGTTCGTCGCCCTGGCGCGCGCTTTGGGGTGAACATGCCCTCCCCGGCACGGGGAGGGGAATCATGCGAAGCATGGTGGAGGGGGCGTGCCGCAAAGGCATCCCATGGGGAGCTCCCCTCGGTCAGGCCTACGGCCTGCCACCACCCCGTAGCGGGGAGGATGTTTACGGCGTCGGTGGCGTCTTGCTGTCGACCTGCGCCGTCGTCACCGTCGCGGGCGGCCCCTTGGCGATTTGCGCGGCGAGCGCGGTCGCGTCGGCGCAGTCGCTCTTGCAGAGCGTCTTGATCTTGGCGAGATTGTCCTTGGCGCGCGCCACCGCACCGCGCTGAACCAGCGCCTCGCCCTGCCCGCGCAGCGCGCGCGTGTCGTTCGGGTCGAGCAACAAGGCTTCGCGATACAGGCGGATCGCCTTGCCCGGCAGGCCGCGCGCATCAGCCACTTCGGCGAGCAGGATAAACGCCGCCCGATTGCGCGGATCGACCGTCACGGCCGTCTCGAGCATGTCGGTCGCGCCCTCCAGATTGCCCGCCGCCTTCAACCCGCGCGCCTGTTCGAGCAATTGCATCGATCGGGCATCGATCTGGCTGTCCGGGCGCTGGCCGCTGAGCGAGGTGGAAAGCGAAACCACCGCCAATGCGGCGGCAGCAGCCAGGGACGACAAACGCATGAGGAACTCCGGACGTGGCACTGGGCCGAATGCTAGCATGGTGCCCGGAGGCAGGCGACAAAAAAGCCGTCCGTGCCATGGGTTGCCGGATCGAGTCGCCGGCCCGGGCCATGCGGCGTCCCGATCCCCGGTTCGATCGGCTCGGCCGACCAGCCGGGATGGCGCGACAGGAAGGCGGCCACCTGGCCGCTCCCCTCGGTATCGAGCAGCGAACAGACGATATAGACCAGCCGTCCGCCCGGCTTGACCAGGCCAGCGCCGATGTCCAGCACCTGGGTCTGCATCGCACCCAATCGGGCCAGCCGCTCCGGTGTCAGGCGCCAGCGCGCCTCGGGATTGCGCCGCCAGGTCCCGGTCCCGGAACAGGGGGCATCGATCAGCACGCCATCCGCCCTGGACGCCCAGTCCGCAAGCATCTCGGCCTCCCGGCCGGGATTGAGCAGGCGACTCTCGATAATCGTCGCCCCGGCCCGTTCGGCCCTGGGCGCCAGCCGCTGCAGCCGCGCCCGGTCGATATCGCAAGCGAGCAGCGCGCCCTGATTATTCATTGCCGCCGCCAGCTGAAGGGTCTTGCCCCCTGCCCCGGCGCAAAGGTCGACCAGCCACTCACCCGGCTTCGCGGCCAGGGCCTCGCCGACCAGCTGGCTGCCTTCGTCCTGCACCTCGACCAGCCCGGCGCGGTACAGGTCGGACTGTTCGACCGGCGTTCCATTGGGCAGGCGGATGCCCATCGGCGCGTGCGAGGTCGCCGCGGCGTCGGGCCATTGCTCCAACACCGCATCCCGCGTCGTCGCCAGGCCGTTGACCCGCAGGTCGAGCGGGGCACGATCGACCAGGGCAGCCTGCTGCGCCGCGCCCAGTCCGGAGGCGGTCAGGGCCTCGACCAACCAGGCAGGAGCAACCCCGCCCTCGGCACGCGGTTCATCGGGTGCGATCGTCGCAGGCCCATGGCCCGTCCCGTCGAACGTCGCCGCAATCGCCGGATCCCGGTCCGCCACCGCCAGCATGGCCGCACGCCCGGATATCGGCACCGGCCCGGCGTGCCTGATGGCGGCATAGACCAGCTCACGCACCGCCCGCCGGTCCTTGGACCCGGCATAACGGCGCGTCGCAAAATAGCGGGCGATCAGCGTGTCCGCCGCCGCACCGCCACTGGCGGCCGCGGCGACGATCTCGTCCAGCAGTTCGATCGCCGCCTGGGTACGGGCGCCGGGAGTCATGCGAAGCGCTCCGTCAGCTTAGCGAGTCGGGTAATTGGGAGCTTCCCGCGTGATGGTCACGTCATGGACGTGGCTTTCCTTCAGGCCCGCGCCCGTGATCTGGACGAACTGCGCGCGTTCGCGCAGATCCTTGAGCGTCGCCGAACCCGTATAGCCCATCGCCGCCTTGATGCCGCCGACCAGCTGGTGGATGACGTCGCGCGCCGGCCCCTTATAGGCGACCTGACCCTCGATGCCCTCCGGCACCAGCTTCATCTGGTCCTTGATATCGCCCTGGAAATAGCGGTCGGCCGAACCCCGGCCCATCGCCCCGACCGAGCCCATGCCGCGATAGGACTTATAGGCGCGGCCCTGATACAGGAAGGTTTCGCCCGGCGCTTCCTCGGTGCCCGCCAGCAGCGAGCCGACCATACAGGCGCCCGCGCCCGCTGCCAGCGCCTTGGCGAGATCGCCCGAGGTGCGCAGGCCGCCATCGGCGATGACCGGCACACCGGCCTTCCAGCCTTCCTCGGCACAGTCCATGACGGCGGTCAGCTGCGGCACGCCGACGCCCGCGACGACACGGGTGGTGCAGATCGAACCCGGCCCGATGCCGACCTTCACCGCATCGGCACCCGCATCGATCAGCGCACGGGTAGCGGCGGCGGTCGCGACGTTACCGGCAATCACCTGCACCGTGTCGGACAGCTTCTTGGCGGCCTCGACCGCTCGCGCGACGTCGCGGTTATGGCCGTGCGCGGTATCGATGATGACGCAGTCGACCTCGGCCTCGATCAGGGCGCGAGTGCGCTCGAAACCCTTCTCACCTACCGTCGAGGCCGCTGCGACACGCAGGCGGCCCGAGCCATCCTTAGTGGCCGACGGATAGGTGACGGCCTTTTCGATGTCCTTGACCGTGATGAGTCCGACGCAGCGATAGCTGTCGTCGACGACCAGCAGCTTTTCGATCCGGCGGGCATGGAGCAGGCGGCGTGCCTCGTCCTGGCCGACGCCGACCTTCACGGTCGCCAGATCCTCATGCGTCATCAGCTCGGAGACGGGCTGCTGCGGATTCTCGGCGAAACGCACGTCGCGGTTGGTCAGGATGCCGACCAAGCGGCCGTCGAACTCGACGACGGGAATGCCGCTGATCCGGTGCCGCGCCATCAGCGCCTGCGCCTCGGCCAGCGTCGCGGTCGGCGAGATGGTGATCGGATTGACGACCATGCCGCTCTCGAACCGCTTGACCTGGCGGACGGCGGCGACCTGCTGCTCGACGGTCAGGTTGCGGTGAAGAACGCCCATGCCGCCCAGCTGTGCCATGACGATCGCCATGTCGGCCTCGGTCACGGTATCCATCGCCGCCGACAGGACGGGGATGTTCAGCGCGATCGTGCGGGTCAGTTGCGTCCGCGTGTCTGCGGTGCTCGGCAGAACGTCGGACTCCTGGGGTATGAGGAGCACGTCGTCGAAAGTGAGGCCGAGGCGGATATCCATGGGGCTGCCAAATCCTGCGGAGGGAACAAGTGGCGGGCCATGTAACCAAAGCAAGCCGTTCCCGCTAGGCCCTTGGTGCATCGCCATGCTAGAACACCGGAGGACCGATTATGGGGGAAGCCGTCCATGGGCCTGATTATCGCCGCGCTCGCCGTCCTGCTGGTGCTGATGTATCTGATGATGTCGATCAAGATCGTCCGGCAGGGCTATCAATACACGATCGAGCATTTCGGCCGCTATACGGGCACGGCGATCCCCGGTTTCAACTTCTATCCCGCCTTTTTCTATCGTGTCGGCCGCAAGGTGAACATGATGGAACAGGTGATCGACATTCCGGGACAGGAGATCATCACGAAAGACAATGCGATGATCTCGACCGACGGGGTCGTCTTCTTTCAGGTGCTGGACGCGCCCAAGGCCGCCTATGAGGTGTCGGATCTCTACGTCGCATTGCTAAACCTGGTGACGACCAATTTACGCACCGTCATGGGTTCGATGGATCTCGACGAAACCCTGTCCAAGCGCGACGAGATCAACGCGCGACTGCTCAACGTCGTCGACCATGCCACGACGCCCTGGGGGGTGAAGATCACCCGCGTCGAGATCAAGGACATCCGCCCGCCGGTCGATATCGTCAACGCCATGGCCCGCCAGATGAAGGCGGAGCGCGAGAAACGCGCCAATATCCTGGAGGCGGAAGGCTCGCGCGCATCGGAAATCCTGCGTGCCGAAGGGCAGAAGCAGGCCCGTATCCTGGAAGCCGAAGGTCGCCGCGAGTCGGCCTATCGCGACTCCGAAGCCCGCGAACGCGCTGCCGAGGCGGAGGCCAAGGCGACGCGTGTCGTCTCCGAGGCGATCGAGTCGGGCGGGACCCAGGCGATCAACTATTTCATCGCGCAAAAATATGTCGAGGCCGTCGGCAAGTTCGCCACCAGCCCCAACGCCAAGACGATCCTGTTCCCCGTCGAAGCAACCCAGCTGATCGGTACGCTGGGCGGTATTGGCGAACTGGCCAAGGAGGCGCTGGGGAGCAACACGTCCGAGGCCGCGACCCCGCGGGTCACCACCAAGCCGGGGCCGTTCGACCAGTCACCGTCATGACGATCGGACACCTCGACCCCGCCGCACTCTGGCTGGCGGGGGCATTGGCGCTCGGCATCGCCGAGTTGCTGGTGCCGGGCGTATTCCTGATCTTTCTCGCCGTGGCCGCAGGCGTGACCGCGCTGACCACGTGGGCGCTGCCGGACTTGCCGATCGGGCTGCAACTGGCCGATTTCGCGGTCTGGAGCGTGGTGTGCGTCTTCATCGGACGCCGATGGTATCGCGACTTTCCGGTCGAAAGCGATGCGCCGAGCCTCAACGAACCCGCCCGGCGGCTGCGCGGACAAATCGTGACCGTCACCACCCCGATCGTTGGCGGAGAGGGGCGCGCACGGCTGGGCGATGGCGAATGGCCGGTGCGTGGGCCTGATACGATCAGCGGCACCCGCTTGCGGGTCGCTCATGTCGATGGCGGGACGCTATTGGTCGAGCCGATCGAACCCGAAGCCTGATCCCGCCGATCAGCCCCGCTGCTGCGCCAGCACCTCATAGGCCATGACCGCGGTCGCCACGGCCGCGTTCAGGCTGTCGGCCTTGCCCAGCATCGGAATCTTGACCAGCGTATCGCAGGCCTGGGCATATTCGGGGGGCATCCCTTGCGCCTCGTTGCCCGTCAGCAGGAAGGTCGGCGCGGCATAACGAGCGGCGCGATAATCCGACTCGGTGTCCAGGCTCAGCCCGACCAGTTGACCCGGCCCCTGCCGCAGCCAGTCGAGGAAAGGCTGCCATTCGGTCTTGACGATCGGCACGGTGAACAATGCCCCCATGCTCGCGCGCACCGCCTCTACCGAGAAGGGATCGACGCACTCGCCGATCAGGATCAGCCCCCCTGCCCCGACCGCATCGCCGGTACGCAGGATGGTGCCCAGATTGCCCGGATCGCGCAGACGCTCGGCGACCAGCCAGATGCCGGACGCGTTGCGATCCAGCTCGTCGAGCGTGACGCCCAGCTCCTCGAACACGCCGACGACCGCCTGCGGATTGTCCTTGCCCGACAGTTTCGACAGGATGTCGGGCGTCGTCTCGATCGCCTCACCTTCCGACGCCTCCACCGCCGCGATCAGGTCGCGGACCAGCGGATGGCCCGCCGACGGCCGGGCATAGAATAACAGGGTCGGCAGCCGCCCCGTCTCGCGCGCCTCGGTCAGGATGCGCAGCCCCTCGGCCAGGAACTGGCGGGATTGCTTGCGATGGCGCTTGTCACGCAGGTCGCGCGCCCACTTGATCAGCGGGTTGGAATAAGCGGTAATTTCACGGGGCATCAGTCTTCGCCGAACTTCGCTTCCACCAGCGCGGCCAGCGCCTCGACCGTCACATCGGCCCCGTCACCGGCGGCACTGATCGTGATCGTGTCGCCCATCGCCGCGCCCAGCATCATCAGGCCCATGATCGAGGTGCCCGTCACCGTGCTGCCATCCTTGGCCACCCGCACCTCGCAAGGCTGGGTCGAGGCGAGCGTCACGAACTTGGCGCTGGCGCGCGCGTGAAGGCCCCGGCGGTTGGTGATCAGGACCGTGCGTGTCTGCTCCGTCATGCCGCCGCCTCGCCCAGCACTTCGGACGCGACGGAGATATATTTCCGGCCAGCCTCGCGCGCGGCGGCGACCGCATCGACGACCTGCATCGACTTGCGCGCCGAGCCCAGCCGGATCAGCATGGGCAGGTTCATACCCGCGATCACCTCGACCCGACCCCGCTCCATCAGCGAGATGGCGAGGTTGGAGGGTGTGCCGCCGAACAGATCGGTCAGGACGATCACCCCGCGCCCGGCATCGACGGTGGCGATGGCGGCGGCGATGTCCGCACGCCGCTCCTCCATGTCGTCCTCCGGCCCGATCGCGATGGTGGCGATCCGCTCCTGCGGCCCGACCACATGTATCATCGCGGTCACGAACTCATCGGCGAGCCGCCCGTGCGTCACCAGAACCAGACCGATCATGTCAGACACGCATATCCATCATTGTTTGGCCGGCCTGGCTTCCAAGGAGTCTTTCGGCGCGGCACCCAAATCACGATGCAACACCGTGGGGGAAAAACCGCTCTGGCGCAACCGTCCCGCGATCCGTTCGGCGACATGGACGGAACGATGCCGCCCGCCGGTACAGCCGATCGCGATGGTGATGTAGGATTTTCCGCTGGAAACATAGCGCGGCGTCAGCGTGTCGAGCAGCGTCTCGATCTGCCCCACGGCCGTTTCATAGGCCGGGTCATGCCGGATATAGTCGATGACCCCCTGGTCCAGCCCGGTGCCGGGACGCAGTTCGGCCGACCAGTGCGGATTGCGAAGGAACCGCATGTCGAAGACCAGGTCGGCGTTGCGCGGCAACCCCTTGGAAAAACCGAAGGACATGACCGTCAGCACCGGCTCGCTGAGGCCGTCGACCGCGTAATTGGCGCGAATCCATTGCCCCAGGTCGTTGCTGGTCATGTTGGTCGTGTCGAGCATCCGGTCGGCCATGTCCCGCACCGGACCCAACAACGCGCGTTCATGCGCGATACCGTCATCGGCGGCGCGGTCCATCGCCAGCGGATGGCGATGCCGGGTCTCGGCATAGCGCCGCTTCAACTCCGCCCCCCCGCAATTCAGGAACAGCGTCTCGATGGCCAGATTGGGCCGCTCGTTCAGACGCCGGATGCTCTGGGTGATCTGGTCGGGTGCAAAGTCCCGCGTCCGCACGCCGATGCTGATCGCCAGCGGCCGGTTCTTGCCCTCCATGCCCTTGGGTGGCGCGGCCTCCAGCAGACCGTTCAGCAGGAACAGGGGCAGATTGTCGACCACTTCCCAGCCCAGGTCTTCCAGCGTCTTGAGCGTGGTCGAGGTGCCAGCCCCGGACATGCCGGTCACCAGCAAGATGCGTTTTCGGTCCATTGCGAGCATTCCTTGAGGCGTGACGCCAGCAGCTCGACCTTGATCGGGGTCGAAGCCGGACGCGGGTTGAGCCTATAGATAGGGAGCGAGATGCCTGCGATCACGGTCTGGCGTGCCTCGGGCAGGCGCTCTTCAAGATCCGGGTCGACGGGCAGTTCGACGACCAGGCTGACGATCGCGCTGGCCTGGTACGGAACCGGCACGATGCCGACGCCCCGAACCTCGATCAACCCGGCGATCCGCTCCGGCACGGTGACGTGCAAGGCGCCGTCCCTGGCCGTTGCCTCGACATAATCATCCCCGATCAGCACCGCCCCCCGGTCGATCAACCGCAGCGCCAGATCGGATTTGCCGGCCCCAGAAGACCCCCGCAGCATTATCCCGACGCCGCCGATCATCACGCACGTGGCATGGATGAGTTCACCCATCAGACGATCGCGGCCAGCGGCAGGCGTACCACGAAGCGCGCACCACTCATCCGGTCCTCACGGGCCTCGACATGGATGCGCCCCTGATGCGCCTCGACGATGGTTCGGGCGATGGCGAGGCCCAGCCCGGAATGGCGTCCGAAATTCTCCGAACTCGGCCGGATCGAGTGGAAGCGGCGGAAGATCGCCTCACGCGCGTCCTCGGGCACGCCCGGCCCCTCGTCCTCGACACGGACCACCCAATCATCCGGCTCGCGCGCCAGACTGATCGCGACGACCGCCTCGTCGGGGGAAAAGGACAGTGCGTTGTCGACCAGATTCTCAAAGACCCGCTCCAACCTTGCACCTTCGCCGGATACCATCGCAGGTCCGGGCTCAGTGGAATCGAAGCGAAGGCGGATGCCCCGTTCGACCCCGCGCGCCTCACGCTGGGCGATCAGCCCGGCGAGAAGCGCGTTCAGATCGACGGGATCGAACTTCGCCCGGCTGAGCTGCGCGTCGAGTCGCGAGGCATCGGAAATGTCGGTGATCAGCCGGTCGAGCCGCCGTACATCGTCGCGAACGATCGCCAGCAGCTGCGCCTGAAGGTCAGGGTCATGGACCGTCTCCAGCGTATCGACGGCGGAGCGGAGCGAGGCCAGCGGGTTCTTCAACTCATGCGTCACATCGGCCGCAAAGGCCTCGGTCGCGTCGATCCGTGCACGCAGCGCCAGGCTCATGTCGGATAGCGCCCGGGCGAGCATTCCCAATTCGTCCCGGCGGTCCGGCAGACGCGGGACCACCACCTCGCGTGCCCGGCCCAGCCGCACCCGCACCGCCGCCCGCGCCAGCCGCCGCAGCGGCCGGACGATGGTGCGCGCGAGGAAAAGCGAGAGGAAGACGGAGATCAGCGCCACCAGCGCCAGCAGCACGCTCAGCCGAAACCGTTCGATCCGAACCGTTTCGGTGATGAAGCGTGCATTCTCGGTCGCCATGAGCGCACCGCCGCTGGGCAACGGTGCGGCGGCCGTGATGACCGGGGTGCGATCGGGCGCGCGCCAGACCGAGGCGGAGACCCGCCCGTCCCGCGCCGCGCGAACATCCGGCCATTCCGCGCCGCCGCGCCGCTCACGATAAAGCGGCGGCCGGGCCGCGCCGACGACGGTGTCGATCCCGGCATCCAGGAAGCGCGCGATCGCCTGCCCCCAATCCTGCTTGTCGGGATCGCGCAGCACGACATTGCGCACGCCGAGCGCCCGGCTGTCGGCGACCAGTCGCCCCGCCGAATCGAACAGCCGGATACGCCCGCCGGTATCGCGTGCCAGCCGCACGACCAGAGGATCGCGTTCCTCGCTGCGCACCGAAGTCAGTGCTTCCCCCATCAGCCGGACTTCGCGCAACGACTGGGCCACTCGGTTATCGAGCAGCCGCGTGCGATAGGAATCGAGATAGAAGAACCCGCCTGCCAACAGCAGCAGCGCAAAGATGTTGAGCGCCAGAATCCGCTGGGTCAGCGAAATCTGGCCCGACCAGCGCAATGCCAGGTCGGGAGCTTCACTCCTCGGAGAATCGGTAACCGGCGCCATAGAGCGTCTCGATGGCGTCGAACTCGGAATCTACCTGCCGGAATTTGCGGCGCAGGCGCTTGATATGGCTGTCGATGGTGCGATCGTCGACATAGATGTCATCCTGATAGGCGGCATCCATCAACTGGTTGCGGGTGCGCACGATGCCGGGGCGCTGCGCCAGCGTCTCCAGGATCAGGAACTCGGTGACGGTCAGCGTGACCGGCTCGCCCTTCCACGTGACGCGGTGGCGGGCCGGGTCCATGGCGAGCTGCCCGCGGGTCAGCGGCCCCTGCACATCGGCGGCGGGGGTTCCCTGCGGCGCGCCGACATATTCGGATCGCCGCAGGATGGCGCGGATCCGCGCGATCAGCAGCCGCTGCGAGAACGGCTTGGCAATATAGTCGTCCGCGCCCATCGCCAGCCCCAGCGCCTCATCCAGCTCGTCATCCTTGCTGGTCAGGAAGATGACCGGAATCTGACTCTTCTCACGCAGGCGGCGAAGCAGCTCCAGCCCGTCCATGCGCGGCATCTTGATGTCGAAGATCGCCAGGTCGGGCGGGTTGTCGATCAGCGCCTTTAGCGCGGCCTCGCCATCCGCATAGACGCGCGTGACGAAGCCCTCGGCCTGAAGCGCGATGGATACGGAGGTCAGGATGTTCCGGTCGTCATCGACCAGCGCAATGGTGGCCGTCATGCAACCGACCCCGAACCCATATCGTGCGAAAAGACCGCCATGGCCATCGGTTAAGCCAAAGTGACACACGGCTCAACCATCTTCGCCAAACAGTGTGTTTGACGTGTTTAACAAAACGCGTATGAGTCGATCCGACGCATACGTATTCACGTGCGGTGAAACAGCGCCGGGCCATCAGAACCCGCCGCCTTGGGGAACGAGGAAGCTCTTATGAACGAACGGATTCCGGAGATCGGTCTGCAGGCCCAGGGGATCGAGACCCGCGCCACCCTGCATTGGAACCTCGTCACCGCCCGGCTGATCGAAACCGCGGTCGCGCGCGGCGAGGGCAAGCTATCGGCCGACGGTCCGCTGGTCGTCGAGACGGGTGAGCACACCGGCCGTTCGGCACAGGACAAGTTCATGGTCCGCGACGACACGACGCGCGATACGGTCTGGTGGGGCAAGACCAACAAGCCGATGAGCCCGGACCATTTCGCCGCGCTCAAGGCCGATTTTTTCGCCGCGCTCGGTCAGAAAGAAGACCTGTTCGTCCAGGACCTGTACGGCGGATCGCAGCCCGAGCACCGCGTCCGCGTTCGCGTCGTGACCGAGCTGGCATGGCACAATCTGTTCATCCGCACGATGCTGGTCCGCCCCGAGGAGCATGAACTCCGCAAGTTCGCCGCCGAATACACCATCATCGACCTGCCCAGCTTCCGCGCCGATCCCGCACGTCATGGCTGCCGTTCCTCGACGGTGATCGCGGTCAACATGACCGAGAAGCTGATCCTGATCGGCGGCACGCGCTATGCGGGCGAGATGAAGAAGTCGGTCTTCGGCCTGCTCAACTATCTGCTGCCGACGACGGGCGTCATGCCGATGCATTGCTCCGCCAATATGGGCGCGGACGGATCGACGGCGGTGTTCTTCGGCCTGTCGGGCACCGGCAAGACGACGTTGTCGGCGGATGCCAGCCGCACCCTGATCGGTGATGACGAACATGGCTGGTCGGACACGGCGGTCTTCAATTTCGAGGGCGGCTGCTACGCCAAGATGATCCGCCTGTCGCCCGAGGCGGAGCCGGAGATCTTCGCGACGACCAAGCGCTTCGGCACGGTACTGGAAAACGTCGTCATGGACCCGGTGACGCGCCAGCTCGACCTGCACGACAACAGTCTGGCCGAGAACAGCCGGGGCGCCTATCCGATCGACTTCATCCCCAATGCGTCGAAGGACAATATGGGGGGCGTACCGCGCAACATCGTGATGTTGACCGCCGACGCGTACGGCATCCTGCCGCCGATCGCCAAGCTGACGCCGGAACAGGCGATGTATCACTTCCTGTCGGGCTATACCGCACGCGTGGCGGGCACCGAGATCGGCGTGACCGAGCCGGACGCGACCTTCTCGACCTGCTTCGGCGCGCCGTTCATGCCGCGTCACCCGTCGGTATACGGCAATCTGCTGAAGGAGCGGATCGCCAGGGGCGGCGTCGATTGCTGGCTGGTCAACACCGGCTGGACCGGCGGCAAATATGGCGTCGGCCACCGCATGCCGATCAAGGCGACGCGCGCGCTGCTCAACGCCGCGCTCGACGGCAGCCTGAACCAGGTCGAGTTCCGGACCGATCCGAATTTCGGGTTCCAGGTTCCGGTGTCGGTGCCCGGCGTCGACGCCGCGATCCTGAACCCGCGCGACACCTGGGCCGACAAGGCCGCCTATGACGCAACGGCGGCCAAGCTGGTCGGTCTGTTCAACGAGAACTTTCAGCAATTCGCCGACCATGTCGATGAAGGCGTTCGCGCCGCCGCGCCGAAGGTCACGGAAGCGGCCTGACGATATGGGGAGACGCTTCCGGCAGGCGTCTCCCTATTCCTCCCCTTGCAGGGGAGGTGGCAGGCTATCAGGACTGACGGAGGGGTGTCCCGCTCTCGATAGGGTGACACCCCTCCACCATGCCACGCATGGTCCCCCTCCCCTTACAGGGGAGGAATAAAAACCCGACCCGCCCCCAGCGGCGCCTAAGCCCCGCCTATTCCGTACCCCCCTCGGCCAGATCCGTAACCGGCAGCAGCTTGCTCAGCGGACGCACCGCCTGTTCGCCGATCGGCGGGGAATCGATGCTCTTGCCGCCCGTATCGATGTTCAACGCCTCGAAGCGCCGCGCGCTGGTCAGCACCTGGCTCTCCAGGCTCCCGACAAAGGCGTTATAGGCCGTCATCGCGGTATCCAGGTTCTTGCCCAGCTTCGACACATGGCCGCCCATCACGGCAAGGCGCGCGTAAAGTTCCTTGCCCAGCGCCCCGATCTGGCGCGCCTCCTGCGCCAGCTTCTCTTGCCGCCAGACCGCCGCGACCGTCCGCGCGATAGCGATCAGGTTGGTCGGCGTCGCCAGCAGCACGCGCTTGTCGAATGCGAAATCCCATAGCGTCGGGTCATTCTCGAGCGCGGCCGACAGGAAATGTTCGCCGGGCACGAACATGATGACATAGTCCGGCGCGTCCTCGAACTGGTTCCAATAGCTCTTGTTGCCCAGTCCGTTGACGTGCGCGCGCATCGCGGCGGCATGGCGTGCCAGTCCCAGCTGCCGCTCCGGCTCGTCGATCGCGCCGAACGCGTCCTGATAATCGTTCAGCGACACCTTGGCGTCGATCACCAGCGCCTTGCCGCCCGGGACGCGGACGATCGCATCGGGGCGCAGACGACCGCCCTCGCCGTCATCGACGCTGACCTCGGTCTGGAAATCGGCATGTTCGGACAGGCCGCAGCTCTCGAGAACGTTCCGAAGCTGCTGCTCGCCCCAGCGTCCGCGCGCCTTGGGCGCGTTGCGCAGCGCATTGACCAGCTTGGCCGCCTCTCCCGACACGCGCTCCTGCCCGATCCGCATCGCCTCGATCTGGCCCTTCAATTCGCCAAAGGCGTCGCGACGCTCGTCCTCGACCTTGCGCACGCCTTCCTCATAGCGTTGCAGCCGCTGATGGACGGGGTCGAGCAGCGCCTTGAGCGTCTGGCCGGATGCCTCTTCCGACTGGCGAAAGCGTGCCTCTGCCCGTTCCAGAAACTGGCGCTGGGCGACTTCAAGGGCGCGGGCGGCGGCTTCGCCGAACTGGGCGTTGATCTGTTCGCGCGCCTGCCCCAGCGCCTCCAGCGTCTGGGCATAGGCCGTTTCGCGTTCCTGCGCGCGTGCCCGCAATTCGGCCAGTTCACGATGCGCGGCGTTGCGCTCGGCTTCGACGGCATCGCGTGCCGCCCGGATGACATCAAGATCCGCCGCACGACCGCGCAGTTCGGCCAGCGCCTGAAGCGCCTCACTCCGGTCGCGCTCGGCCGCGTCACGCGCGGCGCGCAGCGGCTCCACTTCGCCCGCACGGGTCGTGGCGGTCGCCAGCTCGGCGGCCAGGCCATCGGCCTTGCGCCGCGCGGCCATCCAGCCGACCACGCCCCCCAGCAACAGGGCGAGCAGCGCAACGGCGATCAATTCGGGCATTTCAACAACCTGTCAGACTTAGGGACAGGTCGGAACATAGAACGAACGAAGCCGGTCGAACAAGGCCATTCGACCGGCCACGCCGGTAAAGGTCAGCCCTTGCGCATCTTGTTCAGCTTGCGCATCAGCATATCGCGCTTCAACCGGCTGACATGATCGATGAACAGCACGCCGTTGAGATGGTCGATCTCATGCTGCATGCAGGTCGCGAGCAGGCCGTCGAGTTCGGCCTCGTGCGCCTCACCCTTTTCGTCCAGCCACTTCACGCGGCAGGAGGCGGGCCGCTTCACCTCGGCATATTGCTCGGGGATCGACAGGCAGCCTTCGTTATAGGTCGACAGTTCGTCGCTGACCGACAGGACTTCGGGGTTGATATAGGCCTTGGGGTTCTTGACCGGCTTGCCTTCCTCATCCTCTTCCTCCTGGAGGTCGATGACGAGAATGCGCTGGTCGACGCCGACCTGAATCGCGGCAAGGCCGATGCCATGCGCGTCGTACATCGTCTCGATCATGTCGGATACGAGCTGGCGGACGCCATCATCCACCGTCTCGACAGGCTTGGAGACGAGACGCAGGCGGGGGTCGGGAATTTCGACGATCGGAAGAATGGCCATGTCGGTTTCGCTACGGTCAGCGGTCCGAACCGTCAAGCCGGCGGATCAGACCACCGGCCGGCGTGCGCGCAACGCCTGGGCCAGCGTCCCCTCGTCGAGATAGTCCAGCTCGCCGCCGACCGGCAGGCCATGGGCCAGTTGGGTGACGCGCACCGGAAAGCGCTCGATCCGTTCGGCGATATAGTGCGCGGTGGTCTGCCCCTCCAACGTGGCGTTCATCGCCAGCACGACCTCGTCGACGCCGCCGCCCTCGATCCGGCGGACCAGCGCATCGATGGTCAGGTCTTCGGGCCGCACGCCCTCCAGTGCCGACAGCCGCCCGCCCAGTACATGGAAGCGCCCCGGAAACAGCCGCGAACGCTCCAGCGCCCAGAGATCGGCGACCTCCTCGACCACGCACAGCGCGCCCGCATCCCGCCGGGGATCGGCACAGATCGCGCACGGGTTGGCGGTGTCGATGTTCCCGCAGGTCGCGCAGGTCTCCAGCCGCTCCTCGACCGCCCCCAGCGCGGTCAGCAGCGGCACCAGCGCCGCCTCCCGCTTTTTCAGCAGGTGCAGGACCGCGCGACGGGCCGATCGGGGGCCAAGGCCAGGAATACGCGCCAGCGCCTGGGTCAGCGCCTCGATCTCGGGGGATGCCATAGGGAACAGATAGGGGGTTGCGCGCCGTCCCGCCAGCGCAGAGAGGCGTCCTTATGCGGATCATCTTCATGGGTACGCCGGGCTTTGCCGTCCCGGTTCTGCAAGCGCTGGTCGAGGCCGGGCATCAGGTCGTCGCCAGTTACAGCCAGCCGCCGCGTCCCGGCGGGCGGCGCGGGCGACAGCTGGTCCCCTCGCCTGTGCAGCAGATGGCGGAAAGTCTGGACATTCCGGTGATGACGCCGGTTTCGCTGCGCTCGGCGGAGGAACAGGCACGATTTGCGGATTTGGACGCCGATGTCGCGGTGGTCGCCGCCTATGGCCTGATCCTGCCGCAGGCGATCCTCGACGCCCCGCGACTGGGGTGCCTGAACGTCCATGGCTCGTTGCTCCCGCGCTGGCGCGGGGCCGCGCCCATCCAGCGCGCGATCCTGGCGGGCGATGTCGTGACGGGCGTGGGTATCATGCAGATGGAGGCAGGTCTCGACACCGGCCCGGTGCGACTGGAAGGCTCGACGCCGATCGGACGCAAGACGACGGGCGAACTGACTGAGAAACTGGCGGCCATGGGCGCGGAACTGATGGTCAAGGTGCTGGCTGACCCGGACCGATATCCGGCCCGCCCCCAGCCGGTCGAGGGCGTCACCTATGCCGCCAAGATCGACAAGGCGGAAACGCGACTGGATTTCACCAGGAGTGCGATCGAGCTGGAGCGGCTGGTCCGCGCCTTTCATCCGGCTCCCGGCGCGTGGTTCGAATATCAGGGGGAGCGGATCAAGCTGTTGTCGGCCGAGCTGGTGGACGCCCATGGTGCTCCCGGCGAAATACTGGACAATCGGCTCACCATCGCGTGCGGCGAAGGCGCGCTGCGTCCCGTCACCCTCCAGCGCGCCGGGCGCGGCGTATCCAGCGCCGACGATCTGCTGCGCGGTTTTGCCATCCCGGCGGGGACGCGGCTTTGACGCGATTTGCGCTGACGGTCGAATTCGACGGACGGCCCTTCATGGGCTGGCAGCGCCAGTCGCATGGCCCCAGCGTTCAGCAGGCGCTGGAGGACGCCGTCCATGCCGTCACCGGCGAGCGCACTGCCGTCCATGCGGCAGGCCGTACCGATGCAGGCGTACACGGCCTCGCCATGCGCGCGCATGTGGACATCGCAAAGGACATCGCGCCCTTCCGCCTGATGGAGGCGATCAACGCGCGGATCCGGCCGAACCCGGTCGCCGTACTCGATTGCGTGACGGTGCCGGACGACTGGCACGCGCGCTTCTCATGCATCCGGCGATCCTATGAATATCGTATCGTCAACCGCCGCGCGCCGCTGACCCACGAAGCCGGATTGGCGTGGCAGGTGCCGCAGCCGCTCGACGAAGTCGCCATGGCGGACGCCGCCGCGCGGCTCGTGGGGTGGCATGATTTCACGACCTTCCGATCGGTTCACTGCCAGGCGGACAGCCCGGTGCGGACGCTCGACCTGTTGTCGGTCGAGCGGGTCGGGCCACGGCTGTACATCCGGGCCGCCGCGCGCTCCTTCCTGCATCATCAGGTGCGGTCGATGGTCGGATGCCTGGCATTGGTCGGCATGGGCCGCTGGTCCCCCGACGATGTGGAAGCGGCGCTGAACGCCCGCGACCGCGCGCAGCTGGGGTTGAACGCGCCGTCGGACGGGCTGTTCTTCGTGGCGGCGGATTACCCGGACGAAGGCTGACGCGAAAAACGCGCGGCCAGTTCGACATGGGTCGACCAGCGGAACTGGCCCACCGGCTGTACCCAGTCGAGCTGCCATCCCTGATCGACCATCGCCTTGGCATCGCGCGCAAAGCTGGACGGATTGCACGAGACATAGGCGACCGCGCGCACCTCGGCGCTGGCCAGCGCGTCGGCCTGATCCCGCGCGCCTGCACGCGGCGGATCGAGGACGATGGCGTCGAACCGATCCAGCTCCGCCTTGGTCAGCGGTCGGCGGTACAGATCGCGATGCTCAGCAAAGATCATACGCCCCGCGCCATTGGCCGCGCCCTTCAGCGACAGGATCGCGTCGCGCGCGCCCTCGGCGGCATAGACCTTGCCCGGCAGAGCCAGCGCGAAGGTGCCGAGCCCGGCGAACAGGTCGGCGGTGGTGCGGGGATTGCCCACCGCTTCACGCACCGCGGCGACCAGGGCGGCCTCGCCATCGGCGGTCGCCTGGAGGAAAGCGCCGGGCGGCAGGGGTACGCCGACCCCGCCCAGCGTGATCGTCACGGGCTCGGGTTCCCAGCGCGTCTCGGCGCCCAGGCCGTCATCGACCGAGAAGCGCGCAACGCCGTGCCGCTGGCAGAACGCGATGATCGTCTCGGCCGCTTCCAGCCCGTCAGGCGAGAAGCCGGTGACGAGAATGTCCGCCCCCTGATCGGCCAACGCCAGATGCACGTCGCCGCGCCGCTTGAACCCCAACCGCTGGAGCAGCGTGCGAAGCGGGCCGACCACCGCAAATAGCGTCGGGTGGAGGATATGGCATTCGGCCATGTCGACGATGGCGTGGCTCTTTTCCTCCGAGAAGCCGATCAGCACGCGCCCACCCTTCGCCTCGGCATGCAGCGTGGCGCGACGGCGGCTGTGCGACGGCGAACAATGCGCGGGGCGCAACGGCGCGGTCAGGCCCTGCGCATCGAGCGCGGAAGCGATGCGGTCGGTGACGAACCCGGCATAGCTTTCGTCGTCCAGATGCTGGAGCTGGCACCCGCCGCAGCGCGGGAAGTGGCCGCAGGGCGGCGTCTGGTGATGCGGGCCGGGCATGACGGTGCCGTCGACCGACAGGGTGTCGCCGGGTGCGGCAAAGGCGGCGTGGCGGCCGTTCGCGGTCACGCCGTCGCCCCGGGCGGCGACGCGGATGATGGTATCGCTCATGCGATCAGCCTCTGACGGCGGAAAGCGCGTCTGCCAAGTCGTCCGCGATGAAAGCCTTGCCACAGGCCCGCGCCGCCTGGGCGTGAAGCCAGACGCCCGCCTCCGCAGCGGCCAGCGGTTCCAGCCCTGCCGCGAGCATCGCGCCGACCGCTCCGGCCAGCACATCGCCGGTGCCCGCCGTCGACAACCATGGACTTGCCTCGGGACACAGGATCGCCTGGCCATCGGGCGCGGCGATGACCGTATCGGCGCCCTTGTGGACGACGACTGCTCCGCTCTGCCGGGCGGCGCGACGGGTGGCGGTGAGCTTGTCATCGGTCACTTCGCCGAACAGATGGACGAACTCCCCACCATGCGGGGTGAGGATCCGGGGGCCGTGATGCGTGGCCAGCGTCGCCAGCTCGACCAGCCGGAGTGCGTCGCCATCGATGACCAATGGCCGTCCGCTGGCGAGCGCCGCTTCCAGCCGTTCGGACGCGTCGCGGTCCCGCCCCAGGCCCGGACCGATCACGACGGCCCCGATGCGATCCTCGTCCAGCGCGTCGGGCGCATAATCCCGGCGAACGATCGCATGAGGTGCGGCCGAACCGGGCCTCCCACCCGATGCGAGGTGGAGCACATAACCCGCGCCCGCGCGCAAGGCCGCGAGCGCGGCGAGCTCGGATGCCCCCGACATGCTGCCTGCCATGACAGCAACCATGCCGCGGCTGTATTTGTGGGAATTCGCGTCCGGCTCGGGCAGGTTCGGCCGCGTCAGGGCGCGGGCCTGCGAATGGGTGGCGATGCCGATATCCAGCAAGCGCACCTGCCCCATGGCGTTGGCAGCGGGCTGCAACAGATGCGACGGCTTCACTGCGCCAAGTGCCAATGTCACGTCGAAGCGCGGCACCTTGCCCAGCGCCTTGCCATTGTCGGTCGCGATCCCTGTTGGAAGATCGACCGCGATCCTCAGCCATGCCGCTTCGGCAAGCCGGGTCAGCGTATCCTGCACTTCATCGCAAGGGGGGCGCGACAGACCCGTTCCAAAGATGGCGTCGACAAGGACAGGTGCGGGCCGCGTGCCATCCAGGGGTTCGACCGCCCCACCCCAGATCGCGGCCGCCCGACCGGCACCGGCGCTGCGCGGCGCTTCGCTGGACGCCACCCGTACTGCCAAGCCCTGTCGCTTGAGCGCCGCTGCCGCGATATAGCCATCGCCACCATTGTTCCCGGGGCCGCATAACACCAGTATCTCTCGCCCTGCGGCCAGCCGGGCGACCGCCTGCGCGATGGCCGATCCAGCGCGATCCATCAGGGTCGCCTCGGTCACCTCCCCGACCATCGCCGCCTGTTCCGCCGCCCGCATTTCGGCGGCGGTCAGGACCGGAAGCCCGTCGATCGGGATCACGGCGTTCCTGCCGTGGCGGGCAGCCGGTAGCGGTCACCACCGACCGCCACCTCGATCTGCCGCTCTCCCGCAAGCGATACCGATGCGGGCTGCGCCCCGTCCGCGACCGCGACGCCGTGCCCATCGCGAGTCACCCGAAGCCGCCGGAACCCGCCATCGGGATGCCGGACGGTCAAGATGACCGCATCGCCCATTCCCGACTGTTCCACCGTGCAGTCATCGGCGAAGGCTTCCACCCCCGCCAGCGCACAGTGAATCGCCAGACCGGGTTTCTGTTCGGCGACGGGGCCGTTCTGCGCCGCCGCCTGCCGATCCGCCTCACCGCCCGAGCAGCCAGCCAGAGCCAGGGCACCGACCAGCCACTGCGGATCAGATATCCGCATAGACATGGCGCTCGGACTTGGCGCCGGGGTGCGTGACCGCGCCCTGATGCGCGGGGCCGACATTCTGGGCATAGCGCCACAACACACCAGCCTGATAATCGTTCACGCGCGGCGTCCAGCGCGCACGGCGCTCATCCAATATGGCGGGTTCGACCAGCAGGTCGATAGTGCCCGCCTCGGCATCGATGCGGATGCTGTCGCCATCCTCGACCAGAGCGATCGGGCCGCCATCGGCCGCCTCGGGACCGACATGGCCGATGCAGAAGCCGCGCGTGCCGCCCGAAAAGCGGCCATCGGTGATCAACGCGACCTTCTCGCCCAGACCCTGGCCGTAGAGCGCGGCAGTGGTCGACAGCATCTCGCGCATGCCCGGACCGCCCTTCGGCCCTTCGTAGCGGATGACGACGACAGTGCCCTCGGTGATGGCGCGCGCCTCGACGGCGGCGAAGGCCTCTTCTTCGCAGTCGAAGACCTTTGCGGTGCCCTCGAACTGGAGACGCTTCATGCCCGCGACCTTCACGATCGCCCCCTCAGGCGCCAGCGACCCGCGCAGGCCGACCACGCCGCCGGTCGGGCTGAGCGGCGTCTTCACGTCGTAGATGACCTTCTGGTCGGGGTTCCAGGTGACCTCGTCGATATTCTCGGCGAGCGTCTTGCCGGTCACGGTGATGCAGTCGCCATGCAGGAACCCGCCCGCCAGCAGCGTCTTCATCAACATATAGACGCCTCCCGCCTCGTACATGTCCTTGGCGACATAGCGGCCGCCCGGCTTCAGGTCGGCGATATAGGGCGTGGTCTTGAAGATCTCGGCAACGTCGAACAGGTCGAAGTCGATCCCTGCCTCGTTCGCCATGGCAGGCAAATGAAGCCCCGCATTGGTCGATCCGCCCGTTGCCGCCACGACACGCGCCGCATTCTCGAAGGCTTCACGGGTGCAGATGTCGCGCGGACGGATGTTGCGCGCAATCAGCTCCATCACCTGCTCGCCCGCCGCCTCGGCGATGCCGTGGCGGTCGAGGAAAGGCGCGGGCATCATGTTGCTGTTGGGCAGCGACAGGCCGATCGCCTCGCCGACGCATGCCATGGTGTTGGCGGTGAACTGGCCGCCGCACGCGCCGTGGCCCGGGCAGGCGACCTTTTCGAGCGCGATCAGATCGTGGAGCGGGCAATTCCCCGCCGCATGCTGGCCCACCGCCTCGAACACGTCGACCACGGTCACGTCGCGGTCGTGGTGGCGGCCGGGCAGGATCGAGCCGCCATAGACGAAGATCGACGGCACGTTCAGGCGCAGCATCGACATCATCATGCCGGGCAGCGACTTGTCGCACCCCGCAAAGCCGACCAAAGCGTCATAGCAGTGGCCGCGCACCGACAGCTCGACCGAATCGGCGATGACCTCGCGGCTGACCAGCGAGGACTTCATCCCCTGATGCCCCATCGCGATCCCGTCGGTCACGGTGATGGTGTTGAAACGGCGCGGCATGCCGCCGCCCCGAATGACCCCCGCCTGCGCGGCATCGGCCTGCGCATCCAGCGTGGTGTTGCAAGGGGCCGAGTTGTTGCCCGCACTCGCCAGCGCGACGAAGGGCTTGGCGATATCTTCTTCCTGGATGCCCATCGCATAATAATAGCTGCGATGGGGTGCGCGCTCCGGGCCGACGGAAACGTGGCGGGACGGCAGGCGAGACTTGTCGAATTGGCGTGTCATGGCGCAGGCCTATGTCGCCAGACAGCCCCCAGACGCAAGCAAATTTCGCAACGACCCTTAATTCCGGGCCTTTGCAGGCGTCAGCGGGTCAGAGCGAACCCAATGCTTTCGCCACGCCGTCCATCGTGAACGGCTTTTGCAGACGGGGACGGTCACGAAACCGCTCGTCCAACGCATCGTCGGCACCGCCAGTGGCAAAGACGAACGGCACGCCACGCTCGGCCAACGCTTCGGCGACGGGGGTGCTCTTCTGGCCGCCCCGCAGGTTGACGTCGAGAATGGCGGCGTCGATACCGCCTTCGGCTACCCGTGCGAGCGCGTCATCGACGCTGTCCACGGTGCCCGCGACCTGTTTGTCGAGGACGTCCAGGAAATCCTCGAGCATCATGGCGATCAGGGGTTCGTCCTCGACGATGAGGATCTGCACGGGCTCTGTCATCAGCATCGCCATAACATGCTTTGCGCCCCGCGCCAGCCGCTAGTTGCGATCCGCCCCCTGCCCGTTGTTTCCCTGGGCCAGCGCGACCTGCGTCGCCTCGGCCAGTTGCTGGACGGAGAAAGGCTTTGGCAGGAAGCCGACATTGGGCAGCGTAATCGACTTGCGCAGCTGTTCTTCGGCGTAACCCGACATGAACAGCACGGCGAGGTCGGGATAGCGTTTGCGGACCAGCCCGACCATGGTCGGCCCGTCCATCGTCGGCATGACCACGTCGGAAATCAGCAGATCGGGCTTGCCATGCTTGTCGAGCACTTCGAGGGCCGCCTCGCCATTCTCGGCCGAGATGACGGTATAGCCCTGGCGCGACAGCGCGCGTTCGGCGACGGCGCGGACCATGTCCTCGTCTTCCACCAGCAGGATCGTGCCCGAGCCCCAGGGGGTCGTGACCTTGGCCGGCAGCTTGGCGGGGCTTGCCTGGTTGGGCGAGACGGCCGGGGCGGCATGGACGGGCAGATAGATGGAGAATTTCGCACCGCCGCCCGGCGGCGAGTCGGCGAAGATATAACCGCCCGACTGCTTGATGATGCCGTATACGGTCGACAGGCCCAGGCCCGTGCCCTTGCCCAGTTCCTTCGTCGTGAAGAATGGCTCGAAGATCTTGCCCAGGATATCGGGCGGGATGCCGGTGCCGTTGTCGCTGATGATGAGCGCGGTATAATCGGCGGCGGGCAGGATTTCATTGTTCAGCGCCCGCGCATCGGCCATCGACACGGCGCGCGTCTGGATGGTCAATATGCCGCCGCCCGCCGGTTCGTTCTCCAGGATCGCGTCGCGCGCATTGACCGCCAAATTGACGACCACCTGCTCCAACTGCCCCGGATCGGCGCGGACCGGACCAAGATTGCGGCCATGGCTGACGTCCAGCCGCACGCGCTCGCCAAGCAGCCGCTTGAGCAGATTCGACACCTCCGACACGACGTCGGGCAATTGCAGGATCTGGGGCCGCAACGTCTGCTGGCGCGAGAAGGCGAGCAGCTGGCGGGTCAGGCTGGCGGCGCGGTTGGAGTTGGTGCGAATCTGCTGGATATCATCATAATCGCTGTCGCCGGGCGAATGGCGCATCAGCATCAGGTCGCAATGGCCGATGATCGCGGTCAGGATGTTGTTGAAGTCGTGCGCGACGCCGCCCGCGAGCTGACCGACCGCCTGCATCTTGGTCGCCTGCGCGACCTCGCGCTTCAGGCGGCTTTCCTCCGAATTGTCCTTCAGGCTCAGCAGCACCGCCGCTTCGCCCAGCCCCCGCGCGCCCGCGATGGTCAACGCCACCGGCTCTTCGGGGTGATCCTTCAGCCGCACCGCCATGTCGGCCGAATGGGTGGCGCCGCTGGCGAAGCGCCGGATCGCGTCGGCGACCGCCGCCTTGTCCTCGCGCACCACCAGATCCCCCGGATAGAGCGGCGGCGTGGTGCCGTTGACCCCGGCGGCGCGCATGAAGGCCGAATTCATCTGGATGAAACGGCCGTCGCGATCGACCAGCGCGATTCCGAAGGGCATCAGCGAGACAAGGCCCCGCACATGGCTGCCCGCGCTCGTGCCTGCCGGTGCGACCAGCTGCTCGTCTTCGTCGAGCAGCGCGACCAGCATCGGGGCGGAGTCCCCCTCGACAAAGGGGATTTGCAGGATGCGCAGCGGCTTGCCTTCGCCCTTCGCCAGTTCGGCGGCAAAGCGGACCTGCCCGCCCGGATCATGCGCCAGGAAGGTCGCGAAGTCGCGGCCGACGATCGAGATCATCTCGCCGCCCGTCGCCCGCGCGCACAGCACCCGGTTGGCGGCCCGCACCCGGCCATCGGGTGCGATCAGCGCCGCCATGATCCCCGCCGTGCCCAGCCGGTCGCCATGGATGCCGCCGATCAGCCGCTCGACCGTCTCGGCCAGGTCCTGTTCCTCGGCAATGGCGAAGCGCCAGACCAGCAGGTCGGCCTCGTCGCCCGCCCGTGTGACCAGCACCGACAATTCGGTTCCCATCACCGCGATCCGGTCCGCCCGGCCCAGGCCGTCGCGCCACGCGGTCCGCCCCGCCTCCGCCAGCGCCTCCACCGACGCTGCGTCGAGCGGCACGCCAGGCGGGGTCGGCATCATCGGGAAGAGCGAGGCATAGGCGTCATTGGCGCAGACCAGACGCCCGGCCCGGTCGGTGACGGCGATCGCGTCCAGGCTGGCATCCGCCACGACCCGCGCGAAGTCCCAATCCACGCTGCGTCGGCTATGCTCCACCCTGGGGGTCAGGATGCGCCAGACCAGGATGACGCCAAAGGCCAGCAGCGCCGCCGCCAGAAACCCCGCCGCCACGACCCAGCTGCGGATCGCCATGAACAACAGGATGGCCGCGCCCGCTCCGCTCGCGACCGATACGGCGGCCGCGAGGCGGGTGGGGTGAAATCTTTCGAGGGACGCGATCGCCATCCTCAACCCATCATCCGGCAACCCGGCATGGGTCAAGCCCGATCCCTCGGACGGACGGCCCATGCCAGGAGGTGGATGATGATTACCAGATACGGACGCGCTGTTCGGGCGTCAGATACAGTTTCTCGTTCGGCTTGGGGCTATAGGCCGCATACCAGGGATCGAGATTGCGCACGACCCAGGCGCGCTGCTGAGACGGCGAGTGCGGGTCGGTCAGCAAGCGGTTGCGCAGGTTCGCCTCGCGGTAGTTGCGACGCCACACCTGCGCCCAGCCGAGATAGAAGCGCTGGTCGCCGGTAAAGCCGTCGATCACCGGCGCCGCCCTGCCCTTCAACGAGGCGTGATAGGCGTCATAGGCAACCGACAGCCCCGCCAGATCGGCGACATTCTCACCCAGGGTCAGCGCACCCTTCACATGAAGGCCGGGCAGCGGCTCATAGGCGTCATACTGCTTCACCAGCGCCGCCGTGCGTTCCTTGAACGCCGCGACGTCCTTGTCCGTCCACCAGTCGGTCAACTGTCCCTTGGCGTCGAACTTCGATCCCTGATCGTCGAAGTGATGGCTGAGTTCATGGCCGATCACCGCACCGATGCCGCCATAATTGACCGCAGGATCGGCCTTTGGATCGAAGAAGGGCGGTTGTAGGATGGCGGCGGGGAAGACGATCTCGACCATGCCGAAATTGGCATAGGCGTTCACAGTCATCGGGGTCATGCCCCATTCCCAACGCTGGATGGGCTTGCCGAGATGACCGATATTGTCCTCGTGCCGCCACTGGGCCGCGCGCAGTGCGTTGCCGAAAGCGTCGCCGCTGACGATCTTCAGACCCGAATAATCCTTCCAACGATCCGGGTAGCCGATCTTCGGGGTGAAGGCGGCCAGCTTGGCATGGGCCTTCGCCTTGGTTTCCGGGGCCATCCAGTCGAGCTGGTCGATCCGCTTGCCCATCGCGGCCAGGACGTTCTTCACGAGCGCATCGGCGGCCAGCTTGGTCGCGGGCGGGAAATAGCGCGCGACATAGACCTTGCTCACCTCATCGGCGAGTGCGCTGCTGGTGAAGTCGACCGCGCGCTTCCAGCGCTCCTGCTGCTGCGGCGTGCCCGACAGGACGGTGCCGTAAAAGGCGAACTGCTCCTGGTCGAATTTGGCGGGCAGGACATCGGCGAACTCGTCGAGCGAGCGGACCAGCAACTGGTCCTTGAGCACCGCGATCGGCGTCGACTGGATCAGCGCGGCGATCCCCGTCACCGCCGTCGGCTGCGCGACGACCAGCGTGTCGACCGGCGTGCCCACGCCCTTCAGATAGGTCGCGAAGTCGAAGCCCGGCGCGGTCCTTGCCAGATCGGCGACGGTCATCTTGTTGTAGGTCTTGGTCCGGTCACGGCTGTCGATCCGGGTCCAGTGGACCTTGGCGATCTGCGTCTCGAAGGCGACGATCGCGGCGGCGCGCGCCTCGGCATCGGACTCGCCGGCCATGGTCAGCATCTTGGCCAGATGCGCCTGATAGGCGGCCCGCGCGGCCGACAGCTTGGGGTCGTCGCTCAGATAATAGTCGCGGTCCGGCATCCCCAGCCCCGACTGGCGCAGGCCAACGGTGTAGAGATTGGGCTGGCGCGCATCCTGCCCGACGCCCGAGCCGAAGGGGATGCCAACGCCGTTGCGATCCGCCTCGGCCAGCAAGGCGGCATAGCCCGACTTATCGTTCAGCCCCTTGATCCGGTTCAGCCAGGGCTGGATCGGCGCCAGACCCTTGGCCTCGATCGTGGCGGTGTCGAGATAGGTGGCATAGGCGGTGCCGATCTGGTTCCGCTGCCCCTTGGCCTGTTCCAGGATGGTATGGGTCCGCTCCCGCGACAGGTCCGCGAGCTTGTCGAACGCGCCGTAGCTCGACTTGTCGGCGGGGATGGCGGTGGTCTTGGCCCATTCGCCATTGGCGAAGGCATAGAAGTCGTCACCGGGGCGGACCGACTTGTCCATGCCCTTCTCGTCGAAGCCGAACCGCCCATAGGTCGGGCCGTTGGCGGCGGCGGGGCGGTCCTGCGCATTCAGCGCCACGGCTCCCGTGATCGCGGTCGCGCCAAGCAGCGCGGCGATGGCCAAACTCTTCATCATTCTCTCCAAAACAGAAAAAGGCCCTCCGGTGCGTACCGGAGGGCCTGTCATTCAGTCGATTACCAGATGCGGACGCGCTGCTGCGGGGTCAGCGCCATCTTGTCGGTCGGCTTGACGCCGAACGCCGCATACCAGGGGTCGAGGTTGCGCACGGTCAGCACGCGCTCATGACCCGGCGAGTGCGGATCGGACAGCAGCGCTTGGCGCAGCGCGGGTTCGCGCCACTTGGTCCGCCACACCTGCGCCCAGCCATAATAGAAACGCTGGTCGCCGGTCGTGCCGTCGATGATCGGCGCGGGCTTGCCGCCCAGCGACTTGTGATAGGCGTCGAGTGCCACCGTCAGACCCGCCAGATCGGCGATATTCTCGCCCAGCGTCAGGCCGCCCTGAATGTGCTGGCCGGGCAGCGGTTCGTAACCGTCATATTGCTTTACCAGTGCATCGGTGAAGGTCTTGAACCGCGCCACGTCCTGCGGCGTCCACCAGTCGGTCAGCTTGCCGGTGGCGTCGTACTTGCGGCCCTGATCGTCGAAGTGATGGCTGATCTCGTGCCCGATCACCGCGCCGATACCGCCATAATTCACAGCCGGGTCCGCCTTCGGATCGAAGAAGGGCGGCTGGAGGATCGCCGCCGGGAACACGATCTCGTTCATCGGCGGGTTGGCATAGGCGTTGATCGTCATCGGCGTCATGAACCATTCGCCGCGATCGATCGGCTGGCCCAGCTTGTTGAGGTCCCGCTGGAACTCGAAAGCATTGGCGCGCGCGACATTGCCGACCAGATCGCCGCGCTGGATCTGCAGCGCCGAATAATCCTTCCACTTGTCGGGATAGCCGATCTTGGGCGTAAAGGCGGCCAGCTTGGCCAACGCCTTCTGCTTGGTCTCGGGCGCCATCCACTCGAGGTTGCGCAGACGGTCGCCCATCGCCGAGATCAGGTTCTTTACCAGCGCATCGGCGGCGGCCTTCGATTCCGGCGGGAAGTATTTGGCGACATATTGCTTGCCGACTTCCTCACCCAAGCCGTCGGAGACCAGGCCGACGCCGCGCTTCCACCGCGCCTGCTGCTGCGGCGTACCTGACAGGGTGGTGCCGTAAAAGGCGAAGTTGGTCTTGTCGAAATCGCTCGACAGATAGCCTGCATAGCTGCGCAGGACCTTCAGCATCGCATAGTCCTGAAGGACATTGAGCGGCGTCTCACTATAGACCTTGGCCTCGCCGGTGATCGCGCTGGGCTGTGCGACCAGATAGGCCGGACGGCCTGCCACGCCCAGCGTCTGCATATATTGCGCCCAGGGGAAGCCCGGCGCCTTGGTCGTGAAGTCGGCAGCCATCCACTTGTTATAGGTCTTGTCCGCGTCGCGGCTCTCGATCCGGGTCCAGTGGACGCCCGCCAGACCCTTTTCGAAGTTGAACACGGCCGCCGCCCGCGCCTCGGCATTGGGCTCGCCCGCCAGCGTCAGCATCCGGGCGAGATAGGCCTGATAGGCGGTGCGGATCGTCGCCAGCTTGGCGTCGTCCTTCAGATAATAATCACGGTCGGGCAGGCCCAGGCCGCTCTGGCCGAAGTTCGGGATATAGGTGTCGGGGGCCTTGTCGTCCTGGCCGATATAGACGCCGAAGGGTGCGCCGACGCCCTGACGCTGGAGCTTGGCCATCTCGATCGCCAGCGCGTCGCGGCTCTGGGTCGCCTTGATGGCGCTCAGCCACGGCTTGACCGGGGTCACGCCCTTCGCGTTGACGGCGGCCTCGTCCATGAAGCTGGCGTAGAAATCACCGGCCTTGTTGCCCGGCTGCTTGGTCGCCTCGTCCAGGATGGTACGGGTCTGCTCCAGCGAGCGGTCCTGCAGGACGTGGAACATGCCATAGGACGAGCGATCGGCGGGGATCGTCGTGTTCTTGTACCAGGTGCCGTTCGAATAATCGAAAAAGTCGTCGCCCGGCTTCACCGAAATATCGCGGCCCGCCATGTCGAAACCGAAATCGCCGATCTCGGGGCGGTTCTTGGCGTTGGGCTTGACCGGGCCGACAGCGGCCTTGTCGACGGGGTTCACAGTCTGGGCCATGACGGGGGAAATGGCGGTCGTAAGAAGAGCGGCGATCAGCAGAGAGCGCATCTGAATTCCCGAAAAGGAGATGGATGCGACTGTTGTAACGAGCCGATACGCCCAGTCAAACCGTTAGAAAGTCACGCCAAACGGCAATAGCGCTATCAAAAGGCCGCATTTTTCCGCCGGTTGCGCCATTTGCGCGCGATCCACACGCGCCAGCCCAATGCCGAGGCGGCATAGCCGATCACCGCGCACCCGCCGGTCAGCACGCACAGCCCGAGACCAAAAGCCGGACCCTGTTCCCATAGCCAGTGAAAGGCGCTCAACGCCCATTGCAGCCAGCCCGTCGCGGCCTCGGCCACCGGCTGGGTGTTGAGCGGCGCCTCGCTGCGCAACAGGAACGTGCCGATGCGATAGGCGATGACCCAGATGATCGGCGTGGTCAGCGGATTGGTGATGAAGGTCGTCAGCGCCGCGACCGGCACATTGGCACGGAATGGCAATGCGAAGACCGCCGCGATCGCGATCTGCGCGACCGGAAACAGGAAACCCGCCACCACGCCCAGCGCGACGCCGCGCGGCACCGACCGCCGGGTAAAGCGCCACAGTTCGGGCGCCAGGACACGGTGCGCGACCGGCCGGAGCAGCCGGTTGTTCTCCATCGAATCGCGGGTCGGCATGTTGCGCCGGACCCATCCCAGGGTACGGCCCCACATGGTCGGCACGGCCGAGGCCATCAGCCGCGATCGCGCAGGATACGGCCCTGCTCGCGCTTCCAATCGCGTTCCTTGATCGAATCGCGCTTGTCGTGCGCCTTCTTGCCCTTCGCCAATGCCAGCTCCACCTTCGCGCGACCGCGCGAGTTGAAATAGATCATCAGTGGCACCAGGGTCATGCCCTCGCGCGCCACCGCACCGTGGAGCTTGTTTATCTCGCGCTCATGAAGGAGCAATTTACGCGGGCGCTTCGCCTCGTGATTGAAGCGATTGCCATGGCTGAATTCGGGGACGTTGGAATTGACCAGCCACACCTCCTCGCCGCGCACCTCGGCATAGGATTCCGCGATCGATCCCTCACCGAAGCGGAGAGACTTCACCTCGGTCCCGGTCAGGGCGATACCGGCCTCATAGGTCGTCTCGATGGCATAATCGAAGCGGGCGCGCCGGTTCTCGGCGACGATCTTCTTCTTGTCGAAGGTTTGGGGTTTCGGGCGCATGGACGGGTCGATGTAGGCGCTCGAACGCGTCCTGAAAAGCCGCTGATGATGCCTCTATCCCGTTTCTGGGACGGAACATTCACGGCTTGCGGCGGCCACCCAGCGGGATGGCAAGCCGGATCATGGCGCGCTTGCTGGGAATGCCGCCGACATCCACCTGCTCGGCTTCCGCCGAAACCGCGCCGACGCCTGCTATTTCCGTGCGCGCCTTGGGCAGGGTCATCGGCGCGGAATAATCGGGAACGATGCCGATCCGGTATGCGTCGGAGGAGCGACCGCATACCACCACGTCACCGCCACCATCGTCGGGCGGGCAATGACGCGTGGTTGGGGCCTTTCGGGGCGCAGGCAGGACAGGCCCGGCCACCGCGCCCGTCTGCATGGCGATCATCACCAAGGTCCACATCGGCCGCTCTCCCTGCGCCGCCCATCGTCGACGCGATGTTCGTCCGGGATTGCGGCCGAAGGAAGGCCGGGTTCAGATCAATCCGGCATGTGCCAGCGCGGCATCCACCTGCGCGCGCGATGCCTCGGACGGCCAGGTCATCGGCAGTCGGACGCCTTGCGGGAAATGCGGCATGATGCGGCTGAGTGCGTACTTGACCGGACCTGGCGAGGCGTCGGTGAACATCGCCTCGTGCAGCGGGAACAGCCGGTCGTGCAGTTCGAGCGCACGCGCCATGTCCCCGGCCGCACAGGCCGCCTGAAACTCCGCGCACAGGCGCGGCGCGACATTGGCCGTTACGGAGATGCACCCCACCCCGCCCATCGCGTTGAAGGCCAGCGCCAGATCGTCATTGCCCGACAGCTGGCAGAAATCCGGCCCCAGCGCTGCGCGATGATGCGACACGCGGGGCAGCGCGCCGCTGGCATCCTTCACGCCCACGAACACATGCGGAGCGGCCTTGACGATGCGGATCAGCGTCGACGGCTGGATATCGGTGACGGTCCGGCCGGGCACATTATAGAGGACGATGGGCAGCGGCGCATTCTTCGCCAGCTCGGCGAAGTGAAGCGCGATGCCCTCCTGGCTCGGCCGGTTGTAATAGGGCGGCACCATCAGCGCGGCGTCGGCCCCGGCTTCCTGCGCGGCCTTCAGGTTTTCGATCGCGACGATCGTGTCGTTCGAGCCTGCGCCCGCGATCACCGGCACCCGGCCGCGCGCCTGGTCGACGCAGACGCGCACGACGTGGAAATGCTCGTCCTTGGGCATGGTCGCCGCTTCGCCCGTGGTGCCGCAGGCGACCAGCGCGGTGGAGCCTTCCGAAATCTGCCATTCGACGAAATCCCGGAATTTCGCCTCATTGAACGCTCCGCCGACATGACCGCCCTGATCGTCGAACGGCGTCACAAGCGCCGGAATGGACCCTGAAAACATGAGAGGAAACGCGCTCCTGCTGCGCCGAGTGGGACAATTTGTTCAGGACATGTACGGGTAGAGTCCCTATTCTGTCCACCATGATGGCATTGACGAAGGCGGGGGCGCTCCTCGCGACATTGGCGGGATCGATGGTGGCACCGGGCGGGCAGGACCAGCTCGACCGATATCGCACGCAAATGGCGAATATGAGCCCCAATCAGACGGTGCAGGGCATGCCTGCACCCGCCGACGGCGCGATCGCGGCGGCGCTGGCCCAGTGGCGCGCGCTGCAACAGACCGATTCGCTGCCCTTCGACAGCTATGCCGGGTTCCTGATGGCGCATCCGGGCTGGCCGGGCGAGACGGGCAACCGCCGTGCCGCCGAGAAGCAGGCGGCGAACTTCACCGCCGCGCCATCGAGCATCGTCGCCTATTTCCGCCGCTTCCCGCCCCAGTCGGCGGCGGGCGGCGTGGCCTATGCCCGCGCGCTGCTCGCGACCGGCGCTCCCGCCGAAGCGGCGCAGGCGGCGCGAACGGCATGGCGGCGCGGCGTGCTGTCACCGAACGACGAAGCGCTGGTCATGTCGACCTTCGCCTCCGCGCTGACGCCCGAGGATCAGGACGCTCGGATGGATGCCCTGCTCTGGTCGGGGCAGACGACTGCGGCGGCGCGTCAGCTCAACTATACCAGTGCCGCACGGCGTCCGATCTTCGCGGCACGACTGGCCTTCCGCACCCGATCGGCGGATGCCCCCAGCCTGTCGGCCTCCACCGCCGAACTCTATGCCAATGATGCGGGCTATATCGCCGACCGTGCCATGTGGCTGCGCGATACCGGCGACAGCCTGACCGCGCGCTCCTCGCTCGCCCGTTCGCGGCAACTGGCCACCCGGCCGGGCAATGTCGAGAAATTCTATGAGGCATTGCTCGTCAATGCGCGCGCGGCGGCGGCCGACAACCAGCTCCAGACCGCCTATGACATCGCGCGGCAGGTGGACGACGCCTATCCGGCGGGCACCGATGTCTCGACCAAGCCCTATGGCGAGCGCGACGACTATACGAGCCTGGTCTGGCTCGCGGGGCAAACCGCGATGAAACTGGCCCGCCCCGCCGATGCGATGACGCTGTTCGACCGCTATGGCCGGGGTAGCCAGTCGCCGCAGACCCGCGCCAAGGGCTTCTATTGGGCGGGTCGCGCGGCGGAGGCGGCTGGCCGTTCGAGCGAGGCGGCGGGTTTCTACAACCGGGCCGCGCAATATCGCGATCAATTCTATGGTCAGCTGGCGCTGGAGCGGACCGGCCGCCCGCTGGTCGCGCCGCCCGTGATCGCCGCGACCAATGTCGCGCCAGCCGTCCGCGCCGCCTTCGATGCGCGCGAGACGGTGCGCGCCGCCCGGTTCCTGGGCATGATCGGCCAGTGGCAGGACCAGAGCGCCTTCATCCGCCAGATCGCGGCGGATGCGGAGGACGAGAATGATCACCTGCTTGCCGCGGACCTGTCACGCAGCATCAACCGCCCCGACCTGGCCGTCATGGTCGGGCGCAGCGCGATGCAGAACGGGCTGACCGATTATTCGGCCGCTGGCTTTCCGACGATCCCGGTCCCGACCGGCTATGAGCAGAGCTGGACGATCATCCACGCCATCGCGCGGCAGGAAAGCCAGTTCGACCGCGCCGCCGTCAGCCATGCGGGCGCGCGTGGCCTGATGCAGCTGATGCCCGCCACCGCCGCCGAGCAGTCGGGCAAGATCGGCTTGTCCTACTCGCCCGCCGCGCTGACCACCGATCCGAACCTGTCGATCCAGCTGGGCGCCAGTTATTTCGAGAGAATCCGCAATAACTATGGCAGCTATCCACTTGCGATTGCAGCCTATAATGCGGGCGGCGGCAATGTGAACAAGTGGCTTCGCGCCAATGGCGACCCGCGCACCGGCTCGGTCGACATCGTCGACTGGATCGAGGCGATTCCCTATTCCGAGACCCGCAACTATGTGCAGCGGGTCCTGGAGAATGCGGTCGTCTATGACCTGATGAACCCGGCGCGCGCGACCAGCCGGGGACCGACGCCGCTCAGCTGGTATCTGGGCAAGTCGTCGCGGCCGGGTTGATCGCGGCGGCATAGGGAATAGAGGGGGGCGATGGATCGTCCCAACTATATCACCCCGGCGGGCTATGCCGCGCTGCGTCAGGAATATGAGGCGCTGTTCGCGGTCGAGCGACCCAAGCTGGTCGACACGATCGCCTGGGCGGCTGGCAATGGCGACCGCTCCGAGAATGGCGACTATATCTATGGTCGCAAGCGCCTGCGCGAAATCGACCGGCGGCTGGGATGGCTGTCCAAGCGGATGAAGGCTGCCAAGGTCATCGACCCTGCCCGGCAGGAAGACCGCGGCAAGGTCTGGTTCGGCGCGACCGTCACGATCGCCGACGAAGACGACAACGAGCGCGTGCTCACGCTGGTCGGTGATGACGAGGCGGATGCGGGCAAAGGCCGGGTCGGCTGGAACGCGCCCCTCGTCCGGGCGCTGCGCGGGGCGTCGGTCGGCGATCTGCGGCGCGTGACGCTGCCGGCGGGGGAACGCGAATATGAAGTGATCGCCATCGCCTATCCCGATCCGTAACCGCATTCGCAACGGTTCGTTTCATATCCGGTTCTTGCTGTGGGACTGGCGGACAGCAAGATATTGCTCATGGGACAGCGATCCTCGCGGCCCTTCCTGAATGAGTATCGGTCATGCCTATCCCCGCCCGTTTCTCCGCCCCGCTTCTGTCGCTGTTCCGGGCCGTCTTCGGCCTGATGTTCCTGGCGCACGGCGTCTCGAAATTCTTCGGGCTCCCGCCCTTCCCCATGCCGCTCAGTCCGTTGCTGACGGCGGCGGGCGTGCTGGAACTGGGCGGTGGCGCATTGCTGCTGATCGGGTTGTTCACGCGGCCCGTGGCCTTCCTGCTGGCGGGCCAGATGGCGGTCGCCTATTTCACGGCCCATGCGCCGCAGGGTTTCCTGCCGCTGGCCAATGGCGGTGAGGCGGCGATTCTGTACTGCTTCGCCTTTCTGTACCTCGCGGCGGCCGGTGGCGGTTCGATCGGCGTCGATGCAATGCGCCGTGGCGACTGATCCGCGGCTCTGATAGTCAGGGCGCCATGAACGCCCTGACCCACAATATCGCGCTGCTCATCGATGCCGACAATGCGCAGTCGGCCGCCATCGACCCTGTGCTGACCGTGCTTGCCGAGCTGGGCACGGTCAATGTCCGCCGCGCCTATGGCAACTGGTCCAAGCCCGGCCTGAAGGGCTGGCGCGACGTCATGGTCAAGCACGGCATCGAGCCGCAGCAGCAGTTCGACCTGACCAAGGGCAAGAACGCCACCGACATGAAGATGACCATCGATGCCATGGACCTGCTGTTCCGGGGGCGAATCGACGGGTTCGGCATCATGTCGTCGGACAGCGACTTCATGCCATTGGCCACGCGCATCCGGCAGGACGGCTTTCCCGTCTATGGCTTCGGCAACAGCCGTACGCCCGAGGCATTCAAGCAGGCATGCAGCCGCTTCATCGATGTGGGCGCGCTGATCGGCGAAGCGGCCCGCCCCGCTGTTGCGAAGCCCGTTACGGCCGACGTCCCGCTGGCCGATTCGCTACCGCCCTCGATCGAACAGGCCAAGCGGACGGCTGGTACACCGCGCCCGATCGACGAGGAACTGCTCAAGCTGCTGGTCGACGCCTATAATTCGGTGAAGCGCGACGAGCGCGGCTTTGCCAGCCTGTCGGCCATCGGCCAGCTGGCGGGCAACCGCTCGAGCTTCGACACGCGCAATTTCGGCTTCAAGCGATTGTCCGACCTGATCGAGGCGGTCCCCAATTTCCAGACCGAACGGCGCGAAGACGGCCGGACCTATGTGAAGCGGGTGCGGTAATCCTCCCCCGAGCGGGAAGGATTCTCAATCCCTCGGATCGGGCATGGTCAGCGTCGCGCAGGTCCCCGGCGCGGCATCGTCGAACCGCACCTCGCCCCGCAACTGCCGGGCTAGGCTGGTGATCATCCGCATGCCCAGGCTGAGGCGGGAGGCTGCCTTCATGTCGAAATCGGCGGGCAGGCCCTTGCCCTTGTCGCGCACCGACAGGACGATCTGTCCGTCCCGCGCGTGCAGGCCGACATCGATCACGCCGCCTTCCTCGCCATAGGCATATTTGATCGCGTTGGTCAGCAGCTCGGTCAGCATCAGCCCGATGGGGATCGCGGTATCGGCGTTCATCTCGATCGCCTCGATATCGCAATGCACCTCATGATCCTTGGCCTGCTGGGCCAGCTGATCCGCGATGCCACAGGCCAGGTCGTCGAGCGACACCATGCCGACCCGCTCGCTGCGCCACAGCCGGTCATGGGTCTGCGCGATGGCGGCGATCCGCGCCTGCGCATCGTTCAACATCCTCAGAACACGGGGGTCGTCATCCTCCTGCTTCTGGAGGTTCAGCATGGCCGACACCAGCGCCAGGCTGTTCTTGACCCGGTGGCTGGCCTCACGCGTCAGCAATTGCTGATGCTCCACCGCCTCGGCCAGACGGCGCTCGGCCTCCTGCCGCTCGATCGCGACACCGATCAGATTGGCGAAACCCTGCATGAAGGCAAGGTCGGCCTCCTCGAAACGGCCCTCGTCCGGGCTGTCGACCTCCAGCACCCCGTAACGCTGGCCGGATGCCTCGACCAGCACGTTGATCGCGCGGCGAATCCTGTGGTCGGCCATGAATTGCGGCGTCCGAAACCGTTCTTCCTGGTCGAGATGGTTGGAAATGACCCCCTGCCCCGTCTGGAGCGCAAAGCCTGCTGGCGAACCCATATCGGTGCGCATCTCGGTCGAGCCGACCACACCCGCCCCCCAGCCCACGCCGGTGCGAACCAGAAGCGTTTCCCGGTCTGCCTTGTATTCCAGAAATTTACAGAAGGAAGATCGCATCCCCTCTGCACAAAGCTCGGTCGCCCGCTGCAGCATTGGGTCCAGGTCGCGGGCGCGCAATGCCTCGATCCCGAAGGCGGCGAGGACCGATTGCTGGCGGAGCCGATAATGCAACTGCCCTGCGCTGGCGATCTCACGATCTTCGCCCTGCGCCTGCTCCACTACCGCCATTCCCCACCGCGCCCTTTGTTACCCTGTCGTTATAACGGTCCAGATGGGGATTGGCCGCATCGGTTTAAACCCATGGGCCAGCGCCCGATACGGCAACGCCCTCCCCGATCGCTCGGGAAGGGCGTCATCCGAAACCGACGTCGCCGGGATCAGCGGGTCAGTTTCTTATAGGCCAGACGCGTCGGACGATCGGCGGCATCGCCCATACGGCGACGCTTGTCCTCTTCGTAGGATTCGTAATTGCCCTCGAACCATTCGACATGGCTGTCGCCCTCGAACGCCAGGATGTGGGTGCAGAGGCGGTCGAGGAAGAAGCGGTCGTGGCTGATGACCACGGCGCAGCCCGCGAACGTCTCCAGCGCCTCTTCCAGCGCGCGAAGCGTTTCCACGTCGAGGTCGTTGGTCGGTTCGTCGAGCAGCAGGACGTTGCCGCCCTCCTTCAACATCTTGGCCATATGGACGCGGTTGCGCTCGCCGCCCGACAGCTGGCCGACCTTCTTCTGCTGGTCGGGGCCGCGGAAGTTGAACGCGCCGACATAGGCGCGCGTGCCCAGCTCCTGCTTGCCGAAACGGAAGACCTCCAGCTCGTCGGAGATTTCCTGCCAGACATTCTTGTTGGGATCGAGGTCGTCGCGGCTCTGGTCGACATAGCCGAGCTTCACGGTCGAACCGATCTCGATCGTGCCCGCATCGGGCTGTTCCTGGCCGGTGATGAGCTTGAACAGCGTCGACTTGCCCGCGCCGTTCGGACCGATCACGCCGACGATACCGCCTGGCGGCAGCATGAAGTCGAGATTTTCGAACAGCAGCTTGTCGCCATAGGACTTGGTCAGCCCCTTGGCCTCGATCACCTTGCCGCCCAGGCGCTCGGGGATCTGGATCAGGATCTGCGCCTTGCCCGCGACGCGGTTCTCCTGCTTCTCCATCAGTTCCTCGAACGCGCGGATACGCGCCTTCGACTTGGTCTGACGGGCCTTGGGCGTCTGACGCATCCAGGCCAGCTCGTCGGCGATCGCCTTCTGCTTGCCCGCCTCGTCGCGCTCCTCCTGCTCCAGGCGCTTGGCCTTCTTTTCCAGATAGCCGGAATAGTTGGATTCGTAGGTGTAGTAGCGGCCGCGATCCAGCTCGAGCACCCAGTTGACGACGTTATCCAGGAAGTAGCGGTCGTGGGTGACGAGGATGACGTTACCCGCATATTCCTTCAGATAGTTTTCCAGCCACGAGACACTTTCGGCGTCCAGGTGGTTGGTCGGTTCGTCGAGCAGCAGCACGTCGGGCTTTTCGAGCAGCAGCTTGCAGAGCGCCACGCGGCGCTTCTCACCACCCGACAGGCGGGTGACGTCGGCGTCGCCCGGCGGGCAGCGCAGCGCTTCCATCGCCTGTTCGAGCTGGCTGTCGAGCGACCAGCCGTCGACCGCATCGATCTTGGCCTGAAGCTCGCCCATCTCTTCCATCAGGGCGTCGAAATCGGTGTCGTCCTTGGGATCGCCCATCTCGGCCGAAATGGCGTTGAAGCGATCGACCAGATCGGCGACGGGGCGCACGCCGTCCTTGACATTGCCCATCACGTCCTTGGTGGGATCGAGCTGCGGCTCCTGCGCAAGATAGCCGACGCGGACACCCTCGGCGGCCCAGGCCTCGCCGGTGAAGTCGGTGTCCATGCCCGCCATCACCTTCATCAGCGTGGACTTGCCCGCGCCGTTCGGGCCGATGATCGCGATCTTCGCGCTCGGCAGGAACTGAAGGTGGATGTTGTTGAGGACAGGCTTGTTGGCGCCGGGGAAGGTCTTGGTCAGACCCTTCATCACATAGGTATATTGGACGGCCATGGCGGCGCGGGGCTCCGTGCTTTTGCGACTGTGGGATATTTGCCCGCCCATGTAGTGGTTGCGCGGGCGGTTGGCAAACGGGACCGGCTGCGTAACACTCCATTCCATGAAGCGCATTCTTCTCGCGGCCCTGACCGCCTCCGCCCTGTCCTCCCCCGCCCTGGCGCAACGGACCCCGCCGCCCCCGCCCGCAACCGTCGCTCCCGAGGTCGAACGACTGCGCGATGCGGCGCTGAACGATACGGTCGCCTGGGATATCGTCGAGGGGCTGACGACCGAAGTCGGCCAGCGGCTGGCCGGCACCGAAGCCGAAGCGCGCGCACGGGCATGGTCGGTGGCCAGGCTGACGGCGCTGGGCTTCAAGAATGTGCGGATCGAGCCCTATCGGATGCCGGTATGGGAACGCGGCGCCGAGAGCGCGGAAATCCTGGCGCCCTTTCCGCAGAAGCTGACGCTGGCCGCGCTCGGCAATTCGGGCGCGACACCGGCGGGCGGCCTGACGGGCGAGGTCGCGGTCTTCCCCAGCATGGCGGCGTTCCAATCGGCGCCCGATGACGCGATCCGCGGCAAGATCGTCTATATCGGCAATGCCATGCCCCGGACCCAGGATGGTTCGGGCTATGGCGCCTATGGCACGGCGCGCTTCACCGGCCCTGCGTTGGCGGCCAGGCGCGGCGCGGTCGCGATCGTCATCCGCTCGATCGGCACCGACCATCATCGCTTCCCCCATACCGGCACCACCAACTTCCCCGAGGGCGTGAAGCCCATCCCGGCGGCCGCGCTCTCGGTTCCCGACGCCGAGCAGCTGGAGCGGATTGCCAGCCGGGGCCAGCCGGTCCGCATGAAGCTGGTCCTGACCCCGCGCATGGTCGGCACCCGCGAATCGGGCAACGTCATCGCCGAAGTGCCCGGCAGCGATCCGTCGGCGGGCATCGTGCTGGTCGGCGGCCATCTCGACAGCTGGGACCTCGGGACTGGCGCGATCGATGATGCCAGCGGTATCGCGATCACCGCCGCGGCGGCCAAGCGGATCATGGATGCGGGTCAGCCGCGTCGGACCATCCGCGTCGTCTGGTTCGGGGCCGAGGAAGTCGGCGGCATGGGCGGCGAGGCCTATGCCAAGGCCCATGCCGGTGAGCGCCATGCCACGGCATCGGAAAGCGATTTCGGCGCGGACCGGGTCTGGCGGTTCGAGGTCAACCTGCCCGCCACCGCCAGGCCGATCGCGGACCGGCTCCAGACCGCGCTCGCGCCGCTGGGCATCACGCGGGGCAGCGGCCTGGGCGGCGACGGCACCGATATCGGCCCGACGATCGAGCTTGGAACCGCCGGGATCGACCTGAACCAGTCGGGATGGGATTATTTCGATACTCATCACACGCCCGACGACGTGTTGGATCGCGTCGATCCGGCGGCGCTTCGCCAGAATGTCGCCGCCTGGACCGCCATGCTGGCGGTCGTCGCCAACGCGCCCGAAGCGATCGGCCCGGTCAGCCCACGCTGATCCGTCGGTTTCATGGTAACCTTTTGGTAACGTCAACGCCTTGAAAAAGCCCGATCCGTGCCATCGGTTCGTCGCGAACCTTGCTTGTCCGTGAATTTTGCGGATTGACCGCGATGAACCGCACGTTATTTGAGCCGCTTCGCGACGGCATTCGGGCCGGCCGCGATTTTTGCTTTGCTTGGGAGCATTCGAATGAAGAAGATCGCTTTCGTTCTCGCTGCCGCCGGCCTGATGTCCGTCGCCGCCTGCAACAAGTCGCCGGAAGCTGCCGCTGTTGAGAACAACGCGGACATGCTGGCTGACAACATGGAAATGTCGGCTGACAACATGGAAGCCGCTGCGGACAACACCTCGAACGCTGCTGCTGCCGCGACCCTCGAGAACGCTGCCGACAACATGAACGCCGCTGCCGACAACGTCCGTGACGCTGCCGACGCCAAGGCGGACAACATGCAGTAATAGCCGCCTCGGGCCTTCGGGTCCGAAGCGCCGACTGCTATGTCGGAAAAGGGCGCTTTCCATGCGGAAGCGCCCTTTTTCTTTGTCTCATTTCCTGTGCAAAGATGCCGCACGACGCTTGCGAAGTCCGGCTGCATCACGCTAACGACATTTGCGGTGGGGCCTGTAGCTCAACGGTTAGAGCTGGCCGCTCATAACGGCTAGGTTGCGGGTTCGAGTCCTGCCGGGCCCACCAAACCTCCCCTCGATATCGGCCATTATCGATCCCTGTCGTCGGCAAGCTCGAGCGACGCCGCGTTGATCCGGCTGATCTCCACCAGCACATCCGACGTTTCGATCGACAGGTTGCGCACCTCCTCGGCGACGACCGCGAATCCGCGCCCCTGGTCTCCCAGCCGCGCAGCCTCGATACTCGCGTTCAGGGCGACCAGCCGGGTGTTGGCCGAAATCCGGCCCACCCGCTCCAGCATGGCCACGGTTTCGCGGTTGAGATCGTCGCGTTGTCGAATGACGCGCGTCAGATCGCGCTCATGCGTCACATCGACAAAGGTCAGCACCGCGCCGTGATCGGGCTGCGGGTGATAGGTGATCTCCAGGACATGACCGTCATCGAAATGGTGGTCGAACTGGCGCCGCTCCCCCTCACGCGCCCATTGCCGGTGATTGTCGAGGATGGCTGCCTTTCGAACATCCGACCAGCCCACCGCATTGCCCACATGGTGGAGATAATCGGCCAGGCTCGCCCCCCTGGTCACGGCGCTGTCCGGCAGACCGAACATACGGCCAACATAATGATTGATCAGGATGATCCGCTCGTCCCGATCATAGATCACGATACCGTGCCGGACATGTTCCATGACCAGCGCCAGCTGCTCCGCCGCACTCACCGACACGGGTTGACCTCATCATTTATAACTTATGTTGTCTTTACCAGCTTTCCCACCAGATGAAAGCGCGACGTATTTTTACTGATGAAATGGGCCTTGTCGGGGCGACATATGGTCTTCTAAGGTGCGGTCAAACACAGTCATGAAAGGTAGGATTGATGGCGGTTAAAGGCGATCCGAAGGTCATCGAGTATTTGAACGAGGCGCTCAAGAACGAGCTGACCGCGATCAACCAGTATTTCCTGCATTACCGGCTGCTCGACCACTGGGGCGTCTACAAGCTCGCCCAATTCGAGTATAAGGAATCCATCGACGAGATGCGCCATGCCGACTGGCTGGCCGAACGCATCCTGTTCCTGGACGGACTGCCGAATTTCCAGCTGCTGGGTCGCCTGCGCATCGGCGAGACGGTCGAGGAAGTGCTCAAAGGCGATCTGGCCATCGAGGTCGAGGCCGTCGCCCAGCTGAAGGAAGCCATCGCCTATTGCGAGGAAGTTCGGGACTATGTCAGCCGCGACCTGTTCCAGCGCATCCTGGCGAGCGAGGAAGAGCATGTCGACACGCTGGAGCGCCAGTTCGAGATGATCGCGCGCATGGGCATCCAGAACTATGTTCAGTTGAACGCGATGGCGGAAAACGACACGCCCAAGTCGGGCGCGGCTCCGCATCTTCAGGGATAAGGCGACGGGGGCGGGTCTGATGGCCCGCCCCCTGTCCCCGGGCATCACCCACCCACCCGTTCAGCCTGAGTGAAGTCGAAGGCCACGGGAAAACGCGTGTTGCGCCCTTGGGCCGATGCCAGCCCCTTGGCCTTCGACTTCGCTCAGGCTGAACGGGTGGTTGGATAGGCGGCTCCAGTTGAGCCGCCCGCCCCTCAATCCTTCTTGCCGAACGGGTTCTTCGGCGCACGCAGTGTCAGGCGCACCGGCACCGCACCGAAACCCAGCTCCCGCCGCATCGAATTGACCAGATACCGCTCATAGCTGGCGGGCAGCTGATCGACGCGGGTGCCGAAGATAACAAAGCTCGGCGGACGCGACTTGACCTGGGTGACATAGCGCAGCTTGATCCGCTTGCCGCCGGGCGCAGGCGGGGGATTGGCCTCGACCGCGCGCTCGAACCAGCGGTTGAGTTCGCCGGTCGGCACACGCTTCGACCAGGCCGCGCGCGTTTCGAACGCCGCTTCAATCAGCGTATCGAGACCCTTGCCGGTCGCTCCCGACACGGTGAGAAGCGGCACGCCCTTCACCTGGCTGAGCCCGTCTTCGAGCGCCTTGCGAACTCCGTTGAACAGTGAAGACGGACTTTCCGCGACATCCCACTTGTTGAGCGCGATCAGCAGGGCGCGGCCCTCTTCCAGCACACGGTCGGCGATGCGCAGATCCTGCGATTCCAGGCCCAGCGTCGCATCGAGCAGCAGCACCACGACCTCGGCAAAATCGACCGCGCGCAACGCGTCGGCGACGGACAGCTTTTCCAGCTTATCCTGCACCTTGGCCTTTTTGCGCATACCCGCCGTATCGATCAGGCGGACCTGCCGCACCTCGCCGTCACGGTCGTGCCATTCCCAATCGATCGCGATCGAATCGCGCGTGATACCCGCTTCCGGCCCCGTGATCAGGCGATCCTGGCCCAGGAAACGGTTGATGAGCGTCGACTTGCCCGCATTGGGGCGGCCCACGATCGCCAGCTTGAGCGGCGCGAAGGGGTTTTCGAGGTCGACCTCCTCCTCTTCCTCAACCTCACGGTCGATAAAGGGCAGCAGCGCCTCGAACAGGTCGCCCACGCCTTCGCCATGTTCGGCGGACAGCTGGACCGGATCGCCGAAGCCGAGCGCCAACGCCTCAAGGATGCCCTGTTCGGCCGCACGGCCCTCCGCCTTGTTGGCGGCGAGCACGATCGGCGTGTCGGAGCTGCGCAGCCAGCGGGCGATTTCCTCGTCGAGCGGCATGATCCCCGCACGGGCGTCGACCAGAAAAAGTGCGACATCGGCCTCGCTGACCGCCGCTTCGGTCTGGCGGCGCATCCGGCCGGGCAATGTGTCGGGGTCTTCGTCTTCGTAACCGGCCGTATCGATGATACGGAAATCCAGGCCCAGCAGGTGCGCGTCGCCTTCGCGCCGGTCGCGCGTTACACCGGGCCGGTCGTCGACTAGCGCCAGCTTCTTTCCGACCAGACGATTGAACAGCGTCGACTTGCCGACATTGGGACGGCCGACGATCGCGACGATAGGGAGATTAGCCATCGCCCCCCGTTAGCGAAAGGCGAGCCTTTCGTCACGCGTATAGCGGTACAAATGTGCCGCCCCGTGGAACAAATGTCCCACGGGGCGATATGGCATCACTTGAAGGCGGTGATCCGCCCCTTCTGGTCGAGGACGTACAGCACATTGTTGGCGACGATCGGCGGCAGCGCAAACGGCGTCTTGGTGTCGACCGCCGCCTGGACCGATCCGTCCCCCGGATTGGCGTAGACGATCTGCCCTTCCGAATTGGTCAGGATCAGGCGGTTGCCCGCCAGCACCGGGCCGAACCAGGTGATCGCGCCGGTCTTCTTCTTTTCCTTGTGGAAACGCTGGAGCTGCGCGATCCAGCGGGCCTTGCCGCTCGACCGGGCCAACGCGACCAGGCGTGCGTCGTCGGTGACGAGGAAAATCCACTCGCCCGCGATCCACGGGGTCGAGAGCCCGGCGAAATTCTGTTCCCACAGGCGCTGGCCGGTCGACAGTTCCAGCGCGACCATGCGGCCGCCCTGGCCCAGCGCATAGACGCGGCCCTGATCGATCACCGGCGCGGCGTCGATGTCCGACAGGGTCGACACCGAGGTGGAAATGCTCGTCCGCGACAGTGCGTCCTGCCACAGCAGACGGCCATTTTCATAACGATAGGCGTTCAATTCGCCGCTGGAGAAACCGGCGACGACCGTCCCCTGGCTGGCCGACGGAGCCGCGACGCCGTACACGCCCTGCGTCTCCAGCGTCCCCTGCCCGGCCCAGACGATCTTACCGTCTGCCTGGTTGATGGCGTAAAGCTGATTGTCCTGGGTCAGGACATAGACATTGCCGTTGGCAATGGTCGGCGATCCACGCAACGGGCCGCTGGGCTTGGCGCGCCACAGCACCTTGCCGTCGGCGGCGCTGGCCGCGATCACATCGCCCAGACCGTCCGACGCGAACACCGTGCCGCTGTCATAGCTGGCCCCGCCGCCGAAGCGGGCAAGGCGGTTCGCGTCCCCCTCGGTGATGCCGGTCGACCACAGGCGCGCGCCGGTATCGGCGTTCATCGCGACGAGATTGCCCTCGACATCGACGACGAACAGCTTGCCCTCGGCCACGACCGGCGCGGCGCCCAGCGGATCACGCGCCGAACCGCCGTTGATCGTCGCGGTCCAAAGGCGCTGCGGCTGCTCCGCCAGCGCGAGCTGGCCCATCGACTTGGCGGCGTTGCCGCCCGGCTGCGACCATTCGGGGTTCGCCTCGGGCGCGGGCAGCAGGACCTGAACGTCGGCGATCGTCTTGTCCGCCTCGACCCCTGTCTCCGACACCAGGATCGGGATGCGATTGCCCACGGTCGGCGTTTTCTTGGGCGCGCTTTTGAATACCCCGCAGGCGCCCAGCGCCATCAGCGCGGCGAGCGCTGCCGAGGTGCGGAAATGCTTCGTCATTGGGTCTTGGTGTCCTCACTCTGGCCGACCGCGTCGACCCCCAATACGCCGGCCATCTGAACCGCACGTTGCCGCAACGTATCGGGCACATCCTTGTCGCTGGCAATCTGGCCGAACAAACGGCCTGCCTGGTCGCGCTTGTTCATGCGCAGATAGGCTATAGCAACCATCTCGCCCGCGCTGCCGAAATAGGCGTTGCCGGGCACCGCCATGCCGCCCAGCCGCGCCACGACGGCCTCGGGCTTCATCGTGTCATATTCGGCCATGGTCTGGCGGACCAGCGCCAGATCGCGGAACGGCTGGGCCAGCGACGTGTCGTTGGCGATGGCGGCAAAGCGGGCCGCAGCGCCCTTCATGTCGTCCTTCTGCAACAGAATGTCGGCCTGGGTGAACTCGGCGAGCGCGCGATAGGCATCGACATTGGTGTTGGACAGCGCCTTCAGCTTCTCGCCCGCCGTCTTGGTGTCGTTCTGGCCCAGCGCGTCATAGGCAGCCTGCAGCTGTTCCCCATCGACACCCGCCGCCTGATGCTGGCGATGCTGCCAATAAAGATAGCCGCCGAACGCCGCGAGTGCGACGATGATCGCCGCGCCGACGATAAGGCCCCACCGGGTCCAGAAAGACGTCAGCCTTTCGCGACGCAGTTCGTCGTCGACCTCGCTCAAAAAGGCCTGGCTGGATTGGGGCGTTAGGGCCAAGACGGGCTCCGCTATTCTGGATCAAGGCAATATAGAAGCCGCGACCTTTAGCGAGGAGCGGCCCCCGTGGGAAGCGGGCTTGGCTTATCCCCCCTCGCGCGGGGCATAGATCTGCTCCGGCCCCGGGAAGCGGCGGGCGCGGACATCCTCGGCATAGGCGCGTGCCGCCTCGCCGATACGGTCGCCCATCGTCTCGTAACGGCGGACGAAGCGGGCGGTGCGGTCGAACAGGCCGAGCATGTCCTCTCCCACCAGCACCTGGCCGTCGCACTCCGCCGACGCACCGATGCCGATGGTCGGACAGGCGATACGCTGGGTGATCTCGATCGCGATCGGCTCGACCACGCCCTCGATCACGACCGAAAAGGCCCCCGCCTCGGCCACGGCCACCGCGTCGGCGATGATCTTCTCGGCCTCCTCGGGCGTACGACCGCGCGCGCCATAGCCGCCCAGCACGTTCACCGCCTGCGGGGTCAGGCCGACATGGCCCATGACGGGGATGCCGCGCTCGACCAGGAAGCGGACGGTCGGCGCCATGGCGAGGCCGCCCTCCAGCTTGACCGCCGCTGCCCCAGTTTCCTTCAGGAGCCAGGCGGCATTCTCGAACGCCTTTTCCGGGCTGGCCTCATAACTGCCGAAGGGCAGGTCGATGACGACGACTGCGTGATAGCTGCCCCGCACCACCGCTGCACCATGCGCCGCCATCATCTGGAGCGTGACCGGCACGGTCGAGGGCAGGCCGTAGATTACCTGCCCCAGGCTGTCGCCGACCAGCAGCATGTCGCAATGCGGATCGAGCAATTGCGCCGAGCGCACCGTATAGGCGGTCAGCATGACCAGCGGCGTCTGCCCCTTGGCACGGCGGATGGCGGGCACGGTCAGCCGCTTCATCGGCGCGGGCGTGGGATTGGCGCGGCTGGTCGCGGTGTCGAGCGTGTAGGTCGTGGACATGACCAAAGCCTCTAACCCGTGTCCGCCGTGCGCTCCACCCCCTTGGTCCGTCAGAAGATTTCGCCGTAGGCCTCGGGCTTGAACCCCAGGGTCAGCGCGCCGTCACGGTCGAGCACCGGCCGCTTGATGAGCGACGGCTGCGCCTGCATCAGCCGGATCGCCTTGTCGGCATCGATATCCTGCCGGTCGGCCTCATCCAGCTTGCGGAAGGTCGTGCCCGCCCGGTTGAGCAGCTTTTCCCAGCCGAGCTGATCGACCCAGCGGCGGAGCGTGGCTTCGTCGATACCGTCGGTCTTGTAGTTGTGGAAACGATACGCGACGCCGTGCTGGTCGAGCCAGACGCGGGCCTTTTTCATCGTGTCGCAGTTCGGGATGCCGTAGAGAGTCGTGGTCATATTACCTCGGATTCAAGAAGCCCGCCGCGTTTAACGAAATGCAACGGGATAGGGGAAGCGTGGCCTTCGACTTCGCTCAGGCTGAACGGATGTCGGGACGTGGGGCGTTCAAACCTCCACTCCGTTCAGCCTGAGCGACGTCGAAGGCCAAGGGAAACCCCTCACATCCTAACCCCTGGCAACTCACACAGGCTGGCGCCCTTCCCCCCGCCCCGCTATCCCGAGCGGATGCAGGACCACCCCTTTTACGCGCTTCACACCCATGGCCTGATCCGCGTCGCCGCCGCGACGCCCGCCGCTTCGGTGGGCGATGCCCGGGCCAATGCGCACGCCATGCTGGACCTGGCGCGCAAGGCGGATGAAGACGGCGTCGACCTGGTCGTCTTTCCCGAATTGTCGCTGACCTCCTACGCGATCGACGACCTGCACTTGCAGGGCGCGATGCACGCGGCCACGCTCGCGGCGCTGGGCGAGATGGTGGATGCCAGCGCGGCGCTGTCGCCCGTCATGCTGGTCGGCGCGGCGTTGCCCCGTAACGGGCGACTCTATAATTGCGCGGTGGTGATCGCGTGCGGGCGGATCCTGGGCGTGGTGCCCAAGACCTTCCTGCCCAATTACCGCGAATATTATGAAAAGCGCTGGTTCGCGAGCGGCGCGGGGCTGACCGGCCTGACCATCGATCTGGATGGCCAGAGCGTGCCCTTCGGCACCGACCTGATCTTCGCCGCCGAGGACCTGCCGGGCTTCGTCATCCATACCGAGATTTGTGAGGATTACTGGGCGCCTACCCCGCCCTCGACGCTGGGCGCGCTGGCCGGGGCGACGATCTGCTGCAACCTGTCGGCATCGAATATCGTCATCGGCAAGGCGCGCGACCGGGCGATGCTCGCGGCCGCCCAGTCGGCCCGCGCGGCCTGCGCCTATGTCTATTCGGCGGCGGGGATCGGCGAGAGCACGACCGACCTGTCCTGGGACGGCCAGGGCCTGATCCACGAACTGGGCGAGGCGATCGCCGAGTCCGAGCGCTTCCTGCGCGCACCCGCGCTCACCAGCGCCGATATCGATGTCGAACGGATCGTTCAGGAACGCCTGCGCTTCGGGACGTTCAACGATGCCGCCGCTTTTGCGGGTCATCCCGAGCAGCGTTTCCGCCGGATCGGCTTCGTCCACGGCGCGGAGGCTGGCGATCGGGGCCTGCGACGCGCCGTTCACCGCTTTCCCTTCGTGCCCGACGATCCCGCCCGACGCGATGCGGATTGCTATGAGGCCTATAACATCCAGGTCGAGGCGCTGGCGAAGCGGCTAGAGGCCAGTCGCGCGAAGACCCTGGTCATCGGCGTATCGGGTGGCCTCGACTCCACCCATGCGCTGATCGTCGCGGCCAAGGCGACCGACCGGCTGGGCTGGTCGCGCGACCGGATCCTCGCCTTCACCATGCCCGGCTTCGCCACCGGCGAAGGCACCAAGGCCCATGCCTGGGCGCTGATGCGCTCGCTGGGCGTGACGGCGGAGGAAATCGACATCCGCCCCGCCGCTCAGCAATTGCTCGCCGACATGAGGCACCCCTTCGCGCAGGGCGAGCCGGTCCATGATGTGACCTTCGAGAATGTGCAGGCGGGCCTGCGCACCGATTATCTTTTCCGTCTCGCCAACCAGCGTGGCGGCATCGTGCTGGGCACCGGCGACCTGTCGGAGCTGGCGCTGGGCTGGTGTACCTATGGCGTTGGCGACCAGATGAGCCATTATGCGGTCAATGCGGGCGTGCCCAAGACGCTGATCCAGTTCCTGATCCGCTGGTGCATCCGCACCGGGCAATATGACGAGGCGACGAACGACGTTCTGGCGGCGATCCTGGCCCAGGAAATCTCGCCCGAGCTGGTCCCCGCCGACGCCAGCGGCGCGATGCAGTCGACCGAGGCGATGATCGGCCCCTATGCGCTGAACGACTTCTTCGCACATTACGTCATCCGCTATGGCCTGAAGCCGTCGAAGATCGCCTTCCTCGCCTGGCATGCCTGGCATGACGCGGAAGCGGGCGGCTGGCCCGAGGACCTGCCGCAGGATGCGCGGGTCGCCTATGACCTGCCGACGATCCGGCACTGGCTGGAGCGGTTCCTGACCCGCTTCTTCCAGACCAGCCAGTTCAAGCGATCGGCACTGCCCAACGGACCCAAGGTTTCGCCCGGCGGCGCCTTGTCCCCGCGCGGTGACTGGCGTGCGCCATCCGATGGGACGGCTTCCGTATGGTTACAGGAACTTAGCCAAGCTGTTCCGCATATGTAATACACACTTGGCAGGCCATGACCATCGGGTCTATGCTGACCCGCTAGATCGTAACATTTACCGTAAATTACAGGCTTCTCCCCGGCCTGTCGGCACGAGAGAATCCATGAGCCTTGTCGTTCGCACCCTTTCGGAGCAGATCTTCACGATCATTCGCGAGCGGATCATCAGTGGCGACCTGCCCGAAGAACAGCCGATCCGGCAGGATGCGCTGGCCAATGAGCTGGGGGTCAGCAAGATCCCGCTGCGCGAGGCGCTCGCCCGACTGGAGCAGGAAGGGCTGCTGACCAGCCAGGCCAATCGCGGCTTTTTCGTCCGTTCGCTGGGTGCGGGCGAGGCGGAGGAGATTTACGAACTTCGCCTGGCGCTGGAACCCGATGCGGCTGCGCGCGCGTCGCGCGTGGCAACCGTCGAAGATCAGGCCGTCGCACGTGAGGCGCTGACTGCGCTGGACGTCGCGGCGCGTGACGCCCTGCACGAGGTCGCGCACCGGAACCGCGCCTTTCACCTGGCGCTCGTCCGCCCGCTCGGCGCAGCGCTGACCTTTCAATTGATCGAGCGGTTGCAGGTGCTCGCCGAACGCTATGTCGTCCAGCATCTGAAACCCGCCGGTCGCGAGGACCGTGCGCACGAGGAGCATCATGCGCTGCTCGACGCATGGCTGGCGCGCGACGAGGCGCGGGTGGCCGGTTTCCTGACCGAGCATATCGGCGCGACGCTGGTCGACCTGCGCGCGCAATTGATCCGCTGATCCCGGTCAGCCGGGCGGGCGGACGAAGGGCGTGGTGATGATCCGCGCACCGCGCCGGTAGGTCAGATAGCGCCACAGCCATTGCAGGCTGACGCGGATACGCTGGGCGAAATTGACCAGCAGCACGACATGGACGATCGCCCAGAGCATCCAGGCCGGATAGCCCTTCATCCGGAACCGCCCGAAGTCGAAGATCGCGGCATGACGCCCGATGATCGCGGCATTGCCGCGATTGTGGAAGCGGAAGGGTTCGGGCGCGCGCCCACCCGTCAGTTGCGCCCGCAGCGCCTTGCCCAGATACGCGCCCTGTTGCTGGGCGACCTGCGCCAGGCCGGGCAAGGGCTTGCCGTCTTCGTCCAGGCAGGCGGCGACGTCGCCCAGCGAATAGACATTCTCCAGTCCCTGGACGCTCAGATCCGGTCGCACCGCCACGCGTCCACCCGGACCCGGTGGCACACCAAGGAGCTTGGCCGCCCCCGTGGGCGCTACGCCTGCGCCCCAAAGGACGGTGCGGGCGGGGAAGAACCGCCCCCCGGCGGTCAGCCCCTCGGCGGTGATCGCCTCGACCGGCATATCGGTCATCACCTGCACGCCCAGCCGCGCCAGTGCCCGTTCGGCATAATTCGCGAGCGAGTCCGGGAAAGCCGAGAGGATACGCGGCCCGCCCTCGATCAGGATGATCTTCGCCGTTTCCGGCCGGATCCGGCGAAAGTCGGAGGTCAGCGCATGGCGCGCCAATTCGGCCACCGACCCCGCCAGTTCCACGCCGGTCGGGCCGCCACCGACGATGACGAAGGTCATCAGCGCCTCGCGGTCCGCCGCCCCGTCGCGTTCCGCTTCCTCGAACGCGCCCAATACACGCGAGCGGATCACCCGCGCCTCTTCGATCGACTTGCAGGCCGGGGCATGGCAACGCCATTCGTCATGGCCGAAATAGCTGCTGGTCGATCCCGTCGCGACGACCAGCCGGTCATATGGCAGCGTCTCGCCCGTCGCCAGGGCCACTTGCCGGGCACCCGTATCGACTTGCGTCACCTCGCCCAGCACGACCTGGATATTGGGGTAGCGGCCCAGCACATGGCGGATCGGCTCGGCGACATCGGCAGGCGAAAGGGCGGCAGTCGCCACCTGATAAAGCAGCGGCACGAACAGGTGATAATTGTTGCGGTCGACCACCCTCACCCGCACCGGCGCTCCGGCCAGTTGCTGCGCCACCGCGAGCCCGCCGAACCCCGCGCCGACGATCACCACATGCGGCCAGTCGGGATCGACGCCTCGGCTCGTCATACCCTGCGCCCCCGTCATCAGAAGGTCACGGCGATCTTGCCGAAATGGTCGCCGCTTTCCTGATAGCGAAACGCATCGGCCAGATCGTCCAACGCAAATCGGCGGTCGATCACCGGCCGGCACGGCGCCTCGTCCAGCGCGCGGACGAACTCCATCTGCATCCGGCGGCTGCCGACGATCAAGCCCTGAAGCCGCGCCTGTTTGCTCATCAGGGTGGCGGTCGGCACGTCCCCCGCAAAACCGGTCAGCACCCCGATCAGCCCGATATGGCCGCCGATCCGAACGGCATCGATCGACTGGGCGAGCGTGCCCGGCCCGCCGACCTCGATCACATGGTTGACACCCTCGCCCGCCCATGCATGGACGAGTTTCCCCCATTCGGGATGAGTGCGATAGTTGATAATGTGCGCGGCCCCCAGCGATCGGGCGCGGTCCAGCTTTTCATCGGAGGACGAGGTGACCGCCACTTCGGCGCCCATCATCCGCGCAATCTGAAGCGCCCAGATCGACACGCCGCCGGTCCCCAGTACCAGAACGCGATCGCCCGCCTTCAGCCCGCCATCGACGACCAGGCTTCGCCACGCGGTCAGTCCGGCGGTGGTGATCGTCGCCGCCTCGGCATGGTCATAGCCCTTGGGCGCGCGGGTGAAGGCCGTCGCGGGGGCGACCACGAATTCGCAGGCATAGCCATCGATCCCATCGCCCGGCACGCGCGAAAAGTCGCCGATGCGGGGCGGCCCTTCCTGCCAATCGGGGAAGAAGCAGGAAACAACCGGGTCGCCCGCCGCGAATTCGCTGACACCCTCGCCCACCGCTTCGACGATGCCCGCGCCATCGGCCATCGGGATACGACCGTCCCGGGTCGGCATGCGACCCGCCACGACACCATAGTCATGATAGTTGAGCGACGTCGCGTGCAGCCGCACCCGGATCATCCCCGGCCCCGGCGCACCGGGATCGGGGCGGTCCACCAGTCGCAAACGGTCCAGCCCGCCGGGTGCATCCAGGATCATCGCCTTCATGCCGTCACCTTCATCGCTGTCTGTCGATACAAAACCAACGCTGCCGCAGTGCAATATGATCCCTCAGCCGGTCGCCAGGGACCATCCGTCGGGCAGGAAATCGACGGACATGTAATAGTAAAAGGCACAGCTTCCGTCGCCACCGCGATAGCTGCCGCCCTTGACGATGCCGTAAGCGATGCCGCCCAGAAAGACCGGCCCACCGCTATCCCCGCTGCGACAGCTCGGCCCCCGCACCGCCACCCAGGTCGGGGTGCAGCCGCCGCCGCACAAATCCCCGGCGGGTGCGAAGTCGGGTATCCATACCTCGGCGCAGCTATAACCCGTCCGTTCGCCGCGATGGCAGACGATATCGCCCGCACGGGTCTGATCGCGGGTTCTTTGCCCCGTGATGCGGCGGCTGATCGTCTTGGTCGTGTCGCTCCAGATCGCGGGCGACAACGGGGCCGGGCTGCCATTCACCTGTACGTCCTGATAGCCCCATCCCCATTGGCCCAGAAAGGGCAGAGCATGCTGCCGCCGTTCGGCATCGGTCCAGACCAGATCGTCGGGGCAATGGGCCGCCGTCACGATCGCGCTGTCGCTCCCGCGCCGGACGACGAAGCCGCTGGTGCAGGCATAGCGGCGGCTATTGCCGGGATCGATGCCGGTCAGCCGCGCGCCACCTTGAAGGTCCGCCAGATCGCTGTCGGACGTATCCAGCGTCGCGATCCGCACCGGCACGCCCGCGATCCGGGCGATCCGGTCGCGCAAGGCATCGCCCGGCTCCGCCTCGGCATCCGCGCGGGCCACCATCACGACCAGTGCCCCGATCCGGGGATCGACGCCGATACCCGGCGGCTGGGTCAGGCTGGCGCGGATCTCGGTTTGATGCAGGGCGAGGGCAACGACCAATTGATGGTGGGTCGCATAGGCCCCCGTGCGGAAGCGGACCAGCACCGGGCTTCCCGCCACCTGCACCGCCCGGTCCGCCACGGGGACATCGCCGGTCAGCAATATGTCGATATGGAAAGGCGCGTGACCGACCGACAGTCCGGCGAGGCGGTCGGCAAACTCGGCCTTCAACGCGTCGGTCAACGGCACCGACGCCTCCTGTACCGCCAATTCGCGTGCGACCGCCATCGGCGCCTGCCCGGACAGGGTGGCATATTCCGCCGCATCCAGCGCCAGGGCAGCATTCCCGTCGAGCGGCGCCAAGGCCTGTGCCCATGCACCGCCCGGCATCATGACGAGCATGGAGACCGCCAGGCGCAGGAAAGCCCATCTATTCCGCCGACAAGATTTGCGCTGGTTATATCCCATCGATTTAGTATGTATTACTCATGAGGAGCCGATGAGCGGCGATACACGGGATAAACGACCAAGGGGACCGAATTGATGTTGCGACGCCATGCCCTTCCGCTGCTTCTGATCGCATCCGCCATACCGCTGGCCGCCTGCTCCAGGTCGGAGCCTGCCAATAGCACGGTCCTCGACGATACCGGTGTGACGAATGACGCGCTTCTCGCCAATGACGAAGGGCTGACCGATGGCAATGCGACCTTTGGCGACAACGTGCTGCTCGACAATGAAGCGGCGCCGGGCGGCGTGAACGCCAGCTAGATTTTCCTTCGGTGGCAAGCCCCTCTCCGGGGCTTCCCACTGCTCCTGCCTCGCCAAAGGAAGCTCCCTGTGGCGATCAACTGGTCCGGCGGTCACACAAACCGCCGGACCGTTTTTATGTCAGCGTTCGGGAATGCCCAGCGTACGCAGGACGCGCATATCCTGTTCGACCACCCCAGCCGAAAAACGCACGATCAGCCGCTGCGCCTGACGCCACATGCCCGTCGGCGCAGGCGCGGCGCGTGGCGGCACCAGCAGGCGGCCGCCACAGATACTAGCCAGCGCCGGGCCATGGCTCGCACCGTCGACGATCAGAGAGGGAAAGGGCAACGCCGCCTCGGGCGACGCGAACAGTTGGCCGCCCTGCCGGTCCAGCGAATCGGCGGCGGGCGGCTGGAAGAACAGCGCGCCTGCGACCCTGGACACATAATGGCTGGGCGACAGCCGCGCCCACCAGATGCTGGCGAGACAGGCCGCCCCCTCCGCCACGAGCAGCACCGCCTTGTCGGCATGGGCGACCGCATGATCCAGCCGGGTCGCCCAGATATCGCGCGCTTCGCGCGATCCGCCGTCAAAGGGAATTTGCAGATCGCCCTGCCGGGGCCAGGCGAACAGGCTTTCCCACGGCATCGCGCGTTCGCCATCGGGCTTGCCTGCCCCCGGCTCCGCCATAGGCCCTACCATTGACCCCATCATCGGCAGAGTGATGATCGAGAAAGGGTCGCTCAGACGCAGTACGGCCGCCATGGTCTTCTCCGTCACTGATCCCCACACGGTACGTCAGTTTCGGGGAAGGGCAAGGGGGCACGGACGCGCGCCCGCCTCGGCACATCTTACCCGGCCGCCATGGGCCGGGCCAGCCGACGCGAATCACTGAGCGCGGCCGCGATGCTGTCGACCATCAGTTCATACTGGTCGGGCGTGTAACCGGCGGCCAGAAAGGCGCGAACCTCGTGCGAGGGCACGCTGTAACCACTGTGCCAGCTCAACACCGCCATCCGGCGGAGCGCTTCCAGCGAGGGATCGGCAAGCCGCGGGTTGCGGGTCTCGCCGAAGATGCTGCCGATCGCGCGGATCAGCTTGGCCGGTTCACGGAGGCTGGACAGGCGGTCACGCCGGGCCAGTGCGACCACCTGCCACTCCAAGGCCGACAGACGGGCATCCGCCCGGATGGCCGCCGCACCCTGCTGTGCCATGGCGGCATCGACAGCGATCCGTGCGGCGCCGATTTCCTGAAAAGCGACATAGGCCATGATGCAAACCCCTTTTTCCGGCGCGAAACATCCTGCCCCGGCCAGCATCGCGCTCGCTCGAGGAAGCGGCACCGGGGCCACCCATCCTGCTGTCTCGCCATTTCATTCGCGAAGGTGAGGATCACCTTCCATACCGACTGGTATATTAATCCGCCGTACAGCCGTCAACGACTTTCATACCAACCGGTACTAAAAATTTTCGCCTAGCGCGAGGGCCATAACGCCAACGCCGCATCGACCATCGATTGCAGCTGCTCCGACGGCACGCCGCATCCTGCCTGGACGCCCATGCCCTGCAGTACCGCGTAGATCAGGTTGGCCAGTCCCGCCGGGTCGACATTCGCGGGCAGATCACCCTCGTCCACCGCGCGCTGGAAACGTCCGACGATCGCGGCCTGAGCGGAGGCCCGCCGCGCGACCACTTCCGCCTTGATCGACTCGGCCTCCGATCCGCAGGCGACCGAATGGATCACCCCCAGGCAGCCCTTCGGCTCCCATTGGCTGGTCATGGCCTTCAACGCGCCACGCAACAGATGCTCGGCGACACCGCGCGCAGTCGGCTGGTCCAGCGCCTCGCGGATATAGGCGAGTTTCTCCGCCTCATAGAGGTCGAGCGCCTTGTGGAACAAAGCCTCCTTGTTGCCGAACGCGGCATAGAGGCTGGGCTTGGTGATACCCATGGCCTCGGTCAGGTCGGCCATCGACGCGCCCTCATAGCCCTTGCTCCAGAAGACACGGAGCGCGGAGGCCAGGGCCTGATCGACGCAGAATTCACGCGGGCGGCCCTTACACGCGGGCAGAGCATTTTCCATAACGCTCGGTATAGAATTTTGGCGGGGTGTTGGAAAGCCCCTCTCGCACACACGACAAATGGTCCGCTTTCGGACTTATATTAAGCTTTCTTCAATGGACCATGGAACAAAGTGTCGCCGAGGGAATGACGCATATGATGTTCAACATCGTGGGATGCATTATCGGGCAACATGATCCCTGGTTGATATTTCCCGCCCTGGGCGTGTGCGTATTGGGGCTGATCGCCCTGTTTCTGCTGCACGACCGGGCCGAGGAATGCGTCGAGCTTCGCCGACGCAACTGGGTGGCACTGGCGGCGATCACGGGCGGCGTCAGCATCTGGTGTACGCACTTCCTGTCAATGCTCGCCTATCGAGGGCCTTTGCCGCTGGGCTTCGACCTTCCCCAGACGTTGGCTTCGGTCGCGATACCCTGCCTGACCATCTGGATCGCGCTCGGCCATGTCCGGCGACGGCGTGACCTGGGCGGTTGCCTGGTCGCCGGCACGCTGACTACGATCGGGATCGGCGCCATGCATCTGATCGGCATGGCCGCGCTGATCGTCCCGGCAGAGATTCGTTATGATCCCTGGGGCCTGGCCGTTGCATTTCTCGGTGCCATGATGCTGTTGACCGGCGCATTCCATATCCATGTCCGAGTGCCTGGGCGGGGCCGGACCGTCCTGTCCGTCGGCGTGGCAGCTCTGGGGATCGTCGTCCTGCACTTCGGGGCGATGACGGCCACCACGCTGGTTCCCGGCGGGGTCGTCGTCGACCCGAACCTTCATCCGCTCCAGCCGCTCAACCTGGCGCGCGTGGTCGGCCTGGTGACGGCGAGCATCGTGGTCGCCCTGGTCGCAGCGGCGCTGCTCGACCGCCTCCTCACCGACCTGCGCGGCCTGACCGAGGCGACCCGCGAAGGGATCGCGATCCTGCACCACGGCCGGATCATCGAAGCGAATGGCAGGCTCGCGGCAATGCTCAACGTAGAGCCGGGTCGGCTGATTGGCTCGCCCCCCGAGGACTGGCTGGAAGCGATCGACGGAGCGCCGCTTTCGCTCGTCGATGGCGGGCTGATCGAGACCCGTCCGCGGGATATCGCGTCACTCGATCGCTACCTCGAAGTCGCGGGCCATGAAATCGAATATCGGGGCCGCCGCGCCATGGTCATGTCGGTGCGCGATCTGACCGAACAGCGCCGTGCCCAGCGCCAGATCGAATTCATGGCGGAGCATGACCCGCTGACCGGACTCCCCAATCGCGCCTTTTTTGACCAGGCGCTGGAAACCGCGATCGCTCAGGCGGATCAGAAAGGCCCGTTCGCGCTGTTCGCGCTCGACCTGGATCGCTTCAAGGCGGTCAACGACCTGTTCGGCCACGCCGCGGGCGATGCGATATTGTGCCGGGTCGCCGCCATCCTGACCGCCGCCATCGACGAGGCGGGCGTGGTCGCGCGGGTCGGTGGCGACGAGTTTCTGATCCTGCAACGCGGCATGAAGGACCCTGAAGCTGTCCGCAGGCTGGCCGAGTCGATCCTGGATGCCTTTGCCGCCGAAATGGACCTCAGCCGCGATCCGATGGCGGTCGGGGTCAGCATCGGCGTCTCGCTATATCCCCAGGACGCGACCGATGCCCAGTCGCTGCGGCAGAACGCCGATGTCGCGCTCTACCGCGCCAAGACCAGCGGCCGGGGCACCGCGTCCTTCTTTGACCAGGACATGGACCGGGCGATGCGAAAGCGTCTCGCGCTGGAGCATGACCTGCGCCATGCCCTGCTGCGCAACCAGATGCGCCTGGCCTATCAGCCGCTGGTATCGACCGACAGCGCCACGGTGATCGGCCACGAGGCGCTGCTGCGCTGGGACCATCCCGAGCGCGGCACCGTCGAGCCCGGCGCGTTCGTGCCGCTGGCGGAGGAGACCGGCATCATCCTGCAACTGGGCGAATGGGTGCTGTCGACGGCATGCCGGACGGCCGCCGCCTGGCCCGCCCCCCTGACGCTGGCGGTCAATATCTCGCCGATCCAGTTCCAGCTGCCGAACCTGGCCGAGATCGTTGCGCGCGCGCTCGACGAAAGCGGCTTTCCCGCGCACCGGCTGGAGCTGGAGATTACCGAGAATGTGCTGCTCCATGATCGCGCGTCGACGTTGAAGACGCTGCATCAGCTGAAGGCGATGGGCGTGGGCATCGTCATGGATGATTTCGGGACCGGCTACAGCTCGCTCAGCAACCTGCGATGCTTCCCGTTCGACAAGATCAAGATCGACAAGAGCTTCATCTCGGGCGTCGCCACCGACGCCGCCGCGCGATCGATCGTCCGGGCCATCGTCGGGCTGGGCCAGAGCTTGAACCTGCCCGTCGTGGCCGAGGGGGTGGAGACGGCCGAACAGCATCGCATGGTGCTGGAGGAGGGATGCCCCCAGGCCCAGGGCTATCTGTTCGGCCGTCCTGCGGAACCCGTGGTCGAGGTTCAGCCCTTGGCCAGGGCGCTACGCTGACGCCCATAGGCGAAGTAGAAGGCCAGCCCCGCCAGGTTCCAGATGATGAAGCGCACGATCGTCGCGCTCGGCAGGCTGAACAGCAGGTAGATACAGCCCAGAATGGCGAGGCTGCCGACCAGATAGGGCTGCGGGCAGCGGAAAAGCCGCTTGGCCTCCGGGGCACGGCGACGCAGAACCATCAGGCACGCGCCGACCGCGATGAAGGCGAGCAGCGTGCCCGCATTGGCCAGCTCGGCAATCTCGTCGAGGCGGAAGATACCGGCGACGATCGCGATCGATACGCCCGTGACCAGCGTGATGCGGGTCGGCGCGCCGCTGCGCTTGCTGACCACCGCCAGCGACTGGGGCAGCAGGCCGTCGCGCGCCATGGTGAAGAAGATGCGGCTCTGGCCGTACATCATCACCAGGATGACCGAGGGCAGCGCGATGACCGCCGCCAGCGCGATCAGATGCGCCGCCGTCGGCTGGCCCAGCGAGCGCAGGACGAGCGCCAGCGGCTCGGGCGAATTGGCGAGTTGCTGGAAGGGCAGCGCGCCGACCGCCGTCACCGCGACCGCCATGTAGATCAGGGTGCAGACCAGCATGGATCCGACGATCCCGATCGTCAGGTCGCGGCCGGGGTTCTTGGCCTCCTCGGCCGAGGTGGCGACCGCATCGAAGCCGTAAAAGGCGAAGAACACGATGGCCGCCGCCGCCATGACGCCGCGCTTGGCCCCGTCCACCTCGGTCGCGCCAAAGCCGTACGGCATGAAGGGATGGAGATTGGCATTGTTGAAGGCGGGCAGCGCGAAGGCGACGAACACGCCCAGCGCGACAAGCTTCACGACGACGAGAATGATGTTCAGCGTCGCGCTTTCCCGCGTACCGGCGACCAGCATCCCCATGACCGACAGCGCGACCACGACGGCGGGCAGGTTGATGATGCCGCCGCCATGCGGTCCCGCCAGCAGTTCGGGCGGCAGATGCACGCCCGCCGCCTGGATCCAGCCGACCAGATAGCCCGACCAGCCGACGGCCACCGTCGAACAGGCCAGAGAATATTCGAGGATCAGGCTCCACCCGACGACCCAGGCCAGCGTCTCGCCCAGCGCGGTATAGCTGAAGGTATAGGCGCTGCCCGCCGCCGGGATCAGCGTCGCCAGCTCGGCATAGGCCAGTGCGGCACAGGCGCAGACCGCGCCCGCAATGGCGAAGGCCAGGATGACGGCGGGTCCCGCCCGCTCCGCCCCCACGCCGGTCAGCGTGTAGATGCCGGTGCCGACGATCGCGCCGACCCCCAATGCGATCAGGTGCGGCCAGCTGAGCGTCTTGGCCAGCGACTGCCCCTCCGCATGCTGGGTGACGCTACCCAGCGACTTTCTCGGTCCAAACATCGTCGAAAAATCCCCCCGCCCCTATGGGCTTGTCGTTGTCAGTCGACGGGCGCGAACCCGCCTTTCAGGTCCGTCAGGGTGGACCGGATATGCGTATCAAGCAATGCCTTAACCCGGTCGGCGTCGCGCGCCAGAAAGGCATCGAGCTGTTCGCGATGCTCCAGATGCGCCCGCGCATCGCGTCCGGCGGGCTGCAGATGCGCGACGACATAGCGTTCGGCGAGCAATGCGAGCTGGCGGATCAGCTGGATCGTCAAGGCCTGCCGCGTCGGGCGGACCATCGCCATATGGAATTTTCGGTTGCAGATGGCGACGCGCGCCAGATCGCTGGCCGCCGCCTGGTCCAGCGCCTCGAACGCGGCGACCAGCGCGGCGCGATCATCGTCATCGGCGACGAGCGCGGCCCGCGCCGCCGCCGCCGGTTCCAGCTTGAGGCGGAGGCCGTAAATGTCCTCGGCCTGCGCCGCCGACAGCGCGCCGATCATATAGCCGCGATTGGCGACACCGTGGAGCAGGCCCTCCTGCTCCAGCCGTGCCATCGCTTCGCGCAGTGGTATCTTGCTGACGCCCAGTTCGGCGGCCAGCGCATCCTGGCGGATCGGGCGATCGGCGGGGATGGTCCCCGCGATGATCCGTTCGCGCACGATCGCGAAGATGCGATCCGCCAGTGTCTGCACGACGATGACGCCCTCGCCCCGATGACGCCCGTCATCCAGGGCGACGTCGGGGAGCGAAAGCGCCGTCGCCATCAGGCCGCCTTGGCCTGGCCCAGGTCCGGGCGGGTCGCGGCGGCCTTTTCGACCATCGCGATCACCTCGGCGCGGCGTTCGCCTTCGAGGACATAACGCGGCGGCAGGACGCGCTCCGAACCACGGCCCACGACCTGCTCGGCCAGCTTGATCGACTGGACGAGGTCATGCTCGGCGTCGAGGTGGAGGAGCGGCATGAACCAGCGATAGATTTCCATCGCCTTGGCATGATCGCCACGGTCGAACGCCGCGACCAGCTCGACCGACTCCTTCGGAAAGGCGTTGGTCAGGCCCGAGACCCAGCCCTGCGCGCCCAAGTACAGCCCTTCGAGCGCCACGTCGTCCAGACCGGCGAAGAGGGTATAGCGATCACCGAACGCGTTGCGGAAATCGGTGAAGCGGCGCGTGTCGGGCGCCGATTCCTTGACCGCAACGATGTTCTTCACATCGACCAGCGCTTCCAGCACCGACTGGTCGATGACCGTGCGGTACGCGGGCGGGTTGTTATAGAGCATGATCGGCAGGCCGGTCTGGTCCGCCACGCCCTTGAAGTGGTTCACCAGCTCATGCGCCTTGGGCACATAGACCATCGGCGGCAGCAGCATCAGGCCATCGGCCCCGGCCTTTTCGGCCGCCTGCGCGTAACGGACCGCACGGCGCGTGTCATATTCCGAACAGCCGGTAATCACGGGCACGCGGCCAGCCACCGCCTCGACGATCGCGGTCAGGACCGTGACCTTCTCATCATAGTCGAGCGAATTGTTCTCGCCGACCGTGCCGAGCGCGATCACGCCGGTCACGCCGTCATTGACCAAGTCGTCGACGACGCGCTGCGTGTCGGCGAGGTCAATCGTCATATCCTCGCGGATCTGGGTCGTCACTGCGGGGAATACGCCGCGCCAGCCGATGCTCACTATCTATCTTCCTGCCATTGTTTTAGATATCGTATACTGTTTAACGCGACGCCGCTCTCGGGTCAATCGTCATTCCTCATCGGGATAGGGACCCTTGCCCCCTTCCGCGATGAAGCGATCGGTGCGCTGGTCGATGATGGGCAGCGGCACAAAGCCTAGTTGCAGCATCGCATCATGCCAGGCGCGGATGTTGAACTTCGGCCCCAGTGCCTTTTCGGCCTTGGTCCGCGCCCGCTGGAAAGCCAGCTGCCCCATATAATAGGACAGCGCCTGGCCCGGCCATGCAATATAGCGATCGACCTCGGTCTCGATCTCATGATTGGACAGGGCGGTATTGTCGCGCAGATAGGCCTGCGCCTTTTCGCGGCTCCAGCCCATGGCGTGGACGCCGGTGTCGACGACCAGCCGTGCCGCACGCCACGCCTGATAGGAGAGCATCCCGAAGCGGTCATAGGGATCCTTGTAGAACCCCATCTCCTCGCCCAGCGCCTCGCAATAGAGCGCCCAGCCTTCGCCATAGGCCGACAGGTAATTGTCGCGGCGGAAGGCGGGCAGGCTCTTGTTCTCCGCCGCCAGGGGCATCTGGAACGCATGGCCCGGCGCGCTTTCATGCAGTGTCAGGGCGGGCAGCGCGTAGAGCGGCCGCGAGGGCAGGTCATAGGTGTTGACCAGATAGATGCCCGGTCCGCCACGACCGGAGGTATAAAAGGGTGCCTGGTCGGCGGGCACGGGTTTGATCGCGAAGCGGCTTCGCGGCAGATGGCCGATCCACTGGGCCGCCACCCCGTCAAAGCCCTTGGCGATCCAGGCGGCCTTGTCGAGAAGCTCTTGCGGCGTCTTCGCATAGAAGCGCGGGTCGGTGCGCAGGAAGGTCAGGAACGCGGGCAGGTCGCCCTGGAACTTCACCTCCTTCATCACCCCGTCCATCCGTGCGCGGATTCGCTGCATCTCCGACAGGCCGATCGCATGGACCTGTTCGGGTGTCAGGTCGGCGGTTACATATTCGCGGATCTTGGACCGGTAATAGGCCTTGCCATCGGGCAGGTCATAGGCCGCAATGCTGGTCTGTGCGCGCGGGATATAGTCGTTGCGCAGGAAATCCAGCAGCCGTTGATGTGCGGGCAACACGTCGTCACGGATCGCCGCCTTCGCCTCGGCCCGCAACGCCGCGACCGTTGCGGGTGCCATATTGGCGGGCATGGTCCTGAACGGCTCGTAAAAGGGCTGAGCGTCGCCGGTCCCGGCATCGACCACCTGTGCCACGCCGATGTCACGGCCCGTCAGCGTGACGCGCGGCACGGTGAAGCCCCGCGCCAGGCCAGCGCGCATGTTCGCGATCTGCTGGTCATAATAACGCGGCATCTGGTGCAGCATCGCGATATAGTCCCGATACTGGCTTTCCTTGTTGAAGCTGCCCCGCGCCCAGCTCGCAAGATTGCCCCAGAAGCTGGTGTCCGAATTGAGCGGCTTTTCATATTCGCGGAACCGCTGCGCGGCGAGCAGCGCATCGATCTGGCCGCGATAGACCATATAGTCAGTGCGCACGTCGGGAGAGAGCTTCGCCGGATCGATCGCATCCAGCGCCTTGGCGGTCGCTTCCCAGCGCGCCAGCCGCGCGGCCTGGGCCGCGGGGCCGACATCGGGCAATTGCCGCGAGCCTGCGCTGCCACTGTCCTCATCGGCGGCGGCCTGGCTGATCCGCCACTGATATTCGGCATCCGACAGCGCACGGAACCGGGCGTCCGGCGTAGCGGCCTTGCGGGCGACCCGAGGGCTATCCTTGGCCTGCGCCGTGCCGAGCGGCATCGCCACCAGCATAGTCCCCGCCAGCAGCCATCCGATCCGGTTCGTCATGCTCATACCCCCCTCACTCAACCCTTCAGCGCGATCACGTCGCGGTGGAGATCGGCCGAAATCTCGACCCCCTCGACCAGCGAAACCTGACGCGCGGCATAGCGACGGGCGGAAGGCAGCCTTGCCCCCTGCCCCGTGATCGCGCCGAACATCGCCTCCGCCCGATCCTGATTTTGCGGGAGAAGATCGCCCAGGAAGCCCTTGGGATCGATGGCGATAATCAGCTCACCTCCCAGCGGAGAGCCGCCGCGGCCGCCGTCCCACCCGATCGACTCGCGGCTGGTCATGTCGCCGATCAGCGGCCCGGCAAGCAGTTCGACCATCGCCGCCAGCGCCGAACCCTTATGACCGCCAAAGGTGCGCATCGCGCCCGACAGGATCGCGGCCGGGTCGGTGGTGGGCCTGCCATCGGCATCGACACCCCAGTCATCGGGCACGCTCTTGCCCGCACGGCGATGGAGTTCGATTTCCCCGCGCGCGACCATGCTGGTGGCGAAATCGAAGACGAAGGGCGGTCCGTCCGGGCGCGGCCAGCCAAATGCGATGGGATTGGTCCCGAACACCGGCTCCGCCCCACCCGATGGCGCGACCCAGGCATGGCTGGGCGTGAAGGCCAGCGCGACCAGCCCGGCATCGGCCAGTTCCTCGACCTCCGGCCACAGCGCGGCAAAATGCACGACGTTGTTGAGGGCCAAAGCGGCGATACCGTTGGCCTTCGCCTTTTCGATCAGCGCGGGCTTGCCCGTCTGAAAGGCGAGCTGCGCAAAGCCGCCGCCGCCATCGACCCGGACCAGCGCACGGGCGGGATGCGACAGCACCGGCTCGGCATCGGGGACGACGACACCCTTTTCGATGCTGGAGACGGCGACCAGCAGGCGGTAGATGCCGTGCGACGTGCATCCGTCGCGCTCGCCCGCCACCATCGTCTCGGCCACGGCCTCGGCATGGGCCGGTGCGAGCCCCGCGCCCAGCAGCTTGGCCCGCGCCAGCGCGCGCAATTCGTCCAAGGTCATCCGCACGCCCGTCACGCCGTCGCCCCCGCCTTGGCCGCGAACAGCCGCATGCCGAAGATCGGCCCGGCCGTGCTGCGGTCATGCGGCACGATCCGCACCCGCACGCTCTTCTTGCCCGCCGTCAACGCGGCCGGCAGCGGATATTCGACGTCGAAGAACGCACCCGGCTTGTCATTCTCCAGATGCTGGGTCGCGACCTTCACATTGTCGACCAATATGTCGAAGTCGCGCGCCCGCTCCTCACCCCAATAGGTGCCTTGCAGGATCATCGCGCCGGGGCGCACCGCCATGGTGAACTCGATATAGCCGCCCGACCGCGCATCACGCCCCTGCTTACCCCGATAGGACACCGGGTAGGAGATGTCGGAGGTCAGCCCATGGTCGCGCTCGGGCTGCATCTCGCCCAGATGCATGACATCGACCGAGCGGGCGGCGATATCGCGGGCCTTGGCCTGATCGGCCAGGAATGCCGCCTCCTGCGCCTTCCATCCCGCCTCGGTGAAGCGCTTGAAATAGACCGCGCTGCGCCGGTCATATTGGCTGTAGAAAGGCACGAAACTCAGGTCCGCCGGACGGAAGACCCCCGCCGTCTTGTATCGCGCCATCGCCGGATCGGAGGCGGTGAAGCCCGCCAGCGGATTGGCACCGACCAGCACTGGGTCGGGTGAGTCCCACTTGTCCTCGCGCCCGCCCAGATCGGCCGCCATCACCATCGGCCCGCGCACCACCGCGACGACCGTGTCGTCGCCGGGCGTCGTCTCGACCCGCAGGTCGAGCGGCAGGCGGATCGAAACCTTGTCCCCGGCCTTCCACCGGCGATCGACCACGGCATAGCCGCGCTCGAAACGCGGCGTCACGGCTTGGCCATTGACCTCGACCTGCGCCTGCCCGTTCGCCCAGCCCGGCACACGCAGCGCCAGCGGGAAGCGACCCGCTCGATCCAGCCGCGTGAAGCTTAACGTCGCCTGCCCGTCCATCGGATAGGCAGTGTCCAGCGTCACGGTCGCGCCGCGCTTCTCCCACCGCGCCTCGGCCGGGATGTAGAGATTGACGAAAAAGGTATCGCCGCCCTGCCAGAAGATGGACTCGCCATGCTTGGCGTGAGCCTCCATCCCCGAGCCGACGCAGCACCAGAAGGCGTCGTCCTTGTCCGACGAGAACTCACGGACCACGCCGCTCATCAGCGGCGTCATATAGGTGAAGCCGCCGTTTTGCGGATGCTGGGCGGCCATCGCGTGGTTCAGGTGCGCGCGTTCGTAATAGTCGAAATAGCGACCGTCCGGCTGCCAGCCATAGAGGTGCCGGGTCAGCTTCATCATATTGTAGGTGTTGCAATGCTCGCACGTCTGGTCGGTGATGTGCCGGGCGATCGTATCGGGTTCGGAAAAATACTCCCGGTCGGCATTGCCGCCGATGACATAGCTGTGATGCCCCGTCACCGTTTCCCAGAAGAAGCTCGCGCCCCTGGCGGGTTCGGGCTTGCCGGTGATCTCATGAATGCGCGCCAGGCCGATCAGCTTGGGCACCTGGGTATTGGCGTGGAAATTAGCGAGCTTGTCCTCACCCGCCACGAGCGGGTCGAGCACCTTGCGATCATAGATCCGCTCGGCCAGCGCCAGCCACTGGCGGTCGTTGGTCCGCTGGTACAACTCGGCGTAACTCTCGTTCAGCCCGCCATATTCGCACCCCAGCACCGTCTGCATCTGGGCATCGTCGAGCGCGGCGAAGACCCGTGCGAAATAGCCACCCAGCTTGACCGCGACGTCCAGCGCCTGCGCATTGCCCCAGCCGCCATGGATGTCGAGCAGCCCGGCGAAGAGCTTGTGAACCGTGTAGAGCGGCGACCAGGAACCGTTGAGGTCGAATCCGCCCGACTTGATCTTGCCCGCCATGATCTCGGGAAAGATTTCCTCTCCGTCGACCACCGTGCCATCGGCCCGCTTGCGACCCAGCGCACCGACATAGCCGGTGCCGCGCTTGGCCTGCGCCTCGGCCAGTTCGGCCACGATATAGTCGGCGCGGCGGCGCATCTCGGTGTCACCGGTCTGCTGCCAGGTCAGGACCAGCGCCGACATGTAATGGCCCAGCGTATGGCCCGCGATCGTGTCGCTCTCCCACCCGCCATAGATCGGCGCCTTGGGTTCCAGTCCTGCATATTTCCGGAAATTGTGCAGCAGCCGGTCGGGGCTGAGGCGATAGAGATAACGACGGTTGGTCTCGACGGCGGTCGCATAGACGGACGGGCGCAGGCGCACCGCCGACAGCGGCAGCGGCTCGGCCTTCGCCGGAAGGATCGACGGCGCAGCCCCCACCGCCCGCGTCGCCATTCCCATCAGCGCGACCCCGGCCGCCCCCTGCATCCATTCCCGCCTGCTCGACCGCAGCATCTTGCCCTCCCGGTAATACTGTATACCAATATAGCCAGAACGGGAGGGGGGTCAATTGCGATGGTCCCATGGAGGAGCTTCCCGAAGTCGGGGTTTTATCGTCATGCGCCAAAGTCTTATCCGTCTGTTGCCCGTCACGCTGGCCACCCTTTCGATCGCCGCGAGCGCGCATGACGCGGGCGTGGCGACGCTGCGAAAGACTGCCAATGATTCGCAAAAAGCGGCCGTTTCGCGCTTTCGGGTCGGCACATTCCAGCTGATCCTCGACCCCGCCAGCCAGACGGCACGCGGCCTTTCGCCTGTCGCCACGCCCGGCTTCGACTTCCTGCCGATCGGCCGTGCCAGGGAACGCGCGGGCAATGGCTATAATCATCTGGGCGACATCCATCTGCGCCTGCGCCAGGGCAGCGGCGCGTGGCAGGATTATTCCTCCGCACGCGAACGTCGGCCGGTGCGGGCGCTGCCCGCGCGCGGAGCGGTGCTGGCGGCGGCGGACATCAGCGTGTCGATGGGGACCGGCCTGCCGCTGCGCATCGTACGGGAATGGGTCAGCGAGAAGGGCACCCCGGCCCTGCGCTTCACGCTGACCAACACGTCCGCCGCGCCGGTCGAGGTCGGCGGGCTGGGCCTGCCGATGGTGTTCGACAACATCATCTCCGACCGGACCCTGGAACAGGCGCATGCGCAGGCGAGCTTTGCCGACCCCTATATCGGTCGCGATGCGGGCTATGTGCAGGTCACGCGACTGAACGGCGCAGGCCCCGCCCTGCTCGTCCTGCCCGAACGCGACACCCCGCTGGAGGCCTATGTGCCGATCCCGACGCTGGGCGAGACCGGCGGCAAGGCGGTCATCTCCGAAGCCAGCCCGCGTACGCAGACCTCGGAAGGCTTTTACGACTGGACCATCGCCAGCGCCGCCTATGCGCAGACCGATTGGGCGAAGGCTGGGACGCCCTGGAACGCGCCGACCAGCTTTACCTTGGCGCCGGGCCAGAGCCGCAAGATCGGCCTGCGCCTCGTCACCGCGCCCGGCATTCGCGCGATCGAATCGACGCTGGCGGCACAGCAGCGCCCCGTGGTGGTCGGCGTGCCCGGCTATGTCGTGCCGACCGATCTCGACGCGGCGCTGTTCGTGCGGTCGCCATCCGCGATCACCGGCATTGCCAGCTATCCGGCAGGCGCGCTCGATGTCACGAGGGCACCCGGCAAGCCCGGCTGGACCCGCCTGTCGGTGCGCGGGCGCCAATGGGGCCGGGCGCGCCTGACCCTCACCTATGCCGATGGTCAGATCCAGACCGTCCAGTATTTCGTCACCAAGCCGCTCGAACAGACCATGGCCGATCTCGGCCGCTTCTCGACCACGAAACAATGGTTCGAGGGCAAGGGCGATCCCTTCGGCCGCTCGCCCGCCATCCTGACCTATGATCGTGAGGCCGATCACATCGTCACCGCCGATCCGCGTGTCTGGATCTCGGGAATGAGCGACGAAGGCGGCGCGGGCAGTTGGGTCGCGGCGGTGATGAAGCAGCTCGATAATCCCAATGCCGCCGAAATCGCGCGGATCGAGGAGCTGGTCGACAAGACGGTCGTCGGGCGGCTTCAGATCGCCGACGGTCCTCATGCGGGCGGCGTGAAGAAAAGCCTCTTCTATTATGACCCGGCCGCCTTCCCCGACCTCTATCGGCCCGCCAAGGACTGGCAGAGCTGGACCTCATGGAAAAAGGATCAGGCGGACGATCTGGGCCGCGCCTATAATTACCCGCATGTCGCGGCGGGGCACTGGGCGCTGTACCGGATCGCGCGCAACCATGCCGGGCTGACGAAGGTGCATGACTGGCCATGGTATCTCGACCATGCCTATCGGACCATCGTCGCGATGATGCGCGACGCACCGCATTATGCGCAGTTCGGGCTGATGGAGGGCGATGTCTTCGTCGACATCCTGACCGACCTGAAGCGCGAGGGCTGGACCGACAAGGCTGCCGAGGTCGAGCGGCTGATGAAGGGCCGCGCGGATCACTGGCGCACCCTGCAATATCCGTTCGGCAGCGAGATGGCCTGGGACTCGACCGGCCAGGCCGAGGTCTATGCCTGGATGCGCTATTTCGGATATGGTCCGCAGGCCGATGTCACGCGCGAGGTCATATTGGGCTATGACCCGTCGATCCCGCATTGGGGCTATAACGGCAATGCCCGGCGCTATTGGGACTTTCTGTACGGCGGCAAATATCTCCGGCTGGAGCGGCAGATCCATCATTACGGATCGACGCTGAACGCCATCCCGCTGTTCGATTCGTTCCGGCGTAATCCCGCCGACATGCACCTGCTGCGCGTCGCTTATGGCGGATTGATGGGCGGCATCACCAATATCGACCAGAATGGCGCATCCTCGGCCGCCTTCCACAGCTGGCCCGACCGGATGGATTGGGACCCCTATAGCGGCGATTATGGCATGGGCTTTTTCGGCCATGCCTATGCCGCTGCGACCTATGTGGTGAACGACCCGACGCTGGGCTGGCTATCCTATGGCGGCAATCTGTCGCAGACCGCCGACCGGATCCATGTCGAGCCGCATGACGGTGCGCGCGCCCGGGTCTTCATCGCCCCGCTAGGGCTGTGGCTGACGCTGGAGGCGGGCAAGTTCAAGGCGGTCGATTACGACCCGGCGACCGGCGCGGTCCGCCTGGCCCTAGATCCCGCCACCGGTGATACGCCCGCCGCCCGTCTGTTCGTCGAGACGACGACGCCCGGCGGTCGCCCCTATCGCCCCGAGCGCGGGACGTTCGAGCGCGGCGGTTACACCGTGCCCCTATCGGGTACGGCCTCCGCACTGGTCTTGTCGGCGAGGTAAGCGGCAAGCTGGCGGACGAGCGGCGCGTCGGCGGGCGGCATGGGCCAGACGTGCATGTCGGCGGGCCGGCACCACGTAAGCCCGTCCGCCTCCAACGCAACCGGCGTGCCCGACCAGAAGCGGACGACATAAAGCAGCAGCAGCAGATGGCGACCGGGCAATGGCTCGGTCGCGAAGCCCGCCGGTTCCAGCCCCTCGGGTGCAACGATGATCGCGAGTTCTTCCTGCAACTCGCGGATCAGCGCCGCCTCGGGCGTCTCGCCGGGTTCCAGCTTGCCGCCCGGAAACTCCCACAGCCCCGCCAGCGCCTTGCCCGCCGGGCGCTGTTGCAACAGTACGCGGCCATCCTCGTCCACCAAGGCTGCGGCGACGACGGGAAACAAAGCGGGCAAGGCGGGGCTGTCGATCATTTCTTAACCTCGGGCGCGTAGGTAGCGGCAACATGAGAGCGCGTGCGATCAGAGAGATGCTGCAACGCCTGCTGGCCGATACGCGCGGCGCGTCGGCGGTGGAATATGGGTTGATCGTGACCGTCGTCATTCTGGCGATTTTCAGCAGCCTTTCCCAGGTCGGTGTCAGCCTCGAAACGCTGGGCCAGCGCATCGCCACCGAGCTGAGCCTCGCAAGCCGTTAAATTTGGCGGCAAATTGGTGGTATTCAAACCTTTTTTAACTAGTGGGCCGGTAAACCGCCGGAAGCTGAACCGGCGCTCCGGCTCAGCCGGGTGATCGATCAAATCAGGACTGAACGGAGACCGGAATGAAGACGTTTCGCAAGATGCTGAAGAACAACAAGGGCGCGACGGCCATCGAATATGGCCTGATCGCTGCCCTGATCGCGGTTGCGGCTATCGGTGCGATGAACAGCATCGGCACCACGCTGAACACGACGTTCACCAACGTCAGCCACAAGCTGGCCAGCCCACCGTCGAACTAATAGCGCAGGCAGGTGGCGACCATCGCCTACCTGCCCGTGCCGAACGGGTTACAAAAAAGGGGGGCGGTCAACTGGGTTGACCGCCCCCCTTTCTTCATATCCTGTGCGGGACTACAGCCGCCCCATCGCCAGGAACTTCGCCGCGCGGCCACGCTTCAATTCGTCACGGCCCAGGCCGCCCAGCTCGCCCAGCGCCTTTTCGACCGCATCGCCCAGATTGACGATCGCGCCCGCATGATCGCGATGCGCGCCGCCTACCGGCTCGGGTACGATCGTGTCGATCACGCCGAAATGCTTCAGGTCCTGCGCGGTGACACGCATGGCTTCGGCCGCGTCCGCGGCCTTATCGGCGGTGCGCCACAGGATTGAAGCGCAGCCTTCGGGGCTGATGACCGAATAGATCGCATGCTCGAACATCAGCACGCGGTTGCCCGCCGCCAGCGCCACCGCGCCGCCCGAGCCGCCTTCGCCCACGATCGCCGCGACGACCGGCACGCCCGCCGCCAGGCAGGCTTCGGTCGAACGCGCAATGGCCTCCGCCTGACCGCGTTCTTCGGCCTGGATGCCCGGGAACGCGCCCGAGGTGTCGACCAGCGTTACGATCGGCAGGCCGAAACGGTCGGCCAGCTCGACCAGGCGAATCGCCTTGCGATAGCCCTCCGGCTTGGCCATGCCGAAATTGTGGCGCAGGCGGCTGGCGGTATCCTCGCCCTTTTCATGGCCCAGCACCATGACGCGCTGGCCGCGAAACTGGGCGAAGCCGCCCATGATCGCCTGGTCGTCGCCAAAAGCGCGGTCACCGGCCAGCGGCACGAACTCGTCGAACAGCCCCGCGACATAATGTTTGAAGTGCGGGCGCTGCGGATGGCGCGCGACCTGCGTCTTCTGCCACGGGGTCAGCTTGGTGAAGGTATCGCGCAGCAGCTTGTCGGACTTGGCCTGGAGCTTGGCGATTTCCGCGCCGATATCGACCGTCCCTTCGGCGGTCGTGTCGCGCAGCTCGTCGATCCGGCTCTGAAGCTCGGCGATGGGTTTCTCGAAATCGAGGAAGGTCGTTGACATGGCGCTATCGCCTAAGGGCGCTTGTCCCGAAAATCAACGAGCGGGTGTTTGGCGTTGACCAGTTCGACCAGTCGGCTCGCCTCGACATGGGTGTAGATTTCGGTCGTGGCGATGTCGGCATGGCCCAGCATCGCCTGCACCGCGCGCAGATCGGCCCCGCCGCCGAGCAGATGGGTCGCGAAGGCATGGCGCAGGACATGCGGGCTGACCCGGTCGGGTGGAATGCCCGCCTCCGCCGCCAATGCCTTGATCAGCTGATAGAGGCGGATGCGGGTCAGATGCTTCTTGCCGCCGGGGAAAAGCCAGAGCTTGTCCGCCGGGACATGCACCCGCCACGCCGCCACCGCCGCCCGCGCCCGGTCGGAGATCGGCACCATCCGCTCGACGCCGCCCTTGCCCTTCAGGATCAGGAAGGGCCGATCCGGGTGAACGGCATTGCGCGGCAGGGCGACGAGTTCGCTCGCGCGCAGGCCCGAGCCGTACAGCAACTCGACCAGGGCCGCGAGCCGCAGATCGTTGGCGCTGGGGTGCGCCGCCCCTGTCCGCTCGGCGATGGCGGCGAACAGCCGGTCGATATCGGCATGGTCGAGTATCTTGGGCAGCGCCCGCCTCTGGCCCGGGCGCGGCAGGACCGACGAGGGATCGTCGCCGCGCAGCCCTTCCTCCTGCAGAAAGGCATAGAAACGCCGCAGCGCCGCCGCCTTGCGCGCGACCGTGGCGTTGGCCAGCGACGCCCACCCCTCGGCCAGCCGCCGGAGCGCGCCCTCGTCGGCCTCCCCCAAACCGTCCATCGCCTCGGCTGCGAGGCGCAGGTCCGAACGATAGGCGGCCAGCGTGTTGCCCGCCGCGCCGGCCTCCGCCGCCATCATCTCCAGGAAGCGGTCGACCAGCGCGGCGTCGCGCATGTTCATGTCCGGGCGATCGCCTCCGCCGCGATCATCCGCGCCTCGGTATCCAGACCGACCGAGCGCAGCGCCTCGACGATGCGATAGAGCGCCTGAGGCGGCACCCCGCGCCAATCGCCGGTCTGCATCCCGACTGCGCAGAGCAGGACGACCATGCCGGTCTGCTCGTCCGCCACGGCCTGATCCAGCGCCTCGGTCCAGGCGTTGCGCTGCCCGACCCGCACGTCGAGCGCCTCGGCCCCCTTTTCGATATCGGCGCGCGACAGCCGCCCGAGCCCGGCCAGCCCGGCAAAGAACATACGCTGTTTCAAGGCGTCGGCGTTGTAACCTGTGACCTGATCGTAAGCCAGCTGGCCCTGACGGTCGGGATCGCTCAAGACGATCATCGCCCAGGCATCGCTGTCCTGCTTCACCGCCTCGCGCCAGCGCGCCGCGCTGCGATCCAGCCCAGCGGAAAGCATCGACGCGACCAGCCGGTCCGCCTCGCGCCCGTCGCTCATTACCGGCAGACGCGCGGCCGCGCGGGCGGTCAGGATCAGTCGGCCATAGGGCGTGGGCGTATTGTCGCCCCAGAGCGAGAGCATCGCCGACAGCCGCTGCCCTTCGTCCGCAGCGGCATAGGCGTTGCGCAGGTCGTTGCCGATCGCGGTCTGCGCGCGGCTGGCCTGATCGTCATCCGTCAGGCCCGAATAGAAATCGACCAGCGCGGCGTTGGAAATCACGCCCAGCGTCGCGGCCTGATCGATCACCCCGGCCCGCTCGGTCGCGGGTACGGACGCCGAGGTCGCCAGCCAGCCGCGCACCTGCGGCCCGACATAGGAGAGATAATCCGGCGGCACCGTCACACCCGTCGCGGTGGCGAGGCCGTAGCGCCAGACGGTCAGCCGGTCGGCGCCGCCCCAGTCGACGCTCACCGCCTTGCGCGCGGAGCCTGCGCCCATCAGCTTTTCGGCGAGCTTCAGGTCGAAATCCTCGACGCCCCCCTGGCGGCGCATCTGGCGAACCGTCGCGGTGGCGCGCGCGCCGTCCCCCGTCAGCGCCGCGCACCAGCCCTGGGCCAGCCGATAGCCGTTCAGTCCCGTCACCGCGCTGCCGCGATCGGCCAGCGGGCAAAGCCCCGCCGGGTCGCTGGCGGCGAGCAGCGCGTTCATCGCCACCTGATAGAGCTTGGGCGTGTAACTGGCCGGATCGACCGACTGGACGACGGCCCGCGCCACCTGCGCCTCGCCCATGCGCAGCAGCAGCCAAGCCCGTTCGGCAGCGAAGTCCGCGCCGTTCACGCCGCGCGGCGTCACCATATGGGTGGCCAGGGCACGGCGCAGCAGGATCGTGGTCCAGCGCGACGGCAAGGGCGCGGACAGCCGCCGCATCAATATCTCGGCGACCCGGCCATCCGCACCGGCAAAGATCGTCTGGTCCAGCGCGCCTTCACGCGGACCCGCAGGACCGACAACCGCCAGCGAGCGCCGGGCGGAGGCGGGCAGCTCATATTCGGCCACCGTCGCGGCATCCATCGTGGGTGTCGGCGACGGGGTCGGGGTCGGAACCGGGGTCGCCAGCGAATCCAGCAGGGCGCCCACCGCATCGGCAGGGGTCGGCGCGGGCGTCGGCGTGACGACGGGCGTGGCACCGGGCGCCGAACCCATGGCCGGGCGAGGCGTCGACCGGGGGGGCGGCCGGGTGCTGGGCTGCGCGGCGGGCTGGCCGAAACCGGGGGGCAGCAGTGATTCGGGACGGTCCTGCGCCGCCGCGATCGCGGCGGCCCCGACCATCAGCAGGGCGATCGCCCTGGGCAGGTGGCGAAGAGCGCCCCCCCGCTTATTGCAGGTTGCCAAGCGAGACCGCCTTTTCGACCTGGGTGGTCGGCCGTTCGGTCGCCCGGCCCGAGAGCAGGAACAGCCCGCCGACGACGATGACGAGGAGGACGATGAGCGAAACGACCATACGGGACATGAAACGCAAAACCTTATAATGGACCCGTGAAAGCCCGGCCGGTGTTGCCGGGCGCGCGCCCGCTGTATAGCGCAGAGCGCAATGTTGCAAAGCCACAACCCTGTAGATGCAAGCTGGAACGGGTCGCCCATCGTGCTCGTCGGTCTGATGGGCGTGGGCAAGTCGACCGTGGGCCGCCGTCTGGCGAATCGGTTGCGCGTGCCCTTCGTCGATGCCGACACCGCGATCGAGCAAGCCGCCGGCATGAGCATCCCCGAAATCTTCGAGCATTACGGCGAACCCTATTTCCGCGACGGCGAGCGCCGCGTGATCGCGCGGCTGGTCGATGGCCGTCCCAAGGTGATCGCGACCGGCGGCGGCGCGTTCATCAATGACGAGACGCGCGCGCTGATCCTGGAACAGGCGACCGCCATCTGGCTGAACGCCAGCCCCGAAGTCCTGGCCGAACGGGTCAAGCGGCGCGACACGCGGCCGCTGCTGCGCGGCAAGGACCCGCTGAAGGTGCTGCGCGAGCTGTCGGCGGTCCGCAATCCGATCTATTCGCTGGCCCCCATCCATGTCTCCAGCAAGCGGGGGCCGCACGAGGCCACCGTCAACGCCATCCTGAAAGCCATCGGACGATGAAGACCGTCACCGTGTCGCTGGGCGACCGCAGCTATCCCATCCATATCGAGGCCGGGCTGCTGCCCCGCGCCGCCGAGCATCTTGCGTCCCTGTCGCGCGGGCGTCGCATGGCGATCGTGACGGACGAGAATGTCCGGCCGCATCTGGCGGTGCTTCAGGCGTCGCTGGAGGCTGCGGGGGTCGCGAGCGAGGCCATCATCCTGCCGCCGGGCGAAAAGACCAAGAGCTGGGCGATGCTAAGCCAGGTCTGCGACCGGCTGCTCGAACTCGGCATCGAGCGGTCGGATCATGTCATCGCGCTGGGCGGCGGGGTGATCGGCGATCTGGTCGGTTTCGCCTGTTCGATCGTCAAACGCGGCTGCCGCTTCGTGCAGATCCCGACGACGCTGTTGTCGCAGGTCGATTCGTCGGTCGGCGGCAAGACCGCGATCAACACCTCGGCGGGCAAGAACCTGATCGGCGCCTTCCACCAGCCCGCCATGGTGCTGATCGACCCGGACGTGCTCGACACCCTGCCCGCGCGCCAGGTGCGGGCGGGCTATGCCGAGGTCGTCAAATATGGCCTGATCGACGACTTCGCCTTTTTCGAATGGTGCGAGGCGAACGCGCCTGCATTGCTGGCGGGGGATGCCGATGCGCGGGTGTACGCCATCGCCCATTCGGTCGCGGCGAAGGCGCGGATCGTGGCGGCGGACGAGCATGAGACCAACGGCATCCGCGCGCTCCTGAACCTTGGCCATACCTTCGGCCATGCGCTGGAGGCGGAGGCGGGATTCTCCGACCGCCTGCTCCACGGCGAGGGTGTAGCGGCGGGCTGTGCGCTCGCCTTCCGCTATTCGGCACGCCAGGGCCTTTGCGAGCGGCAGGACGCCGAGCGGGTCGCGGCGCATCTCCGCGCGATCGGCCTGCCCGATGGCTTGGCGGCCGCCGGGATCGATGCTCCCTCCGCGACGTTGGTCGAGCATATGAAGCACGATAAGAAAATGGCGGCGGGCACCCTGCCCTTCCTGCTCGCGCGCGGGATCGGGCAGACCTATCTCGACAAGACGGTCGACCTGGCCGACATCGCCGCCTTCCTCGATACCGAGCCGCGCTGATGCCCAACGGCGTCGCCAAGGCAAACCTGCCGAGCAAGACCTGCCCGGCCTGCGGACGCCCCTTCACCTGGCGCAAGAAATGGGCGCGGGATTGGGATCAGGTGGTTTATTGCTCGGACGCGTGTCGGCGGAAGCGGTAGGGATTCCCGTGGCCTTCGACTTCGCTCAGGCTGAACGGAGCGGGGGAGCCTCGCTTATACAACCTCCGTTCAGCCTGAGCGAAGTCGAAGGCCACGCTCTCCCCTATCCCCGCATCCGTCTAGCCGCCGCCAAGGCCCGCTCCCGCCCCTCGCGGTGGCCGATGATCTTGGCTGGATAATCCTTCGGCCGACAACCAGCCTCGTCCGGGTCATGGATGGCGGCGTCGCCAACGCCCTTCAATTCCGGCACCCATTGCCGGATATAGTCCGCCGCATCGAACTTCTCCGACTGGCTGAGCGGCGCCATGATCCGGCCGAACATGTTCGAGTCGATCCCCGTGCCCGCGACCCATTGCCAGTTGACGGCATTGTTCCCGTAATCGGCATCGACCAGACAATCCCAGAACCAGCGCTCCCCCTCGCGCCAGTCGATCAGCAGATGCTTGATGAGGAAGGAGGCGGTGATCATCCTCACCCGATTGTGCATCCAGCCCGTCGTCCAGAGCTGCCGCATCCCGGCATCCACGATCGGATAGCCGGTACGTCCCGTCTGCCACGCCTTCAGGTCCTTGGCGGCCTCTGCGCCACCGCGCCACGGCATCCTGTCGAAGGCATCGCGCCCGTTGTGGTCGGCATAATCGGGCATTGCCATGACCACACCATCGGTGAAGTCCCGCCACGCCAGTTCTTTCCGAAACGTCTCGGTATCGCCCCGCCGGGCGAGCGAGTGCCATACCGCACGTACCGAGACCTCACCGAAATGCAGGTGCGGCGACAGGCGCGAGCTGCCCTCTTCGGACGGCATGTTGCGCGCGGTGTCATAGGCGACCGCCTTTTCCCCGAAATCCGCCATCCGCTCGCGCGCCGTCGCCTCGCCCGGTATCCAGTCCTCGTCGAAACCGGTCGACCAGTCCGGCTTGGTCGGCAGCAGCGTCCAGTCGGCCAGTTTCTCGCTTGTCGGCCAATGGCGTGGCGCGTCCAGCGTCTCGGGGCGATCGAGCGGGTGCTCGGGCGGCAGATGGCCCTGCAACCCCTTCCAGAAGGCCGAGTAGATCCGGAACGGCTTGCCGCTGCCCGTCGTGACCAGCTCCGGCCGTGCCAGATGATTGCCGTCATACAGGGTCAGGCAATCGTCCAGCGTCTCTTCGGCCTTGCGCCACCAGGGTTCGTAATGACGTATGGCATGGACCTCGGTCGCGCCCGTCTCTTCCATCAAGGCGCGCAAGGTCTGGACGGCTTCGCCCCGTCGCAGGATCAGGCGGCTGCCCCGTTCTTTGAGATCCTTCGCGAGCGACGTCAGGCTGTGATGCAGCCACCAGCGCTGCGCCGCGCCCATCCGCCAGTCGCCCGGCGTTTCGTCGTCGAGGATATAGACCGGGATGACCGGCCCCGCATCCGCCGCCGCGAAGAGAGCCGATTGGTCGTGAAGGCGAAGATCCTGGCGGAACCAGACGATGTGCGGGGATGTCATCCACGCGCTACGTTTCGATCCCGCTCCGGTTCCCATGCGCGCATGCGATGGCCTAGCGTCAGGATCGCCGCGACATGGCGCTCCGCAATCGCCATGACATCGTCACCATAGCCGCCGCCCACGGTGCTGGCGACGGGAAGCCCGCGGGCGAGCGCCAGATCGGCGATCAGCGTGTCGCGGGCGATCAGCCCTTCGTGTGTCACCGCCAGGCGCCCCAGCCGATCCTCGACGAACGGATCGACCCCGGCCTGGTAAAGGATGATGTCCGGCCGATGCTCGTCGAGAAACGGCACAAGCGTCGCCTGGAGTTGCGTAAGATAACCGTCATCATCCACGCCGTCGGGCAAGCCGACGTCCAGCGTCGAGCGCGCTTTCCGTGCCGGGAAATTCTTTTCCGCATGGATCGAATAGGTGACGATATCCGGCCGACCGGCGGTCAGCGCGGCGGTGCCGTCGCCCTGATGCACGTCGCAATCGACGATCGCCACCCGCCCCACGACGCCCTGCTCGACCAGCCGCACCGCCGCCACCGCCAGATCGTTGAACACGCAATAGCCCGCCCCCGTATTGGCCAGCGCATGATGGCTGCCCCCGGCGGTATTGGCGGCAAAGCCATGTTGCAGCGCCAGCAGCGCGGCGGTCCACGTTCCCCCCGGCACAGCCCGCGCCCGATGCGCGACCTGCTGCGTGATCGGAAAGCCGATCCGCCTCGTCTTGTCGGGCGGCACGCGCGCCTCCAGCACCTCCGCGACATAATCGGGGTCGTGTACCGCCTCCAGCCAGACGGGCAGGATCAGTTCGGGTTCGGTCCAGGCCACCGCATCGCCCTTTGCCCGCAGCAGATCGCGGATCGCCCCGTTCTTGCCCCAGCGATAGGTGGAACGCGCCGGTGCCTCGGTGACATAGGCGGGATGATGGACGACATGGATCATCGTCCCTAGGTAGGAAGCCATGACCCGCGATAGGAGGGCCACGGCCCCGCTGCCCGAACTGCGTGCCGATGTGGCGCGATTCCTCGGCTATTATAACCGCCTCCCCGGCCCGCCTCAGCAGGAGCTGGGTCCCCAGGCGGCCCGCCAGATGATGCGCGCCGCGCGCGACCTGACCGATCCGCCGGTCGGGCCGCTGGGGCTAGACGAGGCGTTCACGATCGAGGGTACGGCGGGGCCGATCCCCGTGCGGCGCTTCGATCCGCGCGAACGGCGCGAGCCGGGTCCGGTGGTGCTGTTCTTCCATGGCGGCGGCTTCGTGATCGGCGACATCGACACGCACGCGCCGCTCGCCGCCGAGATGGCAAGGGCGCTCGACCTGCCCGTCCTATCGGTCGGCTATCGCCTGGCCCCCGAGCATCCCTGGCCCGCCGCGCCCGACGATTGCGAGGCGGCCGCACGCTGGCTGGCCGAGCAGCCGGGGACGACCGGGCTGATCGTGGCGGGCGACAGTGCAGGCGGCACGCTCGCCACCGTCACCGCCATGAGCCTGCGCGACCGGCCCGCCGCCGCGCCGGTCCTCGCTCAAGGACTGCTCTATCCCGCCCCCGACATGGCCCGTGCGCACCCGTCGCTCCGCGACTTTGCCGAGGGGCATCTCCTGACCCGGGCGATGCTGGACTGGTTCGTCGCCTGCTACGCCGCGGATCTGGGCGATGTGCGCGCCGCCCCGATGCGGGGCGAGCTGGCCGATATGCCGCCCGCCGTCATCATGACCGCCCAGTGCGACCCGATCCGCGACCAGGGCCGCGCCTATGCCGCCGCGCTGGCCAAGGCCGGCGTGGCCGTGACCTTTCGCGAGGCACGCGGCACGATCCATGGCTTTGCGACGCTGCGCAAGGCGATCCCCTCCGGCGTGGGCGATCTCACCGCTTTCCTGCTTGCGTTGAGGGCCGTGATCGTCGAGGCGGAGGGCATCCGCCCGATGGGACAATGATGATGACCGACCTTCCCTATCGCCCCTGCGCGGGCGTCATCCTGATGAACCGCGACGGCCGCGTCTTTGTCGGCCAGCGGATCGATTCGACCCTGGAGGCGTGGCAGCTTCCCCAAGGCGGCATCGACCCCGGCGAAGAGGCCGATGCGGCGGGGCTTCGCGAATTGTTCGAGGAAACCGGCGTCACCGCCGACAAGGTCGAACTGATCGCGCGCGCACCGCGTGAGCTGACCTATGACCTGCCCGAGGACCTGATCGGCAAGGTGTGGAAGGGCAAGTGGCGCGGCCAGCGGCAGAGCTGGTTCCTCTATCGCTTCCTGGGCGAGGACAGCGACGTCCGCATCGATACCGAACATCCCGAATTCCGCGCTTGGCGCTGGGCCGAGCCGGAGACGCTGCCCGCCATGATCGTGCCGTTCAAAAAGGCGCTGTACGAGGAACTGCTGGTCGTCTTCGCCGACCATTTCGCCGTGACGCATGCGGATAACGCGGTTTCGGTCGACGCGGCGAAGCGCTAAGGCACCGGACCATGAAGATGCGGCTGTTCCTGATCCCGATGGCGCTCGGCCTGCTCGCCAATGCCGATCCCAAGGACCCGGACCCGGCGCTGATCCCGCCCCAGATCCGTTCGATGCTGGAGGCCGCGATCGCCAGCGGCAACGAGAACGACATCACCACCGTCGTCCGCTATGCCCGCAACGCCGTGCCCGAGGCCGCCGACGCGATCGATGCGATGGCCGATGTCTGGCGCGACGAGAAGACCGCCAGCCGCAGTCGCACGCTGCGCGAGGCGACCTTTTTCGACCTGTGGCACGGCCGGGTCGAGCTGGGCGGCTTTGCGACGACGGGCAACAGCCAGAATATCGGCCTAACGGGCATTGTCGACCTGACCCGCGAGGGGCTGCAATGGCGGCACAAGGTCCATCTCCAGGGCGATTATCAGGAGAGCGCGAACATCGTCAGCCGCGAACATTATGTCGCCTCCTACGAGCCCAACTACAAACTCAACGCCAACAACTATGTCTATGGCGCGGCGCAATATGAAAGCGACCGCTTCCTGGGCTATTTCAACCGTTTCTCTGCATCCGGCGGTGCGGGTTACAGCGCGATCCGCAAGCCGCGCATGACGTTGGACGTCGAACTCGGCCCTGCCTTCCGGCATACCGAGTTCACCGACGGGCGGATCGAAAGCGCGCTGGCCGCGCGTGGCAATCTGAATTTCGTGTGGAAACTGACCCCGGCCGTGTCGTTCAACCAGAACGCCTCCGCCTATGTGCAGAAGTTCAACAGCACGGTCAGCACCAATTCGGCGCTGAACGCCAAGCTGTTCGGTCCGCTGTCCGCCGCGCTGTCCTACAATGTCCAATATGAAAGCGAACCGCCGCTCGGCCGCCGGACGACCGACACGATCACCCGCGCCTCGGTGGTGTACAGCTTCTAATTTCGGCGGCGGGGTTCACCTTTGCTGCGTCCATGGCCTAGGTTGGGGCCATGGAGAGACTGAACACGATCGAGCAAGACGCGGTGGCGTCCGCCGCCGCCTACCCCATGCTGCCGCTGGTCGAGGCGTGGGCCGCGATCAACAGCGGGACACGCAACATCGCCGGACTGGCGATCATGGCCGAGCGACTGGCCGAGCATTTCGGCACCCTGCCCGGGGAGTTGACCCTGGTCGAGCCGGAGCCGGTCGAACGGATCGGCAGCGACGGCCGGTCCGCGCCGCTGACGCATGGCCGCCATCTGCTGCTGTCCGTCCGCCCCGACGCCGCCCGCCGGATGCTGTTCACCGGCCATATGGATACCGTCTATCCGGTCGATCATCCGTTCCAGACCGTGACGCGCATCGACGACAACCGGCTCGGCGGGCCGGGCGTGGCCGATATGAAGGGCGGGCTGGCGGTGTTGCTCGCGGCGCTGAAGGCCGTCGAGGCTAGTCCCATGGCCGGACGGTTCGGCTATGATGTCCTTATCAACTCGGACGAGGAAACCGGATCGGCGTCCTCTGCCGCGCTGATCGCCAAATGCGCCGGTGGCAAGGTCGCGGCGCTGACCTATGAGCCCGCTTTGCCCGACGGCACGCTGGCGGGGGCGCGGGGCGGCACGGGCAATTTCACCATCGTCATACGGGGGCGCAGCGCCCATGCGGGCCGCAATCCGGAGGAAGGGCGCAACGCCATCGTCGCCGCCGCCCGGATCACGCTGGAGCTGTCACAGCTTGCCGCCGACGACATCACCGTCAACCCGGCCCGGATCGACGGTGGCGGTCCGAACAATGTCGTGCCCGACCTGGCGATGCTGCACGTCAACTTCCGCCCGCGTGCCCTGGCCGCCATCGAACGCACCGGCTCGGCAATGAAGGCCGTCGCGGAGCGGATCGCGGCCGAACATGACGTCAGCGTCGAGGTCCATGGCAGCTTCAATCGCCCCCCCAAACCGATCGACGACGGCGCGGCCGCCTTGTTCGAGACGGTCCGCTCGGCCGGTGCCGATCTGGGCCTGAGCATCGGCTGGCGCGACACCGGCGGGGTGTGCGACGGTAACAATATCGCGGCGGCGGGGGTGCCCGTGGTCGACACCATGGGCGTGCGCGGCGGCGCGATCCACTCTGCGGACGAATATATGCTGATCGACAGCTTGGCCGAACGCGCGGGCTTGTCGGCGCTGACCATCCTGCGCATCATCGGTGCCGCATGAGCAGCTTTTGCATCCGCCCCGCGGTCGATAGCGACCTTCGCCACCTCTATGAAATGGCCAAGCTGACCGGCGGCGGCTTCACCAACCTGCCCCCCGATCGCCGCGCCCTGATTGCCAAGCTGGCGCGCAGCCATGACGCCTTTGCGGGCGATGGCGACGGCAAGGTCAAAGACGAGCTGTTCGTCCTGATGCTGGAGGACCGCGCGACCGGCGAGGTGCGCGGGACCTGTCAGATCTTCACCCATGTCGGGCAGAAGCACCCCTTCTACAGCTATCGCATCGGCACGCTGACCCAGCATAGCCGCGAACTCGACCGCACCTTCCGCGCCGAGATGCTGTCGCTGACCACCGATCTGGAGGGTGCGAGCGAGGTCGGCGGCCTGTTCCTCCATCCCGGCGAGCGCGCCGGGGGCCTGGGCCTGCTGCTCGCCCGCAGCCGCTACCTGTTCATGCGCGCCAACCGCCCGCGCTTCGCCGACCGGGTACTGGCCGAACTGCGCGGCGTGATCGACGAGGCGGGGGGATCGCCCTTCTGGGACGGGCTGGCCGGGCGGTTCTTCGGGATGAATTTTCAGGAGGCCGACCAGTTCAATGCGATCCACGGGCACCAGTTCATCGCCGACCTGATGCCCAAGCACCCGATCTATACCGCGATGCTGACCGAGACCGCGCGGGCCGCCATCGGCCTGCCCCACCCCTCAGGGCGTGCGGCCATGCGGATGCTGGAGAATGAGGGCTTCGCCTTCGAGCATTATATCGACATCTTCGACGGCGGGCCGACGATGACGGCCCGGACAGACCAGGTGCGCACCATCCGCGATGCGCGCGAAAGCACGGTCGTTGCGATCGATGCGCATCCGGGGCGCGAGGCGCTGGTCGCAACGGGACGGCTCACCGACTTCCGCTGCGCGCTGGCCGAAATCCGCGACGGCGATGGCGGCATCATCCTGTCCGAACAAGCCGCCAACACGCTCGACCTGACGGTCGGCGATACCGTCCTGCATATCGATCGGTGAGCATCATGCTGAAAGAAATCAACTTCGACGGCATCATCGGGCCGAGCCACAATTATGCCGGGCTCAGCCACGGCAACCTCGCCGCCACCCGCAATGCGGGCAAGACCTCACACCCCAAGGCCGCTGCGCTTCAGGGGATCGCCAAGATGCGCGCGAACCTCGACCTGGGGCTGGTGCAGGGCATTCTCTTGCCGCATCCCCGACCCGACCATGGCTGGCTGGGGCGGCTGGCGACCGATTATGGCGCCGCCTCACCGGTCCTGAAGGCGCAGAGCCTGTCCGCCTCGGCCATGTGGGCGGCCAATGCCGCGACCGTCTCGCCCGCGCCCGATACGCGCGACGGGCGCTGCCACCTGACCGTCGCCAACCTGCTGACCATGCCGCATCGCAGCCATGAGTGGCCCGCGACGCTCGCGCAGTTGCGGCTGGCCTTTGCCGACCCGGCCTTCGTCGTCCATCCGCCGGTGCCGGCCCCCTTCGGCGACGAGGGCGCGGCCAATCACATGCGGCTGTGCAGCGGCCATGATCATCCCGGCGTCGAGGTCTTCGTCTATGGTGAGAGCGGCGGCCCCTTTCCCGCCCGCCAGCATCGCCAGGCGTGCGAGGCGGTCGCCCGCGCGCATCGCCTGTCGCCGGACCGGGTGCTCTTCGCGCGCCAGTCGGATGCGGCCATCGCGGCGGGGGCCTTCCACAACGATGTGGTCGCCGTCGCCAACGAACGCGTGCTGTTCGCCCATGAACAGGCCTTTGCCGATCGCGACAGCTTCTATGCCGATCTGCGCACCCTGATGCCCGATGTCGAGATCGTCGAGGTGCCCGCCGCGCGCGTCAGCCTGGAGGATGCCATCGCCTCCTACCTGTTCAACGCGCAGCTGGTGACCCCGCCGGGCGGCGAACCGACGCTGATCCTGCCGCAGGAGGCACGCGACACCGCACCCGTCTGGTCCTGGCTTCAGGATCATGTGGCGGGCAATGGTCCGATCCGGCGGCTGGAGGTGGTGAACGTCCGCGAATCGATGGCCAATGGCGGCGGCCCCGCCTGTCTGCGCCTGCGCGTGGTGGCCGACCCGGCGACGATCGACCCGCGTTTCCTGGTCGATCATGCCCGGCTCGACCGGATCGCCGCCGTGATCGAGGCGCATTGGCCCGACGCCATCGACCCCACCGAAATCGGCGATCCCGCCCTGATCGCCCGTATCGAGACTGCCCGCGCCGCGCTGCTGACCGAGCTGGACTGTCTCACTTTGGCAAGCGGTTGACGCTTGGCGGCGGGGCGATCCGGTGGTCTAACGGCGTCATGTGGTCCCGCCTGGTCGCCCTGTTCACGATCAAGTCGAAGTTCGAGGCTTTTCTGGTCATCTATGGCCTGGGCCTCGGCGCGGTCGAGCGCGGCATGCATTATCTGACCGCTTATCCAGGGCTTCCGGGCAAGATCCTGTTCGCCGCCTGTCCCATCGCGGTGTTCATGGCGGGCGCGCGCATATTGGACTCGCTGGAGCGGGACTATCGCGATTGACAGGATAAGTTGGTCGCACGGTTCGCTGGCGACATTATCTGACAATCCGATGACTGGCCTAACCCACCTGCAGCGCCTCGAAGCCGAGAGCATCCATATCCTCCGCGAAGTGGTCGCCGAGACCGAGCGTCCGGTGATGCTCTATTCGGTCGGCAAGGATTCGGCGGTGATGCTGCACCTTGCCAAGAAGGCGTTCTTCCCGGCACGCCCACCCTTCCCGCTGCTCCACGTCGACACGACCTGGAAGTTCCGCGCCATGTACGAGCTGCGCGATCGCGCGGCCGAGGCGGCGGGCATGGAGCTGATCGTCCACCGCAACCCGGAGGCCGAGGCGCTGGGCATCAACCCCTTCGACCATGGCAGCCGCCACACCGATATGTGGAAGACCGAGGGGCTGAAACAGGCGCTGACCGCTGGCGGATACGACGCGGCGTTCGGCGGCGCGCGGCGTGATGAGGAGAAGAGCCGCGCCAAGGAGCGGGTCTTCTCCTTCCGCTCCGCCGCGCATGGTTGGGACCCCAAGGCGCAGCGGCCCGAGCTGTGGAACCTCTATAACAGCCGCATCCACAAGGGAGAGAGCATCCGCGTCTTCCCCATATCGAATTGGACCGAACTCGATATCTGGCAGTATATCCTGCAGGAGGGCATCGAGATCGTGCCGCTCTATTTCGCCGCGTCGCGCCCGACGGTCGAGCGCGACGGGATGCTGCTGATGGTCGATGACGACCGTTTCCGCCTGCGGCCCGGTGAGGTCCCGGTCGATCGCTCGATCCGGTTCCGTACGCTGGGCTGCTATCCGCTGACCGGCGCGGTCGAGAGCGAGGCGGCTACCCTGCCGCAAGTCATCCAGGAAATGCTGCTGACCACCACGTCGGAGCGGCAGGGGCGCGCGATCGACCATGATCAGGCGGCCAGCATGGAGAAGAAGAAGCGCGAGGGGTATTTTTGAGATGACCGCCTATCAACCCGATGCGCTGATCGCCGCCGATATCGACGCCTATCTCGCCACTCATGCCGCCAAGTCGATGCTGCGCTTCATCACCTGCGGCTCGGTGGATGACGGCAAGTCGACGCTGATCGGGCGGCTGCTCTACGATTCGAAGACCATCTTCGAGGACCAGTTGAGCCAGCTCGAGGCGGACAGCCGCCGGGTCGGCACGCAAGGGGCGAATATCGACTTCGCACTGCTGGTCGACGGCCTGGCCGCCGAGCGCGAGCAGGGCATCACCATCGACGTGGCTTACCGCTTTTTCGCGACGGAGAAGCGCAAGTTCATCGTCGCCGACACACCCGGCCACGAACAATATACCCGTAACATGGTGACGGGCGCCTCGACCGCCGATCTGGCCGTGATCCTGATCGACGCGCGCAAGGGCGTGCTGACCCAGACGCGGCGGCACAGCTATCTGGCGCATCTGGTGGGCATCAAGGAGATCGTGCTGGCGGTCAACAAGATGGATCTGGTCGGCCATGACCAGTCGGTCTTCGACGCCATCGTTGCCGATTATGCAGCCTTCGCCAAGACCATTGGGATCGAACGGTTCACACCCATCCCCCTGTCGGGCCTGACCGGTGCGAACGTGACCACCCCCTCACCCGACATGCCCTGGTATGACGGCCCCGCGCTGCTCCCGCATCTGGAGACGGTGGCAATCGATGGCGACCGGGCGGCGGCGGCATCGTTCCGTATGCCGGTGCAGTGGGTCAACCGGCCCGACCTCGACTTTCGCGGCTTTGCCGGGTCGATCGCGAGTGGCCGGGTATCGGTCGGTGACCGGGTGCGGATCGCCCCCTCGGGCAAGATGACCGAGATCGCGCGGATCGTCACCTTTGACGGTGACCGCCAACAGGCGATCGCGGGCGAGGCCGTGACGCTGGTCCTTGCCGACGAGGTCGATTGCTCGCGCGGCGACGTGATCGCCGCCGCCGAGGACCCGCCAGAAATCGCCGACCAGTTCGTCGCCACCATCGTCTGGATGGCGGACGCTCCGCTGGTGCCCGGGCGCAGCTACTCGCTCAAGCTCGGAACACAGCTGGTCGGTGCGACGGTGCAGCCGCCGCGTCACGTGGTCGACGTGAACAGCCAAGAGCAACGCCCCGCCGATACGCTCGCGCTCAACGATATCGGCCTGGCGGAGGTCTATGCCGATCGCCCGATCGTGTTCGAGCCCTATGCGAAAGGCAGTGCGCTCGGCGGTTTCATCCTGATCGACCGCGCGACCAATGCAACGGTCGCGGCGGGCATGATCGACCATGCGCTGCGCCGCGCCCAGAATGTTCATTGGCAGTCTGCGGTGGTGACGCGCGAGGCGCATGCCCGACAGAAGGGACAGGCCCCCAAGGTCCTCTGGTTCACCGGCCTGTCAGGCTCGGGCAAGTCCACCATCGCCAACATGGTGGAACAGAAGCTGCACGCCATGGGTCGCCACAGCTTCCTGCTGGACGGCGACAATATCCGCCATGGCCTGAACCGCGATCTGGACTTCTCCGAAGCCGGGCGGGTGGAGAATATCCGCCGGGTGGGTGAGGTCGCCAAGCTGATGGCGGACGCTGGCCTGATCGTGCTGACCGCCTTCATCTCGCCCTTCAAGGCCGAGCGGGACATGGTCCGCGCGCTGCTGCCCGAGGGCGAATTTGTTGAAATCTTCGTCGATACGCCTTTGGGCGTCGCCGAGGAGCGGGACGTGAAGGGCCTTTACGCCAAGGCGCGTACGGGTGAGATCGCCGAGTTCACCGGCATCTCCAGCCCCTATGAAGCGCCCGAGCGGCCCGAAATCCGGATCGACACGACGAAGGAGACGGCGGAACAGGCCGCATCGCGGATCGTCGAACATGTGCTGGGCATCTGGAGTTACGACCTGTGACCGACGCCGAACTGGCCCGCTCGGTCGCTGTTGAGGCGGGCGAACTGCTCAGGTCCATCCGCGCGTCGAGCGGACTGGAAGGTGTTGCCCTCGGCGCACTGGGCGACAGGGATGCCAATACGCTGATCCTCGACCGGCTGCACGCGGCGCGGCCCGACGACTTCATCCTGTCCGAGGAGTCGGTCGACGACCGCGCCCGCTGCGCCGCCAGCCGCGTCTGGATCGTCGATCCGCTGGACGGAACGCGCGAATATGCCAGCGGGTCGAGTGAATGGGCGGTGCATATCGGCCTTGCCATCGACGGCCGCCCGGCCATCGGCGCGGTGTCGGTACCCGACCGCGATCAGGTGTTCGCGACCGACGACCTGCCCCCCAGACATCCCCCCTGCCCGGCGGGCCTGCGCGTCGTCGTCAGCCGCAGCCGCGCGCCCGACATCGCGGCTTGCGTCGGCGAGCGGCTGGGCGCGATCATGATCCCGATGGGTTCGGCGGGCGCCAAGGCGATGGCCGTGGTCGAGGGCCGTGCCGATGTCTATCTGCATGACGGCGGGCAATATGAGTGGGACAATTGCGCCCCCGCCGCCGTCGCGCTGGCGGCCGGGTTTCATGCCTCGCGCATCGACGGCAGCCCGCTGGTCTATAATTGCCGGAATCCGCTGCTGCCCGATCTGCTGATCTGCCGGCAGGAAGTGGCGACCATCGTGCTGGAGGCGATCGCGCGGGGCTGAGGCGGATCGATCCAGGTTGCATAAATGTGACCTTGTAACGTCTCATGGCTTGGTTCATGGGTCGATGATGCCGCACCCTTTTTCCGTCGCTCTTGTCGTGCGGACGCTTCCATGACCCTTGTTCCCCTCGCCTTCGGCTTTGCCGCCATGCTCGCCACGCTGGCGGGCGGGCTGCTCGCGTTGCGGCTGCGTCATCGCATCGGGCTGGTATTGGGCGTCACCGCCGGGATCGTAGTCGGTGTGGCGCTGTTCGATCTGGTGCCCGAGGCGCTGGAGCTGGCGGGGGACCGCTGGACGATCCGCGCGATGATGGCGTTCAGCGCCATGGGGCTGGGCGGTTATATGCTGCTCGACCGGGTGCTTGCCCGGATCCCGCACGCGGCGGCCGCTTCATGGCGGGGCGATCTGGGGCCGGCCATGCTCTGCGTACACAGCCTGATGGATGGGCTGGGCATCGGCATCGCGTTCCAGATCGATACCGCGGCGGGATGGATGATCGCCCTGGCCGTCCTGACCCATGACGTGGCGGACGGAGTCAACACCGTCAGCCTCAGCCTCGCCGCGCGGTCCGAAGCGGCGGCGCGGCGCTGGCTGGTGCTCAACGGAGTCGCTCCGATGCTGGGCGTCGTGATCGGGCTGGGATTGTCGATCCCGGCGGGGATGCTGGCACCGCTGATGGCGCTGTTCGCCGGGATTTTCCTCTATATCGGCGCATGCGAGCTGGTGCCGCGCAGCCAGTCGCTCGATCCGCGACTTCGGACCAGTTTCGCGACCTTGGCGGGCATCGCGCTGATGCTGGGCGTGACACACTTCGCCCACTGACGCCGGTTTGGGGCATCGTCGCCTGGAAGGGTGCCGACGACGATGCCCGCGGCCTCAAGCGGGTTGGGCAGCACCCGCCGCCGCATTCGCCCCGCCCTCGGCCATGCCGGTGAGCTTTTCGTCGGTGGCCTTTTCCTCGGCCAGCGTCTCGTCCAGGATCGCCGCGCAGTCGCTGCGCCCCAGCTGCCGTGCCCAGGCGACGAGGGTGCCATAGCGCGCGATCTCATAATGCTCGACCGCCTGCGCCGCCGCGATCAGCGCGGCGTCCAATACCCGTTTGTCGGCGACTTCGCCCGCGACCTCATTGGCCTCCTTGATGATGCCGTCGATCGCCGGACAGGTCACCGCCTTGGGCTTTTCGCCATGCATCTCGAACACCTGTTCCAGCCGCCGGATCTGCCCTTCAGTCTCGCGCAGATGCTGCTCGAACCCCGCCTTGAGCTGCGGGTCGGTCGCCTTCTCGATCATCTTGGGCAGTGCCTTGGTGATCTGATGCTCGGCGTAATAAATGTCCTGAAGCTGATGGACGAACAGGTCGTTCAGCGTCGCGATATCCTTGGTAAACAAGCCCATGATCCGTCTCCTGATAGGGTAGTTTCAACGGTCGGCCGAGCCGGGTTCGGCGATCTGGCGGTGTGCTTCGGCCAGCACCGACTGGGGCACCACGCCCGCACCTGCGACCTGCAGCTTGTTCTTCAGGCCGGTGGTGATGTGCCCCTCGCCCGCTTTCATCGCGTCCCAGCCTTTCCGGGCAACCTCGGCGGGATCGTCCTTCTTGCTCTGGCCGACATGGGTGTCGAGCATGTCGGCGCGGGCGAAGAATTCGGTTTCGGTGGCACCCGGCATCAGGGTGGTCAGGGTGACGCCCTTTTCATCCTTCAGCTCGTTGCGCAGCGCCTCGGTGAAATTATCGATGAACGCCTTGGTCGCGTTGTAGATGGCGTTGAACGGGCCGGGGATGAAGCCGACGATCGATCCCGTCACCAGCACCTTTCCCTCGCCGCGCCGGACCATCGCCGACAGCACCCGCTGGAGCAGATAGACGGTCCCGGTCACGTTGGTATCCACCGACCGCCGCCAGTCCTGGAGCGACTGGTCGAGGAACGCCCCGCCCTTGCTGTTGCCCGCATTGGCGCACAGCACATCGATCGCCCGGCCATCGGCGGCGGCGAGCAACCGGTCCACGCCCTCCAGCGTCGACAGGTCCGCCTCGACCGCCTGAACCTGCGCGCCCTCGACCGATAGCTTGCTGGCGGCCGTATGGATGGCGGGTTCGTCGGCGACGATCAGCAGGTCATAGCCGTCGCGCGCCGCACAGGCCGCCAGATGATAGCCTATGCCGGTCGAGGCCCCCGTCACGATTGCGAATTTCTCTGCCATGGCGTGGCTCCTTATTGACCGGGCTTCAGCACGATCTTCGTCACTTCGTTCTGCTGGTCGTGGAACATGCGATAGCCCTCGGGCGCCCGTTCCAGCGGCATCCGGTGCGAGATCAGGAAGGTCGTATCGATCTTCCCCTCCATGATCGCGTCGAGCAGGCCGGGCAGGTAATGCTGGACATGGGTCTGTCCGGTCTTGAGCGTCAGCCCCTTCTGCATCACCGCGCCCAGCGGGAACTTGTCGACGAAGCCGCCATAGACGGCGGGCATCGACACCCGGCCGCCCTTGCGACAGGCGATGATCGCCTGGCGGATGGCATGGATGCGATCGGTGCCGAGGAAAGTCGACGCTTTGATCTGGTCGATCGCATTGTCGACGAACAGGCCGTGCGCCTCCAGCCCGACCGAGTCGATCACCGCATCGGGACCGATGCCGCCGGTCATCTGCATCAGCGCGTCATAGGTCGCGGTCTGCTCGTAATTGATCGTCTCCGCGCCGAACTTGCGCGCCAGTTCCAGCCGGTGCGGGAAGTGATCGATCGCGATTACCCGCTCGGCCCCCATCAGGAAAGCCGACTGGACCGCGAACAGCCCCACCGGACCACAGCCCCAGACCGCGACGGTATCGCCCGGCTCGATCTCGGCATTCTCCGCCGCCATCCAGCCGGTGGGCAGGATGTCCGAGAGGAAAAGCACCTTCTCGTCATCCACGCCGTCCGGGATGACGATCGGGCCGGTATCGCTGAACGGCACGCGGACATATTCCGCCTGTCCGCCCGCATAGCCGCCGGTCATATGGCTATAGCCGAACAGCGCGGACATCGGATGGCCGTACAGTTCGCGCGCGATATCCTGATTGTCGGCCGGATTCCCGTTCTCGCATCCCGAATATTGATGCTTGCCGCAATGATAGCAGGAGCCGCAGGCGATGGTGAACGGCACCACGACCTTCTGCCCCTTCTTTAGGGTCGAGCCCGATCCCGTCTCGACCACCTCGCCCATGAATTCATGGCCCAGAATGTCGCCCGACTGCATCGTCGGGATATAGCCGTCATAGAGGTGGAGATCGGAGCCGCAGATGGCGGTCGCCGTCACCTTGATGATCGCGTCGCGCGGATTGACGATTTCCGGGTCGTCGACAGTGTCGATGCGGACGTCATGCTTGCCATGCCAGGTCAGCGCCTTCATGCAGCCTGCTCCTCACGCTGTTTGGGGTTCATCGCGTTGGTGGCGACCTCGCCGGTTTCCATCAGCTGCTTGAAGCGCGCGAGGTCGCGGCGGACCTGGATATTGGGTTCGCCCTGGAACAGCTTGGCGACCAGCTTGCCGATGACGCCAGCGGGCGGATCGTAGAGGATGGTTGCGGTAACGACGGTCCCACGCGCCCCTGCGTCGCGGAAGGTGACGCGGCCCGAATTGGCGACGTCCGCGCCTTCCGCCGAAGTCCAGGCGATCAGCTCGCCCTCGTGCTCTTCGGTGACGATCGCGTCCCATTCCACCTTGGTGCCGCCGGGCGCCTTGACCACCCAATGCGACCGGGTGCCGTCCAGCACATCGACGCGCTCGACATTCTCCATCACGCTCGCAAGGTTGGAAAAGTCGCGCCACCAAGCGTAGAGTCCGGCGGATGGGCGGTTGATCGTCACTGCCCATCCGGCAAAGCTGTCTCCGCGATCCTCGACGGCCTCGGCAGTGGCAATGCTGACGGCGGCGTCCTCGTCCCTGGAGGTCGACAGGGGCGCATCGTCATAGGGTCTGTCGGTGATGTCCGGCATAAGCCACTCTCCTCATTCCTTGCCCGGACAGCGTCGGATGAGGCGCGATGTTCCCTATTTTATTATGTTTTTACAGTATCTTGATACACATCAACCGATCCGTGAAATCAACCGGCGGTCACCCGGATCCGGGCACGACCCACCTTGCGCGACAGCGCCCTGGGATCGGGAATGGTCATCGACCGCGACGACCAGATCAGGTCGCCCGCCCGCCGCGCCGCCTGCAACATCCGGTTCACATGCACCGCCGTCAGGCCGAGTGCATCGGCCAGCGTTTCCTGCGTGATCGGCAGGTCGAAGCTGTGGCCATGGGTCATTGCGCTGGATTCCAGACGCTCATGCAGTTCGAGCATCAGGTCGCCGATCCGCTCCATCGCATTCATCCGCCCCAGTCGCGCGATCTGCGCCAGCAGATAGGCCTCGTCCATCGCATGGGCGACCGCATAGGCTTCGTCGAGCGCGGGCAGCGTGCCAGGCTCGGGCGGGGTGCAGGTGGTGACCTCGGTCAGGGTGATGATACTCGTCGGGGCCACCGGGCGCCGGTGATGATAGAGCCCGACGATATCGCCCGGCAGCAGGAAATTAAGGAACTGTCGCCGCCCGTCGAGCAGGATACGCACCCGTGCCGCCCATCCCGACAGGATCAGATGCGGGCAGGCGATGTCGCGCCCCTCGACCAACAGGTCTCGCCGGGGGCGGAACGGCTGGGGCCGGGCGATCGCCTCGCCCAGCGCCGTGACCGAGGCACGGTCCAGGGACGCCAGGCGAGACAGGCGATGAAGCGCCGGCGCGATCGGCCTGGCGCTGTGCGAAAGCGGAATATTCATGGTTTGCCCTTCACCGTCATCAGGGGAAAAGACCCATCGGCCGGGCGGTCCCGGGGAAGAACAACACGCAGCGAGGCTCTGATCAAATTCATCGCGACTCTCCTCATCCTGCCACCGGCCGGAATTGGCCGTGCGGCAAGGGCGATGACGTGACGGACGCCACCGGGTGATGCATCAAGAAGTTGGACAGCCCAACCGGCGACGAACCACCGGATCGATCCGCCATCACGGTCATGGCGAACCAAAGTGGGGCTGTCGTAACGCCTCCCGGTGCAAGGTGTACGAACAAGCGTCCGCAGCGCTCCATAATGCACATCAATATCCGGCGTTTTTCGTGTGTTAGGTCGAAAAACGGGGCGAAACATCGAAAACAGGCGATGCAATAGCGCGGTGGTTCACCTCCATTCAGCCTCTTCTTGAGACACCATGACGTCGCGCGTGGGGTCGGCGCTTGCACACGTCATCCGTCATTCCCTTTTGAGCCCGAAACCCTATGGTGCGCGCCTTTCCGTCCAAGAGGCTTTGCCATGCGTTTCGCCACCCTCACCCGCCAACCCGACGATCCCTTGCTGCGCATCATCGGCCAGCACGCCGCCGACCCGCGTCCCGACAAGATCGACCTGGGCGTCGGCGTCTTTCGCGACGAGGAAGGTCGCACGCCCGTCATGACGGCGGTGAAGGCGGCCGAAGCCCGGCTGCTGAGCGAACAGTCGAGCAAATCCTATCTGGGGCCGGAGGGTGATACCGGCTTCGTTCGCGCGCTGGCGACGCTGGTGCTTGGCGACACGATCGCGGCCGAGCGGGTCGTCGGGCTTCAGACGCCGGGCGGCACCGGGGCGCTGCGCCTCTCCGCCGAACTGCTGGCACGCGCGGGTGTCGCGCGTATCTGGATCGGCAGCCCCAGCTGGGCCAACCATGCGCCGCTGTTCCGCCAGGCCGGGGTCGAACCGGCGATGATCCCCTGTTACGACCTGACCAGCCAGAGCTTCGATCTGGACGGCTTCCTGAGTGGCCTGGGCGGAGCGGAGGCAGGCGATGCCGTCCTGTTGCACGGATGCTGCCACAACCCGATCGGGATCGATCCCGATGCGGCGGGCTGGAACGCCATCGCGTCGCTGGTCGCCGAACATGGGCTGCTGCCGGTCGTCGATCTCGCCTATCAGGGGCTGGGCGACGGCTTCGATGTGGATGCCGAGGGAGCGCGTACCATCCTGGCGGCGGTGCCGGAGGCGCTGCTCGCCTATTCCTGCGACAAGAATTTCGGCCTGTATCGCGAGCGCACCGGAGCGCTGTTCGCCATCACGCCGGACCGGGACAGCGGGGCGACCGTCTTCTCCAACCTGCTTTCCCTGGCGCGGGCTAACTGGTCGATGCCGCCGGATCACGGCGCGGCGATCGTCCGCATCATCCTGGAAGACGAAGCCCTGACCGCCGAATGGCGCAACGAACTGGAGGCGATGCGCCAGCGACTTGCCAGCCTGCGCGCGGCGCTGGCCGCCGGGGGGCGCATCGGGACGATCGAACTGGCGGCGGTGGCGCATGGCAAGGGCATGTTCGCAACCCTGCCCCTGTCGCCGACGCAGGTGGAATGGCTGCGCGATCGTCATGCGATCTATATGGCTGGGTCGGGGCGGATCAACATCGCCGGGTTTAATCTGGCAGCGATCGCGACCTTCCACGAGGCATTGCGGGATCTGATGGCGAACGGAGTGGCGTGATCTGGGCACTCCCGCCGTTGGTTTGGGGCGGCGGGATTCCCTTGGCCTTCGACTTCGCTCAGGCTGATCGGAGTTAAGTACTGCTCTGTATCCCAGAGTTGAAAGCGATCAGCATTGCACGGTTTTAGCCCCTCCCCTTCAGGGGAGCAGTTGGGGTGGGGCATCGCC